>NZ_CALFXI010000100.1 GCF_937958065.1 uncultured Steroidobacter sp.
AAGCTTGGCTCATTCAACCTCGGGCGGTAGTTTGAAAGTGGAGACTGGCTTGGGCAGTCTCCATTGGGCAGCACGTTGCAGACTGAGCGCAAAACACTCGACGTCGCATGGCACGATCGAGCACAAAGAGCAGCACACAACGAGCGCAGCTACAACGGACGTAGCACACCTGTCGGCGAGCGTGCTGGGCATCAACGGATACATCACACGTCTGCGCGTGCGTGCCTGACCTCAACGAATACATCACACGTCTGCGCGTGCGTGCCCGACCTCAATGGGTACAGCACACGTGTCGGCGCGTCGTCGAGGTGGGGTACCTTCTCCCGGCAGCTTTGCGGCACAGGGACGGGGCCGCAACAGCAGGGCTCATCATGGACGTGCGGTGAGGAGCGCAAGGCGCTCCGGCCGAGCCCGGTGCCGGGAGGAGGTACCCCACCTCGGCGGCGCGCAAGAGCCGACGTCTCTTCTCTTACAGCTCTTACAGCTCTTACGCTTTAAAAGAGCGAGGGACGGGCGAAAGCCCAGTCCCGCGCCCGAGCCAACAATCAAACGAGAACGCGCTCGATACCGCCGGCGTTAGCTTTCTGCACGTACTCGGGCAGCCAGTTCTCACCGAGCACGTGCTTCGCGATCTCGACGACGATGTAGTCCGCATCGATATCCGCGTCATCGTTGTAACGCTTCAATCCCTGCATGCACGACGGGCACGACGTGAGAATCTTCACGTCGCCCTTGAAGCCATCGGCTCGTATCTTCTCTGCGCCCTTCTTCATCTCGATTTCCTTTCGGAACCGAACCTGCGTCGCCACGTCCGGGCGGGTGACGGCGAAGGTGCCGGACTCGCCGCAGCAGCGGTCGTTCTTCTCGACCTTGCCGTTCACCTGATCGTTGATCAGCGTGTTCACCACCTTCAGCGGGTCATAGCTCTTCATCGGCGTATGACACGGGTCGTGATACATGTAGCGCACGCCCGTAACACCCTCGAGCTTCACGTTGCGTTCCATCAGGAACTCATGAATGTCGATGATCCGGCAACCCGGGAAGATCTCGTCGAATTTGTAGCCTTGCAGCTGATCGAAACAGGTGCCGCAGCTGACCACCACCGTCTTGATGTCGAGGTAGTTCAGCGTGTTCGCCACGCGATGGAACAGCACGCGATTGTCCGTGATGATCTTCTCGGCCTTGTCGAACTGACCCGCCCCCCGCTGCGGATAGCCGCAGCACAGATACCCCGGCGGCAGCACCGTCTGCACGCCCACCTTCCACAGCATCGCCTGCGTTGCCAGGCCCACCTGCGAGAACAAACGTTCCGAGCCGCAGCCTGGGAAGTAGAACACGGCTTCCGAGTCGCTCGTCGTGTTGGCCGGATCTCGGATGATGGGCACGTAGTTCCGGTCTTCGATATCCAGCAGCGCGCGCGCCGTTTTCTTCGGCAAGCCACCCGGCATCTTCTTGTTGACGAAGTGGACGACCTGCTCGCGGATCGGCGGCTTGCCGGTCGTCGCGGGCGGATGCGCCGTTTGCGCATTGGCCACGACCTTCAGCGCGCGGTTCGCCATGCGCTGCGCCTTGAAGCCCCACTCCAGCATCGCCGTGCGCGCGACCTTGATGGTCTGCGGATTGGTTGCGTTCAAGAAGAACATCGACGCGGCGGTCCCCGGATTGAAGCGCTTCTTGCCCATCCGGCGCAGCAGGTCGCGCATCGCCATCGACACGTCGCCGAAATCGATGTTCACCGGGCACGGCTTTTCGCACTTGTGACAGACCGTGCAGTGGTCGGCCACGTCGGAGAACTCGTCCCAGTGACGCAGCGACACGCCACGGCGCGTCTGCTCCTCGTACAGGAACGCTTCGATGAGCAGCGACGTCGCCAGAATCTTGTTACGCGGCGAGTACAGCAGGTTCGCACGCGGCACGTGCGTCGCGCACACCGGCTTGCACTTGCCACACCGCAAGCAATCCTTGATCGCGTCCGAGATCGAGTTGATGTCGGACTGCTGCATGATCAGGGACTCGTGTCCCATCAGGTTGAAGCTGGGCGTGTAGGCGTTGCGCAGATCGCCGCCGGGCATCAGCTTGCCCTTGTTGAAGCGGCCGTCCGGATCGACGCGATCCTTGTAACGGCGGAACTCCTCGGTTTCCTCATCGCTCAGGAACTCGAGCTTGGTGATGCCGATGCCGTGCTCGCCCGAGATCACGCCGTTCAGCCCACGAGCGATCTGCATGATGCGTTCGACGGCGCGATTCGCCGTCTGCAGCATCTCGTAGTCGTCCGAGTTCACCGGGATGTTGGTGTGCACGTTGCCGTCGCCAGCATGCATGTGCAGCGCGACCCATACGCGACCGCGCAGGACGCGCTTGTGAATGGCTTCGACCGCTTCGAGGATGGGCAGACAGGCGCCACCGACGAACAGCCGACGCAGATGCGCGCGCACTTCCGTCTTCCACGACGTGCGCAGCGAGCGATCCTGCACCAGATCGAAGATGCGGACGTTCGGCTCACGATCGATGCGTCGTTCGAAGTCGCCACGCAGCGGCGCGAAACCAAGCGTCGCAAGCTGCGGCAGCGCTTCGCTGAGCGGCGTATCGAGATGTTCGGCGAGATAGGTCCAACGCGCGAGCGTATCGGCGATCACCTGCTGCGCCTGGATCTGACGATCGCCGAGCAGCTCGGCGCGCGACACGCCGGCGAGATCCGGATCGTCGACCTTGCCCAGCGGCAGCTCGGTCTCGAAGAAATCGCGCAGCTCGCGCAGCATCTTGATCTTGTTGGCGAACGACAGCTCGATGTTGATGCGCTCGATGGCATCGGTGTAGTCGCCCATCCGCTCCAGCGGAATCACTACGTCTTCGTTGATCTTGAAGGCGTTGGTGTGTTTCGCGATGGCGGCCGTGCGAGAGCGGTCCAGCCAGAATTTCTTGCGCGCATCGGGATTGACGGCGACGAAGCCCTCACCCGCACGGCTGTTGGAGATGCGCACGACTTCGGAAGTCGCACGCGCCACGGCATCTTCATTGTCGCCGACGATGTCTCCGAGCAGCACCATCTTCGGCAAAGCGCCGCGCTTGGACTTGGTCGCATAACCGACCGCGCGCAGATAGCGTTCGTCCAGATGTTCCAAGCCGGCGAGTTGCACGCCCGTCGTGCGGGCCTCGTTGTCGAGGAATGTTTTGATCTCGACGATGGACGGAATCGCGTGACGTGCGTGGCCGAAGAATTCCAGACACACGGTGCGCGTGTGCTTCGGCATGCGATGCAGAATCCAGCGCGCCGATGTAATGACGCCGTCGCAACCTTCCTTCTGCACGCCCGGCAAGCCGCCCAGGAATTTGTCGGTGACGTCCTTGCCCAGCCCTGCTTTACGGAACTTGCGACCTTCGATGTCGACGCGCGCCGTGCGCAGCACTCGCGCACGATCCGGAGTGTCGCGACCGTCCTTCCAAACCAGCTCGAACTTGGCGACTTCGACGTCGTGAATCTTGCCGCGGTTGTGATCCAGGCGCGTGACTTCGAGCCAGTTGCCATCGGGATCGACCATCCGCCACCAGATGAGATTGTCGACGGCCGTGCCCCACAGCACCGCCTTCTTGCCGCCGGCATTCATCGCGACGTTGCCACCGATGCACGAGGCATCTGCGGACGTCGGATCGACAGCAAACACCAGGCCCGCACGCTCGGCCGCATCGGACACGCGACGAGTAACGACGCCCGCGCCGCTGAAAATCGTCGGCACCTTCGCATCCGGGGTGCTCGCACCGGGGATGTCGATGGTTTCGATGGCATCGAGCTGCTCCAGCTTCTCGGTGTTGATCACTGCCGAGAGCGGCGTGAGCGGAATCGCACCACCGGTGTAGCCAGTGCCGCCGCCGCGCGGAATGATCGTGAGGCCGAGCTCGATGCAGTCGCGTACCAGCGCGGGAATCTCCGCTTCCGTATCCGGAGAGAGCACGAGGAACGGATATTCGATACGCCAGTCGGTCGCGTCCGTCACGTGCGAAACACGCGCGAACGCGTCGAAACGAATGTTGTCGTCTCGCGTGTGACGTTCGAGCAGACGGCGCGCGCGCTTGCGAAGCTGCACCAGCCGTTCGAAATCGCTGGCGAACGATTCGACCGCGCGACGGGCCGCTCGCAGCAGCTCGCCGACCTTGCGATCGCGCTCCGGATCGGAAATATCGCGACGACGCTCGATCTCGGTGAGCCGGTGATGCAAGGCGTCGATCAGCAGGCCGCGGCGCTTGGGGTTGTCGACCAGGTCGTCCTGCAGATACGGATTACGTTGCACGACCCAGATGTCGCCGAGCACTTCGTACAGCATGCGCGCCGAGCGCCCGGTACGACGCTCGCTGCGCAGCTCGTCCAGAGTGGTCCACAGCGGCTCGCCCAGCAGGCGAATCACGATTTCGCGATCCGAGAACGAGGTGTAGTTGTAAGGAATTTCGCGCAGGCGAGCGGCCGGGCCCGCGACAGCGGTGTCCGGCTCCGTGGCTGCGAGCGGCAGGGACAGGTTGCGCAAGATAGTAAGGCTAGGAGCCCAAGCGAGATATGGACCGTGATTGTACGCGGTTACAGTCCGGTCTAAGAAGGCGCGATTCAAGGGCCGGGCCCTGAATCCAGGCAATCCTTTATATTCCCCAAACCAAACTGCATAAGCGCGCGGCCGTCGTACCGTCATGAACACCCATCTGACCGCCCTGGAAGCCCGGCTGATCGGCTGCCTGATCGAGAAGGCCCTGACCACGCCCGATCAATATCCGCTGTCGCTGAATGCTTTGACGAACGCCTGCAATCAGAAGAGCAATCGCGATCCGGTGCTGAGCCTGGACGAGCGCACCGTGCAGGCGAGCGTCGAGGGCCTGGTGAAGAAGCATCTGGTGCTGGAGAAATCGGGCTTCGGCAGCCGCGTGCCCAAGTATCAGCACCGCTTCTGCAACACCGGCTTCGGCTCCTTCGAGTTCACGCCGGTGCAGACGGCGATCGTTTGTGAGCTGTTGCTCCGTGGCCCGCAAACTCCCGGCGAGCTGCGCACTCGCGTGCCACGCATGGCGGAGCTGCGCGATGGCGCCGAGGTCGACGCGGCGCTCGAGGATCTTGCCACGCGTCCCGACGGCCCTTTTGTCAAACAGCTGCCGCGCGAGCCGGGCCGGCGCGATTCGCGCTATGCGCATTTATTCAGTGGCGAGGAGACCCTCCCGCTCGCCCCTGAGGGCGAATCTGAACCCCACCCGAACGCCGCCGGGGCCGATTCGCGCAGCTCCCTGCAAGCCCGCGTCGCCACGCTGGAACAGCAGGTGGCCGCCCTACGTCAGGAGCTGGAAGAACTACGCGGTAGCATTAAGTCCTCGTAATAGAGCAGGTTTCCTGCAAACTTTGCTTGCGATAGGGCGTCTTACTGGCATTGCATTGGAAACCCACAGTGGGAGGAGCCATCCATGCTTGTCAGACAGAATCGAGCGCCCTTCAATCGAGCTCGCGCGACCGTGGTCTCGGCAGCCACGGTGCTGGGTATCGCGCTGGCCGGCTGCTCCGGCAGCTTCGCCGATAACAACCCAGCCACCCAGGGCGCTGCCGCGAGCACCGCGCCGGCCGTTGCCACGGCCTCGCCGCGCACCGCCGCCCTGCCCGATTTCGCTTCCCTGGTGGATCGCTACGGCCCGGCCGTCGTGAACGTCGCCGTGGTCGGCAAGACCCAGCCCACTGCCGACTTCCCGGGCATGTCGCCCAATGATCCGTTCTACGATTTCTTCCGCCGCTTCGGACAGCCGATGCCGCGAGGCAATCAGCCGCCGCCGCGCGGTGAGGGTTCGGGCTTCATCGTCACTCCGGATGGTTACATTCTGACCAACGCGCACGTGGTCAGCGATGCCGACGAAGTCACGGTCAAGACCACCGACCGGCGCGAATACACGGCGAAGGTCGTCGGCGTCGATGAAGCCACCGACGTGGCCGTGTTGAAGATCGATGCCAAGAATCTTCCGACCGTGAAGCTCGGCGATCCTTCCAAGCTGCGTCCCGGCGAGTGGGTGATTGCGATCGGCTCGCCGTTCGGCTTCGAGAACAGCGTCACCGCCGGCATCGTCAGCGCGACCTCGCGCTCCATGCCCGGCAGCAATTACGCGCCGTTCATCCAAACCGACGTGGCCGTCAACCCGGGCAACTCCGGCGGTCCGCTGTTCAACATGAATGGCGAAGTGGTCGGCATCAACTCGCAGATCTACAGCCGCAACGGCGGTTACATGGGTCTGTCGTTCGCCATCCCGATCGACGTCGCCAGCAACGTGCAGCAGCAGCTGGTGTCGACCGGCAGAGTCACCCGCAGCCGCATCGGCGTCTCGATCCAGGACGTGAATGCGCAGCTGGCCGAGTCGTTCGGCCTCGACCGCCCCAAGGGTGCGCTGGTCGGCATGGTCGAAGACGACGGTCCGGGCGCGAAGGCCGGCATCAAGGCCGGCGACGTGATCCTCAAGGTCGACGGCACCGACATCGAGCAGTCTTCGCAATTGCCGGGGCTGATCGCTTCGAAGAAGCCCGGCAGCACCGTCAATCTCGAGGTGTGGCGCGATGGCAGCATCAAGCGCCTGACGGCGAAGCCGGTCGAGATCGCCGAGAAAGGCACCAAGGTCGCCAACCGCGACAGCGCCCAATCGGACGAGACCGCCAAGCTCGGCCTGGTGGTGCGCCCGCTGCAGAAGCAGGAGAAGCAGCAGGCCGAGACCAACGGTGACCTGGTGGTCGAAGACTCGGACGGTCCGGCGGCTGCCGCCGGCGTGCAGCGCGGCGACATCATCCTCGGCGTCAACGGCAAGCCGGTGAAGTCGGTGGAAGAGCTCAAGAGCGCCGCACGCAATACCAAGGGCAAGGTCGTGGCGCTGCTGATCGAGCGCGACAGCGCGCAGATCTTCGTGCCGGTGCGAGTCGGCTGATGACGAGCGTGGGCCTCCGGACGGGTACAGGATGTACCCCGCCGCCCCGGGTGGCGGGCGAGGGTCGGGGCAGGGACGCCCGCTCCCGAGTTTGAAAAAGGCCGGCGATGGCGGACACTTCCCCTCGTGTTCCCCGGCAATCTCCCTTGCCATCGCCGGCCGGCTCAACGTTCACGCACCGCATGAAACTACTGCTCATCGAAGACGATCTGCAGGCTGCCGAATACCTGATCAAAAGCCTGCGAGACATCGGCTACAGCGTCGATCACAGCTCGGACGGCCGTGACGGCCTGGAGAAGGCCACCCAGCGTCATTACGACGTGATCATCGCCGACCGTCAGCTGCCGCACGTCGACGGCCTCACCATCATCACCACCTTGCGCGAGCGCAACGATCGCACCCCGGTGCTGATCCTGTCCGCGCTCGGCACCGTCGACGACCGGGTGCATGGTTTGAAGGCCGGCGGCGACGACTACCTCACCAAACCTTTCGCATTCGCCGAGCTGCTCGCACGCATCGAAGCACTGAGCCGCCGCGGCACCGCCCTGGCGGAATCCAGCCGGCTCAAGGTTGCGGACCTGGAGCTGGACCTGCTGGCGCGCAAAGTCACGCGCGCGGGCCAGAACATCGACCTCACGACCAAGGAATTTCAGCTGCTGGAATTCCTGATGCGCCGGCCCGGCCAGGTGGTCACGCGCACCATGCTGCTCGAAGGCGTGTGGAACCTGCACTTCGATCCGCAGACCAATATCACTGACGTGCACATGAGCCGCCTGCGCAATGCCGTCGACAAGGGCTTCTCCCGACCGCTGATCCATACCGTGCGCGGCGCGGGCTATGTGCTGAAGGAATAGCCGCTCGACGAGTGCTGGCGGGCGGCGACGGGAGACGTCGTACAATGGCCGCCACCTCAACCGTTCTTCAGAGCAGCGAACGCATGACCGACTCCGGCCATCCGGATGCCGTCGGGCCGACTACGCGCCCACGACCGCGCATGCGATTGTCCACGTCGCGGCTCGCCACGCTGTTCATCGTGATTTTCGCCGTCGGCGTCACGCTGGTGCTGACCGCCGTGTATTTCCTGACGGCGCGCGTGCTCGACAACGAAGTCGATGCGGTCATCAACTCCGAGGTCAACAATCTCGTCGATGACTATTCGCGCGGCGGCCTGCTGCAACTCGTGGCGACGCTGCATCGTCGCTCCGACGGCTGGGGTCGTTCCGGCGCCGTGTATCTCCTGGTCGAAAACAACGGCTTTCCCATCGCCGGCAATCTCGCGCGCTGGCCGCAGGTGGTCAGTCGCTATAACGATTGGGTGGAGTTCGAGATCGATGCCAGTGACGCCGGCGGCGCGGTGGCGCATCCGGTCCGTGCGCAGATCATTCGTTTGCCCGGGAATCGTTGGCTGCTGGTCGGCACGGACATTCTCGATCGCAGTCGCCTCGCCTCCCGCTTGCGGACCGCAATGTTCTGGGGCGTCGGCGCAAGCGTGCTGCTCGCCACATTGTTTGGTTTGAGTTACAGCCGTCGCATCCGCCGGCGCGTCAAAGCGGTCGCGGCGACCTGCGAATCCATCATGGCTGGCAATCTGTCACGACGCTTGCCGGTCGAGCCCGCGCACGACGAGTTCGATGCGCTCGCAACGGCCGTGAATCGCATGCTCGAAACGATCGAGCAGCAGACCGAAACGCTGCGCACGACCTTCGACAGCGCCGCTCACGATTTGCGCGCGCCGTTATATCGAGCGCGCGTTCGTATCGAAGAGTCGCTGCAACATGAAGACGTGCCCGAAAGCGTTCGCGAGACCATGGACGCAACGCTCGCCGAGCTCGATCGCGTGCAGCGAACGTTGGGCACGTTGTTGCAAATCGCGCAAACCGACGGCCGCGGCCGCGATGTGCCCACCGAAGACGTCGACGTCGCCGCGCTCGCTCAGGAACTGGTCGAGCTTTATCAACCCGAAGCCGGCAATAGAAACATCAGCCTGGATTATCAGGGCGACGCGACCGCCTCCGTGCACGGCAACCGCCAGCTGCTCGCGCAAGCGATGGTCAACCTGCTGGAAAACGCCATCAAGTACGTGCCGGAAGGCGGCAAAGTCCAGGCCAGCGTGCGTGCCATCGGCAATTCATTGACGCTGTCCGTCGCCGACAACGGCCCCGGCATCCCCGAAGCCGATCGCGCCCGCATCCTGCAACCCTTCGTGCGCCTCGAACGCGATCGCGATCAAGTCGGCAGCGGTCTCGGCCTGAGCCTGGTCGCCGCGGTCATGCGCCTGCATCGGGCGACGATCGAGCTGCTCGACAATCATCCGGGATTGCTGGTCCGCTGCGTGCTGCCGCTGGACAAACGAGTCAGCCCGGCAGCCTCACTCCCAGCGGACCCTGTTCCGGAAACGAGCGCTGCAGGTCAGACCCCGGAACAGTCAGCGAGTGCTTGATCCTGCCGCGCACCGCTCTGTAGCCGACGAAGAGTACGCCGGCGAACGAGCTGCTTACTGCGCGATCATCGCCGCAATCGGCGCGGCGACAGCAGCCGTGACAGGCACAGCACTGGCAGCGGCGGGAGAACTAACGCCAGCGGCGCCGAGGCCACTATTACCCGTCTCGGCAACCGGCGCCGAACCTGCTTCGGTTGCGCCGGGGGGCTGCACACTGAGCAACGTGCCGTTCTCGTGCATGATGGCTTCTTCGGTGCGACGGTTCATCACGATGATGCTGATGCGTCGATTCACAGGGCTGTCGGGCACGGCGCTGTCGAGCAGCACGCTCGACGCGAGACCCACGACGCGACCTACCTTCTCCGGTGGCAAGCCACCTGCAAGCAACGCGCGACGAGCCGCGTTGGCGCGGTCCGCCGACAATTCCCAATTGCTGTAATTGACCGCGACGTAAGGTTTGATGTCGGTGTGGCCGCTGATGCTGATGCGGTTCGGCACGTTGTTGATGATGTTTGCGAGCTCATACAGGATCTTGCTGCTGTAGTCCTCCAGCTTCGCACTGCCGAGCGGGAACATCGAACGCCGGTCGTGATCGACGATCTGAATGCGCACGCCTTCGGGCGTGATGTCCAGCAGGATCTGATCCTTGAACTTCGCCAGCGCCTCGCGGGCATCGATCGCCTGCTTCAGTTCCTGCATCAGCGCGTTCAAGCGTTCCTGGTCGATCTGCTCGGCGCGCCGCTCCGCTTCCTCGTCGTTGACGACCTGGGCCGGCGGCGCATTCTCATCGTTGCTGGTGGTGTGCAGCTCCATGCCGCCGCCGAGCTGGATCATGCTGGTGCTCGCACCGCCCGGGCCTTGGATGGACGTAGGCGAAGGCTGCGTGCTCCTGCCCGGCACGGCGGAGGGATTGTTGAAATATTCCGAGATCGCGCCCTTCTGTTCCTGCGTCGTGGAGCCCATCAGCCACATCAGCAGGAAGAACGCCATCATGGCGGTGGCGAAGTCGGCAAAGGCCACTTTCCAGGAGCCGCCATGGTGACCCTGGCCGCCCTTCCGGACTTTCTTGATGATGATCGGCGCGAGTGCCTCGCCGTCCTTACCCCTGGCCATGACGCGTGTTCACCGGCGCTCAGGCTTTCTTGCCGCGCAGCTGGGCTTCGAGATCCTTGAAGCTCGGACGCAGCTCCGCGGGCGTCGATTTACGACCGAACTCGATCGCGACCTGCGGCGGGTGCCCCTGCAGGAAGCCCATGATGCAGGTCTTGATGGTGGTGTAGAACGCCGTCTGATCGCGCGCACGCCGCTCCATCGCCAGGCTCATCGGGCCGAGCAGACCGTAAGCGAGCAGGATGCCGAGGAAGGTACCGACCAGCGCGGCCGCGACCTTGATACCGATCTCTTCGGGCGGACCGCCGAGGGAACCCATCGTGTTCACGATGCCGAGCACCGCGGCCACGATGCCGAAGCCGGGCAGCGAGTCGGAGATCTTGTTGAGCGCCTGTGCCGGCTCCTCGTCGCCGTGATGATGGGTCTCGATGTCCAGGTCCATCAGCGCTTCGAGCTGATGCTGGTCCATGTCGCCGCTGACGATCAGGCGCAGGTAGTCCTGAATGAATTCGACCGCGGCTCGATCGGCCAGGATCAACGGCCGCTTCTTGAACAGCTCGCTCTTCTCCGGCTCTTCGATGACGCGCTCCAGGCCCATCATGCCTTCCTTGCGCGCGATCGACAGCAGGTCGTACATGACCGAGAACAGCGCCAGGTAATGGTCCCGCTTGTACGGCGAACCTTTCATCAGTCCGGGAATGCCGGCGGCGATCTTCCTGGTGACGCTGAACGGGTTGGCGATGATCAGCGCGCCGGTCGCGGCCCCGCCGATGATCAATAGCTCGGAAGGCTGCCACAGCGCGGCCAGTTGGCCGCCGTGGACGGCAAAGCCGCCCAGCACGCAGCCGAACACCACCACGATGCCAAGGATCAGGTTCATTGATTGTTCCGCAACACGATCAGCACGCGGTTCGACGGCCGCACAGTCATTGATTCGGCATAATCGGCGCAGGCTTGAGCGGCCCGGCGCGCGGCTATTCCGTGGTTGCCCCTAGGAGATTGCCTGAAGCGCCGGCCAACTCATCCCGATACAGGGACTTAGTGCGTTCTACGAGGCTTCATGAACATTCAGTTTCGCCGCTGGCGGCAATGGTCCTGGGTTGGCATCGGCGCCTGTCTGATGACGGCGCTGGCCTGGGCGCAGTCGCTCACCGTCATCGATCTGAAGTACCGACGCGCCGAAGACCTGATTCCGGTGCTGCAGCCCCTGCTCGAACCGGGCGGTGCGCTGAGCGGCCAGGACTACAAGCTGTTCGTCCGGACCAGTAGCGGCAATCTGGCGCAGCTGCGCTCGGCAGTAGCGCAGTTGGACAAACAACAGCGACAAATGTTGGTTTCCGTGCGCCGGAGCACGGCGTTGGACATTCAACAGGAGCAGGCATCGGCCTCTGGGACGCTGAGCACTCGCGGCGGCGTATCGGGCACCGTGCGCGCCGGCGAGCGCAACCTGCAGACCAGCGACTCGAGCATTGCCAGCGTCCAGGTGCTGGAAGGCAACGCTGCATTCATCGCGACGGGCAACAGCGTGCCGATCGTGACGGCCGTCGCGGTCGGTGGCGGCAAACGACCGTTCGTCGCGGGCGCCATCGAGCATCGCGATCTGCAACGCGGCTTCATGGTCACGCCGCGTGTGAATGGCGATCAGGTCATCCTGGAGATTGCCCAGCAGGACGAGCGCGTCGCCGGCGGCGCCATTCAATCGCAGTCCTTGAATACCCAGGTGGTCGGCCGGCTGGGATCGTGGATCCAGCTAGGCGGCGTCAGCGAGTCTTCCAGCAGCACCGGCAGCGGCATTCTCAGCCGCAGCTACAGCACCGGCGGTAACGAGCTGTCGGTCTGGGTGAAGGTCGAGGCGCAATGAGCCGCGCGCTCAGCTGCGCCGCATCCACTCCGGATCCGGGATTTCGTGAAACGCATGTCGCAGGCTTTCGCTCCAGCGCGTGCGGATCATCCGGAAGTACTCGTGATCCTCATCGATGTTCACGTGACTGTGGATCTTCAGCTCGTCCCGCTTGATCGACAGCAGATCGAGCGGCACGCCGACCGACAGGTTGGAGCGGATCGTCGAGTCCATCGAAATGAGCGCGCACTTCGCGCCCTGCGCCAGGCTGGTGCTGCGTGAAATGACCCGATCCAGGATCGGCTTGCCGTATTTCGATTCGCCGATCTGGAAGTACGGCGTTTCCGCCGTGGCCTCGATGAAATTGCCTGCCGCGTAGATACAAAACAGCCGCGGCTCTTCCATGCCGATCTGGCCGCCGAAGATCAGCGAGGCATTGAACTCTATGTGATGCTCCTTGAGGGCTTCGGCATCGCGCTTGTAGATCTCGCGCAGCGCTGCTCCGACCGCGAGCGCAGCCTCATACATGTTCTTGGCGCTCCAGATGCCCTGGATGCCCGGCTCGTTCTCGTGCTCGTGCAAGACGTTCACGACCGCCTGCGAGATCGCCAGATTGCCAGCCGTCAGCAGCACCATGATGCGCTCGCCCGGGCGCTGGAACAGAGTCACTTTGCGGAACGTGCTGATCTGATCCACGCCGGCGTTGGTGCGCGAGTCGGAAAGGAACACCAGGCCGGCATCCAGCAGCATGCCTATGCAATACGTCATAGCTACAACCGCGGTTATCGGGCGCCACTGCCCGGGAAACGCAAACTATAGTCTTCATTTCGAAGCATTGGCATCACTGTTGAGCTGCCGCGGCGATCCGCACCGCGACCTGCATTTCTTCGGCACCGCCGCCGCGACGGACGCCGCGGATCGGGCACGCATCGAGGTAATCGCGACCTACGGCCAGCCGGCAATGCCGCCCATCGGTGGGCATGCGATGAGTCACGTCGATGGACAGCCAGCCCGGTTCGCGGCCCGGGTCCCAAACATCCACCCACGCGTGGCTGGCGATTTCGCCGTCTTTGCCGGCATAAAAGTAACCGCTGACATAGCGTGCTGGAATCCCGGCGCTGCGACAGCTGGCTATGTAGATGTGCGAATGATCCTGGCACACGCCCGCCCCGCGGGCGAATGCTCGCGACGCCGATTCATGCACGTCAGTGGCGCCTTTTTCATAGCGCACTTGTTCACAGACCGCTTCCGCCAGCGCCAGCAGCCTGCTTCTCAGGTCGCCTCCCGATTGCAGGTGAGCACGCGCGAAGCTCGCGATCGCTTCGTCCGGCCGGGTGAGCGGCGTCTCGGCAAGAAAGGCCAGTGGTGAAAGGCGCCCTTCGTCGGGCAGGGACCCTGCGGATTGGTCCTCGGTCTCGACCACGCCGTTCACGACGATGCGAATCTCGCGATGGGGCTCATCGAGCGTGAGCAGATGCACGATGTTGCCGTAAGCATCCACTTGTGAACGGCACTGTCCCGGCGCCACCATGTTCCAGCTGAGCGCGCGCTGCATGGGATCGCGGCGAGGCGTGAGCCGCAGGTTCTGCACGCTGCGCTTTACCGGCTCGCCGTAGCGATAGATCGTTTCATGTCGGATGTGTAGTTGCATGCGCTGGTCCTAGTCGGTGGCCGAGACCAGGAAGTCTCGTGAGACCCGATCGCCGAGATCGCGCACCTGACCGAGAAATCGCACCAGGTATTCGTGCAGGCCCACTTCGAACACGCTGTCGATGCGCCCGAAGTGCAGCGACGCCTGCAACTCACCGGCGCGCCGCTCGGTCTCCGCCGACTGCGAGTTGCGTACCGACTCCAGGTGCATGTGGACTTGCGACATGCAGCGACGCAACGAGCGTGGCATGTCGTCGCGGAGCACGAGCAGCTCGGCGACGCGTCGCGGAGTGATCAAGTCACGATACACGCGGCGATAGATTTCGAAGGCGGACACGGAGTGCAGGAGCGCGCTCCACTGGTAGTAATCCGTCGCGCCGCCCGCCTGCTCGCCGCGAGGGAGCAGCAAGTGATATTTCACATCGAGAATGCGAGCGGTGCTGTCGGCGCGTTCCAGATAGGTGCCGAGCCAGGTGAAGTGCCAGGCCTCATCGCGCAGCATCGTGCCTTGAATGACGCCTCGCGCTACGTGCGAGCGGTATTTCACCCATTCGAAGAAGTTGCCCACTTCCGCCTCGGTGGCAGAACGCAGGCTGGTCCTGCGCATCCCTGCGTTCCCGGCATTCGAGTATCCTGTCCAGCAGCTGGCATCACGCATTTCCAGCCAGGTCGC
The DNA here is from genome assembly GCF_937958065.1 of uncultured Steroidobacter sp. Lineage (GTDB taxonomy): Bacteria > Pseudomonadota > Gammaproteobacteria > Steroidobacterales > Steroidobacteraceae > Steroidobacter. The sequence goes on from NZ_CALFXI010000100.1 coordinate 14,638, forward strand.
GTTCAACGTTTCCCAGATTTCCGAAGTCAGCGTGCCCCGAACCGCACGCGCGTTCTCCCGAGCGGCGCGCAGACAGCTGTAGATGCTCATCGGATTGTCGCGGTCGAAGGACATGAACTCGATGACATTCGACGAGGTCACGGCGTCGTACCGCTGCCGGAAGGCATCCATCAAGCCGATGATGGTGAGGGTCGCGATCCAGCCTTGTTCGAGGATTTCCGCACCCTGTGGGAGCAGCGACATGCGCGAGTTGACGTCGAGCATGCGAGCGAGATTTTCGGCCCGCTCGGTGTAGCGCGCCATCCAGTAGAGATGATCGGCGGTGCGACTCAGCATGCTCGTGCGCCCTGTGGGCCGCATCGCCCAGCAGAAGTTATTTCGTTGACAATCTGCGGCGGCGTCATTCGCACCAGGGTCATCGCTCCAGCACCCACGTATCTTTCGTCCCGCCGCCTTGCGACGAGTTCACCACCAGCGAGCCTTCTCTCAGCGCCACTCTCGTCAGCCCACCCGGCACCAGAGTCACTTCACGCCCCGACAATACGAACGGTCTCAAATCGATGTGCCTCGGCGCGATGCCCGCATCGACGAATGTCGGGCATGCCGACAACGCGAGCGTTGGCTGCGCGATGTATCGTTCCGGCGACCGCAGGATGCGCTGACGGAACGCCTCAAGCTCTGCCTTGCTTGCCGCGGGGCCAATCAACATTCCGTACCCGCCCGCGCCATGCACCTCCTTGACCACCAGTTCCGACAGATGCGCGAGCGTGTATTCCAGGTCCTCTCTGCGCCGTAGCACATACGTCGGCACGTTGGACAGCAACGGCTCTTCGCCGAGATAGAAACGCACCATCTCCGGCACGTAGGGGTAGATGGACTTGTCGTCCGCCACTCCCGTGCCGATCGCATTCGCAATGGTCACTCGCCCGGCGCGATAGGCAGCCAGCAGCCCCGGAATGCCGAGCATCGAATCGGGCCGAAACACCAGCGGATCCAGGAAGTCATCGTCGATGCGCCGATAGATCACATCCACCCGCTGCGGACCGCGCGTGGTGCGCATGTAGACGAACTCGTCGTCGACGAACAGATCCTGTCCCTCGACCAGCTCGATGCCCATCTGCTGCGCCAGGAATGCGTGCTCGAAATACGCGCTGTTGTAAGCACCCGGCGTCAGCAGGGCGACGGTCGGATCATTCACACCGGAGGGCGCAACGCTGCGCAGATTCTCCAGCAGCAAATCCGGATAGTGCTCGACCGGCGCCACCGAATGCAGCGCGAACAACTCGGGAAACAAGCGCATCATCATGCGCCGGTCTTCGAGCATGTACGACACGCCCGAGGGCACGCGCAGATTGTCTTCGAGAACGTAGAACTCGCCCTCGCCGGCGCGCACCACATCGATCCCCGCGATGTGCGCATAGATCGAACCGGGCACATCGATGCCTTGCATCTCCGGCCGATACTGGCCATTGCAGAGCACCTGCTCGGCGGGAATGCGGCCGGCCCGCAGGATCTCCTGCGAGTGATAGATATCGTTGGTGAACGCGTTGAGCGCCCGCACGCGTTGTTTCAGGCCGGCAGCGAGATGTTTCCATTCGTTGGCCGGAATGATGCGGGGAACGATGTCGAAGGGAATCAGCCGCTCGGTGCCGGCCTCCTCGCCATAGACGGTGAAGGTGATGCCGACGCGGTGGAATAGCGTGTCGGCCTCGGCGCGTTTGTGAGCAACGCGCTCGCTGGGGGTACGCGCGAGCCAGGAAGCGAAAGTCCTGTAGTGCTCTCGCACCTCGCCGTCGCTGGCATGCATTTCATCGTACGGAATCGCCGGCATCCAGACCTCTGTTGTAGCCGGGCAGCGATGCCACGGCTCGAGCTCGATGTCGGGCGATGGAGCGAAAAGCGTGCCAGCTGCGAATGCAGCCAGTTATGCGAGATTCGTGCGCAAAGGGAGGTGGAACGCACCAGCGTAAGGCCCGCGTGACGGGCCCCACGCACGATCATGGGGCGCGGCGCACCCCAGGATCGTCAAGGCATCTGGATCTTGCCGCCGCCGCGGCCGCCAGTAATGCCCGGCACCGGCCCCTGCGGGACCACCAGCTGCGAGGCCTGCTGGCGACGCATTTCCTGGATCTGCTGAACCGTGCGCTCGATCGCGGCCTGCGCCGCCGGCGCGAACCCGATGACCGCGTCAGCCAGGGTCTGAGCCTCGATCTCGAAGCTGATGGGCACCGGGCCCATGTTGGTCATGATCTCGGCCTGGCCGATGAACAGCACCGGCCGGCTGGGATCGGCGGAGCCATCGGCCCGCACCGGGGACAGGCGACGGATCGCACCGACCTTGCGGTCGGTGAAATTGTCCTCCTGGTAGAGCCCCTCGGCGTCCATCTGGGGGTCCTGATTACGATCGTCGGCCATGTGAAACCTCTAATGAAATCGCCCGCTTGCAGCGGACTACGGGATCTGCGAGTGCTTTATGACAGTAGACCAGTCGGCGGCCCCGGGTTCAAGGCGCGAGGAGTCTTCGTCGGGGGGCACAACGCCGTTACAATGGGGCCATCTTCAATGAGAGCAACGGGCGCCAGACGCTCGAGTGACCCCCATGCAGGAACCCGACAACCCCTTCAGCGAAGCCTTCGGCAAGGCCGTCGACCTGGGCAACCGGATCGCCGACACGGATGACAAGGCCGACATCTGGGACATCGCCGATGGCCTGCTGGCGGGTGCCGTCCAGTACTGGTTGTACTCGCGGCAACCCTGTTCGGATCCCGAATGCGAAGAATGCCAGCCCATCAGCACCGCCGAGGGCCGGATCGAGGAGCTGCGCAAGCTGATGCGCCAGTTCGCCGAAGAAAGCGAATATTTCCACTCGCCCACGGATCGCAATGTGGGCCGCGCGTAAGTAGCACGGCCCGCGGCCGCGCCCGCTGTCCTCGTGGCGGATCGTGCGCCACGCGCTCAGCATCACGAGAGTTGCTGATTGTCAACGGCCGGCGCTTGAATTTTTTCCAGCAAAAAATAGTTTCGATGTACGTGCTTGATCCGTAATGAGGCGCAAATACAACGCCGAAGTGCGAGGGCGTTTTGCGATCCAGCGCACACCGTCCAATTCGTGTCGCCCTTCACACTTTCGCCCGTGACCTCGTGCGGGAGACCCATGCGGTGGGAATGTTGAAGAACCTGAAGCTCAGACATCGCGCGTACGTGTGCGCATACAACTCGTTTCGATTCGCCGCGCGCCTGCGTGGTGACTTGAGCGAGTTCGCGCCCTCGATCGCCGAGACATTGGAAAGCGTGGGCGACGAGCTCGCCGCGCTGGCGCGTGACAGCTGCCCGACGGAGAACGAGCGTCGTCAGCTGATCGAAGGCCTCGAAGGTGCGCTACGCGCGCTCGGCCTTTCCGATGCGGCGCAGGTTCATATCGTTTCTCAGCTCGCGCCGCGAATCATGGCGGGCGAGCCGGCGAGCGCCAGCAAAGAAGCATGGACGCGTATGGCGGTGTAACAAAACCGCAGAAAAACAGGCCGGATGAGACATAACCCCAAGGCGCACGCAGCATGTCACTTGTCGCCAAACCCCTTGTCTGCTGAAAGCGACCGTACTGCTTGACTTATGCCCTGGGCGTGCCGATGATCGAATCGTTTCCAAGTCGATTGAGCAGATTTCCTGGGCAAACTCGCCGAAAGGCGAGGACGCAAAGCTTCCGGTCTAACGGATTCATTTCCTAAGACAGCGGGGTTGCCACGGGGCCGCGACATAATGCGGCAACGGTTTCGCCACAAAAGAGAACAGCGAAGCCGCCGTGAACGAGCGCGATGCGCATAAGCGCGCTCACTTCCCCCGCCGAAATGATCCGTTCAGCTGCAAGCGCGTCCACCGCACGCGGGCGGTGATCAGCGGCGCAACGGGTCGGGGAAGAAACGTGGAAGACAATACCAGCAAGGTTTATGTCGAGCCGGAAAGCTCACAGCCACCGCTTGTCTCCCAGCACGCAGGGAGCGGCACGCAACTGTTCGTCATCAACCTGTGCGCCTCGATCGCGCCGGTGTCGACGACGGGTCGAAACATTCCCGGTCTCGAGAATTACAAGCTTTATCAGGTCGCGCGCGTCGAGGACGGACGCACGCGGCACCGGCTGCGCCTCGGCTTCTTCACCAACGAAGCGCATGCTGAACGTGTTCTCACTGTCGTTCGCCAGCAGTATCCGACTGCATTCACGACCAGCCTGAGCGATGAGGATCGTCGCTTCGCGCGCGGTTACTTGCCCGCCTCGGCGCCCGCGCCGCGTCCTGCTGTTGCTGTGGTCAACACGCCCCCGCCCGCTCCCGTCGCCGCAGCTCCTGTCCCAAAGGCTGCCCCTGTCGCAGCAGCGCCTGCGAAGGCCGCTGCGAAACCCGCTGCAGCGAAGGTCGCGCAACCCGCGAAGCCCGCCGCCAAAGCTCCGAGCGACGAGGTCGTGGAAATGACTTGGGAGCCGGACGAAGAGACCAAAGCCGCGGTCACGTCGGCTTCGTTACCGAAGATCAAAGCGCTCACCGAAGCGCCCGGCCTCGATGAGATGAGCTGGAACGACGATCCCGTACCGGCACCGGTCGCTGCGCCGACGCCGGCCGCATCGAAAGAACCGCTGGCCGTCGGTTTGCTGAGCGGCAAGTTCGCCGCGCTCGATACCAGCAAACTCAAGATCAAGACCAACGCACCGGCGCCCGCCACTGCTCCTGCGAAAAACAAGGCGATCACGCCGCCCGCGCCGGTCGTCGTGCCGCCCAAGCTCGATACTGCCGCGAGCGTGCGCGTGCCCGCTCTGACGTTCTCCGATCCTGAACCGACGCCGGCCGCCGCACAGCAGTCGAAAGGATCGAACGAGCCGTATCACGTCGGGAAAGGTCTGAACATCGAAGATGTCGATGCCTTCGAGCTCGATCTCTACGATGAGCCGCCAGCCAAGGCCACGGCTGCCGCTGCCTCACCAGCGGCTGTAACAAACAAAGCAGCTGCGGCCAAGCCCGCGGCCGCTGCGCCGAAACCCGCTGGCGCCAGGGCTACGCCACCTGCGGCCAGGAAAGCTGAGCCGCCGGCAAAACCGGCTGCGCCGCCCGTCGTCAACAGAGCGCCAGCGCCGAAGCAGGTTCCGCCAGCCCTGGTGCGCGACAGCTCGCATGCGCATCCGAATCTCGACAGCACGCAGACCATTCGCGCATTGACCAGCGAAGAGCTGAACGACAACGCGCAGGAGAAGTGGTTTGCGATTCAGCTCGCCGCGTCCGAGCAGCCGGTGAATCTGGACACGATGCCGCACCTCGACATCTTCGAGGCCTATCGTTTGTATTCGGTCGCGACCGCGGGCAGCGGCAAGATCGTGCACTCGCTGCGGCTCGGCTTCTTCAAGGAAGCAGTGTCCGCTGAAGCCGTGGCTGGCTATCTGAAAACATTCTTCGCATCGCCGTCGGTGCTGCGCATCAGCGTCGCCGAACAGACGCGCTTCAAAGACGCGCCACAACCGCGTCGCGCCGAACCCGAAGAGCCGAAGAACAACGTGGTCGAGCTGAACAACGCCCGCGCCAATCGCGCGCCGATCGTGCCGACCGTCACCATGGAAGTCGATCCGTCCGCCACGGGTGCGTTCCGCCCGAACGCCACGGGCGCGTTCCGTCCGAATGCGACGGGCGCACTGACCTCCGCCACCGGCACGTTCAAGCCCGGCGCGACGGGCGCCTTCAAGCCCAATGCGACCGGTGCGTTCAAGCTGAATTCCACTGGCGTTCACAAAGCGCTGGACAGCCGAGTTGCCGCCAAAGCCGCGAGCCCCGCCACCAAACGCTCCGAGCTGACCCGCGGCGTCAATACAGGCAAGCACAAGCAACTCAAGAAAAGCCTCGCCGAGGAGTTGCTGGAAGAGGCGCGCGAAGTCGAGCTATCCGAGAGCGGCGTTCGCAAGCTGCCACAGAGCAACTCGCTGCTCTCGCGCCTGCTGGGCAAAAAGAAGTAGCACTCGCGCGGACCCTCGGGTCTGCGGCAAACTGCCTCGTCTTACCCTGACGAGGCTGCGCCGTGGACATCAAAACCGCCGACCTGTGCGATCAATTCAGCGACGAGCTGGACATCTGTGAACCGTTGTTCGGCGACTTCGGCGGGCACCTCCAGTTCGGCGGCCCGATCGCCACCATCAAATGCTTCGAAGACAACTCGCTGGTCCGCGAGCTGACCGCTGAAGCCGGCAACGGTCGCGTCCTCGTGATCGATGCGGGCGGCTCGATGCGTCGCGCCGTGGTCGGCGATGTGCTCGCTCAGAAGGCCGTCGACAATGGCTGGGCAGGTATCGTCGTGTACGGCTGCATCCGCGACTCCGCGGCGATGGCCGACATGCCCATCGGCGTCAAGGCGCTCGGCACTCATCCCATGAAGACCGACAAGCGCGGCGAAGGTCAGCGCGACATCGTGGTTCGCTTCGGCGGCGTGGCGTTTCGTCCCGGCGACTGGTTGTATGCAGACGAGGACGGCGTCATCGTCGCGCGCCGTCAGCTGGTCAAATGACGGCGCTCACAACCGTATCTTCTTTGCGTAACCCGTGAGCTCCAGATAGCCGCGACCGATGGGCTTGTCGCCTTCGAAGGCACGAACGGCACCTTCCCAATAGATGGTGCCGGTGCTGCCGCTGGCGTCGTTCTCCTGATCGTCCATGAGCGGCTTCAAGGTGATCACGCGATCACCGACTGTGACTTGCCACTCGACCGGATAGCGAACGCCCGTGCGCGAGGAGCGCCAGTATCGTACGGGCTTCCACTGCACCGCTTCTGGTTTGTATGGAACGCCCTCGCTGGCACCGGCGGCCCGCCACTTGGCGGCCGCCCACAGCTCGCTCTCTTCGGGGCCGCGCATTTGAAACATCATCAGTGCGCCGCCATCGTCGAGATTCAGGCCGACCCAATCCCAACCTTCCGCGCGCTCGTCGACGATGGCGCCGGACCACTCGTGATCGAACCACGCAACGCCGCGGACCGATTGTTCTTTGCCATCGAGAGAAACGCGCCCGGTGACCGCGAGCTGAGGCAGACTGTAGTAGTAACTGGCGGAGCTCGGGTTCGGGCCTTTTTGACTGAAACCCTCATCGCCCTGGAGCAATGGCGCAGCTCGTGGCTCCAACCTCAAGTCCAGTTGCAGGTCGTCGGTCCTGGCCACGGCGAGGTAAGCGTCACCGTCCCGGCGCAGCCGCCAGTCGTCGATATGAACATCGAGCGAGCCTTCGGCAGCTTCGGCCAGACCGAAGCCGGGACGGGCGGACTTCTCGTGATGCAACAAAGCGCCGCGCTTCGGATCGCTGACGGCCAGGTGCGCGAACAAGACCTGGCGCAAAGCGAATCGCGAGGGATTGTCGTCATCGATGCCGGTACGCGAGCGAAAGAAGGTCAGCTGAAAACCGATGGGCTGGTTCGACGCGCCTTCCAGCCAGCCGGTGACATACCACCACTCGGTCTTGAACTGAGGATGACTGCCCTCGTCGCGGGGAAACTGGATTTCATAGCCGGGCACGACGGCCGGATACACCGCATCGGCGCGAGCGCCGAGTGTCACCAGCATCGCCACAGCAAACGAATACAGCGCACGCGTCAGGCGCATCACCAATCCTCTCTGACCGCGCGCACGACATCTCCCCCCATCGCCTGCCGGCCGCTGACGACCGCGATCAGCGCTGCCGCGGCGATCAGCGCAACGCTGAGCCCGGAGAGCAAGCCAACAGGCGCGCTCAAATCCATGCTCCAGTGAAACGATTGTCGGTTCACCACATAGATCAGGATCAGGCTGATGACCGTGCCCGCAATCAATCCAACGATCACGCCAAGCGCGCCCAGCACCGAACCTTCGATCGCCAGCATCGTCGCAACCTGCCCGCGCGTGAAGCCGAGGTGCCTGAGAGCGCCGAACTCGCTGCGCCGAGCCAGAACCTGCGCGCTGATACCCGCAGCGATGCCGAACAAACCGATCGTCACGGCCACCAGTTCCAACAGATACGTAATCGCAAACGTCCGATCGAACGCCGCGAGCGACAGCTCGCGCAACTCGCCCGGTGTGCGCATGTCGTAGTCCACGCCTGGCGGCAGCAGATCGCGAATCGCGTTGCCGACCTTGGCGAGGTCCGCGCCTTCGGCGAGCCAGAACCAGACCGTGTTGACGGCGTGGTCGCCCGTTAGAGCTACATACTCATCGCGCGCCATCACGATGGCACCGTTCTGATGCTCATAGTCGCGCCACACTCCTCGCACCGAGGCCACGACTTGCTTGCCCGCCAGCTCGAACCTGATCTCTTCACCCGCTTCGATGGCAAACAGATCCGACGCGGCTTCGCTGATCCACACCGGCACGGCGCCAGCCGGAATGTCATTGCTCGCGCTGCTCATCATCCACAACGTCTGATCGGGATGATCGCGATTCATGGATCGGGCAATCAGCGCCAGGGCCGGGCGATCGGCCGACAGCTGCACGCGAGCCAGGCGGCTGTACTCCGCATGCTCGACACCCGGCACTGCCGCCATCGATCGCGCCAGCCACTCGTCCAGATACGACGACTGACCGACATATCCCACGCGCACGTACAGATCGGCCGGCAGCACTTTCTGCGTCCATTGATCGAGCGAGTCCCGGAACGACGTGACCATGATGGCCATCGACGCCATCAAGCTGAAGCTGACGATGATGGAAGAAACACTCAAGGTCGCATACCGCGCCGTGCCGGCGATCTGTGCGATGGCAATCTCATAAGGAATGCGGGGCCAGCGCGGCGCGTGACGCAACACGAAGCGAACGACGGAAGGCATCGCGACCACGCAACCAATGAGGAATAGCGCAATGGCCACGAAGCCCGGCAACGGCAAGCCCGCGATCGGTGGCAAACTCACGGTGATCGCCGCAAGCACGCCGAGCGTCAACACCGTCCAGCCATGCGCACGCACTTCCCCGCTGGTGATATCGCCCGCCTTCAGCGCGCTGGCTGTCGGCACGCGAGCCGCGTCGAGGGCCGGTCGTAATGCACCGGCAATGGCGACTCCAATGCCGAGCAAAGAGAACACAGCAACTTCGACCATATGAACATTCAGCCCCGGCGCGAGCCCGCGAAAGTATCCGGCGCCGAGATCCGCACCGAGCGCACTCAAGCCGACTCTCGCGATCATCACACCGAGCACGATGCCAATCGCTGCGCCAAGTACCCCGACGATGACGCTGCCAGAAAGCATCAGCATCAACTGCTCGGTACGAGTCACCCCGATCGCATGCATGACCGCGAACTCACGACGCCGGCGAAGCGCCGCCAACGACTGCGTCGAGTACACAAAGAAGCCGCCGGTGAACAACGCGACCAGCGCGAGCGCCGTCAGGTTGGAACGATACGCGCGCGACAGGCGCAGAGCGTCGTCCGTTGCTTCACCCGGCGTCGTGACTCGAACGGTCGACGGGAGCATGTTCGCGAGCGCTGCCTTCACCCGCTCTGGACTTGAACCCGTCGCCAGCCGCAGGTTGATCCGCGACAACTTGCCGAGCCGTTCGAACACCCATTGAGCGGTCGCGATATCGACCACCCCTGCAAAATCCTGCAACGCCGCTGGCGGGAGCACACCAGACACACGCAAACGTTCCCGCTTCACGCCCACCTGGAACTCGACGACATCACCGCGTCCGAGCTGCAACTCGCGGGCCGCACTCGCGCTCAGCAGGATAGAACGATCATTGAACTGATTCTCTGGCTCCGCTTCCTCGGACGTGCTGCCGGATCTCTCATCCTCGGTGCCGCCTCCAACCATCGCCGCGGCGAATGCGGGCTGCAGCAGCTTCGACTTGAAGCCATCCATCCCCAGCAACGTCAACGGCCCACGACGGCCGACGATTCTCGCCTCGACCTCCACCACCGGACTGGCAACGGCGACTCCAGGAACGCGCGCGATGCGCGGATATAGATTCTCATCGAACCCATCCGCGCCGCCTTCGACGACGAGATCGGCGAGCCCGTACAAGCTGCGCGCCGCCAATGAAATCTCGTCGGCCGCGGAGCGATTGATCAGATAGATGGCCAGCCCGAGCGCAACGCCCAGTGCGATGGCGAGCACAGCGAGCAGCGTACGTCCCGGCGAGCGCCGCATCGGCCCGGTGATCGCGGCCTCGATGAGCAGCGGCGCGATCACGTTGGATGTGACGAAGCGGCAGCGCGTGGCGCCAATCCTTGCCGGGAAAGTTGCAGGATGCGGTCGGTGGTGCTGGCCGCCAGCTCCGAGTGAGTCACCAGAATGCCGGCGGCGTTGTCACGTTTGAGCTGAGCGGCCAGCAACTCGAGCACTTCGGCGGCCGACTCCGAATCGAGATTGCCGGTGGGCTCATCGGCCAGCACCAGCGCCGGGCGATGCGCCAGCGCGCGAGCGACGGCCACACGCTGCATCTCGCCGCCGGAAAGTTGCGAAGGCGCAGCATTGGCCCGTTCCAACATGCCAACCGCGTTCAGCAGCTCGTGCACCCGATCGGTGGCCTCGCGTCCTCGCTGGCCATTGAGTGCCAGCGGCAACGCCACGTTGCGCTCGACGCTCAAGTGCGGCAGCAAATGAAACGCTTGAAACACGAAGCCCATGCGCGCCCGACGCAGCCGCGTGCGAGCGTCATCGTCGAGCGCGCCGATGTCCTGTCCATCCAGCGAGATCCGGCCGGCATCGGGCGTATCGAGTCCGGCGATCAGATTCAGCAGCGTGGATTTGCCAGTGCCCGACTCGCCCATGACGGCGACGTACTCACCCGGCGCGAGCTGCAGCGAAACGCCACCGAGCACCTGGCGCGGCGGCGTTCCTCCGAAAGACTTGCTGATGTTTTCGACCTGCAGCATCGCGACCGCTGAGCGATTGTCGCGATCAAAAGCGAAAGGTGACGCCGAGTGCCGCCTGGTACTGCACGAAGGTGCTGGACTTCGCGCGAATCGCGCAAGTGCCGACGCCTTCGTCGGACGCACAGAAAATGCTGCCGCTGCTGCTGAGCGACGTGAGGAACGCGCGAGCATCGAAGCGCACGCCGAAATGATCCGTGACCGGCACCTTGACGCCGCCGCCCAGCGAGAACGCAAACTTGGTCTCATCGTCGAGACCCGGCCCGCTCGGGCTCAGGCGCGCCGCGCCCAAGGTCATGCCGAAATAAGGAATGACGGTCTGGGCGTCCTGGTACATGACGGTGCCGCCGATCTGCAGATACTCCACGTCCAGATCCATCGGCGCGGTCCCCTCGAGCATGGTGCTCTGCTTGACGTACATCAGCTCGTAATGACGCCAGTTGTCCGCAGCCGCATCGATGATGATGCCGAAGCTGTTGTCCTCATCCAGGTCCCGGTCGGTGTTGGTCGTCGAATCCTCGAAGCGCCCGCCTCCCATGTAGCCGTAGAACGGAGTGATCTCCCACTTCGCAGCGTCCTCCCTGGCCTGTTGCGCGGAAGCCGTGGCGGCGCCCGCCAGCAGTGTCAGGCCGAGCCCGACCCGCAACCAGTTGCGCATCGAAAATCGTCGCGGAAAGAACCACTTACCAATGTGCCAATACATAGCCTGAAGACTCCTTCGGAGGCGCGCGTGCCGACTTCGGCCGTGCGCCGCGCCGGCTAAGTTAACATGTCGCAGGTTCGTTGCCCTGAACGTTGCCCTCAACCCGCTATTCGCCCCCACGTCGTCAATCGAGTCACAATGAAGTGGTCGGCTTTTCTGGTAGCGGCCGTGTTCGCGGCGCTCACGTTCGGGCTGTGGGCCTACCTGAACCGCCCCACCGCCGAGCCGCCCTGGCCTGCGCGCGTGCAGGGCATGGCGTTCTCGCCGTTCCAGGCGGGCCAGGATCCCTTCGTCCAGGAGCTGCCCACCGAGGCACAGATCGACGGCGACCTGCGATTGTTGGCCGGCAAGGTGACGGCCGTTCGCTCCTATTCCACGCTGAAGAGCCTTGGACGCATTCCCGAGCTCGCCGCCCGGCGCGATCTGAAAGTCACCGTCGGTGCCTGGCTCGATCGCCGGCTCGCCACCAACGATCAGGAAGTGGCCGCGGCCATCGAGCTGGCCAACGAGCATGCCAACGTGATTCGCCTGATCGTTGGCAACGAAGCCATCCTGCGCGGCGATCTCACCGTTGCGCAATTGGCCGAGCAGTTGGATCGCGTGCGTGCAGCGGTGACGCAACCAGTGAGCACCGCCGAGCCCTGGCACGTCTGGCTGAAACATCCCGAGCTGGTGGAGCACGTCGACTATCTCGCGGTGCATCTGTTGCCCTATTGGGAAGGCATCCCGGTGGATCAGGCCATCGAATACCTGATCTCGTGCATGGAGCAACTGCGCAGCGCCTATCCCGACAAGCCCATCGTGATCGCCGAGGTTGGCTGGCCCTCCGACGGACGCACTCGCGGCGGCGCGGTCGCGTCGACCAGCAATCAGGCAATGTTTCTTCGACGCTTCCTGGAGCTCGCGAGGCAGGAAGGCTACGTCTACTACCTGATGGAAGCGTTCGATCAGCCCTGGAAGGCACGCTATCAAGGCGCGGTCGAAGCGTACTGGGGCGTCTATGACGTGTATCGCCAGCCGAAGTTCGCGTTCGTCGAGCCCATCGTGCGCATCCCGCAGTGGCAAACGCTCGCCGCCGTGTCCGTCGGGATTGCGACCCTGATCCTCGCCATCCTGTACGTGCACAGCCTCGCGCTCGGAACACGCGGGCGAAGTTTGCTGGCCGTGGTCGTGTATGGCGTCGCCACGACGTTGGTGTGGATCATCTACGATTATTCGCGGCGCTATCTCACCGTATCCAGCGTCCTGATCGGCACAGTGCTGATCCTGGGAATGCTCGGCGTGATTGCGGTTCTGCTCACGGAAGCCTTGGAATGGGCGGAGGCGCGCTGGGGCAAGCCGCGCAAACGACCGTTCGACCTGGCGGCACTCGATATGCAGGCGCTGCCCAAAGTGTCGATCCATGTGCCGGCCCACAACGAGCCGCCGCAGATGCTCATTGAAACGCTCGACGCACTGGCCGCTCTGGATTATCCCGACTACGAAGTCATCGTCATCGACAACAACACGCCCGAGCCCGCCACTTGGCAGCCGGTGCAGCAGCATTGCCGGCAGCTCGGCGAGCGCTTCAAGTTCTTTCACGTCGCCCCGCTCCAGGGCTTCAAGGCCGGCGCGCTCAACTACGCGCTCCAACACACGGCTGCAGACGCTCGGGTCATCGCGGTGATCGACAGTGACTACAAAGTCGATCCGCACTGGTTGCGCACGCTCGTGCCCGCCTTCGCGGACGAGAAGCTCGCCATCATGCAGTCGCCTCAGGATTATCGTGACGCCGGGGAGACTGCATTCAAGGCGATGTGCTACGCCGAGTACCGCGGCTTCTTTCACATCGGCATGGTCGTTCGCAACGAGCGCAACGCCATCATTCAACACGGCACCATGACATTGGTCAGACACTCGGCGCTGCAGCGTGTGGGTGGCTGGGCCGAGTGGTGTATCACCGAAGATGCGGAACTGGGCTTGCGTTTGTTCGAGCACGGTTACGAAGCGCAGTATCTGCCGGTGACATTCGGGCGCGGACTGATGCCCGAGACCTTCACCGATTACAAGAAACAACGCTTCCGCTGGGCATACGGCGCGGTGCAGATTCTGCGCGCGCATGCGGACGTGCTGCTCAGGCCCGACCCGCGGCTCACCAAGGGACAGCGATACCATTTCATCGCCGGCTGGCTGCCCTGGATGATGGATGGCCTGAACCTGGTTTTCAATTTGTTCGCTGTGGCGTGGTCGGCCGCGATGATCGTCGCGCCGCATCGCTTCGATCCGCCGTTGATGATGTTCTCGGCGCTGCCGCTCGCGCTGTTCGCATTCAAGCTGGCCAAGCTGGCGCACCTGTATTCCTCCCGCGTCGGCGCCAACATTCGTCAGACCCTGGCTGCGGCGCTGGCGGGCCTCGCTTTGTCACATGCGGTCAGCGTCGCCGTCGTGCAAGGGTTGCTGACACGCAATCAACCCTTTTACCGCACGCCCAAGGGCAAGCAACCGCACGCGCTTCTCGCAGGGCTCGCGGCCGCGCGCGCCGAAACAGCCTGGATGATCGTTCTGGTGCTCGCGGCCATCGGGCTGAGCGGTCAATACACGATCGCCCCCGGGTTGGTGGTCGGCATTCCCGAAGAATTGAAAGCCCCGGATGTCTCGCTGTGGGTCGCGGTGCTGCTCATTCAGGCAATCCCTCACGCCGCCGCATTGGTCATGTCGCTGATCGGCGCGCTGTCCCTGCCCGCCCGCTGGCTGGGCCGGCCGCCGCGCACCGACCTGGCTGCCGCCGCCGTCTTTCGTGCCCGGGATTCCGCTGACTAGTTCCTGAAAACACGAAATTTCCTCCTTGTTGAGCCAGGGGCCCTCCCTATAATTGCCTGCCTAGGCAGTTATTGCCGAGGCAACCAATGCCCCGATCCCACTACCGGCCCGACTCGTTCCACCTGCGCGACAGCATCGGCTACCTGGTCAAGCGCTCGCAGCGCCTGATGCAGGAACGCATCGAAGCTTTATTCGAGCAGCAGGGTTTCACCCTGCAGCAGTGGGTGGTGCTGATGTATCTGCGGGACGGGCTCGCGGTCACCATCGCGGACATCTGTCGGGACTTGCATCACGACAGCGGCGCGATGACGCGCCTGATCGACCAGCTCGAAGCGCGCAAATTCATCGAGCGCCGCCGCAGTGCCGATGACCGACGCGTCGTCGAGCTTTCGCTCACCCCGACCGGTGCCAAGGTACTCGACACGCTGGTTCCCACCGCCTGTGACGCGTTGAATACCGCGTTGGATGGTTTCACACGCGATGAAGTCAAGATGTTGCAATCGATGTTGAGACGTCTGATCGGCCGGCTGGAAGAGCTGATGCCCCATTCCGCGGCGACCTCGGACAAGGAGAAAGCGTCATGAACACGGCAGCTTTCCGCACCGGTGCGTTGCTGCTCGGAATCGTCACGGTACTCGGCGGCTGCGTGACTCCGCCGAAAACCGAGCCACAGTTGCAAACGATCGCCGACCAGAGCGTCGGCCTGGGCACGACGAAAGCGCCCGTCGTCAAGGATCGCTGGTGGGAACAATACGGCGATCCGCAGTTCGATCAGCTCGTCACGACCGCGCTCGAACACAATCCCAATCTGCAGCAAACATTGGCTCGCCTGCGCGCGGCTCAATCGCAGGTGGAGCTGGCCACGGCACAGCGTACGCCCGGCGTGACACTGGACGGTCAGGAACAGCGCGTCCACTGGCCCGAGCAATTCATCTATCCGCCGCCGTTCGGTGGCGGCACCTTCTGGTCCGGTCAGTTGCTGGTGAATCTGTCCTGGGATCTGGACTTCTGGGGCAAGCAGGCCGCGCTCATCGACCAGGCCAGATCGACGGAGGAGGCCACGCGGCTCGATTCGGAAGCCGCGCGGCTGGCGACCACCGTGGCATTGTCACAAACGTATCTCGATCTGAATCGCGCCATCGCGCGCGCGGACATCGCGGAGCAGTCGGTGGTGCAGAGAAAGCGGATCCTGGAAATCACCCGCAAGCGCATCGCTGCCGGACTGGATACGACCGTTGAGCTGCGCGAAGCCGAGTCGGCCGTACCACAAGCCGAGCTTGCGCGACTGCAGGCCGAAGCGGCCCGCGAAGTGGCCGTGCATCGCCTGGCTGCGTTGATCGGTTCGGGCGCGGACGCTTACGAGCGCATCGGCAAGCCCTCGCTGAATCTCGAAGCCGCGCTGTCGATTCCCAGCGAGCTGCCGGCCGATTTGCTGGGCCGCCGCCCCGACATCCTCGCCGCTCGCGCGCGAGTCGAAGCGGCTACATCGCAGCGAGCCGCGGCTCGTGCGGCGTTCTATCCGAACGTGAATCTGAGCGCGTTCGCCGGCTTCCAGGCCATCGGTCTGGACAATCTGCTTCAGGCGAACAATCGCACTTACGGCATCGGCCCGGCGATCAGCCTGCCGCTGTTCGAGTCGCATCGCCTGAAGTCGGAATTCAACGCAGCCACGGCGCTGCAGGACGAAGCCGTCAGCGCCTACAACGGCGCAGTGCTGTCGGCGGTTCAGCAGGTCGCCGATCAGCTGAGCCAGGTGAACTACAGCGCGCAGCAGTTGGAGCAGGCGCGCTCGACGCTCACCGCCGCCGAAGAGGCGTATCGGCTGGCGCAGAAGCGCTACGAAGCGGGACTGGCGAATTACCTGTCAGTGCTGACGACCGAAACCCAGGTGCTGAACGCACGCACCACGTTCATCGACATCCTTCATCAACAAGCGCTCGCGCGCGTGTCGCTGCTGCTGGCCGTCGGCGGCAACTTCAGCGCCGCCAGCTGATCGTTACTTTCAAACGGAATTCCTATGAGCGATACCACTGCTCCTGCCGCCAACGGTAACGGCAACAGCAACGATAACGGCAAGCCCAACGGCACCCGCCGGCGGGCTCTGCTGATCCTCGGCGCGGTCGTCGCGATCGCCGCCATCGGGTATGCGACCTACTATTGGACGGTCGCGCGCTTTTACGAAAGCACCGATGACGCCTACGTCGCGAGCGACATCGTGCAGATCACCAGCGAAGTGCCCGGGGCCGTGCTGGGTGTGTACGTCGATGACACACAAAGCGTCGAGCGCGGCCAGGTGCTGGTCGAGCTGGATCCGGCCGATGCAAACATCGCGGTGTCCGCTGCCGAAGCGGATCTGGCGCGTACCGTTCGACAGGTTCGCGCGCTGCACGCGCAGGCCGATCAATTGCGCGCCCAGATCGCCCAGCGTCAGACCGATCTGAAGAAATCCCAGAACGATTACGCTCGTCGTCAGGCGCTGGTTGCCGATGGCGCCGTGTCGGGCGAAGAGCTGGCTCACGCGCAGGACACGATTGCGCAGACGCGCGCATCGTTGCAAGCCGCGCAGCAGGAGCTCGAGGCCACGCTCGCGCAGATCCAAGGCACGACGATCGAAGACCATCCCGATGTGCTGGCGGCCGCTGCCAAGCTGCGCGACGCCTCGCTGGCGCTGCGACGTACCACGATTCGATCGCCCGTGGCCGGCACGATCGCCAAGCGCGGCGTCCAGGTGGGTCAGCATGTGAACGCGGGCCAGCCGCTGCTGGCCGTCGTGCCGCTGGATGACGTTTGGATCGATGCCAACTTCAAGGAGAGCCAGCTCCGAAGCGTGCGCGTGGGTCAGCCCGTCAGCGTGCATGCCGACATCTACGGCAAGGATGTCGAGTACCGGGGCACCGTCGCCGGTCTCGCGGCCGGCAGCGGCAGTGCCTTCGCATTGCTGCCGGCCCAGAACGCGTCGGGCAACTGGATCAAGATCGTCCAGCGCGTCCCGGTTCGGATCACGATCGATCCGGAGCAGCTGAAGCAGAATCCGCTGCGCGTCGGCCTGTCGACGCACGCCAAGATCGAAGTGCGCGACACGTCGGGCCCGCTGGTTGCCACGCAGGTGCGCAACACGCCGCAACCGGTACGCAAGAGCGCCGGTGAAGATACGGGCATCGAACAGCGCATCGCCGAGATCATTCGTCAGAACGCGACGGCTGTTGGCTCGGTCGCAAGCAGCAGCCCTCGAAACACTCGCGGCGGAGTCGTCGCATCGGCCGGGTCCGGCGATGCGCACCAGGCCAGCCGGTAAATAGCGGGCACATCGGCACAGCAACCCGCAGGAACATCGCGTGAGCACCAACGCTGCGAATGACTTCGCGCCCCCGCCCATGAAAGGCGGCGCACTTGCCGTGACCTCGCTGGCGCTGGCGCTCGGCACCTTCATGCAGGTGCTGGACACGACCATCGCCAATGTTTCCATTCCGACCATCGCCGGCAATCTCGGCGCGTCGGCGGATCAAGGCACGTGGGTCATCACTTCATTCGCCGTCGCCAACGGCATCAGCGTGCCGCTCACCGGCTGGCTCATGCAGCGCTTCGGCATCGTGCGGACGTTCCTTTTCGCGGTGCTGGCGTTCACCGTCGCCTCCTTCCTGTGCGGCGTCGCCTGGAATCTGGAATCGCTGGTGTTCTTCCGCGTCCTGCAGGGCGCCGTGTCCGGCCCGATGGTCCCGGGCTCGCAGGCGCTCATGCTGATGCTGTTTCCGCCGAACAAGAAAGGGCTGGCGCTCGCGCTCTGGTCCATGACCACGCTGGTCGCGCCCATCATGGGCCCGATGCTCGGCGGCTGGATCTCGGACAACGCCACCTGGCCCTGGATCTTCTATATCAACATTCCGGTCGGCATATTCACCGTCGCCGTGTCCTGGTTCTATTTGCGCAATCGCGAGACGCCGACGCGCAAGCTGCCCGTCGACACGATCGGGCTGTCGCTGCTGGTGGTGTGGGTCGGCGCGCTGCAGATCATGCTGGACAAGGGCAAGGACGAGGATTGGTTCTCCTCGCCGTTCATCATCACGCTCACCATCGTCTCGGTGATCGCGTTCGCGGCCTGGCTGATCTGGGAGCTGACCGACCGGCATCCCATCGTCGACCTGTCGCTGTTCAAACATCGCAACTTCACGTTCGCGCTGATTCCGATGTGCCTGGGCTACGCCGTGTTCTTCGGCAATATCGTGTTGCTGCCGCTGTGGATGCAGACGCAACTCGGCTACACGGCCACCTGGGCGGGCTTGCTGGCCGCGCCCGGCGGCCTGGTCGCGGTGGTCATCTCGCCGCTCGCGGCACGCTTCCTGGCGAGGTACGACGCACGCTGGCTCACCTCGATGGCGTTCGTCGCCTTTGCGGTTTCTTATTACATGCGAGCGCAGCTGACCGCCGAGGCCGCGGTCATCGACTTCATCATTCCGCAGCTGATCCAGGGCCTGGCGATGGGCACGTTCTTCGTCGCCATTCTCACCATCATGCTCGATGGCATCGAGCCGCAGCGCGTGCCGGCGGCATCGGGTCTGGCCATTTTCCTGCGTACCATCGCGGCGAGCTTCGCCACCTCCATCACGACGACCTTCTGGGACCGTCGCGAGGCGTTCCATCAGTCCCATCTTGCCAGCAGCTCGAGCGTCTACGACGCCCCCATGCAGCAGGCGCTGACACAAATGCATTCGCTCGGCATGTCCGATGGCACCGCGCTCGCGGCGCTCAACCAGCAAATGGTCGGACAGGCTTATCTGCTCTCGTCGCTGGACTATTTCTGGATCTCGTCCTGGCTGACGCTGGCCATGATCGCCCTGGTGTGGCTGGCGCGCCGGCCCGCCACAGGCGGCGCGGCGCACGCCGCCGCGGAGTGAGTCGACCCGCTCAGATCTTCACGGCCCGGCCGGTGCGAATGGACTCGTAGATCGCCGACATGATCTTCACGTCTTGCATGCCCTCTTCGCCGGGCACGCTGGTCGGGCGCTTCTCGATGATGCAGCGAGCGAAGTCGTCGAGCTCGGCCGCGAACATGTCGACCTGGGGAAACGACAGCGGCTTGCCGTCGCTGCGCGCGCCCTTGATGCCGCCGTAATAATAAGCTGGGTCCAGCTCGAACCAGCCGCGATCGCAATTGGCGCGGAAGTTCTTGATGCCCCCGACCTTGAAGCTGGCCGTGCAATAGGCGGTCGCGCCGCCCGGGAACTGCGCCGTCCAGGTCACGGTCTCGTCGACTTCCTTGAACTTCACCGGATCGGTTTTGGTCTCTGTCGCCGACACCAGCACCGGCTCTTCGCCGGTGAGATAGCGCGTTGCCTGCAGGGCATATATGCCAACGTCCATCAACGCGCCGCCGCCGGACAGGGCGTGCTTGACCCGCCACTGATCCGCGGCACCGACGTCGATGCCGAAGCCCGCCTCGATGATGCGCACCGGACCCAATTCCTGTGCGCGGGCGATACGGATGCATTCGAGATGATGCGGCTCGAACCGGCAGCGGTAGGCGGTACCGAGCATTCGGTCCGCCGCCTTACAGGCATCGATCATCTGCTGGCAGCGGTCCACCGATATTTCCAACGGCTTTTCGCAGAATACGTGCTTGCCGGCCTTGGCCGCCGCAACCGTATGTTCCAGATGCAGGGCATTCGGAGTGACGACATAAACGATGTCGATGTCGTCGTTCTCGGCCATGCGATGCATGGTGTCGTATGTATAAACGCTGCGCGCCGGCAGGTTGTATTTGTTACGCCAGGAGTCGACCTTGCCACTGCTGCCCGTGACGATGCCGGCAAGTCGGCAGTGCTGAGTTTTTTGCAGGGCCGGCGCGATCTGGTCCGTGCTCAGCCGGCCCAGCCCGCACAGGGCCACCCCCAGTTTCTTACCGGAGCTGGCCTTCTCTCGGGAGGCGGCGGTGCTGATAAAGGGTGCCGCCAATGTGGCAGCGACCGCTCCTTGCATGAAATGACGGCGTGAAAGTTCCTGCATGCTTGCTCACTCCTTTTGAGCTGGAGCTTACAAGCGCAACCCTGCTCCTGCACGTCCCCGGTGCGGCCGGCCAGGGCCCAGCCGAGTGGCGGGGACCGCAGATGCCGAGAGCGCCGTCGCAAACTGATTCTAAGCTGGCTGGAGGCAGCGAATGGCTCTCCACCCTGCACCAATGGGCATTGAACCGCCCCCTAGCCCGCACGTACGATGCCTGCGGGATGGATCGGGAGGCTACATAACCCAGATCCCGGCGAGGGACCGCCGCACGCCGAACCCGTGGTTTGCGTGTCCGTTCGGGATTCCTGGTTCCGGGGAGCAGCATCATGAAAATCCTCATCGTCGATGACCATCCGTTGTTTCGTGCCGGTTTCCACGCGGTGCTCGAGCAGAGCGACCTGGACGCCGGTGTGTTGAGCGTGTCCTCGGTGCCCGAGGCACTGCAGAGCCTGCAAACGGATGGCGATATCGGGCTGGTGCTGCTCGACATCCACCTGAAGGGCGATGATGGGTTCAATGCGCTGAAAGTGATCGGCGAGCGCTTCCCGACCACCGCCTGCATCATGATTTCCGGCGACGATCAGCAAGCCGTCGCGGCCCGCGCGGTGGCCGCCGGCGCCTCCGGGTTCATTCCCAAGTCCTTTACCGCCGACGAGATGATCGCCTCGATCCGCAAGGTGCTCGCCGGTGAAGTGTTCGTGCCCGAGACGACCAACCTGACCGCGACCGGCCAGCCCAACGGGCTGACGCTGCGCCAGCTGGAAGTCATCAGCATGTTGGGCCGCGGCTTCTCCAACAAGGAAATCGCGCGCGCGCTCGACGTTGCCGAGCGTACGGTCAAGGCCCACGTGAGCGCGGTGTTCGAAGCGCTCAACGTGCGCAATCGGACTCAGGCGGTGCTGGTCGCGCAGAAGCGAGGCTTCCTGCCCTCGTCGCCTGCTTACGCCAACGCGCGCTAACCCGTTCCTCTAGCAAATCCGTCTTCTCATGGACGCCGCACTGTTGCGACGCGTTGAGCAGCAGCGCGTGGAAATGTTGTATGGCAATGCCTTGGCCGTGTCCGGCTCGGCATTGCTCATGGTCGCGATGATCGCGGTCATCACCTGGCCGCACACCTCGCACACGCGGATCGTCAGCTGGTCGATTGCGACACTGCTGGTGCAGGCCGCCAGCCTGGTGCTCACCGCAAGCTATCGAAACTCCGACGATCGCGCGACCGCATCGAGTGCCTGGGGCTGGCGCTTCACGGCGGCTTCCGCCATCGCGGGTTGCGTGTGGGGCTCTTCGGCATTCGTGCTGGTGGATTCAGATCAACCGCTCACGCTGGCTTTGATCGCCGCATGTCTGGCGGCTCGCGCCACGATCAGCGTGATCACGCACGCTCACTTTCCTCCGGCGCTGCATGCATTCACCGCACCGGTGTTTGGCTTGCTGGCGCTTCGTTACATCATGCTCGGCGGTTATGGAAATGCCGCGCTTGGCGTGATGTGGTTTGCGGTGCTGGGCTATCTGTTGTTGTTCGGCGATCGCCAGGCGCGAGTGATCGTGGCGCAGATCAGGTTGCGCTACGAGAACGAGCAGCTCGTCGGCCAGCTGCAGCAGCAATATGCACTGGCCGATCAGGCACGCGCCCGCGCCGAATCCGCCAGCCGCTCCAAGTCCTTGTTCTTCGCCGCCGCCAATCACGATCTGCGTCAGCCGCTGCATTCGCTGGGCCTGTTCGCGACCGCCCTGCGCAATGGCAAGGTCGACGACCAGGGCCGGCGCATGATCGATCAGATCCTGCAGGCGACCGAATCGCTGGAGCAGCTGTTCGACAATCTGCTGGACATTTCCAAGCTCGATGCCGGCCAGGTCGAGGTCAAGAAGGAGATCGTGCCGGCGAATCTGGTGCTGGATCGTCTGCGCAGCACGTTCACGAAGTCGGCGGAAGAAAAGGGCCTCAAGCTGGTCGTACGCCGCTCCCGAGGCGTGCTGTACACCGACCCGACGTTGCTGTTCCGCGTGTTGTCCAATCTGGTCGCGAACGCGATTCGCTACACCGAGAAAGGCGGCGTGATCGTGGCGTGCCGGAAGCGCCGCAACGGCGTGAGCATCGAAGTGTGGGACTCGGGCATCGGCATCCCACACGAACAACACGAGCGCATCTTCGAAGAGTTCTACCAGCTCAACAACCCGGCCCGCGATCGTTCACGCGGCCTGGGATTGGGCCTGGCCACCGTGCGCCGTATCGTCAGCCTGCTCGAACATCCGTTGAACGTGCGCTCGACGCTGGGTCGCGGCTCGCGCTTCAGCATCGAAGTGCCGCTCGCCGATCCGAACAAGATCCACTCGGGCGCCGCGACCATCGAGCAGAAGGTGCCGAACCTGATCGGCGGCAAGCTCATCATGGTCATCGACGACGAAGAGTCGGTGCGCCTCGGCATGCAGAGCCTGCTGGAGAGCTGGGGCTGCAAATGCATCACCGCCATGGATTCGGACGAGGCATTGGCCAGTATCAACGGTCGCGTACCGGACTTCATCATTGCGGACTTGCGCCTGCGCGGCGATCGCAACGGCATCGATGCCATTCGGGAGCTGCGCGCGAAGCTGGGCGACGGCATTCCCGCCGTGCTGATCTCCGGCGACACGGCAACGGAGCAACTCCGCAAGGTCAGCGCTGCCGGCCTGACCATGATGCACAAGCCGCTCAAGGCAGTGCGCTTGCGCGCCCTGCTCAATCACGAGTTCGCGAAGAAGCAGCGCGTCTGAGCGTCAACCTGAAGCGTTGCCGAAAGCGGCGTCCATATAGATGAACGGATTCCGGCACGCCACGATCATGCCGCTGTAGACGATCGTGGCCCGCTTCGGGTCGGGCACACGGAAGAAGTTGCTGCCGATCAGATATTCCGTCAGCACATAGCGCTCCAGCCCTTCCAGTCCGTTACGCGCTTTGGAAATGTGCGCGGGCAGCCAGGGCACGAAGCGATCGGCGAACACGGTCACCTTCACTTCTTTACGCTGCATCCGTTCGCTCGCCAGGATGTCTTTGACGAACGCCTGTAGCGACGTCCCATCCAGATCGATCCCCGGCAGGTTGTCTCTGATGACCCGTTCAACCCAGGAAGCACGGTAGCCGGTCAACTCCCCCCACGAGGCCGCACCGAAGATTCCCAGTGCCACTGTGCCGCAGGCGCCGGCAATGAGCAGCCTGCGCCGGCTGCGTGAGAATTTGCTGGTCTGATTCATCGTCATCTCGTCACGCAATCAAAGCGGCGCTGCGCAGGGACAGCGCAGCCACACTCAAGCTGGGATTCGAATTCGGCCCGGACGGAAACACCGACGAGCCGACCACCACGAGATTGCGCACGTCGTGGTGGATCTGTTTGGCATCGATCACCGACGACGCGCGCTCGGTGCCCATGCGCAGCGAGCCCTGGATGTGAGACTCGGTATCGCGCATGCCTTTGAAATCGATGCGCTCGACCGGCAGCGGTTCGAGCACCCTTTGGATATTCGTCAAGGACTCCTGGATGCCACGCTTGGCGTACTCGGATACATCCGCGTGCAGCACCTTCGGCACGCCATCGTCGTCGAGCACGACGCGGTTGGAGTCCTGCGGCAGATCCTCCACCACGACCACCAACGGCGTGAGCTGGCGCCAACGTCCATATTCCTTGCGCAGGCCATGCGGCCAACGATTGTCGAAATAGATCAACGCGCCCGCGTAGTCCTTGCGGAACGGGCCGTCGTACAGCGAGTAGTTCAATGCCGTGGTGATCGTGCCGCCATCGAGGCTGTCCACGCCATCGAGCAGCACTTCGAGGTGGTAGCCCACTTGTTCGTGAATGCCGACACCGGTTAGTGGATGATCGATCCCGGAGCGCAGCAGGATGGCGGGACTGTGGATCGCATTCGCGCCCAGCACGAACAGCTCGCCCGTAACTCGATGCTCCGCGCCGCCTTTCTTATACACAGCGGCGCTCACACTGCCGTTGGCATGATCGAAGTGCGTCACCTCGCATTCGGTGCGAATTTCGACGTTGGGATGCTCGCGCAGATTGGTGAAGCCATTCTCGAAGGTGAACTTCGCATTCACCGGACACAGATTGCATCGAGCCGAGGCACAGCAGGGTGGGCGCCCCGCGTCCGCGACACTGGCGCGCGCAGTGGCGATGGGAACATGAAACTGCGGCTGAGCCTTGCGCATGATCGCGTCGACCGCGGTCTGCTTGTGCGGCGGCTGAGGAAACGGCGCCGAGCGCGGCAGGATCTCGGCCATCTCCGGCGAACCCGCCACCGACATCTTGGTTTCAGCCGCGAGGTAGTAGGGCTCCAGCTCGTCGTAGTCGAGCGGCCAGTCCTGCGCCACGCCATACTTGCTGCGCATCCGGAAATCGCTCGGATGAAAGCGCGGTGTCTGCGCATACCAACAGTTGGTGCCGCCACCGACGCCGATAGTGAAGTTCCAGACCTTTTTCGCAGCGTCGGTGCGGAACGTGGAGCCCGGCAGGACCGGCGAGTTCCTGTTTTGTTCGAGCTGCCAGGCGTGCGAGTTGAAAGTGCCACGTTCGAGCATCAGGATCTTCGCCGCCGGTCGCTTGCTCAGGTAACCCTCGACAAAAAACAATGAACCGAACCCCGACCCGACCACGACGACATCGAAATGCTCTTGAACCATCCATCCTCCGAACGCGCATCGGGTTCAAACCGACGCGCCGCCCGGAAGTTCCCTGAGTGGTAACATTTGCGCGGATGCCTGACAGCTTCGCTGGGGATTCCGTGTAAGCTGTCCGCATCCGGCAACACTGAAATTCTTTCATGTCCAAGAGCACAGTTTCCGAACGCGCTTCCAAAGGCGTCCGCTTGCAGAAGGCGATGGCCGATGCCGGTCTCGGCGCGAGGCGCGATTGCGAAGAGATGATTCTCGCCGGACGCGTCCAGGTGAACGGGCGCGTCGTCGACACCCTGCCCTGCTTCGTTGAGCCCGCAACCGACGTGGTCGAGCTCGATGGCGAAGTGATCGAGCTCCCCGTTCCTGAAGACAGCGCGGAGTCGAGCACCACCAAGGCGGCCTCGAAAGCGCGCGCACTCATCTACGTGTTGATCAACAAGCCGAAAGGCGTCATCACGACCACGAGCGATCCCGAAGGTCGCCGCAACGTGCTCGACCTGGTGCCCGCCTCGATCCGCCGCGACGAGCGCTTGTTCCCTGTGGGGCGGCTGGACGGCGATTCCACCGGTCTGCTGCTGATCACGAATGATGGCGATCTGGCTTATCAGCTCACGCATCCGAAGTTCGGCATCACCAAGGAATATCGTGTGCTGACCACCGGGCTCGCCACCGATGAGCAGCTCCAGAAGCTGCGCGCCGGCATGTATCTGGTCACTCCGTCCACGGACGGGACGAAGACTTCGAAGCGCGCATCGATGGAGTCCGTGCGCATCATCAAGCGTTTCGTCGATCGTGCGCGCGGCGATCGCACGATGCTCAGCGTGACCTTGCGCGAAGGGCAGAATCGAGAGATCCGTCGGATGCTCGCGCGCGTCGGCTTGAAAGTGCGCGAGCTGGAGCGAGTGGCGATCGGCCCGTTGCGAGCGGGCGATCTCAAGCCGGGTCAGGCCAGGCTGCTCGGCAAGAAGGACGTGGAGAAACTGCGCGCGGCCACGCTCGGCAGCGGTTGATCAGCGCGGCTGTTTATCCAGCAAGCGCATCAACCCTTCCTGCGCGACCGAGGCGACCAGCTTGCGGTCGCGGCTGAACATCTCGGCTCGGGTCAGGCCGCGAGCGCTGCCGGCGAACGGGCTCACCGCCTCGACCAGAATCCACTCGTCGGCGCGCGGCGGATTATGGAACCACATGGCGTGATCGAGGCTCGCCAGCATCACGTCCTTGTTCTGCATCGCTACCGGATGTTTCAGCAGCGCGGTCGAGACCAGGAAGTAGTCCGATAGATACACCAGCCCGGCGAGCTGCGTGAGCGGATCGTCCGGCAGCGGGGACGCGGAACGAATCCAGTACTGCGCCCGCTGCAACGACTGCTTGCGGAGCATGAACATCTCCGGATTCACCGGCTTCAATTCGATGATGGTCTGTTGGGAGAGCAGCGCGGTTGCCCCTTGCGGCAGCCGATCGCCGAACTTCTCCACCAGCTGGCGCACGTCCATCAGATCTTCGGGATCCGGCACGTCACCGCTGACCGCCACCTCGTGCTGCAGACCCTCCTCGTGCCGGTGGAACGACAGCTCCATGTGGAAGATCGGCCGCGATCGCTGCCGGGCCACGACGCGTCGGGTCGAGAAACTGCCACCATCGCGGGTCAATTCCACATCGTAGATCACGGGAATGTCGCTCGCGCCAGGCAGCAGGAAATAGCCATGCAGCGAGTGGCAGACGCGGTCGGAAGCCACGGTGTGCTGGGCAGCCTTCAGGCCCTGGCCCAGGATCTGCCCGCCGAACAGCGTGCGATTGATGTTGATCTGGTTGACCTGGCTGCGGAACAGATTTGTGTCGAGCTGTTCCAGCTCCAGCACTTCATGCAGAGACTTGGGAGCCGGGGGCGGCGAGATCGGGTTGGCCATGACGCCGAGTGTAGCACCCGCTCGGCGCCGGGCAGGACGGGCCGGCGCTGCCCTTCACCGGTGCCGGGGGGGCGACCCGCGGGCACCCAGCCCCGATCTCTACTCGGAATCTGCCAATTTGATCGGGCTTTGCGCAATTTTTTACGGCGTCGAGCCTGAAAAAAACCTCGCAGGGTGCATGTTCAGCCCTCTGGGGAATCTGATCGCAGGCTTCCCGAAGCCCTGCTCCAGCTGCGCAGCGCCGGCGGGACCCGACAGCGAGTTGAACCGCCGCGTCGAAGTGCAGTGGTCTACGCTGGAGTGAGTATCAAGCCGACGCGACGGTGAAGCCGATCGTCGTGGCGCCGTCCTCGCTCTCCGCGAAGACGGTGCCACCGTGCATGGTGGCCACCGCCCGAACGATGGCGAGTCCCAGCCCGTGATTCTCACGGCTGCCGCTGCGGGAGCTGTCGACGCGGTAGAAGCGGTCGAACAGCCTCGAAAGGTGCTCCCGCGCGATACCGGAGCCGGTGTTCTGCACCGAGACGCGAATCGCGCCTGGCTGCTGCAAAACGAACACGACAATCTCGGCACCGCGCGGGGCGTGCTGGACGGCGTTCTGTAACAGATTGGTTACAGCACGCCGAAACAGAGAAGTCTCGATACTGGCCTGGGCATCGCCTTCGATGCGCACCCTGACGCCAGCTTCTTCGAAGATGAACTCCAGATACTCGACGGCGTGCGCCACTTCCTGCGCAATCGACACCTCGACCCGGTTCGGCGCGCGCTCACCGCGGTCCGCCCGGGCCAGGAACAGCATGTCGTTGACAATGCCACGCAGCCGTTCGAGATCCTCCAGATTAGAGTGCAAAGCTTCTTTTAGTTCCGTGACACTGCGCTCGCGCGACAAAGTGACCTGCGTTTGACCGATCAGGTTGCCCAGCGGCGTGCGCAATTCATGCGCCACGTCCGCGTTGAACGCTTCGAGCTGCTGATACGCGGTCTCGAGTCGCGACAACGCGCCGTTGAAAGAATCGGCAAGCTCGGAAAGTTCCGGCGCCAGCGTGTCGGTCTGCAAGCGTCGCGACAGGTACCCTGGCGACAACTCCCGCGCTTCATTCGACAGCCGATCGAGCGGCCGCATGCCGACCCGCGCGATGTAGTATCCGAGCCCCGCCGCGCCCAATGCGCCCACCACCGTCAAGGCGATCAACCCGACCGTGAACGCCCGCAGCGTTTCCACGAACGGCGTCGAATCGATGCCAACGGTCAGGCGGACGGTCGGGCGCTCGCCGCGGCCTTCGACTTCGTCCGAGTAGGTCTTCAGCGGCGCCTCGTGCCCCGGCAGCATGACGTGCCCGAAGCCGTGGGTGCCCATCATCTGCCGCTGTTCGTCGGTCAACGGCACGCCATAGTGGAAGCGCGGGTCGTTACTCTGCACCCACAGGCTGACCCGATTGTTCTCGGAGATGGAGTTGTCGAACTTGGTACGCACATAGTCCCAGTACGCCACCTCGTCGTTGCGCATGATCATGGGCTTGTACATCGTCCAGCGCGCCTGCAGCTCGTTGCTTTGATGGCGTTCGAGCTCGCGCTTCAGCAATCCATGCATGGCGACGCTCAGCACCGAGAGCATGACGAAGCTGGCAACGGCGAACATCGCGGCCAGACGCTTGCTGATGGACAGCTTCATACGTCCTCGCCCTGCTCGTCGCGCACTTCCAGCACGTAGCCCATGCCACGCACCGTGTGCAGCAAGGTCGGTTTGAACGGATCGTCGAGCTTGCTGCGCAGCCGCTTCACCGCCACTTCCACTACATTGGTGTCGCTATCGAAATTCACGTCCCAGACCAGCTCGGCGATGGTGGTCTTGGACAGGATTTCGCCTTTACGGCGCGCCAGCGCCGCCAGCAGCGCAAATTCCTTCGCGGTCAGATCCAGGCGCTGACCATTGCGCCACGCCTTGCGCGCCAGCAGATCGATCTGCAGATCGGCGATCCGCAACTGCATGGCTTCCTGCCCGCGGCTGCGACGAGTGAGCGCCTGCAGGCGCGCCACCAGCTCGAGGAACGAGAACGGCTTGACCAGATAATCGTCCGCGCCTTCGCGCAAACCGCGCACACGATCGTCGACCCGATCGCGCGCCGTCAGCATGATCACCGGCGTCTGGCGATGCTCGCGCAATGCGTGCAGGACGCTGAACCCGTCGGTGCCCGGTAACATCACGTCGAGCACGATCACGTCGTACTCGTATTCGAGTGCCATGTGCTTGCCATCGAGACCGTCGCGAGCCACGTCCACGACGTAGCCCTGCTCACGCAGACCACGCTCGAGGTAATCGGCCGTCTTGGGCTCGTCTTCTACGATCAGGACTTTCATGGCAGCGTCGCGAGAATGATTGCTAGCCTCCGGTCGGTGGCACCAGGCCCATGGATTGATAAACATTCACCAGCCGGATGGATACATCCGCGGTGGCTTGCGCCGCATTCAGCTCGACTGCGTAAACGCTACGCTCGGCATCCAGCACTTCGAGCAGCGACAGCGCCCCGGCAGTGTACTGCCGACGAGCCAGTTGGGCAGCACGTCGCGCCGATTCGGCGGCTTGCGACAGCTCCTGCTGTCGAAGTTTACCCTGTGTGTACAGGACTAGTGCCGTCTGCGTTTCCTGGAGCGCCGTGCGTGCGGTCTGCTCGTACGTCAGATACGCCTGCTCCTGGACCGCGTCCGCGGCGTCGATGGCAGCGCGAATTCGCCCGAAATCGATCAAGGGCAGGAGCAGCCCGCCACCGACCGACCAGGTGCGTCGTCCGGTGTCGAGCAGGTTTTGGACACGGCTGTCCTGCACGCCCAACAGGCCGGCTAGGGTGATTCGTGGGTAACGCAAGGCCGCGGCAACGTTCCGTTGCTCCGCAGCCGCAATCAAGCGGCGTTCGGCCGCCCGTACGTCCGGCCGCCGCGAGATCACATCGGCAGGCGTCAGCAACACGCGCTCGGCATCGCTGTCCGGCAACGCGCCCGGGTCGCTGGTCGGCGCCGGCAGCAGCGAATTCAGCGCTTCTGGGGTCGACGCCGTCAACAGGATCAGGCGATAACGTGCCGCTTCGGCCAGCTCGCGCGATTGCGGAATCTGCGCTCGGGTCGTGCGCAGCGCCGAGACGGTACGTTCCAGATCGAGCCGGCTGGCCAGCCCTTCGTTGAAGCGCGCCTGGGTGATGCGAACCGTTTCCTCCTGTGCCTGTGCATTTCGCAGGGCGAGCTCGGCCTGGACCTGATACAGGCGGAATTCGAGATAGTTGCGAATGACCTCCGCTATCAACGTCAGCCGCACGCCGTCGCGATCCGCCTGCACGGCCGCCACTTGCGCCTCGGCCGCGCGCGCTTCCGCCCGCAGTCGTCCGAACAAGTCCAATTCCCAACTCACATTGACGGCGGCGCTCGCATTTTCCAGCACGTTGCCAATCGAGTTGCCGGCGAAGCGGCGCCCGCGAGAGCGATCCCCGTCGATGGAGCCATCGACCTGTGGCGACAGGTTCGCCAGCGCCGCACGCCGCTGAGCGCGCACCTCGCGCACACGCGCCTCCGCGACACGCAGATCGAGATTCCGATGTTGAGCAAGATCGACCAGCTGATCGATGATCGAATCGTCGAACGCCTTCCACCAGGTCAATGCCACGTCGTCGGCCGCTGTCGTTGCGCGCTGCTCGTCGGCCCACGACGACTGGAAATCGTCAGGCAGCTGCTTCACCGGCGCGCTGCAAGCGGTCATGGCCGCCAGCCCGACAGCAGATGTCACTTGGAACAGAACGCGGCGACTCATCGCGCAGGCTCCGGCTGAGGAAGCAGCGCCGCCTCGGACCGCGCCTCGCGCTGTTTCCTATGGAACACCCTGTCGAGCGCCAGATAGATCACCGGGGTCGAGAACAGCGTCAGGATCTGGCTGATGACCAGGCCACCGAAGATCGCGACACCGAGCGGCTGACGCAGCTCCGAGCCCGTGCCGAAGCCGAGCATCAGCGGAATCGCGCCGAGCATGGCGGCCAGCGTCGTCATGATGATGGGACGGAAGCGCACCAGACAGGCTTCATGAATGGCCTCGAGCGGCGACAAGCCATGCTTGCGCTGACGCTCCAGCGCGAAGTCCACCATCAGGATGCCGTTCTTCTTCACGATACCGATCAGCAGCACCACGCCGATCAGCGCCATGATGGAAAAGTCCGTCTGCGCCAGCCACAACGCCAGCACCGCACCGACGCCCGCCGATGGCAGCGTCGAGAGAATCGTCAGCGGATGCACGAAGCTTTCGTACAGCACGCCGAGGATGATGTAGACGGCGATCAACGCGCCCAGAATCAGCAGCGGCTGCGTGGCCAGCGACTTCTGGAATTCCTGAGCGGTGCCGCGGAAATTGCCAGTGATGGCGCTCGGCATGCCGATTTCGGCCTGGGTGCGCTCGATCAGCGTTACCGCCTCGCCGAGCGATACACCGGGCGCAAGATTGAAAGAGAGGGTGACCGACGGAAACATGCCATCGTGCGTGATCGTCAACGGTCCGGAGCCCGGCGGCTCCATGCGCGCGACCGAGGACAGCGGCACCATCTGGCCGGTCAATGGCGAGCGCAGATAGAAATGCTGCAGGCTGTCGGCGCGCCCGCGCTGACTCGGATCGATCTCCAGGATGACTTTGTATTGATTGGTCTCGGTCTGGTATTCGCTGATCTGTCGCTGGCCGAAGGCGTCATAGAGCACCTGATCGATATCGGCGGCGCGCAACCCGAAGCGCGCGGCGGCAGCACGATCTATGTTCAAGCGAGTGATCGCGGCGCCGAGTTGCAGATCATCCGAGACGTCGCGCAACTGGGGCGTGCTCTGCAATTGCCCGGCGAGACGTCGCGCCCATTCGGCGAGCTCGCGACTTTCCGGCCCTTTCAGCACATACAAATATTGAGCACGACCGCCGCCCGCGCCGAGGTTGATGTCCTGCGCGGTGCGCATGAACACTTGAATGCCGGGCACGCCCGACACCTGCGGACGAATCCGCTCGATGAATCCTTCCGAGGACACGTCGCGATCGCCCCGGTCCTTCATCACGATGAAGATGCGGCCGCTCGCCATGTTCGAATTGCCCATCCCGGCGCCGACCACATGCGCCACCGCCTGCACCGCCGGGTCCCGGGCGATGATGTTGGCCACCTCCTGCTGCTTGATCTTCATGTCCTCGAAGGACACGTCGTCGGCCCCTTTGGTGGTCGTGAAAATGAATGCCGTGTCCTGCAGCGGGAAGAAGCCTTTAGGAACGAAGATATAGCCGACGACGGCGAGTGCAACCGTCGCGCCAAAGCCGACCAGCATGGTGCGCTGGTGCGCCAGTGCCCACTTCAAGCCGCGGTCGTATCTGGCGATCAGGCGCTGCGACAGATTGCCGCCCTCGTGATGTTTCATCGGCTTCATGAAGCGGGACGAGAGCATCGGCGCCAGCGTCAGCGACGCCACCACCGAGATCAGGATCGCGACCGTCATGGTGACCGCGAACTCGCGGAACAGACGGCCGACCACTCCGCCCATGAACAACAGCGGCACGAATGCCGCGATCAACGAGAAGCTGATGGACACGACCGTGAAGCCGATCTCCGCCGCTCCCTGGCGCGCCGCGTCCAGCATGGATTCGCCGGCCTCCAGATGTCGATGAATGTTTTCCACGACCACGATCGCATCGTCGACCACGAAACCGACCGCGACCACCAGCGCCACCAGGGTCAGATTGTTCAGGCTGAAGCCAAGCAGGTACATGGCTCCTATGGTCGTTATGAGCGCGACGCCGAGCACCGCTGCGACGATCGCCGTAGCCGATAGCTGTCGCAGGAACACGCCCATCACGACGATCACCAGCAACACCGTCACGATCAGTGTGATTTCAACTTCGTGCAGCGACGCGCGAATGGTGCGCGTGCGATCGTTGATGACGTCGAGCTCGACGCTGGCCGGCAGCAGCTCACGCAGATGAGGCAACGCTTCGCGAATGCGATCCGCGGTGGCAACGATGTTCGCGCCGGGCTGTCGCCGGATGATGAACATGATGCCGGGCTTGCCGTTCTGCCAGGCCTGCACGTATTCGTTCTCGGCGCCGAACGTCACTTTGGCAACATCTCGCAGGAACACCGGCGCATTGCCCCGATAGGCAACGATGAGGTTGTCGTAATCCTGCGGCGTGAAAATCTGATCGTTGGTTTGCAGCGTGGAGACACGGTCCGCCCCGAACAGCGCGCCTTTGGCCTGATTCACGCTCGCTTGCTGGATCGACTGGCGCAGATCGGCCAGCGTCAGGCCGAGTGCGGCGAGCTTTTCCGGCGCGGCTTGGATCCGCATCGCCGGCTTGCGCTGACCGTTGATGGGAATCTCGGCGACACCATCGATCTGACTGAGCTGACGCGCGATCACCGTCTCGGCGATATCGCTCAGCTCGGTGAGCGTCATGAGCTCGGACTGCATGCGCACCACCAGAATCGGACTGTCGTTCGGATTGACCTTGCGCCAGGTCGGCAGGTTGGGAAGATCCGAGGGCAGCCGGCCGGAGGCGGCATTGATGGCCGCCTGCACTTCCTGCGCAGCCACGTCGATGTCCTTGTTGAGCACGAACTGCAGCGTGATCTGGGTGCTGCCGAGCGAGCTGGTGGAAGTCATCTCGCTGATGCCGGGCACCGAGCTGAGCTGCACTTCCAGTGGAGTCGCCACGGCGGACGCCATCGTCTCCGGACTCGCGCCGGGCAGGTTCGCGCTGATCTGCATGGTCGGCAGCTCGGCTTCCGGCATGGGAGCGACCGGCAGCAAAGGAAATGCGACGATGCCCAACAGCACGATGCCGATGGTGAGCAGCGTGGTACCGATCGGATGTTTGATGAACCAATCGGACAGGCCGGGCCGCGTCAGATGAGTCTGCGCGCGACTGGCCGGCTCGGGCAGGTTGTCGTTCATCGTCCCGCGCTCCCCTGCGGCCGTGGCGTGGGCGCCTCGGATACCAGCGCCGCGGGGTTCGGTCCACCGACCAGTTTCACCGGGGCATTCGGTGTCAGACGCGAATGGCCGTCGGTCACGATGCTGTCGCCTTGCGCGAGCCCCGCAGTGATGACGGTGATTTCATCATTGCTGTAGCCGACCTGCACCGGCACGACTTCAGCCTTGTCCGCTCGCACCCGAAACACGTACGGACCTTCCAGTCCCTGTCGCACCGTGCGAGTCGGCACGACCAGCGCGTCGCCGCTCACACCCGTCTGCAAACGGACGGTCACGAACTGTCCGGGCCACAGCTTGCCTTCGCTATTCACGAACTCGGCGCGCAAGCGGATCGTGCCGGTGCTGGCGTCCACTTGATTGTCGATGGTGGTGAGCTTGCCTTCGGCGAGCAGCACGCCGCCGTCGCGATCGTAGGCGCCCACGTGCGCAGTGCCGTTCGGCAGGCCCTGCACGCGGCTCAACAATTCCTGCGGCAAGGTGAAGATGATGGAGATGGGATCGACCTGCGTGACCGTCACCAGGCCGGTGGCGTCGCCGCTCTGAACCAGATTGCCCGCATCGACCCGACGCAGACCGACGCGTCCGTTCACCGGCGAGGTGATCTTGGTGAACGACAATTGCACCTGCTGAGCCGCAATGGTCGCTTCGTTGGCCCGGATCGCCGCTTCGAGCTGCTCGACCAGCGCGATCTGCTGTTCGACGGTCTGGCGCGAGATTGCCTCTTCGGCGAGCAGATTGTCGTAACGCGACTTGTCCAGCCTGGCGGCTTTGAGCTGCGCTTCGTTGCGCGCCTTTTCCGCTTCGGCCTGCCGCAGGTTGGCGAGAATGGCGCGATCGTCGATGCGCGCCAGCAGCTGTCCGCGCTGCACTTGCTGACCTTCCTCGAACAGCACCTCTGTCACGATGCCGCTGACCTGCGGACGCAGAGTCACGTTGTGCAACGACTGCACCGTGCCGATGCCGGTCGCCACTTGCGGTACATCCTTCTGTTCGACGGCGACGACGGTCACCGGCACGGGCGGCGGCCCGTTCGGCGGCCCCGCGGCCAGCGAGCCGGACAACAGCCTCCAGGCGATCAGCACAACGACGGCGACGGACACGGTCGCGCCGAGCAGGGCGCCGCGGGATCGGGGGAATCGGGTGGACATGGCGATGGGTAAGCAAGCCTCTAAGGAGGCCCTTCGCAACATAGCCCAGCGGCCGGCTCCGGAAGATGACCCGCAGCTTACGCAGTTGTCAGGATCGCCGGCCGGCGGTGGGTCAGGAATTGCTGAACGGGCAACGAGTTACATCTCGTCGGACGGCAGCGCCCGCCGAAATGTCCCTGACCCGATAAACGTACTGCCGGACGCCTCATCGACAATTGCCCGATAATGGCGCCGTGAACCGTTCAGCCCCTCTCCCCATCGAAGCAGCGTTGCCCGACCTGCGGCGCGCTCTAGGCGATCACCGTAACGTGGTGTTGCAAGCCCCGCCCGGCGCGGGCAAGTCGACGGGCGTGCCGCTGGCGCTGCTGCCCGAGCCCTGGCGCAAAGACTTACGGATCGTGATGCTCGAGCCGCGACGGCTGGCAGCGCGTGCCGTCGCCACTCGCATGGCGCAGACGCTGGGCGAACCGGTCGGCCGCACCGTCGGCTTTCGCACCCGGCTAGAAGCCAAGGTGAGCAAAGACACGCGCATCGAAGTCGTCACCGAAGGCATCCTGACCCGCTGGCTGCAACGCGACCCGACGCTGGAGGGCGTGGCGCTGGTGATCTTCGACGAGTTCCACGAGCGCAGCCTGAATGCCGATCTGGGCCTCGCGCTTTGTCTCGATGCTCAGGAAACGATCCGCGAGGATCTGCGCCTGTTGGTGATGTCCGCCACGCTCGACGGCGCCGCAGTCGCGAAGCTGCTCGGCGATGCACCCATCGTCACAGCCGAAGGGCGAGCCTTTCCAGTCACGACGCACTATCGCGAACGGCTCGATGCGCGAAGCGCCCGTCCGCAGTACGAAGACATGGCTCAAATCGTTGCCCGCACCATCCTGCGTGCCATCGAGGATGAGCCCGGAGATGTTCTCGCTTTCCTTCCCGGTCAGGGAGAAATCCGGCGCGCACAGCGCTTCCTGGAAGAAACATCGCTGCCGCCGGGCGTCAGGGTGTTGCCGCTGTTTGGCGAGCTGTCTCCGCAAGAGCAGGACGCCGCCATCCAGCCCAGCCGCGGCGGCGAACGCAAGATCGTGCTGGCCACCAATATCGCCGAGACCAGTCTCACGATCGAAGGTGTGCGCATCGTCGTCGACAGCGGTCAGGAGCGCCGCTCGCGGTTCGATCCCGCCACTGGCATGAGTCGACTGGAGCTGGGCAGCATCTCACGCGCTTCTGCGGATCAGCGCCGCGGCCGCGCGGGCCGCATTCAAGCAGGCGTGTGCTTCCGACTGTGGAGCGAAGTCGAACATTCGGCGTTGCCGGCGCAGACCGCGCCAGAGATCGTCGGCGCCGATCTGGCGCCGCTGGCCTTGGAGCTGGCCAATTGGGGCATTGCCGACGCAGCCGCGCTGCGCTGGCTCGATCCGCCGCCCTCGGCCACGTTCGCGCAAGCTCGGGATCTGCTCCGTTCTCTCGATGCCATCAACGCCGAAGGTCGGGTGACCGAACATGGCCGCGCGCTGGCACGGATGGCAACACATCCCCGGCTTGCTCACATGATCGTGCGCGGCGCGGAGCTGGGACTGCAGACCACAGCTTTGCAAATCGCGGCCGTGCTCGGCGAGCGCGACCTGCTGCGCACTCAAGGCCAGAATAGAAACGTCGATCTGCGTTTCCGCGTCGAAGCGTTGCGTGGCGAGCGCAGCCTTCCCAACGGTGTTTCCATCGATCAAGGCGCGAAACAACGCGCGCTGCGCAGTATCGATTTGCTCGGACGCCAGCTCGATCAATCGCGCAACGAGAGTTCGCAGCTGGGCGACTATGATGTCGGCCGCTTGCTCGCGCTCGCCTACCCTGATCGCATCGCCCAGTCTCGCGGCGCCGGCGGACGATATTTGTTATCGAGCGGTCGCGGCGCACAGTTGCCGCCCGCACAAAGTTTGTCGCAGGCGGAGTTTCTCGTCGTCGCCGATCTCGATGCCGGGGATCGCGAAGCGATGATCCGGCTCGCGGCACCCATCACTCGCGAGCTGCTCGAAGCCGACTTCGCGTCGCATATCGAGCATCGCGAGCGTTTCGAGTGGGATTCGCGCGAGCAGAGCGTGGTCGCACAGGATGAGCGTTGGCTCGGCGCTTTGAAATTATACGAACGTCGAATCGACAAGCCCGATCCCGGGCGCATTCTGGAAGCCATGCTGGCAGGCGTTCGCGAGCTCGGCCTCGCCGCTCTGCCGTGGACGAAGCCAGCTCGCGCGCTGCAGACCCGCCTGATCTTTGCGAAACGCTTCGATGAGCGCGCGCCCGCGCCGTGGCCCGATGTGAGCGATGCGGCATTGATGGAACATCTCGATGAGTGGCTGGCACCGTGGCTAACGGACATGAGCCGTCGCGATCATCTGGCGCGCCTGGACCTGCACGCCATTCTCATGTCATTGCTGGACTGGAACGCGCAGCAGCGCCTGGAAATGTTCGCTCCCACGCACCTGCCGGTCCCCAGCGGCTCGCGCATTCCGATCGACTACAGCGAAGAGTCACCGACCGTCGCGGTTCGGCTGCAGGAAGTGTTCGGCATGCAGGAAACACCGACGGTTGCGGAAGGCCGCGTGCCATTGACGCTCCAGCTGCTGTCGCCGGCGCACCGCCCGGTGCAGGTCACACGAGATCTGGTGAGCTTCTGGGCGCGCGGCTACCTGGATGTAAAGAAGGAGCTGAAAGGCCGGTACCCCAAGCATTACTGGCCCGACGATCCCCTCACCGCCCAGGCCACCGCGCGCGCCAAGCCCCGGCCGCGCTGAGAAGTGCGCGGACGTCGGCGCCTTACCGAAACGCTGCCCCAATCAACGCCACGAACCGATACAACAGCAACTTATCCGCGTGATCCTGCGACGAGCCGGCCTGCTGAATGAACACGACGTTTTCGGCGCGCTGAATTATACGAACGTCGAATCGACAAATCCGATTCCGGGCGCATGCTGGAGGGCACGCCGGCTGGCGTTCGCGAGCTCGGGCTCGTCGCTCTGCCGTGGACGAAACCGACGCGCGCTGCAAACCCGCCCGATATCTGCGAAACGCTGCGATGAGCGTGCGCCGGCGCCGAGGCCTCATGTGAGCGATACGGATTGATGGAACATCTCGATGAGTCGCTGGCATGCAGGAAACACCGACGGTCCCGGAGGCCGCGTGCCATTGCGCTCCAGCTACTTTCGCCGTACCAGGCCGCCGAGGCGCCGCACGCCAGGCCGCAGCCGTGTGTTCGGGCATCCTGCCCAGCACCGGTCCTGCCCATCCATGCGCCCCCGGCATTCGGGCGTCCTGCCCATCGCCGCATGCGGGTAGAATCGGCCCATTCCCCGAGGAGGCGCCCATGCTCGTCCGCACACTCCCGCTGCTGTTCCTGACCCTGACGGCGCACGCCGGCACCCGGCTGGAGACCGTCAGCCGCGACCTGTCGGGTGGCCGGACCACCACGATCAACACCTGGGCGCAGGGCGGCATGATGCGCGTCGAGACCCAGGCCAACGACTCGACGGTGCTGTTCAAGGACGACACCATCTACGCCATCAGCCACAAGGACAAGAGCTACATCGCCATGGATCGCGCCTCGATGAAGCGCATGGCCGAGCAGCTCAACCCGGCGCTGCAAATGCTACAGGAGCGCATGAAAACCATGACGCCCGAGCAGCGCGCGCAGCTGGAGAAGATGCTCGGCACTCGCATTCCGGGCGGCGACCAGGCGCCGCAGGAAATCAAGCGCACCTCCCGCACTGACAAGCTCAACGGCTACAGCTGTACTTATGTCGAAGTGCGCGAAGCCGGCGTGCTCACCGACGAGCTGTGCGTGGTGCCGGCCAGTGCGCTGAAGGGCTCGGCCGAGCTGATGAGCGCGGCCAAGAAGATGTCGCTGCTGCTGAATGACATGATGGCCGGCATGGACGCGCCCTGGCTGAAACAGATGGCGCAGAAACAGCTGCAGAACTTCGAGGCGCTGGGCGGCATTCCGGTCATGAGCCGGCACTTCGTGGACGGCAAGGCGCGCAACGAGACCAGTCTCGGCACCATCAGCTCCGAGAGCCTCGCCGCCTCGCTGTTCGAGATCCCGGCGGGATATACCAAAAAAGACATGATGGCGCCGCGCTAAGCTTCAGACGTGACGCGCCTCAACGGAGAGCTTCAGTGAATCCAGACATCCAACGAGACATTCTTGCCCTGCACGCCAGCCTGCAGCGCCTCGATCGGGAAGCGGTCGACGCCAGCACGCGCGAGTCGCTCATGCTGCTGCTCGGCGACCTGACGCGGCTGCTGGGCGCCGCTTCTCTGGAGAACGAGGACCATCCGCTCACCGAGCGCCTCGAGCAGCTCGCGGTGAGCTTCGAAGCCGAGCATCCGGCCGTCGGCACTGCCGTGCGTCAGCTGATCGATGCGCTGGCGAAAGCCGGTATCTAGGAGGCGCGATGTACGACCAAAACAATGTGTTCGCGAAAATCCTGCGCGGTGAAATTCCCGCGTTCAAGGTCTATGAGGACGCGACGGCACTGTCGTTCATGGATGCGATGCCGCAGTCGGACGGCCACACGCTGGTGATTCCCAAAGTCGAAGCCCGCAACTTCTTCGACATCGAGCCGGCCGCGCTCGCCGACCTGATCAAAGCGACCCAACACGTCGCCAAAGGCGTGCAACAGGCGTTCAAGCCCGATGGCATGCGCATCATCCAGTTCAACGAGCCGGCCGCCGGCCAGACCGTGTTCCACATCCACTTCCATATTCTTCCCTGCTACAACGGCAAGGAGATCCGCGGTCATGGTCGCGACTGGGCCGACAAAGGCGTGCTGGCACAGCATGCCGAAAAGGTTCGCGCCGCACTCGCCAATTTGCCACCACGCCAATAATCGGCGGTTCACATGAGCCAGAAGATATATAAAGTTCCCGAGGACTTCGCCGCGCTCGCGCACCTGCGGCTGGCGGACTATCAGCGCTTGTATCAGGAATCGGTCCGGGATCCGAACGGCTTCTGGTCCCGCATCGGCCGTCGCCTCGACTGGATCCAGCCGTTCGCGAAAGTGAAAGACACCAGCTTCGACGAGCACGATTTCCGCATCCGCTGGTACTACGACGGCAAGCTCAACGTCTCGGCCAACTGTCTCGACCGGCATCTCACCAAGCGCGGCGACAAGACTGCAATCATCTGGGAAGGCGACGATCCCAAGCTGTCCGAGCGCATCACCTACCGTCAGTTGTACGAGCGCGTGTGCCAGTGCGCCAATGCGCTCAAGTCGCTCGGCGTGAAGAAGGGCGATCGCGTCACCATCTATCTGCCGATGATTCCCGAAGCCGCGGTCGCCATGCTCGCATGTACCCGCATCGGCGCGATTCATTCGGTGGTATTCGGCGGCTTCTCGGCAGACTCGCTCGCTGGCCGCATCGCGGACTGCGGTTCAAGCGTCGTGATCACGGCGGACGAAGGTCTTCGTGGCGGCAAGCGCGTGCCGTTGAAGACCAACGTGGATCTCGCCTTGACCATGCCGAATACCGACTGCGTCAAGCACGTGCTGGTCGTCAGGCGCACGGGCATTCGCGTCCCGATGTATGGTGCGCGCGATCAATGGTTCGACGACGTGGTCAATCCGCAGCCGAAGGAATGTGCGCCGGAGGTCATGGACGCGGAAGACCCGCTGTTCATTCTGTACACCTCCGGCTCGACCGGCAAACCCAAAGGCGTCCTGCACACCAGCGGCGGCTATCTGGTTTATGTGTCGATGACGCACGAGCTGGTGTTCGATCTGCGCGAGGACGATATCTTCTGGTGTACCGCCGACGTGGGCTGGGTCACCGGTCACAGCTATGTCGTGTACGGCCCGCTCGCGAACGGCGCGACCACCGTGATGTTCGAAGGCGTGCCGAACTATCCGGACAGCGGCCGCTTCTGGCAGGCCGTCGACAAGCACAAAGTCACCTTGTTCTATACCGCGCCGACCGCGATTCGTGCCTTGATGCGTGAAGGCGAAGAGCCGGTGAAGGAATGGTCGCGCAGCTCGCTGCGCTTGCTCGGCACGGTGGGCGAGCCCATCAATCCAGAGGCGTGGGAGTGGTATCACCGCGTCGTCGGTGACGGCCGTTGCCCCGTCGTGGATACATGGTGGCAAACGGAAACCGGCGGCGTGCTGATTTCACCGCTGCCGGGCGCCATCGATCAGAAGCCCGGCTCGGCGACGCTGCCCTTCTTCGGCGTGAAGCCGGCCATCGTCGACAACGAGGGCAACGTCCTCGAAGGCGCGTGCGAAGGCAACCTCATTCTCACCGACAGCTGGCCCGGCCAGATGCGCACGGTGTTCGGCGATCATCAGCGCTTCATCGAAACGTATTTCAAAACGTTCCCTGGCCGCTACTTCACAGGGGACGGCGCACGGCGTGACGAAGACGGTTATTACTGGATCACAGGCCGCGTCGACGACGTGCTCAACGTGGCCGGTCATCGCCTGGGCACGGCGGAGATCGAGAGCGCGATGGTTGCGCATCCGAGCGTCGCCGAAGCGGCGGCGGTGGGCTATCCGCACGACATCAAGGGCCAGGGCATCTACGTCTATGTGACTTTGGTCGCCGACGCCACACCCAGCGAGGCGCTGCGAACGGAGCTGCGCGATTGGGTGCGCAAGGAGATCAGCCCGATCGCCGCCCCCGACCTGATTCAGTGGGCGCCGAGCCTGCCGAAAACCCGCTCGGGCAAGATCATGCGCCGTATCCTGCGCAAGATCGCGGCGAACGAGCATGATCAGCTCGGGGATATTTCGACGCTGGCCGATCCGAGCGTGGTCGAGAGCCTGGTTCGCGAGCGCATGAATCGCCCGGCCGCGGAGCTCGCCGCTGCTCGGCAAGCTGCACCCGGGCAGGCACCGGCGAAGAAAAAGAGAAAGAAGGCCGAGTCGTCTTGAGCAGGAGCCGCGCCTGAAGTCGGGCGCGGGCTCTCAGAACAACCGCCCCGCGCCGGCCAGGCGCGGGCGGTAGAAATCATCGTCGAGCATGCGCAGCTCGACCGGGCGACCGGTTTGCGGAGCGTGAACGAAACGACCCTCGCCCGTGTAAATCGCCACGTGCGAAATGCGGCCTTTGATCCGGAAGAACAGCAGATCGCCCGGCTCGATCTCGCTCAACGGCACCGGCGTCGCCGCCGAGTACTGCTCCGCCGCGGTCCGCGGCGTGGAGATTCCGAGCTGATCGTGGATGAAGCGCACCAGCCCGCTGCAATCGAAGGTGGTCGGCCCATTGCCGCCCCATTCGTAGGGCGCCCCCAGCAAGGAGATCGCACGAATCGCCAGCTCATTACCCACCGTGGTCGCGGGAGCGACTGGCGGGCGGACCGAGGAGCCGGTCGCTGTCGGCGACACGTAGGGCTGCGGCACGGCGCATCCCTGCAGCGTAAGCAGGCTTGCAGCGGCCACGGCGAGGTAAAGACTAGATGCTAAGCAGCGGTTCATGGTGACACCGTTCCAAGCATGCCGGACTCCGACGCTAAGTGCCAAGCACTGAACCTCGCATGAATTCCCCAGGACGGTGATACTGTTGCGCCTCGTCGCCATCACCACGAGACATCATGCGCGGATCGCCTGCACTCCTGCTGACGTTGATCGTCGCCGGCTCGCTGCCAGCAGCCGAGCGCGGCAGCCCGTGGAACGCGGTGGAGCCTGACGCCATTCGCAGTCACGTGGAATTTCTTGCAGCCGATTTGCTGGAAGGTCGCGCCACCGCTTCGCGCGGCTACGACATCGCCGCCGCGTATGTAGCGTCGCAATTCCGCCAGGCCGGCCTGCAGCCCGCCGGCGAGGACGACAAGAGCTATCTGCAAAAGGTGCCGCTGCTGGAAGCAACGCCTGTGCTGCCCGGCTCCTCGGCCGCGCTGGTGCGTGACGACGATACATATACGTTCGAGTACGGCACCCATTACCTGCCCAATGCCGATTTCATCTCGGCCAGCTCCACCTTGAGCGCCCCGATGATGTTCGCGGGATTCGGCATCGACGCCCCCGAGCTCGCTTACAACGACTTCGAAGGCATCGACGTCAAGGGCCGCATCGCCGTCATCTTCAGTGGCGCGCCCGCCAGGTTCTCCAACGAAAAGCGTGCGTACTACTCGTGGGAGGAGCGCAAGCTGACCACGCTGGTGGAGCGTGGCGCGGTCGGTGTGATCACCATCGATTCCAATGCCGATGCGAAACGCACGCCCTGGGAACGCCGGGTGGCCATGAGCTGGATCCCGCAGATGCGCTGGCTCGACGAAGCCGGCCAGCCGCAAAACGCATTTCCCGCGTTGAAGCTGCGCTTCCGGTTCAACCACGACGCCGCCAGCCAGCTGTTCGAAACGGCGCAAAACAGCTTCGCCGAGGTACTGGCGGCGTCCGAGGAAGGCACCCCGCAAGGCTTCGAGTTGCCCGGCATGATGACCTTGTCGGCAACCACCGGCCTGCGCAAGACCGAGAGCGCAAACGTCCTCGGCGTGCTGCGAGGTTCGGATCCGCAGCTGAAGAACGAGTATGTCGTGATCTCCGCACATCTGGATCATCTCGGTCGTGGCACGGCGGTGAATGGCGACGCGGTCTACAACGGTGCGCACGACAACGCCGTGGGCATCGGCATCATGCTGGAGATCGCGCGTGCTTTGCATGAGTCGAATGCGAAACCGCGCCGTTCGATGATATTCGCGGCCGTGACTGCTGAAGAGAAAGGCCTGCTGGGCTCGGATTTCTTTGCGCGCCAGGCGCAGGTGGACGAAAAGAAAATCGTTGCGAACCTGAACGTGGACATGCCGCTGCCGTTTACGCCGGTGTTCGATTTCGAGGCGCTGGGTGCGGAGCATTCGACGCTCGGAGCGGCAGCGAAGCAGGCGACGGCCGCGCAGGGTTATCGGCTCAGCGCCGACGCCGCGCCGGAGCTGGTCAGATTCATTCGCAGCGATCAGTTTTCATTCATCCGTCGCGGCATTCCGGCGCTGGTGCTGAGCGCGGGCTATCA
Organism: uncultured Steroidobacter sp.; assembly: GCF_937958065.1. Classification (GTDB taxonomy): domain Bacteria; phylum Pseudomonadota; class Gammaproteobacteria; order Steroidobacterales; family Steroidobacteraceae; genus Steroidobacter. The sequence continues at coordinate 58,667 of NZ_CALFXI010000100.1, forward strand.
GCCCAGAAATCCGAGCGTGGATCTGGACGACCTGCGCCGGCAGTACCTCGCCACGCACTATCACCAGCCGAGCGATGATTTGACCCTACCGATCGATTACCCGACCGCAGCCGACCTGGCGCGCGTCGATTTGCGTATCGCGCTCAGCGTCGCCAATGCCACCGCCGCGCCCCGCTGGTCGAATGGTGATTTCTTTGGGGAGAAATTTTCCAGCGCGAAGTAGCCCGGCAACAGTTGCGCCTGTTGGAGCCCCGGCCGCTTTCGACCATGGTGTAAACTCCGCGCCGTGGCCACCTGGCCGCCAATGCCAGCAACTAAGGATGAATGCGCCATGGCAGAGCTGGACGAAGTCAAGGACGTCGATGTGGACGCAGGCGATCTGGGCGAGCTGAAACAAAGCTTCGATGCCTGCGACAGCAACGGCGATGGCTGGATCGTCAACCAGGAATTCAGCGCGCTGCTGCGAACCCTGGATCAGGACCTGTCCGAAGATGAATGCCTGCTCGCGTTCGAGCTCACCGACGCGGACGGCGACGGCTCGATCAGCTTCGAGGAATTCATCGGCTGGTGGACCGACTCGCGCTGATCGGCGCAGTTGCGCAACAAGGCATTTAGTTAAAACACGCGCCAGCCGATTTGTGACTGCGCTCACACGCACTGTCCGCCAGCGACGTGACGTAATGCTCAGTCCCCGCAGAAACCGGGGGCTTGCTGCTTTCCCCTAGTCGAACATCCATATCGATGCCCCTACCCTACTGCACTGCTCGTGCCGATAGCGGTGAGTAAGGAGACATCATGAGCAGCGAAATGAGCGACGCGATGCGCAGCGGCCTGCGTATCGGCGATCCGGTCCGACTCAAAGACAGCGACGTGGATTTGCGTGGCGACGTGTGGCAACTGCGCACCGGTCGCTACGTCGTCGTGCGTTGGCAGGACGAATGTCGCAGCACTCATTCGGAAACAGCCGTCGAATACGACTCCTCGCGCAGCCGCGCCGAGTGGAGCCGCAACATCAGCCACGAAGATCGCGAGGGCTGAACGGAAGACGCGACCTATGGAGTTATCGGGTTCATGGATGAACCCCACCGCCCCTCGGCGGCGGCTCCAGGCAAAAACCACGCTTCACCCTCGAGCGCGACCGTCGTGGCAGGATGCCCGGTCGGTCGCTATGAAATCGGCCGCTACAAAGTCGCTATAAAAAAGAAGGCCGCGCTTCGTAAGAGGCGCGGCCTTTGAAGTGCGCAGCCGTCAGCATGGTGTCCGATGGGTTCTCAGCGGGTGCCCCCATCGTCCTGGGGAGGTCCATGTAACGAGTTGCGCAGGGTTCGATTCAGTTGCGTCAGAACGCACGACCAGACGCGCAGGATCCTGAGTATGTTCCGTGATTCAGCTGCGCTATTCCTTCGGCGATTACGGGGTTGCACGAATCCCTGCAGATGAATTAGGCGGCATCGATCTGCAACAGCACCTCTCTGACCTTGTGAAACTCCGAAGCCTTGTCGAAGAAATGATCGGCGCCGCACTCGCGGCTCGCAATCCGGTAATCATCGGATGGATGATTCGTAACCACGATGACGGCTTCGGGCCGATTGCGGCTCGCACGGAGTTGCTTCAACACCTGGAAGCCACTACCGCCGCGCAGCTGGATGTCCAGAATGAGCACGCGAGGCCGCGACACGCGCATGCCCTCGAGCGCGGCAGCAACCGCATCGGCGCTGCCGACGACTCTGGCGTTGGGAATGTCGCCCACCGCCTCGATCAGCCGCTCCATGACCGCCGGCGAATCCTCGACGATATAAATCGTCAGTTCGGCTCCAGCAGCCATCGGCGCAGCCCCGCTTGCCGGTCCCGACTCACTCCACCAACTGGTTGCGGACGGCGTAAGCCGCGATCTCGGCATTACTGCGCATACCCATCTTCTCGAGGATGCGCGCGCGATACGTGCTGACGGTCTTGACGCTCAGGCCCAGCTCATTGGCCATCACTGCCGGCGAAACGCCACGCGCGATGCGCGTGAACACCTGCAGCTCGCGTTCGGACAGCCGGTTGTGCATCGGGCCTTCTTCATCGGCGGCGCATTCGGAGGCCAGCAACTCGGCCACCAGCGGCGTGATGTAGCGGCGCCCGGTGCCGACCGCACGTACGGCCTTCACCAGCTCCTCGGGCACGATCATCTTCGGCACGTAGCCGTTGGCGCCGGCGCGCATCAAGCGGACCGCGAAGCTGCGTTCCGGATGCATGCTCAGCACCAGGATCGCCAGCTCCGGCTGATCGCGTTTCAATTGTTTGAGCAGATCGATACCGCTCTGCCCGGGCAGGGTGATGTCGAGCACCACGACATCGACCTGCAAGCCATTTCGCAATTGTTGAAGCGCGTCCTCGGCGGACCCGGCTTCAGCGACGACCTGGAGATCCTGCTCTTCCGCCAGCATCTCGCGCACACCGGCGCGGAGGATGGCGTGGTCATCGACGATCAATACGCGAATCGGCGTATGTACGGCCTGATACGCGTCCCTGGCCTCATTCTCCCGAGAGCCTAATTCGGTTGGGTTCAACATCGCTGTGGTACCTCGGTCATTGCTTCACGGAGGTCGCCCCCCTGCAGGGTGGTGATAGCCACGTCCTGAGCGTCATTGAGGCCGGAGTCCATGGCCAGCCCTTGCGCGCGATAAGCGTTGAGGCGGTTGTACAGAGTCTTCAGACTCACCCCGAGCAACGCCGCCGCGCGGGTCTTGTTTCCCCCGCACTTCTGCAGGGTCGCGAAGATCATCCAGCGCTCCACGTCGGCGAGATTGGTGCCGACCGGAATACGCAATGCCACGGGCGCGGGCGCTAGGTTGCGCTCGCTACCCACCACTGATTCCTCGCCCGAATCCTGGTCATCGCCGGAAAAGTTGCCGTGATGATCGTTGTGGGTCGCCCTTTCGACATGATTCTCCATGCGCTCGCTCCTGACGGTCAGCTTTACACTCAATGGCCCGATGGATCACAACGGCCTCAGGGCGAGGAAAAGTTCCCCACAAAGTGAAGTTCGTACCGTCAGACGTTTCCTACGTATTGACCCCGGGCCCAAAATGGCACCGATTTGGGGCAAAACCGGCCGTCCGACGTGCTCCATCCCACTCAGGCACTCATCGCAGTCGCATTGGTCGCTGGAATGAAGGCCTCGACGATGGTGCCGGTGCCTTCATCCGGTTTCCGGATCTGGAATCGACCGCCCATCTGCCGCATTCGTTCGCGCATGCCCACGATGCCGTGCGACTTGGGCTTGCTCAGCGACTCCTCGGCGACGCCGACGCCGTCATCGATGATCCGCAGCCGGATGCCGCCGTCCTCGCGAGCCAGCGTGATGCGCACCTTGGTGGCCTGCGCGTGCTTCGCGATGTTGGTCAAGGACTCCTGCGCGATTCGGTAGAACGCAATCGACCACGCCGGATCGAGATCGTCGAAGTCCTCCTGCACGTCCACTTCGCAGGACAGGCCGGTGCGGCGCGTGAACTCGCGGCAATGCGAGCGCATGGCGAAGGCCAGGCCGAGATTGTCGAGATGACTGGGCCGCAGCCCCTCGATGACCTCGTGCTTGAGCTCGACCGTCTCGCCCAACATCTTCAGTGCCCGCTGCAGCCGTTCCTTCACCTCGCGCGCGGCCTCGGGCAGCCGGCGTTGAATCCAGTTCAAGTCCATGTTGATGGCGGTGAGATTGCTGCCCAGCGTGTCATGCAGCTCGCGCGCGAGCTTGGCCTTCTCCTCTTCGGAGACGCGGATCAGATGTTGCGACAGCTCGGTCAGCTCGGACGTGCGCTGCTCCACCTGCTCGTTCAGCGCCTGATTGGCGGCGAGCATGGCGTTCTCCGCGGTCTCGCGATCGCGGACATACCTGCGCAGCAGCTTGTTCAGGCCAATCAGCACCGCGACGGTGACGATGGTCGTGAGCAAGGCGAGCCCGCCGGCAACGAGCAAGTCGCGCAAGACGTCACGACGCAGCGCTTCGATGCGCGCGTCTTCCTCGGCCATCATGCGATCGACGATGCCCCGCACCTGATCCATGGTGGTGGTCGCAAGCTCGGTGCCCGCAACATCGGCGTTGCCATTCGGGCCCGGCTGGGGACTGCGACTGATCGTCGCCTTCAAGCGACTGATGGCGGCGGCCGTCATGCTCTCCAGCTCGGCAATATCTTTCTGCCGGGCCGGATTCTCGGCGGTGAGCGTGCGCAGCTTGTCGATTTCGCCGCGCCAGCTGCGCATCGCCACGTAGTACGGTTCGAGATATCCCGTCTGCCCGGTCAGCAGATAACCGCGCTGCCCGGACTCCGCCGCGGTGAGCACCGACTGGAACGTGCTGAGCGAGCGCTTGATCTCGTACGAACGCGCGTATTGAGCATGCGAATCCATGGTCGCGCCGACGTTGATGATCAGCAACGTGGCATTGACCATGAGCAGGGCGATCGAGATCACGATCACGATGCGCACGTGCAGCGGCACGCCGCCAGTCGCCGCCGGCGGTGTGCTCAAGGATGCATTCGGTGAATGCACACTGTGAGTAGCTTCGCCCATGGGCTCCCGCATGTTCTACAACAGTGATCAGCAACGACTGTGTGCATTTTTTGGTTCCTTCGTCAGTCGTCGCCGACGGACATTCTCCGATGCCCTTGCACGCATCGCTGGATCGCATGACATGCGCCGTAGATGGGGTCGCGCTGCGAGGTGTGCAAGTTGTACGAGGAACCTTGCATTCCATCAGCACGTTATCGACGCGAATTCCACGCGCTTCCAGGCGGATGGTCCGCCGATCGGAACGGCGGTTTCGCAGGAGGATGCTGCCGGCGGCACGTGGTTACTTAGTCAACAGACCCAATGGGTCGCAGACGAGGGTACCGAAATGACCAAGGGCAATATCTATTTGATTCTCGCCGCTGCCGGTCTGGCGCTGGCGGGCTGCAACAAGGCCGAGTCGCCAGCGCAGGTCCAGCAGGACGTCGCCAATGCGCAAGCTGAAGCGCAGCGGGATGTGACGGACGCGCAGGCCGATGCTCAGGAGAAGATGGCCGATGCGCAGAAGGACGTGGCGGACGCATACGCTGACAACGACGCGAACGACGCGGCCGATCAGGCTCGCGACGCGAGCGAGACGGCGGCTCAGGGCGACTTCAAAGTCGCGGTAGCCCGCGCCGAGGCGACCCACAAGATCGCGATCGAGAAGTGCGAAGCGCTGCAGGGCAGTGCCCAGGAGGACTGCAAGTCGCGCGCCGATGCGGACCTGGAAAATGCCAAGCGCGCGGCTGAAGCCCGTCGCGACGGCGCGGGTTGATCGGTAGAGTTCATCCATCAAGCTTTGAGGAGCGAGGGAATATGGCACGGCAAAACACGGCGGCATTGTTGTTGGCCGCAATCATGGCCTCGACCGTCGTCGCCTGCTCGTCGACCCCGACGCAGCAATCGACCGGCCAGGCCATCGACGATGGCGTCGTCACGGCCAAGGTGAAGGCCAAGCTGATCGAGGATCCGATGACCAAGGCGCATCAGATCAACGTCGAGACCTTCAAGGGCACGGTGCAGTTGAGCGGCTTCGTCGAGACCGATCAGGCCCGCACCCGGGCGCTGCAGCTGGCCCGCGACACCGACGGCGTCAAGAGCGTCAAGGACGCGATGCAGATCCGCAGTGGCGGCTAGCTTGCGCTAGTCGACATTGCGTCGAGACGAGGGGCGGGTGGCCGATCACCCGCCCCTCGTTTATTGCCGGTTCATGCCACCGGCGGCGTGAATCCGATTCTGTCCCGACTGCGTATACTCCTGCGCTTCGCCTTCGAAGCGCCCATTTTCTAGTGAGGGATGGCATCGATGACCCACGGCAAGAAACTGACTGCTCCTACGCTCGCTCTGGCCACCGCGGCCGCGGTCATGTTCAGCAGCGCGCCGCTGACTGCCGCCAATGCGGCGGATGAAGCCAAGGTGAAATGCGAAGGCGTGAACGCGTGCAAGGGCACCAGCGCCTGCGGCACGGCGGCCAATGCCTGCGCCGGCAAGAATGCCTGCAAAGGCCAGGGCTTCCTGATGCTGAGCAAGGCCGAGTGCGACGCCGCCAAGGCCAAGTTGAAGAAATAAAGCGGCGCAAGACCCGGTCTGATAGGGTCTGGGCGGCGCGGTCTTCGGTCAGCGGCCGCGCCGTTTCCCGATCGCACGAGCATTCAGTGACCCAATCCTCTCTTCATGCTGCACTCGGTTTCGGGCTCGGGGTCCGCCCGACCCATTACGACGCCCTGCTCGGTGAGCGCAAAGGCAGCGTCAGCTGGCTGGAAGCGCTGACCGAAAATTATCTGCTGCCTGGCGGCAAGCCCTTGCACTATCTGGAGCGGCTGCGCGCGGAATATCCCATCGTGCTGCATGGAGTGTCGCTGTCCATCGGCAGCACCGATCCGCTCAATGAAACCTATCTGCGCGAACTGAAGGCGCTCGCCGATCGAGTCGAGCCGGCGTGGATTTCGGACCACCTGTGCTGGACCGGCGTGGATGGCGTGAACCTGCACGACCTGATGCCGCTGCCGTTCACCGAGACGGCGCTGAAGCACGTGGTGTCGCGCATCGGCGCCGTCCAGGAACGGCTCGGCCGTCGACTGGTTCTGGAAAACGTCTCGAGCTATGTGAGCTTCACCGGTTCGGAGATGACCGAATGGGAGTTTCTGCGCGAAGTCGCCGAGCGCGCCGACTGTCACCTGCTGCTCGATGTGAACAACGTGTACGTCAGCAGCGTGAATCATGGTTTCGATCCGCTGACCTATCTGCGCGGCATTCCGGTGGAACGGGTCCAGCAGTTCCATCTCGCCGGTCATCGCAACCTGGGCAATTATCTGATCGACACGCACGATGAGCCGGTCTGCGAAGCGGTCTGGCAGCTGTTGCACGCGGCCGTCGAACGCTTCGGGCCGCTCTCGACCATGATCGAGCGCGACGACAACATTCCCGAGCTGGATGAGCTGCTCGCCGAGCTGGCTCGGGCACGCGCCATCACCGCGTCGGCGCAGAGAGCGAAGTCCGCCGCATGAGCGCCCGACCCGACACGCAATCGCTGGCCGATTTGCAGCGGGATTTTCAGCGCCACGTGATGCATGGCCATGAGCGCATCGTGGCCGCGGTCGATGGCTCGCCCACTGTGCCTGCGACGCTGCGCCTGGGAATCTATTCCGAAGCGTATCGGCTGCGTTTGACCGAGGCGCTCGCCAGCACGCTGCCCCGTCTGCAACAGCTCATGGGCAAAGAAGCGTTCGCCGCGGTGGCGCGCGAGTACATCGACTCGTACCCGTCGGGTCATGCATCCATCCGCTGGTTCGGCGACCGGATGCCGCAGCTGCTGCGCCACTCTTTTCCACAGCAACCGTGGCTTGCCGAGCTGGCCGCCTGGGAATGGTCGATCGCCGCTGCGTTCGACGGCGCCGATGCGGCACCAGTCGGCATCGAAACGCTGGCTGCGATCGCGCCCGACCGCTGGGCTGCGTTGACGTTTCGATTTCATCCCACCTTGCAGGTGCTGGGGATGCGCACCAACGCGCCGGTGATATTCAAGGCGCTGTCAGCGGACGACGCGCCGCCCGAGTGCGTCGTGCTGGATGAAGCGCAGCCCTGGCTGATCTGGCGCGAGGGACTCAAAACTCAGTACCGCTCGCTGGCGCCCGATGAGCTCGCGGCACTGGAGCTCGTGCGCAACGGCGGCTCCTTCGAGATGCTCTGCGACGCGCTGTGCGCCTGGCACGAGGCCGATGCCGTGCCCGCACAGGCGGCCGGGCTGCTCAAGCGCTGGGTGGTGGAGCAAATGATCGTCGGAGTATCCTAACGGCCCGAAACTCATCGGCCGTCAAGCTATGTCCTTCGTTTTTCCGCCGCCGGCGCCCCCCGCCGTCGCGATCGTCGGGCGCACCGAGCGCTTTCCCGTGCATCGCATTTATTGCGTGGGCCGCAATTACGCCGCGCACGCGCGCGAGATGGGCAAAGATCCGCAGCGCGAGGCACCGTTCTTTTTCACCAAGCCGGCCGATGCAATCGTGGCCAGCGGCACGCAGTTGCCGTTTCCTTCACGCACGTCCGACTTGCATCACGAGATCGAGCTGGTGGTCGCGATCGGCACCGGCGGGGCCAACATCGGCATCTCCCAGGCGCTCTCCCATGTATTCGGCTATGCGGTCGGTCTCGACCTGACGCGTCGGGACCTGCAGGCGGAGGCGAAGGACAAAGGCCGACCCTGGGACACGGCCAAAGCGTTCGACCGCTCGGCACCGATCAGCGCCATCACTCCGGCCGAGCTCGCCCGGCTCGATGACAGCAGGATCTGGCTCAAGGTCAACGGCGCGTTGCGACAGCAAGGCGCGCTCGCCGACATGATCTGGAGCGTGCCGGAGATCATTGCCGAGCTCTCCACGCTGTTCGAGCTGTGCTCCGGCGATCTCATCTATACGGGGACGCCCGCGGGGGTCGCGGCCATCAAGTCGAACGACGTGCTCCAGGGCGGCATCGACGGACTGGAAACGCTCGAGCTGACCTTGAGCTAGCCATGAAGCTGTACGACTACTTCCGCAGCTCGGCGGCGTTCCGCGTGCGCATCGCTCTGCAGCTCAAGGGCCTGCCCTACGAGCGCGTCTCCAAGGCGCTGCTCAAACAGGAGCATCGGGCTGCCGACTACCTGGCGCTCAATCCGCAAGGCTTGATTCCGGCGCTCGAAGTCGATGGCACCGTGATCTCGCAATCGCTGGCCATCATCGAATATCTCGACGACCTGCAGCCGCAGCCGCCATTGCTGCCAGCCGATCCGCTGGCGCGGGCGCAGGTACGGTCCATGGCGCTGGCGATTGCATGTGACATTCATCCTTTGAACAATCTGCGCGTGCTCAATCATTTGCGCCAGGATCTCGCACAGAATGACGAGGGCGTGAACAGCTGGTATCGGCATTGGATCAGCGCTGGCTTCCGCGGACTGGAGCTGCAAGCGGCGAAACATTCCAGCGCGCGCCGTCATTGTTTCGGCGACAGCGTGTCGCTGGCCGACATCTGCCTGGTGCCGCAGATGTATAATGCGCGCCGCTTCAACACGGATCTGTCGCCGTTCCCCACGCTGGTCGCGATCAGCACGCATCTGGAAACGATGCCGGCGTTCGACGCGGCCCGGCCGGAAGCTCAACAGGACGCGCGATAGATAACAAACAGGGACACCGCAGTGAGCAAGACAGGCAGTCTGGCATGTGTGGGCATCGGCATGACCCTCGGGTCCCATCTCACACCGCTCGCCCGCGACTTCATCGACAAAGCCGACGTAGTGTTCACCGGGCTGTCCGACGGCATCATCGAGCTGTGGATTGCCGGCATGAACCGCGACGTGCGCAGCCTTCAGTCGTTCTATCGCGAAGGCAAGTCGCGCATGCAGACCTATCGGGAAATGGTCGAGGCCATGCTCACCGAAGTGCGCGCCGGAAAGCGCGTTTGTGCCGCGTTTTATGGGCATCCCGGAGTGTTCGCCTGGCCCTCTCACAAGGCCATTGAAATGGCACGCAGCGAAGGTTATGAAGCGCACATGGAGCCCGGGGTGTCCGCGGCCGACTGCATGTATGCGGATCTGGGCTTCGATCCGGGCAAGTATGGCTGCCAGCACTACGAAGCCAGCCAGTTCATGTTCAACCGCCGGCGCGTGGATACGGCCGCGTATCTGATTCTGTGGCAGGTGGGCCTGTCCGGCGATCAGTCGCTGGCGCGCTTTTCCACCGGCTCGGCCTACCGTCAGGTGCTGGTCGATGTATTGAGCCGCGACTATCCCCTCGATCACGAGGTGATTCTGTATCGGGCGGCAACGCTGCCGACGTTTCAGCCAACCATCACCCGCCTGCCCTTGTCACAATTGCCGACCGCCGCGGCCGACATGCACTTCACCCTGGTGGTGCCACCGGCACAGGCATTGCAGCCGGACCGGGAGATTCGCGATCGACTGTCCGCGCTCGATCGCGAGCTCGGACTCGGGATGTCACCCTAGCCCCGGCGCAGCTTCGTGCGCATATTTCCAGTGGAAACGGACCGGCTGCGAATGCGCCCGTTAGCGCCGCAGGACAGCGCGCTGTACTGCCACCTCTACACCGATGAGGAAACAATGCGCTTCATTGGTGCACCGATGGCGCCGGAGCGCGCCGCGCGCAGCTTCGGCAGCGCTCTGGCGGGCATGAACCGCGACCCCATCGAGCGAATGTTTCTTACGGTCGTCGAAAAGGCTTCGCAGCAGGATGTGGGCATTTGCAGCCTGCAGAACTTCGATGCGGAACGCCGCAGCGTGCAGGCGGGCGTGATGTTCGTTGCCCGCGCGCGTGCCCAAGGTTACTCCAAGGAAGCTTTCATCGGTCTGATCCAGCAGGTGTTCGCGTACTTGCCGGTCGATGAGCTGTGGGTGCAGTTCGCGGCCGACCATATCGTTGTGGAGCGGGCTGTCATTAGCGTAGGCTTCGAGCGCCGGCGCGGGATTGCGCCGGAAAGCGGACCCCGGCGAATCAGCGTCTGGTCCGTTCGTCGTGATTCGTGGTTGCCGAAATTTCCTGCCAGGGACTAAAAGGAGTTGGCGATGTCGAACATCATCGAATTTCTGGAGAAGATTGGCCAGGACTCGCGCTTGCGCAATGCCGCGGGGCTCGAACTGCAAGCAGCGATGTCACAGGCGGGAATCGATCCCGCGGTCCACGCAGCTCTCGCTCGCGCGGACCGGCACAGCCTCGATGCACACGTGGGAGCTACGACTAACGTGTGTTGCATGGTCCATGCCGCGGAAGACGATAGTGAAGGCGATGCTTCCGTGCCGGCACCATCGGTCCGTGATGCAGCCTGATCGCTGCGCGTAACCTCCCTGCCGTGGCCCGGCGCAACCGCCGGGCCATCTCCAACCGACCTGCCTGAGAAATCTTCTCTAATTTCAGCGCGCCAACAGGCATAATTCTGTCAAATAGCTCAAGGGCGATCCGCGGCCGAACGCTCCCGTAGTCCCGCAGCGCGCCCGATGCAGTCTCCGGCTCCGGATCCTTGTTTCTGTGGAGCATTCGGTGGCGATGGCGCCATGCGTCGTCTTACGTTGCGCGTTGGACGATTTGCCGTCGATCGCAGCTCCGCCGAGCGGGATCCGACCCGTGACAGCAGAGCCGCCAGGTTTCTTGTCGTTGGCAATCTGAGGAGAGTCCATGTCGAATATCGTCGATGCTTTGGAATGCCTCGGTCGGCAGTCTCGGCTGCGCTACGCCCAGGGCGATGCGCTGCTGCAGGCACTGGCGCAAGGCGAGCTGGATGCATCGCTGCAGACAGCGATTTTCAGGCAGGACGCCGCATCCTTGCAGGCGCTGCTCGGCGTCCACGGCCCCAACATCGGGCTGGTCTACGCCCCCGAAGAAGAAGAAGAACAGCCCGAGGAACAGACCCCGCAGCGTCCCGAGCAGGTCTTCGCCAGCTCTCAACATCCGCAGCTCTGAAGATCGAGTCATGTGGCCAGCCATCAGGCGCCTGATCGCTGGTGGATGCGCGGCGTTCTGGCTGGTCGTCACGCCCTGCCACGCCGCGCTCGACGCGCAGCAGGCGAAGCGATTGCTGACTCGGGCGGACAGCATCAAAACGTCCGACCCGAAGCAGTTCGCCGAGATCCTCGCGACCTTGGCGGAACACGCCGCGAGTTCCTCCTTGGATACGCCCGAGCGGCAGCACCTGCAGTACCTGCAGGCATGGCGCAATGTTTACAGCGGCGACTACACGGCGTCGGTGCCGCTGCTGGAAACGGTCATCGAGGAAGCGGGCGACCCGGCGTTGCGCTTGCGGGCTCGCGCCACGCTGGTCAACGTGCACGCGCTCGCGACCAACTACGACGGCGCGTTTTCCCATCTGAACAGATTGCTGGATGAGCTGCCCGAGGTGACCGACCCAAGCGCGCGCCAGCTCGGCATGCAGGTCGCCGCCTATCTGTACAACAAGATCGGCGAATACGATTCGGCCCTGAGCTATGCCAAGCGGCTGATCGCCGAAAGCGGCACCGGGCGCGGCGCCTGTCTCGGCGCGCAGCTCGAGTTGCAGGCATTGTATGAAAGCCGACGCGTGCGGGCCGACAGCCCCGAATTGCAGCGAGGCGTCGCGACCTGCGTGAAGGAAGGCGAATTGCTGATCGCCAACGCGATTCGCACCTACATCGTCAACCTGCATCTGCAGCAGAAACAGTTCCAGGCAGCGATCGAGCTGCTGCTCGCACATCACGAAGAGGTGCAGCAAACACGCTATCCGCGAGGCATCGCCGAGTGGGATTCGCTGCTGGCGCAGGCCTATCATCAGTCCGGCAACGATGCCGATGCGCGCCGCTACGCTCTGCGTACCATCGAGTTTGGCGTGAAGGATCGATATACCGAGCCACTCGTCACGGCGTATCGCGTGCTGTACGAAATCGCCTCCAGGCAGGGCGACGCGGCCACGGCGCTGTCGTATCTGGAAAAATATGTGTCGGCCGACAAAGGTTACCTGGATGACGTGAGCGCGCGGCAGCTGGCCTACGAGCGTGCGAGACACGAGAACGCCTCGAACAAACTGCAGATCGACGCGCTCAACCAGGAGAACAAGCTGCTGCAATTGCAGCGCCAGCTGGCCAGCAAGGCAGCCGAAACCAGCCGGCTGTACATCGCGTTGCTGATCGTCGTGGTGCTGTTCATCACGCTCTGGGCCTATCGCACCAAACGCTCGCAGCTGCATTTCATGAAGCTCTCGCAGGTGGACAGCCTGACCGGCATTGCCAATCGGCCGCGCTTCATTCAACTGGCCGAGGCCGTGCTCGAAGCCGCACACAAGTCGCAACAGCAGGCCAGTGTGGTTCTGTGCGACCTGGATCATTTCAAATCCATCAACGATCGTTTCGGCCACGCCGCCGGCGATCATGTGCTGCGCCAGGCCGTGAGCGCCTGCCAGGGCCATCTGCGGGTCAGCGATATTTTCGGGCGCGTCGGCGGTGAAGAGTTCGGCATCGTGCTGCCCGGCTGCGGCCTGGAAGATGCCAAGCAACGCGCCGAGCGATTGCGAGTTGCCTTGAGCGCCATCGACCCCCACTACGACGGTCAACGCTGCCCGGTGTCCGGCAGCTTCGGCGTGACCTCGACCGAAGTGTCGGGCTACGAGCTGCGTCAATTGCTGGCACATGCAGACGCGGCCTTGTATCGGGCCAAAGCCGCCGGCCGCGATCGCGTCGTGCCTTACACGACCACCGGGGATGCCCCGGCCGTGCTCGACGACGAGCTGACCAACGCCGGGCGCGCCTGACTTGGTTACCGAGTGTTGCACCTCGCAGCGGCGCAACACTTGGTTACAATGTCCCCGGGCACGTTCCGACCTCATTGGTCATGATAGGAAGCGGGCCCCCGACGTGATCCCATGACCGACTCTCGCCATATCCTGATCGTCGATGACGATCGCGAAATCCGCACGCTGCTGGGCGATTACCTGCAGAAGAACGGCTATCGCACCACCGCGGTGGCCGATGGCAAAGCCATGCGCCGCGCGCTCGAGCAATCGCACGTCGACCTGATCGTGCTCGACCTGATGCTGCCCGGCGAAGACGGCCTCAAACTCACCCGCGAGCTGCGCGCGCATTCACAGATTCCCATCCTGATGCTCACCGCGCTGGGCGAAGAGATCGACCGGGTCGTGGGGCTGGAAGTCGGCGCCGACGACTATCTCTCCAAACCGTTCAGTCCGCGCGAGCTGGTGGGAAGGATCAAAGCGATCCTGCGGCGGACGGCGCACATGCCGCGCGATCCCGTTCAGAGTGCCGTGAGCGTGTATCGCTTCGGCGATTGGAAACTCGAGGTGACCGCACGCTCGCTCACGCACACCGACGGCTCTCAACACGCCCTCAGTGGCGCCGAGTTCCGCCTGCTCGCCATTCTGCTGGCGCATCCAACCAAAGTGTTGTCGCGCTCGCAGCTGATGGAGTTGCTGCGCGGTCGCGACATCGATCCGTTCGATCGCAGCGTGGACGTGCGTATCAGCCGGTTGCGCCAGGTTCTGCGCGATGACGCGCGCTCGCCGAAAATCATCAAGACGGTTTATGGCGAGGGCTATGTGATGGGCGTGCCCGTCGAGCAGGAATGATGGCTCGGCGGTTGCTGCCGGACACGCTGTTCGGACGCCTGTTCGTGGCGACGATGGCCGTGATCGGCGCGATGCTGATCGTGTTCATTCTGCTGATCGTTCGCGAGCGTCGCGAGCTCGCTTTGCTGGACAGCGGCGCGGGCAGCTCGGCGAACACGATTGCCGAAACGAGCCAGTATCTGGCGGGGCTGTCGAAGGAAGAGCGTGACGACGCTCGGCTCAAACTGCGTGAGCAACGCCTCTCGCCCGAGGACGTGCGCCCGCCTCCGCCGCGCATCCAAGACGCAGAACGAGCCGCCCTGGAACGCTCGTTCGCCGCTCATCTGCAACGTCATCTCGGTTCCGGGTACAAGGTTTCAACCGGGCCGCCGCGGGCACGCCGCTCCGAAGTCATTCCGCTGCACGCCTTGCGCCGGGAGCTTCCTGCTCCGGACAGCCCGCCAGCGCCGCTCCGCCGCGATCGAGTCTTCGATGTCACTGTGACATTGCCCGATGGCGACAAAGCCATTTTTCGCACCTTCGCGCCCCGTTCCGGTCCTCGTCTGCCGCGGCAGATTTTTCTGGAGCTGGGTTTTCTCGCGCTGGCGCTGGGCATCGTGCTCTATGCAATGACCCGTACGATCACTCGTCCGCTCGGTGATCTCGCTCGCGCCGCCGACGCGGTCGGTCGAGGCGCAACGACTACGCCGTTGCAGGAATCGGGCGCGCGCGAAATTCGCCATGCCACCCGAGCGTTCAACTCCATGCAGGAGCGTTTGCGACGCTATCTCGACAGCCGCACCCAAGTGCTGGCGGCCATGTCACATGACCTGCGCACACCGCTGACTCGTTTGCGACTGCGCGTCGAATCCATCGACGACGATCAGCTGCGTCAGCGCCTGGTCGAGGATCTGGATGAAATGTCGAGCATGATCCGGGGAGCGCTCGGCGTATTCCGCGGACTGAACGATGAAGAAACCCCGGTGCCAGTCGACATCAATGCGCTCGCGCTCGAATTGCAGCGACAGCATGCAGAACTGGGCGGCGAAGTAGACATCGTCGGCACGGCTCGCGCACCTTACGTTGCAAAGCCGCTGGCGCTGAAACGTTGTCTCGGCAATCTGGTACTGAACGCGATCCGTCATGCTACCCGCGCCACGATCCAGATCGACGATGGTCCGCAATTGATCGTGCGCGTGCTCGACGAGGGCCCCGGCATTCCCGAAGACATGCTGGAAAAAGTATTCGAGCCCTTCTTCCGCCTGGAACATTCCCGCAACCGCGACACTGGCGGCACCGGCCTGGGCCTGAGCATCGCGCGCGACATTGCCCAGGCGCATGGCGGTTCACTGTCTCTCCACAATCGTCAGAACGGCGGCCTGGAAGCCCGGCTGGTGCTGCCAAGAGAAATTACAAATCATTGATCCAGCGTCGGTTTTTGCCGATGCAGTTGGTAACAATTGATTACCGCGGTCAGTAGCGCAGCCGCTTAATCTGCAAGCGTGTTCTCGAGGACTAGCGCCGCAAGAACACTCTTTCACCCCAACGGAGACATGAGATGAAAACCAAAGTCACCCTGCTTGCGCTTGCCTGGCTTGCCAGCGGCGTGGCCTTTGCGGCCGACACCACGGCACCGACCGCTCCGCCCGCGCGAGTTGCACCTGGCCCGAACATGGATCGCCTGGCGCTGCTGCTCGACCTGGATTCGTATCAGAAGACCGAAGTCGAGAAGATCCTGAAGGAACAACGCGAGCAGATGCGCGCCGATTTCGAAGCTGCTCGTGCCTCGGGCACCCGCCCCACGCGCGATGAGATGAAAGCCAAACGTGAGCAGTCCAAGCAGGAGCTGCACACCAAGCTGAGCGCGGTGCTGAACGAGACGCAGCTGAAGAAGTTCGACGCCCTGCACGAGCGCGGCCCCGGCCCGGGTCGTGGTCACGGCAAGCGCGACTGGGGCAACAAGGACAATTCGTCCCCCAAGAGCTCGGGTAACTGACGAGCGATGCGACGGCGGTGCTGAGCACCGCCGTCGCTGTTCGAAGCAGAACTCTTACTTGACCGTAGTCTGACCCAGTGTCAGACCGCTCACACCGGCCGGCAACGCGCCCAGATCCGTGGCGCGGCCATTACTCAGATCGATCGCATACAAGCGGGTCCCCGAGCCCACCGTCAGTGCCGCGAAACCCAAGCCGGTCGCGGGTGCCGAGGACGTCGTAACGCGCACGCTCGACGGAATGTCGAAACCATTCGCTTCGCTGAAATCCAGCGGGTTGCCATTCAACGTGATGGGCTGCGGCGCCGTCAGCGTGCCATTGTTGGGCGGGTTCTGGATGAACAGCGTATTGCTGACCGCATCGATCACGTACTGCGTGGTCACACCGCCGGTGAGCGGCTGACCGAAGCTGTTCGTATAAGCGGCTGCACTCACCCCGGTTGAGCCTGCCGGCCGACCGTTGATCCCGCCGTCCGGATTGATGCGATCGCCGGTGCTCGCATTGTTGTTGCCCGGTGCGCCGTCGTCCGGATTGAGCCGGAAGTTCAAGCCAGGCCCGGTGACGACGCGAATCCGGTCGACCGTCGGATGCAGAGCTGTCGTGAATTGCAGTGTCTGGCGCGTGCGACATGCGCCTCGACGCATGCCGGTAGCTACGCTAAATTGATCCAATTGACTGGAAGGAAAGTTTCTTGAATTGGCTGGCCCATGTCTTTCTGTCCGAGCCGGAGGTCGAATTTCGTCTCGGCAACCTGCTGGCCGACATCGTCCGGGGAGAAGAGCTGCGCCGCATGAGCGCGGGCTTCCAACGCGGCGTGCAGAAACACAAGCAGATCGATGCGTTCACCGACTCGCATCCGCTGGTGAAACGCAGTCGCGCGCGAGTGAGCGCCGAATCCCGGCGTTTCAGCGGCGTGCTCGTGGATGTTTTCTACGATCACCTGCTCGCGACCCATTGGGATCGCTACTCGCCCATCGTGCTCGATGCGTTCACCGCGAAGTTCTATGCCGACATCGAGGCCAGCAAGATCGAGTTGCCGTCCTCGGCGCGCGTCACGCTCGATCGGATCATTCGTCACGACCTGCTCGGTTCGTATCGACGCATCGAAGGCGTAGAGCGCTCGCTGCGCCGGCTGTCGGCCTATCTGTCCTCGCGATGGCGCCGCGAGTTCGCTTTGGAAAAAGGCGTTGCGGACCTGGTCGCGCACCGCGCCGGTTTCGAAGCGGATTTCGCCGAGTTCTTCCCGCAATTGCAGGCCGCTGCGGCCGAGCGTGCGTAGCCCGCATTTTGCCGACGTCGAAAAAACCAACACTCGCGGCCTTCACATTGGCGCTCCCGTACATCAGGACTTCCGACCACTGACACTCCGTTTCGGTTGGATTAGCTTGGGCGCAGAGCGAACCCGCCCGCGTCGCAACGCGGCAGGGTTCCGGCATGGGGAGCAGGCGCACGGCCACCGATACTGCGCGAGTACAACGGGAAGGCGTCCGGACAAATTGAATCGCCGCGCCGTTCCACCAAGCCGCCCCTCGCAGGCGGAACCAACGAATAGAACCACAGGCAGTATCGGTGGGTGCGCCGGGCCGGGCGTTGGTGTCCCTCTGATATTCCAGCGCCCGAGCTGACCCTACTTGCGAGCCGCGCCAGGGAGGGGCAGCATGCGGATCGGAGGGATCCGCATGAGATCAAGGGACTTGCTCACTTGCGCCCGCGCGCTGCTATTCATCATGGTCTGCGGGACGACCGCCGCCTCGGCGGAAGCTCGCGCCCCCATCGACTATTCAGCTCGCGTCATCAATCCCAAGCTGACCGGCTCGCTGTACGAGCCCAACTCGCGAACGCTGCTGATCTGGGGCACGGATGGCACCATTCTGCATGCAAGCGGCGCGAGCCAGTGGCACAGTGCGGATACGCCCACTGATGCCGATCTCACACGCATCGCCTCGGATGCGGCGGGCAAAGTCCTGATCGCAGTGGGCGAGAACGGCACGATTCTTCGATCCGAAGATTCGGGTCGTCGCTGGCAGCCCGCCTCGCTGGTCGGATCTGACTTCGATCTGCGGGCCGTGATTCATCATGCACCGAGCGGAGCATGGATCGCAGCCGGCACGCGCGGCACCGTTCTGCGCTCGACAGACGGCGGGAAGACATGGTCGTCATTGACCAACGGGTTGAACCTCACGCTGGAAACATTGTTCGTCGAGCCCGGCAGTGGAGCCCTACTGGTGGGCGGAGAATCCGGCCTGATCGGACGCTCGACGGATGCGGGCGTCAGCTGGCACGTGACGCGGGTAAAAATGCAGGAGCCTGTGACTCCGGTGGCCGCATTCCATTCGCTGGACAACGAGTTGATCGCGACCAGCGCGCTGGGCCGGTTCTTGATTTCGACGGATCGCGGCGCGAGCTGGCGCCTGCTGAGCATGGGCGGCAATGCCTACTTCACCGATGCCGTGCGCGATCCGAAATTCAACTCGGTTCTGCTCGCGAGCCATACAGGCGATCTGTTTCGTCGCGAGCGCGGCGATGATGCCTGGGAAAAGATCGAGCTGCTCATCGACGGGCAGAAGCGTTACGTGAGCGCACTCCGCTACGACGCCCTCAGCGAATCGTTGATTGCCGTCGGCCATCATGGGCTCGCTGCTCGATCCACCGACGGCGGTCGGCAGTGGCAAAGGATCACGACCGGCTTCGCCACCAGCATGGAATCGCTCGCGCAGCTCGGCGACGGACGATTCGTCGGTTTCGGCGAAGGCGGCTACATCGTGAGCTCGGCAGATTCCGGCAAAAGCTGGCGGCTGGTATCGCCCGAGCTGAGTTTGAACCTGCGCGAAATCATCGTGCTGCCCGAGAGTGACGCGATCGTCGCCAGTGGTGAGCTCGGCAGCATCCTGCGCTCCTCGGACAGCGGCCAGACCTGGGAAAGTATCGATGTTGCCTATCCCAACATGAACACTCCGCCGAATCTGCGGTCGCTGATTGTCGAGCCCTCGCGCAAGGGGCTCGTCGCGGCCGGCGCGCCGGGTACGAT
Organism: uncultured Steroidobacter sp.; assembly: GCF_937958065.1. Taxonomy (GTDB): domain Bacteria; phylum Pseudomonadota; class Gammaproteobacteria; order Steroidobacterales; family Steroidobacteraceae; genus Steroidobacter. The sequence goes on from NZ_CALFXI010000100.1 coordinate 77,789, forward strand.
CATCCGCTCGGAGGATGGCGGAATCAAATGGCAGATCGCGCATTGGACGCCGCTGGAGAAGCAGGAAGCATTCCCTTGGATTCTCAGCGATCCGAAACAGCGGTCACTTGCCGTCGTCGAAGCAAACGGCTTCATCTATTCGTCCCAGGATGCTGGGCGTAGCTGGCAACTGTCGAAGCTCGCGACCGACCGCGAGCTCTGGCAAGGAATGGTGGCAACAAACAAAGCCATGCTCATTGCCGGCCAGCGTGGCGTCGCTGCGCGCAGCATCGACGGCGGTCGCAAGTGGACGCTCGTCGAGACGGGCGCAGCAGAGGATCTGTTTGGCAGCTACGCGGACGAGAGCACGAGCACGATGTTTCTGCTCGGCGCCAAAGGCGCGCTGTTGCGTTCGACCGACATTGGCCTGACGTGGCGCCGCGTTGCATCCGGCACCGATCATGCACTCCGGCGCATGCTTCGCGACCCGAAGACCAACACGCTGCTGGCATTCGGCGAGCATGGCAGCATCGTTCGTTCCATGGACGAGGGCGAGTCTTGGCAAGCCGTCGCCAGCGACACCGGAGCGGAGCTGCGCAAAGGACTGGTCGAGCCCGACAGCGGCGCCCTGGTGATCGTCGGTCAGCACGGCACGATCCTGCGCTCGGTTGATGCAGGCAAAAGCTGGCAACGAATTCCCAGCCACACTCGTCGCCACTTTCGTAGCGCTGTCTTCAACTCACGCAACGGCGATCTCATCCTGGTCGGCGAGCGCATCGTGCGCCTGTCCCGGACGACACCGGCTACTTTGCATTGATCCGCTGCTGCAAGCGGCTCAGCTCGCGAGCGAACTCGGTCGCTTCGTAGTTCTTGAGTTGCGTGTACTGCGCCTGCGAGAGCGACGGCGCCACGTCCGAGAGGAAATCGTCCATGTACTGCTTGAGCGCCTCGGCCGCTTTGGCATGGGCGTAGGCGCGCTCCTCGGTCGACAGGCTTTCTCGATCCAGCCCGACATCTCGCATCAGCGCGGCATAGCGTTGTTTCTGGCGCAATTTGGCATCCAGCACGAGACGTTCCTGCCGCTCGTCCAGCGGCGCGACATTGCTGATGCCGCCGGTGTATTCGGCCAGGTGATGTTGTTCGAGGTCGGAATCTTTCAGCGACTCGTAGTAGGCAAAGCTTTGTGCCGGCAGGAGCCTGCCGATACCCGCATCGATGCGGGCACGCGAACCGAGGTTTATCTCGGACTCGCGCTCCAGCAGCCGTCGCCGCAGCTCGTCGACATGCTCCTCTTCGACGTCGGCAATCAGAAATCGGTACTTGCGCTCGACCTGAGCGAGAAAGGCGGCGTCGGGCGCATCGTCTGTCGGTGCCAGCGAGCGCTGCTGTTCCGGCACCAAGGGGGAAACCAGGGGAGCCTGCTTCGCGGAAGCCCGTTCGTTCTGCGACTCGGCCGAGACCGCGCTCTCGCGTGCCTCGTGATTCTTCACGACCATTGTCACGGCCGTGGCGAGCGCGGCCAGAATCGCCACGCTCGAAATGCTTCTTCGATCCATGAATCTGATCATTGGCGTCCTTGTTCAGCAACACAGTGGCCGGGGGCACCTCGCCCCCGGCCACTCGTTCCGACCCTCCGGTCGAATCAGTAGCTAGTATTACCCGATTGGGTGCAGCTCGCCCATGGCCCGATGCAAACCGTGCCCGCATCGTGCAGCCGGCTGTTGGTCAGGCTCGCCGTGCTGCTGGAGCTGTCGGTGCGGAACACGCCCTCGTTCATCGAATTGATGTCGCAGCGGTTGAAGCTGACGTTGATCCGGTAGGTCGTGCCGCCGTTCTGGCGCAGCGCCTTGCCGGCCCGATGAATGATGCAGTTGGTCACGTTCAGCGTCGATGCGGCATTGACCTGGAAGAACTTGTCGTCGGCATCGTAGCCTTCGATGTTGCTCACCGTGGTCGTGCCCGAGGACTTGATGGTCATCGCATCCTCGCCGACATTCATCCAATGGATATTATCCAGGACGGCGCCATTGTAGGTGTGAATTCCGTCAGCGCCATTGGTGCCGATCACGACATTGCGCAAAGTGGCGCCATTTTCGACACGGAATATCGGATCCTGGCCTTCCGACTGGCTGCCGTCGCCCAGCTCCGAGCCCGCATTGAAACGCTGGCAACCCCCGTCATAGGTGCCGCTGGTCACCCGAATCGTTTCGTGCACAGTGGTCTGCGGACCGCTGGTCGAACACGAAGAGCCCGTGATCGAGCCGGTCGGCGGCGGAGTCGTGCCACCGCCGGACGGCGTGGCGGATGCGACATTGGAGTTCGTGACTACTCCATTGGCGGTGTTCTTGATCGTGTAGTAGTACGTGGTTCCGTTGGTCAAACCGCTGTCGGTATAGCTGCGCGTGCTGGAGCTGACGCTGGCGATGCGCACCCGTCCATTCGGATCGGCGTCGAGGTCGCGATAGATTTCCTGCGTCGCTCCCGAACCGCTCGAATACGACCAGCTCAGCGACACCGTGCCGTTCCCCGCCGATGCGCTCAGGCTGATGCTCGAACCCGTCGGAGGTGGCGTCGTGCCGCCGCCCGAGGGCACCGAGCACTCCTTCACTTGTTTCTCCGGGATGGGATCGGAGCCGAAGGTGGCGACGGTACAGCTGAACGTGCCATTCAAGACTTTGTAAACGAACTTGCCGGAGGCGCCGAAGGCCACGTTGGTGCTGCTGCTCACCGAGCATGTCTCGTTGATCTTGCAGATGGTCACGTAGCCTTCGGGCCGGTTGGTCGCGCTCCAGGCGGTGGCGGCCGCCGCCAGTAACAATCCCCCTACACACAATTTGCGAAGCATAGTTATCTCCTGTCCGTTGGATGTTTCCTATGATCTTCAGTGCTCTGTTCGACCGGGCGTCGCTGCGGGCCGTGAGCGAGGCGCAAGGACACGGCTGCGTCACCGTCCACGGCGCGCATCTGCCCGGTTCCCCCTACCTTGAATTGACACCGGTGGCAAAATTGGATCGATTCGTGACACCGGTGTCAGCGACCGTACAAGCAGCCTCGGCCCGGCGCCTATACGTACAAGGGGAAAGAGCGAAAGGTCTCTGATCCGTATGGCTTTTCTGCGGTCGTCCCGCCCGCGGACCGGTACTAAGACGGCCGGCGGCGATCGCTCACCCGTTTCGCCTTGCCCGCCGACCGCTCCAGGGAGCTGGCGGGATGAACGATCACGGTGGTCGTCACGCCGATGTATGACTTGATCGACTGGACCAGCTCGCCCGCGACCCGCCCGTGAGGATCTTCGGCTCCGGCTTGCAGCTCGACATTGACGGTGAGCGAGTCCAGATGTCCCTCGCGGAAGATTTCCAGATGATAGTGAGGCGCCAGCGCCGGCTGTTGCAGGATCAGTTCTTCGATCTGCGTTGGAAACACATTGACGCCGCGGATGATCAGCATGTCGTCGGTCCGGCCGGAGATGCGGGCCATTCGCCGCATCGTGCGCGCCGTCGGCGGCAGCAACCGAGTGCGATCGCGCGTGCGATACCGAATCACCGGCAGCGCTTCTTTGCTCACCGACGTGAGCACCAGCTCGCCCTCTTCGCCGTCGGGCAACACTCGCCCGGTGTCGGGGTCGATGATCTCGGGATAGAAATGGTCTTCCCAGATCACCGGCCCGTCCTTGCTCGAAACACATTCCATCGCCACGCCCGGCCCCATCACTTCGGACAGACCATAAATGTCGACCGCGTCGATACCCATGCGCGATTCGATCTCGGTGCGCATGGCATTGGTCCAGGGCTCGGCGCCGAAGATGCCGATCTGCAGCGAGCACGACGCCGGATCGGTGCCTTGACGCGCGAACTCTTCGGCGATCGCGAGCATGTACGAAGGCGTGACCATGATGACGCGCGGCTCGAGATCGCGAATGAGCTGCACTTGTTTCTCGGTCTGTCCGCCCGACATGGGCACAACGGTGCAGCCCAGTCTTTCGGCACCGTAGTGCGCGCCGAGTCCGCCGGTGAACAAACCGTAGCCATAGGCGACGTGCACGAGATCTCCCGGCCGCGCGCCGCCGGCGAAGATGGATCGCGCCATCAGCTCCGCCCATACATCGATGTCGTTGCGCGTGTATGCGACGACCGTGGGCTTGCCGGTCGTGCCGCTGGAAGCATGCAAACGAATTGCCTGTTGCCGGGGCACTGCCAGCAGCCCGAAGGGATATTGATCGCGAAAGTCCTGCTTCACGAGGAACGGGAACCGGCTCAAATCCTCCAGCGCCCGCAGGTCGTCTGGATGTGCGCCAGCGGCGTCGAACGCTCTTTTATAATGAGGAACGTTGTCATAAGCGTGCCGCAGCGACCACTGCAAGCGCTGCAACTGCAGCGCCTTCAGCTCATCGACGCTGGCGCGCTCGATGGCGTGATACGTTTCTTTGTCCGGCGACATGCGCTCCTCCTGCTAGCTGCATTCGAGAGTGCTTCAGCCTTGATGCTCGCGAACCTGGTGGGAGCGACCGCGGAACAGCGCGATCGTCTCGCCATGCTGATTGGTGACCGTCACTTCATATACACCGTTGCGCCTGGAGCGCCAGCGCTCGACCGCGACGGCAGTCAGCTCATCGCCGCCTCGTGCGGGCGCAAGAAAATCGATCGACGCAGCGGCCGCTACGACGACGCCGCCGTGCGAATTGCAGGAGAACGCGAACGCGCTGTCCGCGAGCGAAAAGATCAGGCCGCCGTGACATGACGAGTGACCATTCAGCATGTCCTCGCGCACCTGCATCGCGAGCTTGGCGTAGCCCGGTCGCACTTCGAGGATGCGCATGCCCAAAGCTTGCGAGGCACGATCACTGGCGTACATCGCCTCGGCGGAACGCTCGGCGAGCAATTGAGCATCATCGGAAGACACGCGCGACTCCGCGGCAAAAGGTGCGTCGTAAAATGACACACCATTTTGCGCAGCTCAACCTTTAGCGTGTCAGGTCGGCCGGGTCGGTTGCATCGGTGAGCGCGGCCAACGGCTTGGGCTCGACCGCGTGATCGTGGCCTTCCTGCGTCTGACCGCGACGCCAGTACGCTTTGACGCGCTCGGTGAAGCCGTAGATGTAGGTGTACAGCACCGGCACGATGAGCAGCGTCAGCAGGGTTGAAGTGATCACACCACCGATGACCGCGCGCCCCATCGGTGCGAGCAGCTCGCCGCCGGCGCCCACGCCGATGGCCATGGGCAGCATGCCGAAGATCATCGCCAGTGTCGTCATCAGGATCGGACGCAGACGCACCTGGCCCGCTTCGAAGATGGCTTCTCGCAGAGGCATGCCATTGCGAATGGCCTGATTGGTGAAGTCCACCAGCAGAATGGCGTTCTTGGTCACCAGGCCCATCAACATGATGAAGCCGATGATGGAGAAGATGTTCAGCGTCGTGCCCGTGAAGGCCAGTGCCAGCAACACACCGATCAGCGACAGCGGCAGCGACGCCATGATCGCCACTGGCTGCAGGAAGCTGCCGAACTGCGAAGCCAGCACCAGGTAAATGAAGATCACCGCGAGGCCGAGCGCGGCGGCGGCCGCCGCCGAGGTATCGTCCATCTCCTGCTGCGCACCGCCGACATCGAAGCGATAGCCCGGCGGCAGCTGCATGGCCTGAACGATCTTCTTGGCATCGGTGCCAACGTCACCCGACGGCCGCCCCTGCGCATTGCCGTAGATCGTGATGCGTCGTTGCAGGTTGAGCCGCTTGATCTGCTGCGGACTGGTGGTTTCGACGAAATCCGCAATCTGGCGGATCGGCACCAGCAACGGCGCGCCGTTCGCATCGGTGCGCGTGCTGCTCACATAGAGATCGCCCAGATCGGACACGATCTCGCGACGCTCCTTGGGCAGTTGCACGATCACGTCGTAATCCTGACCGTCCGGCCCGAGCCAGGTGCTGATCTGATCGCCCGCGATCAGCGGACGCAGCGCATTGCCGATGCTCGCCGTGGTCAGGCCGAGATCGCTCGCGAGCTCGTTCTTGATGCGCACCGCGATGGTCGGATTGGCGCCGCGCTCGCTGCTCTCCAGGTCGGCGATGCCGGGAATCTTCGACAGCCGCGCCATCAGCTCCTGCGACAGCTCGGTCAGCTTGCTGTTCTCGGGGCCGAGAATCGAGATCACGACCGGCTGGTTCTGGCCCTGCACCGTCAGGCTCAAGCCGGCCATGTTCGACAGCCGCTTGCGAATCTGCTCCTCGATCTGCTTCTGCGGCGGACGATCGAACTGCGTCTTGTCCTTCAACAGAATGCGCACGCGCGCATAGTTGCGGCCTTCGTCGGTGCCGACCGTGGTCACGATGCTGTCGACGCCGTCGATCTCGCGAATGGCGTCTTCGGCATCGCGAATCTTGGCGTCCGTATATTCGAGGCTGGAGCCGATGGGCGTGTTCATGCGCATGAACATGATGCCCTCGTCCTGCTGCGGCACGAACTCGGTGCCCACCAGCGGCACGATCGGGAAGCTGCCGAAGAACGAGACAGCGGCGATCACCAGCATCAGCGCACGCGGGCTCAAGCTCACCCGGCGCGAAATGCCGTAGCGCCGTCCGCTCAACGTCCAGCGCAGCAGACGATCATAGACCCGGTGCGCGTAGTCGATCACCGATTCGACACGCTCCATCACCTTGCCCAGCCACGGCACGCGGCGGAAACGCCCTTCGCTCGGATCCGGCCAGACCGACGACAGCATCGGATCGAGCGTGAAGCTCACGAACAACGACACGAGCACCGCGACCGCCACGGTGATGCCGAACGGCAGGAAGAACTTGCCGATGATGCCGCTCATGAAAGCGACCGGAATGAACACGGCAAGGATCGCGAAGGTCGTCGCCATCACCGCCAGGCCGATTTCGCTGGTGCCTTCGAGCGCGGCGACGCGATGGCTCTTGCCCATTTCGGCATGGCGCACGATGTTCTCGCGCACCACGATGGCGTCGTCGATCAACAGACCGATGCACAACGACAACGCCATCAGGGTCATGAAGTTGAGCGTGAAGCCGAACGCATGCAGCGCCGTGAAAGTCGCGATCACCGAAATCGGCAGCGTCAGCCCGGTGATGACGGTGGAACGCCACGAATGCAGGAACAGGAACACGATCAGGATCGTGAGCAGGGCGCCCTCGATGATGGTTTCCTTGACCCGATCCAGCGAGCCTTCGATGAACTTGGCATCGGACCACAAGGTGCGGATGACGATGTCCGCCGGCAGGCGCGAGGTGAGCTCGGCGACCGCTTCGTCGACGCCCTTGCCGACTTCGACCATGTTGGCCTGCTGCACCTTGTAAACGTCCAGCGACACCGAGCGCATGCCGTTCATGCGCGAGATGGATTGCTCTTCCGCCTCGCCGTCGACGATGTCGGCGACCTGGTGCAGATACACCGGCGCGCCGCCCTGATTCGCCACGATGATGCGCTCGAAGTCGCGCGGATCCTTCATCTTGCCTTCGACGCGGACCAGCTGTTCCTGGGCGCCGCGAGAGATCATGCCGGCCGGCAGATCCTGGTTCGCCGCCCGCACCGCTTCCATCACCTGATCCACACCGACCCGGAAGCTCTGCAGCTGCTCCGGCCGCAGGAAGATCTGCACTTGCCGCTCGACGGCGCCGCCGGTGGAAACATTGCCCACGCCGTAGGAATTCTGCAGCCGCTTGACGATCTGCTGATCCACGATGGTGGAGACTTCACGCAGACTGCGCGTCGTGGAATAAACGACCAGGCTGACCACCGGCTCGGTGGAGCTGTCGTTGGTGGCTCGCGAAATGGTGGGCTCGCGCACGTCGCGGGGCAGCGACGAACGGATCTGGGCCACCTTGTCGCGCACTTCCTGGGTGGCGGCGACGCTGTCGACTTCCATCCGGAAGTCGATCATCAGGAAAGCATTACCTTCGCGCGCCGTGCCGTAGATGTTCTTCACGCCCTCGACGCTGTTGATGACGTTCTCGAGCGGCTTGATGACGTCGTTCTCGATGGCCTCGGGCGACGCGCCGGGGTAGGCGACCGTTATATAGGCCTGCGGTACGTTGATCTCGGGCATCTGCTCGACCGGCAGCAGACGGTACGAGTACAGGCCGAGCACGACCAGGGCCAGCATGACCATGGTCGCGAACACGGGCTGATTGACGCTGGTGCGTGTGATCCACATGTGAGCCAGCCAGCCGCTTAGTTGCGGGCGATTTCAGTCTTGGCGGTCGTTTCGATCTTGCGTACGCGCGCGACGGCGCCGGCCTTGTCATCGCCGATCTCGGCAACGATGACCTGATCGCCGGCGCTCAGGCCGTCGCGAACCTCGACGAATGCTTCACCTTCGCTACGCGGGCCAACCTTCACTGGGGTGCGCACGATCTTGTCGTCGCGCAGCACGTATACATATGAAACACCCGCATCATCACGCACCGCGCGCTGCGACACCGCGAGCACCGGCTGGGTCGAGTTGAGCATCAGCGAGCCTTGCGCGAACATGCCGCCCTTGAGCGCGCTGTCCGGATTCGGCACGGCGATGTAAATCATGATGGCGCGCGAATTGTCGGCCGTGACCGGATTGATCCGCTGCACTTCGCCTTCGAAAACGCGATCGCCGAAACCACTGACGCGAAAACGCACCTTCTGACCGACGCGCACCGACGGAATCTCCGCGGCCGGCACGGCCGCTTCCAGCACCATCTGTTTCAGATCGACCAGGGTCACGATGGCCGAGTCGGGCGACACCTTTTCGCCCGGTTGCACCAGGCGTTTCGCGATCGTTCCGGAGAACGGCGCGCGAATCACGGCATCGTCCAGATTGATCTTGGCGACGCGAGCCTGGGCCTCGGCGAGCTTGAAGCTCGCGACGCTGCCGGCGTAAGCGCTCTCGGTCTGCTCGAACGTGTTCTGCGAAATGAACTTCTGTTCCAGCAGCTGACGATTCTTGTCACGGTTGAGCCGGGCCAGCTCGAGATCGGCACGCGCCTTTTCCACCGCCGCCGCTTCGCGGTCGTATTGAGCCTGCAAATTGCGAGTGTCGACGCGGGCGATCACCTCGCCTTCACGCACATCCTGACCTTCACGCAGCTTCAATTGCTCGACTTCACCGCCGACTTTGGATTTCAAGGTCGCCTGTACGAACGGCGCGATGCTGCCGGACAGCGGCAAGGCACGGTTCAGGATTCGCGTTTCGACCGTAGAAATATCCACTGTCGCGAGCTCGACGGGAGCCGCAGCGGGCGCGGGCGCCGCAGCCGCGGGCGCTGCCGGATTGCGTGCAAGGACCCATGCACCGACGCCGATGACCGCCAGCACCGCCGCAGCAATCGACGCTTTCATCGGATCGATCCGGGTGAAGGAGCCGCCGCCCTGATGTCCATCAGCCGCTCCCCCCGTCGACGCCGCGTCCTGGGCCGGCGCGGCTTGCCGGGATTCCGCCGGACGCGTTGGAAAGGGCGTGACCGCCGCCCCCGCTTCGTAGCGCATCGAAGACTGATTGGCACTGCTGTTCATTGCTGGTTCCACGAGCGGGGTTCCCGATATCCTTGGTCGGCGCGAGTCAGCTTAGAACACCGCACTCGCGCTTCAGTTGCACCCCTCGCCCCAAAGGCCAGGGGGCGCGGTTCCAGATTGGACGGCGCGAAATCCCAAAAGGTTACAGGGCACGCAAAATTCTTTCTGCGACCGCCGTCCCCATCACACCTGCTGCTGTTTCCACCGCCCCCGCCTGAACAGCACCAGACTCCACAGCGCCAGCGCCGAAAAGCCGATGGGGACGGCAATGAATACACCCAGCGGCCCCATGGCGAAGAAATCCGCCAGCAGCCAGGCGAGTGGAATCTGTCCAAGCCAGAAACAATAGAAATTCAGCCGCGTCGGCGTCCAGGTGTCGCCCGCACCATTGAAGGCCGCTTCCAGGCACATGCCGGCTGCATACAACGGGAACGCCAGACTGACGATCCACAGCGAGCGGATGCCGTGCTCCAGCACGGGCGGATCGTCAGTAAACAACCGAACCAGCGGCCCCGCTCCGAGCACGAACGCCAGGCCGACGATCCCCAGAAAGATCACATTGAACCGGGTCGCGATCCAGATGGCTTGCTCGGCGCGGTCCGGTTTGCCTGCGCCGAGGTTCTGTCCCACCAGGGTCGCACCGGCATTCGCCAGCCCCCAGGCGGGCATCAAGGCAAACATGACTATGCGCATCGCGATCGTATAACCGGCCAGCGCCGCGCTGCCGAAGGCAGCCAGGATCTTGAACAGACCGACCCAGCTGGTCGTGCCGATCAGCAGTTGCGCAATGCCCGTGCTCGCGGTGCCCATGATGGCGCGCAGGTCCACGAACACGGGCTTCAGATGCCGCAGGCGGACCTGTACGCGACTGTGGAACCCCGCCAGGTGCCACAATTGATACAGCACGCCGACACCGCGACCGATGTTGGTCGCGACTGCCGCGCCGGTCACGCCCAGCTCCGGAAACGGTCCCCAGCCGAAAATGAACAAGGGACCGAGCACGATATTCAAAGCATTCGCCAGCCACAGCGTGCGCATGGCCAGCACCGCATCGCCGGCGCCGCGAAAAATCGCGTTGATCAAAAAGATCATGAACACCGTCACATTGCAGCCGAGCATGATGCGAGCGAAGTCGGTGCCCAGCGACACGATGCTCTCGCTGGCGCCCATCAGCCGGAGAATGTCCGACGCGAAGTAACTCAGCACCAGGCCGATGGCCGCCGAGACCGTGACTCCGATCAGGAGGATCTGACCGGCGGCTTGCGCGGCGCGCTCCGGATCCTTCTCACCGATTCGCCGCGCAACGATCGCAGTCGCTGCAATGGCGATGCCGATCGCCACGGCGTAGATCAGCGTCATCACCGACTCGGTCAGGCCCACCACTGCAATCGCATCCGAGCCGAGTCGCGACACCCAGAACACGTCAACGACGGCGAACAGCGACTCCATGATCATTTCCAGCACCATGGGCACGGCCAGCAGCAGCACCGCACGCTGCAACGGCACCGCGGTGTAATCGAGGTGCCGGCCTTGCAACGACAACCGCACGATCTGCCAGAAGGAGAGGTCGGGCTGCGCGGCGGCACTCTCGGCGCCGGCCTGCTCTTGAATGGATGTCGGCATGGGGGGCGCGATTGTACCGGGCCGGACGCACTTTGCCGCACGCGACCGCCGACTCAACCAGGGAAAAACTCACATTCGCAAGCGCTGCAAATCGGTTACCTTTGCACATCGAATCAACATTAACTAAAGGCACCATCTACAGCGATGCCACCCACTTTCCGCTGCCGTCATGGGCTGTTCGCCGCTGCCACCCTGCTGTTCACTTCGCTGTGCTGGTCCCAGCCGCTGCCCTCCGGCAAGCTGCAGATCAAATCCGCGTCCGTGCTGATCATGGACGAGGGCGACGCGACGGTGCTGTATTCCAAGGACGCCCAGAAGGTGCGGCCGATCGCCTCCATCACCAAGCTGATGACGGCGCTGGTGGTGCTCGAAGACGAGCAGCCGCTGGACGAGGTGTTGACCATCCTGCAGGTCGACCGTGAGAAGACCAAGGGATCCGCCTCGCGCCTGGCGGTGGGCACCAAGCTCACCCGTGGCGAGCTGCTGCATCTGGCATTGATGTCCTCGGAGAATCGTGCGGCACAGGCCGTGTGCCGTGCCCATACCGGCGGCCTCGCGGCCTGCCTGAAGGCCATGAATGCCAAGGCACGTCAGCTGGGGATGAAGAGCTCCCACTTCGTCGATCCCACCGGTCTGTCGAGCGGCAACGTCGCCACTGCCTCGGACCTGGTCAAGCTCGTCATGGCGGCGTCGCGCGAGCCCTTGATCCAGGAGTACTCCACCAGTGAAAAGCTGACCGTGCCCGTGGGGCGTCAGTTGCTCGAGTTCCACAACACCAACTCGCTGACCTCCAAGGACGACTGGGACATTTCCGTCCAGAAGACCGGCTTCACCCAGGATGCGGGGCAATGCCTGGTGATGCGGGCGACGATCCAGGATCGCCCTACCGTCATGGTGCTGCTCAACTCGTTCGGCAAGCTCACCCGCGTGGCCGATGCCCGACGCGTACGTCGCTGGATCGAAGGCGGCGCCAGCACCCAGATGGCACGCGCCGGCAAATAACAATGTGTGAGCCGAATCACACGGCCTTGATGTTTGCTGAATCCGCGGTGTAAGCCCCGGATCCAATAAGAACTGTACTGGCCCCTGGCGTCGCCCGGACCGAATCCGGGTGGCGAGGCGCAGCGCTTCTCCCCTGTTTATCCGTCTTCACCGGTAACCAGCCGCGGTTCACCGGCGGCGCGATTTTTTTCCTCGCCGCCGCTGCAACCCTTTCTGAAAAGCTCGCGTCAGAAGCTACGAACACCGCAACGATGCGGATTTGGAAACAAACCCACCAGGAGCAATGTCATGTACGCAGTCAGCCAAGCCACTCAGACCACTCAGCGCGCCGTTTGCATGGCTCTGTCGGTCGCGATCGTCACTCTGTCGCTCACCTTCGGTGCCTTCGGTGTCGAGTCCATGGAACACGTCGGTTACAGCGTGACCGTGACGCAGCTGCAGTGATTGGAGCGCCGATCATGCGCTCATCGAGCTCGACTCCGCGGCTCGTCCGCCACATCGGCGGCAGCCGCGGAGCCGGCCGGAACCCCGTTCATATGATCCGCCAGCCTCGCGCCTGACTCCCGCCCCCGCAGGATCGGGCCGCAAGCTGCCCGGATCTTGTGACTGCCGCTGCGGCAATATTTGCATCAAAGATCGACGAGCAGACTGAAGCCGCCATAGGACATGCGCTTCACGTCGAACGGCATCGCATCGTTGTCCATGTTCAGGCGCGGGTCTTTCATCACCTTCGCGTTGACCCTGTCGCGATGGGCCCGCGACTTGTACACGATCCAGGAGAAGATGACGGCTTCGCTGCTCTTCGTGTTGCAGAGTTTCGGGAACGGCGTGCCGAATTTCTGCTTCAGGTCATCGCCGACACACTCGCAATATTCCAGCGCGCCATGTTCCTTCCAGATCTTGCCGGCCTTTTTCGACATGGCCTCGTAGGCTTTCAAGTTCTTCTTCGGGACCACGATCACGAATCCGTCTGCATAGCGGGGCATCTGCATCTCCTTGTCAAAAGCTCGACTGTCGAGTTTGGCGCAGATTCTACTGACGCCGCGGAGGCCAGCGCCAATTCGCAACCTGCGCCCCCAGAGCCGGTTACACTGGGCTACCCGAAGAGCGACGCAACCAGGAGGCAGCCATGGCCGACATCATCTTCTTTCACCACCCGCAAAGCCGCGGCCGCATTGTGCATTGGATGCTCGAGGAAGTGGGTGTGCCGTACCAGACGCAGCTGTTGCGATTCGATCGCGGCGAGCACAAGGCGCCGCAGTTTCTCGCGGTGAATCCGATGGGCAAGATCCCGACGATCAAGCACGGCGATACCGTCGTCACCGAGGCAGCGGCCATCTGTGCATATCTCGCCGATGCATTCCCGGCCGCGAATCTGGCGCCGCCGGTGAATTCACCGGAACGCGGCACGAATTATCGGTGGATGTTCTTCGGCGCCGGCTGTGTCGAGCCGGCTCTCGTCGATCAGATGTTCAAACGACCGCCAGTGGATCGCCCCGGGGCATTGGGTTACGGCAGTTATGCAGACACCCTGAATGCGCTGGAGAAAGCGGTCTCGGCAGGCCCGTTCATTCTGGGCGACCGCTTCAGCGCGGCCGACGTCTATGTCGGCTCGCAGATCGGCTGGGGCTTGATGGCGAAATCGCTGGAGCCGCGCAAGGCATTTCAGGACTACGTGGCTCGCTGCACCGAGCGGCCGGCATTCAAACGCGCGGCCGCTCAGGATGAGCAATATATGAAGGACCTGCAGGCGTAACGGTCACACCCGCACGAAGATGGCAAAGGCGAGGGAGCCGAGCAGCGCCCACTTGATCACGTAGTACGCGGTTCGATTCCACGCCTTGACGCGCTTGCCCAGCAATCGAAACTGATAGGCGTAGCCGAACAGTCTGTTGAGCACGCCGACCTTCTCGCCCTCGACATTCTGAGTCGCCGCCGCGCGCACCAGCGGCTTGCCGACGAATCGGTTCAACACGCGGGCGAACGGATTCGACAACGGGCGCTCGACGTCGCAGAACAGGATCAGCCGTTGCTGATCGGTCTGGTTCTCGGCGCGATGAATGTATGTTTCATCGAACACCACCGGCTCGCCGTCCTTCCAGTAGTACAGCTGACCGTCGACGATGATGCGACACGCTTCGGAGTTCGGCGTGGAGAGGCCGAGGTGATAGCGCAACGAGCCCGCAAACGGATCGCGATGTGCAACCAGGCGCGCACCCGGCGGCAGCAAAGCGAACATCGCTGCGTTCACGGTGGGAATGCTCGCGAGCAACCTGGCGGTCTTCGGACAGAGCGTTTCGGCCGACGGTAGAAAGTCGCCGTACCACTTGAGGTAGAAACGCTTCCAGCCGGTCCGGAAGAACGAGTTGAAGCCCAGGTCGTTGTACTTTGCCGCGGCGCGGATGTAACCCTCGTCGAACAGCTGCATCGCTTCGTCGCGAATCATCTCCCAGTTCTCGCGCAACGGCGCGAGCTCCGGAAAGTACTTCATCTCGATGAAGGGCTTGTTCGGCACCGCGGAAAACAAGTACATGAGCGCGTTGTACGGCGCCATGATCGTCGAGTGATCGAGCAATTGCCGTGACAGCCTGTGTCGGACGCGACCGCGATAATGCACGACCGCGCCACTGACGATGAAGGTGAGCAGGACCAGAAATCGCGGCCAGTGATAAAGGTAGGACATGCATCCTCCTGATCGAAAACCGGCCGCGCCCGAGAAGGTCACGCCCGGCGAAAAGCGGGACCTTAACTCACATGGTTGGAATCTTTTTACAATCGTGGATTCAGACAGTTTTTCCTCGCGTTCAACAATGGTTGCACACACATGGACACGTGCATCGATTAGCGCACCGCGACAACCGGCAGATCGATCTGGCTCGTCTTGCCCGGCGCGCGCCAGATGCGCTGCGTCGCTTTCACGTAGTTCTCCGGCTGCGCGAACATGATGTTCGGCACGAAGGTCTGCGGATTGCGGTCGTACAGCGGGAACCAGCTCGACTGGATCTGCACCATGATGCGGTGACCCGGCAGGAATGTGTGGCTCACCTGGGGCAGCGCGATCTCATAGTGCAACGCTTCGTTTGGCGTCAACGGCTGCGGGTTGGAGAGGCTCGCGCGATAGCGGCCGCGAAAAATATCCGCTGACAGCATTTGCTGGTAGCCGCCCATGCTCGGCTTCGCGGGCACTTCGTCCGGCCACACATCGATGATCTTGACCACCCAGTCCACGTCGCTGCCAGTCGTGGAGGCGAACAAGCGCGCGATCGGTTGACCGGCGACGCGCAGTGGCTGAGTCAACGGCTCGGTTTCATACACCAGCACGTCCGTGCGCGTGCTCGCGTGCCGCTGATCGTCCACCAGCCATTCACCCCAGCCCGATTCGGGCGCACTCTGCGGCAAGTTGGGTCGCGGCCGATAAGGCACCGGCTTCGCTGGATCGGAAACGTACTCATCGTAGCTGTTCGCATTGCCCGACGGTGCGTCGAACCCCAGCCGCCCGCCCGACAACAGATACATGGATCGCGACTTCTCCACGCACGCCACGGCGCAAGAGCGCGGCCAATGATCGTACCGACGCCATTCGTTCGCTCCGGTCTCGTACACCAGCACGCGCGGCGTCGCCGGCTTCGGCGCATCTTTCAGATAATGGTCGAGGAACGGCTGCATCACCTTGCTGCGGAACCAGCCCGCGGTGTCGCCGTTGAACTCGAGCGCGCCGAGCGAGCGGCCTTCGCGACGTCCCTGGCCGTGATTCCACGGCCCCATCACGAGATGGACGAGCTGACCGGTCGGATCTTTCGGCGCGAGCGCCTTGTAGAGCGCCGGGCTGCCGTAGATGTCTTCCTGATCGAACAGACCGCCGACGATCATCATCGGCACTTTCAGCGGCAATTGCGCCAGCAGCTTGTCGACGGCCTGCTCCTGCCACCAGCGGTCGTAGCTCGGATGTTCGGAGATCGCGCGCCAGAATCCGAGTTGATCCAGACCGCGCGACTTCGCGAGCGCACCGGCCGAACCGGCGCGCAGGAAGGTGTCATAGATGTCGTACTCGCCCCACCACCACTTGAACGCACCGCTGCGCGTGGACTGCTGGCCATAGATGAATTCGAGCGCGGAGCCCTGGCGGAACGCACCGTTATGGAACCAGTCGTCGCCCATCCAGCCATCGATCATGGGCGCGAACGGCACCACCACCTTCAATGCCGGATGCGGATTCACCGTCGACATCAAAGTGGTGTAACCCTCGTACGAGCCGCCCATCGCACCGACGCGCCCGTTACTTTCCGGGACGTTCTTCACCAGCCAATCGATGGTGTCGTAGGTATCGGTGGCGTGATCCACCCGGGTGGGGTTCACCGGCCCGCGCAGCGGACGCGTCATCACGTACTCGCCTTCGGAGCCGAATTTTCCTCGCACGTCCTGGTACACGATGATGTAACCGGCTTCGACAGTCGTGTCATTCATCTGCGGCACGACCGAGAGCAGCCGCGGACTGTTGGAGCGCGTGACCCGGCCACCTGCGTTGTAGGGCGTGCGCGTCAGGATGATGGGCGCCTTGGCGTCCACCGTGACGCGCCTGGGAATCAGGATGAAGGTCTTGAGCTTCACGCCGTCGCGCATCGGGATCATCACTTCACGCTTCGTGAAGTCGAAGCTCTCGACGCTGGGCGTGAACTTCTCCGGGGTTTCGCTCGGCAGCGTCTTGACGATTTCCGACGCGCCAGCAACTTGCAAGCCGATGCCGAGCGCGAGCATGCCCGCCAGGCTACCGATGATTGGCTGGGACACCTTGTCTCTCCTCCCTATGCACGGAAACGATGCGGTCGAGCTTAGTGGCTCGTGTCATACGCCGGCAATGCACGAGCGCGCCCGCATATCAATGTGGATGCAAATCGCGACACTCGCTATCATCGGAGCGTCTCCCACGTACGCCTAGCCCGGATGCCGCACATCGAACTGCCGCGCGCGCTCGAGGATTACTTTGCGTTCGCTGAAACCGAGCCGACGCGCAACGGCCGTCGGTTCTCGATCACGTTGCCGTACATGGATGGCGAGCGACTGGACCGGCTGCAATGGTGGTATCACGTCTCGCCCGCGCAGGAGCAGATGTACGAGGGCACGGGACTGGCGTTTCATAGAAGCCGCGCCATCGAGCGGTTCCGCCGGCACATCGAGCGCTGGCTCGAAATCACCGCCCAGCGTTTCCACGGCGACGAGCCCATACCACGCCTCGGGCTGCAACGAGAGTCACGACCGGCCGATCAGCCGATCGACAAAGTCGTGAACGGCTGAATCGCGCTCGCTACGGGGAATCCCCGAACCAGGGCCGCCGACCGGGTCCGCGGCCCTGCCCGATGGGGCTATCGGTACTGACGGTCTCGCGTCTTCAGCTCCACCTTGGTGCCGAAGTGGAACACGACGCTGAAGTTGATGGTGCCGATGCGCTGATCGCGATCGATCACCGAATAGCCCAATGCCACGCCGAGCGATTCGCCCATGAACTCGGGCTGATGCTCGATCTCGATGCCATAGGTGTCCTGCTTGTACAGGTCGCCGCCGGAGAGCGTGACCTTGAGGCTGTCGAGCGGATACCAGCTGGCGCTGAAAATATCCGATTCGAGCTTGGCGCCGTCTTCCGGTTCGGTGGAGGTATGCACCGCGCCGAACGTGAAATCGCCCAGATAAGCTTCGGCACCGACCCGGTAATAGTCGATGCCCATGGTGTCCTCGCCGGTCGAAACGAACACCGACTCGTCGCCGCAATCGGAAGTGACGTTGCCCTTGCCGTACGAGGCCGAAATGCGGCCGAGAGTCGGCTTGCGTGCAAACACACTCACCGCCGCATCGGCATTGTTGAATCGACAGGTCTGGCGCGAGGAAGTCTGAGAAGCCACGTCGAACAACACGTCACTGGTGCGCGCGGTGGTTCGAGAATAGCTGCCGGACAGCGAAGCGCCGAACAGATCGCCCACCGGCATGGTGGCGACACCGCCCAGGCCGAAGGTGCCGTTCGAGGTGCTGTCTTTCGTGTCGCTGTCGCTCGCGATCAAGCCGAGCGAGAAGTTGGTCGCCTGCACCGCGCGTTGCGCCGGTTCCGCCGCCGCGGCGACGTTGGCTACCAGAGGCAAGCTCGCCAGCAGCGCAGCACTGATAAAGAGTTTTTGTGAGTTCATGGAGGGGCTCACAGTGCTGGCGTGGGCTGCACGACGATGCGAGCGCTGCCGGCAATGAACAGGGTGCCATTATCGGGAGTGATGGTCATGCGCACGCCGGTGCCTGGATCGGGGATCGGCTGCACCGGACCGAGCGCGGTGTAAGCGGCCTCGTCGCGATCGACGCTCACGTCATAAACGAGGATGCCGCCGGCAGCCGTGTCCACGGCGTACGCACGAGAGCCATCGGATTTGAGAGCGACCGCGACCGTCGTGTCCGGCAGCGTGCCGAGCAGCGCAAAATTGCCGTCATAAACCCTGGTGCCGTTCAGCACGACGCGAGTGAGCGAACGATTCAGCGCCGGCACGACACCGTTCTGCCGCAACGACACCGCGCTGGCGGTCAGCGAATTGGTGGACGTGGTGTAAACATATACCGGCACGTCGCTGGTCAGACTCGGGTCGCCCTGACTGAGCACCGCACCGGCGCCGTTCGCCGACATGACCGGCGTCGCG
This sequence comes from uncultured Steroidobacter sp., assembly GCF_937958065.1. GTDB lineage: Bacteria > Pseudomonadota > Gammaproteobacteria > Steroidobacterales > Steroidobacteraceae > Steroidobacter. The sequence goes on from NZ_CALFXI010000100.1 coordinate 96,559, forward strand.
TTGTTGAGCACGATGCCGTTGAGCAAGATGGTCCCGCTGGCGGGCTCGAACAGATAGCCCTGGGTCGAGCCGCTGGTGGTCAGGCTGGTCGTGATCAGCGCGCGGTTGTCGTTGCCCATCACGATGTTCTTCAGGAACGAATTCGTTGCCAGCGACGGCGCGGCGACGCTCGTTCCCTGCGCCAGGGTCACCGGATCGACGGGTATGACCGCGGTCTGATTGATAGCAAACAATTGAGTGCCATCCGCGGACAGAGTGGCGTCGAGCAGCCCGGCTGCGGCCTGCGCCGGCGCGCTCCAGACTCCGTTTTCATACTGATACCGGACGATGGGATTGCTCGGCGCAGTGTCGGTCACCGTGAGCAACGCCTGTCTTTCGGCGTCGTAGATCAGCGTGCGCACCGCCGTGGTCCCCGGCAGATGGTCCAGCGTCGCGGCGGCGTAAGCGACCGGATCGAGCACTTTCAGTGCGACGTCGGAGGGAACCTCGCCGCTATGGTTGGAGGTGTCGAGATGAATGGTGTAGTCGCCCGCGGGCAGCGCCGGATGGGTCGCGATCATCTCGGTGCCGGCGTTGTTCACGGTGAATGAGGTGGCAGCCGTGTCGCCGAATCTCACGCCGCTGATGTTGAAAGCGCGCAAGCCCTGGCCACTAATGACGACCGTATCGCTCACACCCGCCGCCGCCACATAGGGCGCGACGCTCAGGATCGCCGGAGAGATCTGGTAACTGACCGAAACGGTGGCCGTGCTGCCGGCCGCCAGCCGGCTGCAGGTGGTGTCGGCGCAGTTGTAGCCGGTCACCGCCACCGCCCCGACGAACGCACCCGGCCCGATGCTCGAAGGCGTCGCCGGCACGATGGTGATCTCGGCGGTACGGCCGTTCAGCACCGAGCTGGTCGAGGCAATCGCATCGCCGCTGTGGACCACGGACAGCTGCACGACGTCCTTGCCGAACGTCGCGGTCAGCGACTGAGCCGCCGGCGCCGGGGCGCTCGGGCCCGAGGCGCTGAAAGTAATCGCATTGGTGGAGATTTGGGTCTGGGAGGCTTCATCGCCACCGCCGCCGCCGCCACAGCCGGCCAGCAACCCGAACAACAAAAACCCTGCTACGCGGCGGGCACCGGGTAGATAGTGCACTTTCTCTCCCAAAAACAGGCGCATCGCGCGCTCGATGGAACGCGCGATGCTACCCGATCAAACTGAATACGGGATGTATGTGCAGCTATTGTGTCACAAGCCCTGATCCTTGGTCTCCCTTAGAAACAGCGTGCCGACGATGGCCGTCATGACCGCCACCACGATGGGATACCACAGGCCGTTATAGATGTTGCCGGTGGCCGCCACGATGGCGAACGAAGTGACCGGCAGGAAGCCGCCGAACCAGCCGTTGCCGATGTGATATGGCAGCGACATGGAGGTGTAACGGATGCGGGTGGGAAACAGCTCCACCAGCCACGCCGCGATCGGCCCGTACACCATGGTCACCAGGATGACCAGATAGGTGCACAGCGCGATCACCATCGGGTAGTTCACTTCCGCCATGTTGGCCTTGGCCGGGTAACCGGCGCCGGCCAGCGCGCTCTTGAGCTGCCCGGCGAAACTGTCGTTGGCGGTTTTGAATTCGGCCTTGCCCAGCGTGTTGCCGGGGAAGGAGTCGAGCACCACGGCGGTGTCGCCAGTGCCGATACGCACGCGCGCCACCGAGCCAGCCGGCGCCGCTTCGTTGCCATAGGGCACGCCGGCTTTCGCGAGCGCCGACTTGACCACGTCGCAGGACTGGGTGAACGCCTTCCTGCCGACCGGATCGAACTGGAACGAACAGTCCGCCGGGTCGGCGATCACCGTCACCGGTGCAGTCGCGACCGCCCGCTCGAGCGCCGGATTGGCGAAATGGGTGAGGCCCTTGAACACCGGGAAATAAGTGAGGGCGGCGAGGATGCAGCCGGCCATGATGATGGTCTTGCGTCCGATCCGATCCGAGAGCGCGCCGAACACCACGAAGAACGGCGTGCCGATCAACAATCCGGCGGCGATGATGAGATTGGCGGCTTTGGCGTCGACCTGCAGGATCTTCTCCAGGAAGAACAGCGCATAGAACTGGCCGCCATACCAGACCACCGCCTGGCCGGCAGTCGCGCCGAACAGCGCCAGCAGCACGATCTTCAGATTCTTCCAGTTGCCGAACGCTTCGGTGAGCGGCGCGGTCGACAGCTTGCCTTCCTTCTTGATCTCCAGGAACGCCGGCGACTCCTGCAGCTGCAGACGGATGTACACCGAGATGCCGAGCAGCACCAGCGAGAGCAGGAAGGGAACGCGCCAGCCCCATACGTCGAACTCCTCGCCGAGCGAGATCCGACAGACCAGGATGACCAGCAGCGATAGAAACAAACCCAGGGTCGCCGTGGTCTGAATCCAGCTCGTGTACAGGCCGCGCTTGCCATCGGGCGCATGCTCGGCGACATACGTGGCCGCGCCACCATATTCACCGCCGAGCGCGAGGCCTTGCAACAGGCGCAACACGATCAGAATGATCGGCGCCGCGACCCCGATGGCCGCGTAGCTGGGCAACATGCCGACGATGGCCGTCGACGCGCCCATGATGACGATGGTGATCAGGAAGGTGTGCTTGCGGCCGATCAGATCGCCGAGCCGGCCGAACACCAGCGCGCCGAATGGCCGCACGAAAAAGCCCGCCGCGAACGCCAGCAGCGCGAAAATGAAGCCGGTGGTTTCGTTCACACCGGAAAAGAACTGCTTGGAAATGATGGCCGACAGCGAGCCGTACAGGTAGAAGTCGTACCATTCGAACACGGTGCCGAGCGAGGACGCGAAGATCACGCGCCGGTGCGACTGGTCAATGCCGCCAGCCTTGGGCTGGGACAGCGTCTGTGGTGTGGTGGCCATGTTTTTCCCTGCCGGATGTGTTCTGGAGAACGAATGCTTTTTCAGAATGAGTAGCGGGCGACCGCCTGCACGCGCCGCATGGAACCGCTCGCGCCACTTTCGATCTCCCGCTCGGCGACCCGCAGCTCGACCCCGAGATCGAGTTTGGCGAGCGGCGAATAAAACGTATTGATGGCCCAGGACCAGCTGGACGCGTTGGCACTGCCGCCGGTCAGGCGCGGATCGTTGTCGTAATCGGATGCCGATAACATCAGCGTGCTGCGTACCCGGTCGTTCCAGACCTGACGCCAGGCGGCAAAGGCGGCCCAACCCGAGATCGCTTCCAGCTCGCCCTCGGCGGTCAGCACCGCATCGTTGGCGAAGTTGACGCCGACATAACGGCCCAGCCCGTCGCCGCCGGTGATCGAAAAGCGCAGATCGTGCCGGCCGAAATTGATCCTGCCCGCCAGCGACAACGCCGCCCCCTGGGTCGAATCGTTCACGGCGCCGGCACCGGTCGTTTCATATTTCAACTGACGCACGAGGGCGGCCGCGCGCAGCACGCCGTTGCCGAGCTTCCAGGTGTAGGCCGCGGTGAAATCGGGAATGCTGTTGTCGTCCGAAGCGATGCGCGCGCCACCGCCGAACGGAGTGATGGTGGTCTCGGAATTTTCCGCCGAGAAAGACCAGTTGCCGAGCGTATAGCGCAGCATCGGTTGGCGCACGAAGACGGTGCCGTCGGTGGGACCGATGAAGTCAGCCGTTTCCGGCAGCGTGGTCGCATCCATGAAGTTGCTCCAGGTCTGACCCGCCAGCCAGCGGCCATATTGAAGGTATGCGTGCCGGACTTGCACACCATACGTGTTCGTGGCCCGTTCATCGCCGAGCGAGGAGCCATACAGATCCACTTCCAGCCGCGATGACAGCAGGCCCCCGCCGGCCAGATCGGTATCGGTGCCGAAGATGAAGCGGGACTGTTTGATGTGAGAATCGAAATCGACGCCTTCGCCGGCGCCGCCGACCGGGATGGTCGCGGGCAGATAGAAGTCGCGACCGATGCTGCCGTCCGCGATCTCGCCATCCTGGTAGTCGGACCACGAGGCGTCGAGCTTGACGAAGCCGCTGTATAGAAACCGGGTCCCGGCAGTGGCATTCGGTGTGATCGGCCTGGTCTGGACAGCGGGCGTGTCGACGATGGCTCTGCTGGCATTGCTCGGGGGCGCACCTGACATTTTTTCTCTCAGCTCGCGCAGTTGTCGTTCCAGCTCGTCGATTCGCGCTTCCAGTCCGTGCTGCCGTTCGTCTGCCCCGGCATCCGCGGCCCGCGCTGCCAGCGAACCCGCCATGCCGGTGGCGGCAATGGCCGACACGATCAGAACCTTCCTTAGCTTGATCATTGTCCATCCCCTGCTGACAAGTCGGCGCGAGCATGCGCGCACGGCTTGCGAGCCGGCCATTCATCTTTGGTCGAAGCCGCCGCCGGCGCCATTCGACGAAAGTCGAATAGTGAGCGGCAGGTCGTTGGCGGAGGCTGCGCAGGACGCGAGTCATGGTCCCGGGCAATGGAGTTGCCGCAAGTGACGCAAGCATGGAGTATTGCGCGCGCAATGAAGCGCGCCGTCCTGATCGCCGATGACCACCCCCTGTTTCGTGATGCACTCAAGCTCGCGGTGGCTCAGGCCGTTCCGGGCGCTCAGGTCATCGAGGCGGACACCGTGCACTCGTTGTTCGCGGCGCTCGATGCCCATCCCGATCCGGAGCTGCTGCTGCTCGACCTGAACATGCCGGGTGCGCAAGGCTTCAACGCCCTGGTGCAGGCCCGAGCGAATTTTCCCACGGTGCCCATCGTGGTGATTTCGGCGCGCGAAGATCGACGCATCATGCAACGGGCGTTGGGACATGGTGCTGCCGCGTTCGTGCCCAAGTCCGCCTCGATCGACCTGATCGTTGCGGCCTTGCGCGCCGTGCTGAGCGGCGACACCTGGTTGCCCGCATCGGCTGCGACGGGTGGCGATCCCGCGCCGCTGGATGAACAGGAAATCGATGCCACGACGCGTCTGGCGACTCTGACGCCACAGCAGTTTCGCGTACTGGCGATGCTGTCCTCGGGTTTGTTGAACAAACAGATCGCAGCCGAGCTGGACGTGTCCGAAGCGACCGTCAAAGCTCACGTGAGTGCGGTCATGCAAAAGCTCGGCGTCAGCAATCGGACGCAAGCCGTGCTGCTGGCGCAGCGACTCTCGCTGGATCAGCCGTAAGCGCCACGATCAGCGCCCGCAAGGCTGCCGGGCGCAGCGGCTTGCGCAGCACCTGAAACCCCAGCGCATTCGCACGTTGCGCCAACGCAGCCGTCCCGTCGGCAGTGACCAATGCGCCAGCTCGCATTCGGGTGGCATCTCTCGGCACCAACTCATCCAGAACAGCCAGGCCCAGGGGCTCGCCGCCGAGGTGATAGTCCGCGAGCACCAGATCTATCGGCCGGTTTCGCAGAATCTCATGCGCCTCCGCAGCCGTGGCGACGCAAAGCACGTCGATGCCCCAGCGCGTCAGCAACTCGCGCATGGCATCGAGGATGTTCGGATCGTCCTCCACGCAAAGAACACGCAAGCCTCGCAGTCCGGCAACGCTCGTCACCGGCATCGGTGTCGCCGCTGACTCGCGTATGACGCCCTTGCCGCGCGCCACCCGCACACTGAAGGCACTGCCCTTCCCAGGCGTCGAACGCAACGTGAGTTGAGTTTGCAGAATGTGAGCGATGCGATCGCAGATCGACAGTCCCAGGCCGAGCCCGCGCTCCCCCCAGGGCGAGTGATGGTCCAGGCGTCGAAACTCCTCGAAGATCACGCTCTGGCTTTCGGCCGCGATGCCCGGACCGGTGTCGATGACTTGAAACTCGACCTGATTGCCGGCCCGGCGACGGACTCCCACGACCACCCGACCGCTGCGCGTATAACGCAAGCCATTGCTGATCAGATTCTGCAGCACCCGGCGCAGCATCCGTTGATCGGTGTACACCTGCACGCGCGTGGCATGTACCCGCAGCTCGAGGTTGCGCTGCGCGGCCACAGGTGCGAACTGTTCCTTCAAAGAATCCAACAACGCGCCGGCGTGGAATTCGCTCAGCTCCGGCTGAATCGCACCGGAATCCAGCCTCGAGATGTCGAGCAGCCCATCGAGCAATTCCTCCGCCGCATGTAACGAGTTCTCGACCCGGTCGGCCAACTGCTCGATCTGCGGATGTTGCAGCTGCCCGGCATGACCACGCAGCGCGGCGTTGAACAATCGCGCAGCGTTCAACGGCTGCAGCAGGTCATGACTGGCTGCGGCGAGAAAGCGCGTCTTGCCCAGATTGGCCTTCTCGGCGACCGCGGTGGCTTCGGCCAACTGCCGGGTTCGCTCGGCGACGCGTTGTTCCAATGTTTCATTGATCTCGCGCAGCTCCGCTTCGACATGCTTGTACATGGTCACGTCATTGAAGGTACTGACGTAACCGCCGTCGGGCAGCGGCTGCCCACGTACTTCGATCACGCGGCCGTCGCCACGTCGTCGTTCGGAAAGGTGAGTCGAACCCGCGCGCATGTGCGCCAGCCGTTTCTCCACGTGCACCTCCGGATCGCCGGGGCCGTACCAGCCGCGCGCGGCGTTGTATCTCATCAGATCGGCAATGGGACGGCCGGCGCGCATCAGCTCCGGCGAATAGTCGAGCAACTCCACATAGCGACGATTCCATGCCACCAGCCGCATCTCGGCATCGATTACGCTGATTCCCTGCGGCATGTTCTCCATCATCGCTTCCAGCATTTCGCGGTTGAAGCGCAGCTTCTGGGATGCTTCATCGAACAGCGTGACCACTTCGCTGAACTGCAGGCCGGCGCCTCGCAGCGCGCTGGTCAGTACCATTCGGGCCGAAGCTGCACCGAGCGCGCCGGCGAGCTCGCGCTCCAGGCCTTGTAACAAACCGACGTCGGCGCGCTGTGTCGGCGAATAGTCGCGCCCCTGCTCCTGCTCATAGCGCTCGAACCAGGAGCGAGCCGCAGCAGGCCCCAGCAACCGCTCGGCGAGCAATTGCAGATCCGCAATCGTCGCCGATCCCGGCAACAGCTTGGCGCGGCGTGCATCGGCGCCCGCGATGCGTGGCGCAAGTTGCAACCGCTCGCCAATCGCCGGCGGCGAATACAACGACATGCCGACCAGCGCGATCACGTTCACCAGCAGCGACCAGAACACTCCGTGCGTCAGGGGATCCGGCCCGGCGAAACCGAGCAACGCATGAGGCGCCAGCGTGGCGATACCCATAGGCCCCTCGGTGATCCAGTCGTGCACGATGAATGTCGGCAGCAACAGGGTGTAGATCCAGACGAGAAATCCACCGCACAGCCCAGCTAGCACACCGACCCGGCTCGCGCCGGACCAATACACCGCAGCCACCACCGCAGGCGCGAACTGCGCAACGGCGGCGAACGCGAGCAGACCGATCGACGCGAGACTCGATCCGTTCGGCACCACGCGAAAGAGAGCGAACGAGACCAGCAGGATGGCCAGGATGGCGGCGCGTCGAATCCAGAGAATGCCGCCGAGCGCGGGCGGTCGCCAACGCCATAGCGCCGGCAGCACCAGATCGTTGCTGACCATGGTGGCAAGAGCGACCGTTGCAACGATGACCATGCCGGTCGCGGCCGAGAAGCCGCCGAGATATGCGAGCAGCGCCAGCCACTCGTGCCCGGCACTGAGCGGCAGCCACAATACGAACGAATCTGGCGCAATCGAGCCTCCGCCGGCGCCAGCAGCGATCGCTGCCGCGGCAATCGGCAGGACAACCAGACTGATGAGCGCCAGATACATCGAGAACCACCAGCGCGCGTGGCGCACATCTCCGACCTCGGCGCACTCCACGACGCCGACCTGGAACTGGCGCGGCAGACAGAATATTGCGGTCAGCGACAACAGCGTCTGGGTAACGAACGAAATGGAACGATTCACGCCGGCCGGCATCTGTTGCGCCGTGGCGAGCAGCGGCTCGATGCCATCGAGCTGCGTCAGCGCGAATGCTCCGACACACAGCAACGCCACCAGCTTCACCAGCGATTCGGCAGCCACCGCCAGCACCATGCCAGGATGATGTTCGGTCGCGTCCACCTGGCGGGCACCGAACAGGCTCGCAAACAATGCGAGCATCAGTGCGACCAGCAGCGCGCTGTCGCGATACCACGCGACGCTCTGTGCGGGCGCGCCGGCCGACAGCACCTCGATGCTCATCGAGATCGCCTTCAATTGCAGGGCGATGTAGGGAATGGCGGCGGTCAAGGCGATCAGGGTGACGGCGACCGCAATCTGGGGAGAACGGCCGAAGCGCGCGGCGAGCAGATCGGAGATCGAGGTGGCGTTCTGCTGCTTGGCCATGCGCAGCAGCCGCTCGAAGAACGGCAACAGGCACAGGAACAACAGCATCGGGCCGAGATAGATGGGCAGATAACTCAGCCCGTCGCGCACGGCGCTGCCGACCGCGCCATAGAAGGTCCAGCTCGAGCAGTAGACCGCCAGCGCCAGACTGTAGATCAGCGGCCGCAGCCGCGCGTGCTCGGGATATAAACGGCGGCGGTCGCCCCACCACGCAATGAAGAACAGGCCGCAGACATAGGCCAGTGAAGCGACCAGGAGCCCCCATCCCGAGATCATGGCTTCATAATACGCATGTGATCACCTACCACGTATTCCTGGATCGCAACCGCTTGCCGGGCGCCGCCGAATGGGCGCGCCTGATTCGCGACGCCGGTTTCGATGTCGAGCTGAATACCGACTTCGAGCCGGGCTCGCACAGCGGCTATCTGCCCTGCCCCGATGAGCGCACCGGTTTCGAGTATTACCTGGAGTCGTTCGCCCGGCCGACGATCGAGATCGGCGCCAGCGGCGCGAAAGCCATCGGTCGACGCAATTCCGTGGCCAGCCTGCGCTTCAGCGGCCGCGCTGCCGACCGCAAGGCCGCGAGCGCTGCGGCAGCCACGTTGACCGCCATGAGCGACGGCGTGCTGTTCGATACCGAGCCGGGCCATTTCATCTCGGCCGACGCCGCGCTCGCCTGGGCGCGCAACGAGCGTTATCAGCCGATCGCCACTTATCACCGCCGCGCGATGCGTCGCAAGGCGCGCCTGACGCCGCCCATCATCCTGCGGCTGCTGATCATTCTGTTCCTGGTGATCGCGATCTACTGGCTCAGGAGGTAACGGCGCGCGCGGGCGCGGGCGCCTCCTGCGCCTGTTCCATCCGATCGTGAAATGCCACCACACAATTGCGTCCCTGCTGTTTCGCCCGATAGAGCGCCGAGTCGGCCGCTTCGAAGAGCTTCTCGGCGTTCTCGAAATCGCCGTGTGACAGGCACGCGTACCCGACGCTGATGGTGATCGCCAGATCGCCGTTCAATGTTTCTTCCACCGTACGACGCAAGCGCTCGCTCATGATGGCGGCGGTCGGGCAATCGATGCCAGGCAGGATCACCGTGAACTCTTCGCCGCCATATCGACATGCGACCAGGGGCTTGCGGGCGAACTTGCGCAGCGCATGCGCGACCGCCTTGATCGCATGATCGCCGCGCGCATGGCCGTGCCGATCGTTGTAGCCCTTGAAGTGATCGATATCGAGCACCAGCAACGACAGCGGCTTCTGCTCCTGACGCGCGATGGCGAATTCCTGCGGCAACTTGTCATCGAACATGCGGCGGTTGCCGAGCAGCGTGAGCGGATCGGTGCGGCTCTGGTGCTGCAGCTCGTTCATGCGCGTGCTCAAGGTCATCGACAGCAGAATCATTTCCAGCAGCGAGCCGATCTGCCAGCCGTTCTGGGTGAAGAACGTGTGCGGCAGCACGCCGAACGTCTTGAGCAGGAAGATCACCGAGCCGCACAGGAACGAGCTCCAGGCGATCACGTAAAAGCGCGCCGGCCGCGAGCCCAGCACCATCGCGGCCCCCCCCATCACCAACATGAAAATGACGCCGATCAGCACCAGCCCGGCAATCGGCGCGATGATGGTCGAGTACGGCACGAACGGCGCCGCCAGCAGCAACGAGGCCGCGATGGCCTGCAATCCCCGGGCGGCCAGGTCCAGGCGCGGCGTAACTTCCTTGGCGCGCAAGATCATCCGCGAGAACTGCAAGCCGGCGAACAACGCGATGTTGATGAGCGCGACCAGACTGGTGTTGCCCCAACGCGGACTCTCCGGCCACAGGTACTGATACGCCAGGCCGTTGTGAATCAGCATGTACAGGCCGAACGTGCCGACGTACGCGAAGTACGCGAGGAAGGCCTGGTCGCGCACGGCGATGAACACCAGACTGCTCCACACCAGCAGCATGATCACGCAACCGTAGTAGATGCCGTACGCCAGCTGCTCGCGGCTGAGCGACTCCAGCAGCTCCATCGAACTGAACAACGACAGGCTGATGTCGATCGGTCCTTGCGACTGATAGCGCAGGTACACGACGCGCTCGGCCTGCGCCGGCACATGGATCGGGAACACGAAGTCGCGATGGGCGATGTCACGCGCCGCGAACTCCCGACGGTCACCGGTCTTGTGGATGCGCCACTCGCCCGCGCCGGTCTGTTCGTAAACGTCGAGATAGTCGATCAGCGGATAGGTCTGTCGAACGAAGATCTCGCGCTCGCGCGAGCCTGGGTTGCGAAATGTGACGCGCGCCCACCAGACCGAGCTGGTGAAGCCGACATTGGCCGCAGCCAGGCTGCCGGGGGCAAAGCGTGCATGCGTCACCTGTTCGAGGGACAAGGCGCCCTCGGGATCTTCGAGCAGATCGATGTGCCGGCTGAATTCCTCGACGTAGATCCGCTCGGCCGTGGGCAACTCGAATACCGTCGGGCCCGAGTCGGCATCGGCGGCGCGCGCGGTGCCGCTCAGTAGCGTGAGCAACAGCCAGACCGACATGCATGCCGTCACCCGGGACCAGAGCGGCCCGGTGAAAACGGCAATACGAAGCGGCGACATCGGCACTATCTCCTCCCCCATCCGTTGCGCCTCGCTGCCAGGTAGCGCAGACACGGCAACGATTTTGCCGCGAAGTATGCGACACCGCGATCAAAGCCGCGACCTCGTCAACGATGAAATATTGGAAGTGTGATGTCGTCTGCGGGCGCTGCGCGAGCCTGTCGGTACCTTGCGCGCCGTGCCGGGCAGGACGCCCGATGTGACAGCAGGATGCCCAAATGCAGCGGGCACAGGGACGTGCAGCAGCTTCCCGGAGCGCACGGATGCGAATTCAAAACACAACAGGGAGTGAGCGATGCGGCGGCTGATTCGTTGGGCGCTTGCGCTGGTGCTGGTCGCCGGCGTGGTGCTGGTGGCGGGCTTTCTCTGGTTCGTGCTGTGGCCGGTCCACACCATTCCCGCGCTCGAGCAGGTCGATGAGTACGTGTGGCTGGATCAAAACTGGGGCCAGGGCCAGCACACCGAGCAGCGGCAGACGTATTACTACACCGCTCAGGGCACCTCGATGCCGCAAGGCGCATCGGCCGGCGCGCTGCGTTACGACTGGTTCGTGCACCTGGAGCTGCCGTTCTCGCGCGAGCGCTTCGCCAGCCCCGATCACATGCGCAAGTACCGCTTCCTGGTCGATCCGGAGCCGAGCCCGGCCAATCCGGACCAGCTGCCGATCGGTTTCACGAGGCACTTCGATCCCGGCATCGGCCAGTACGTTCTGGATATCACTTGCGCCGCCTGTCACACCGGCGAGATCCATTTCACCAAGGACAGTCGCACCTACGCGGTGCGCATCGATGGCGGTCAGGCCATGCACGCCTTCACCGATATGTCGCGCGGCAGCTTCGCGCCGATGCTGCTGGCTTCGCTGATCGACACTGCAGTGAAGCCGTGGAAGTTCGATCGTTTCGCACAGCGGGTGCTCGGCCCCGGCTATCCGGATTCCAAATCGCAGTTGCGCTCGGCGCTGTGGGCGACCATCAAGGCCATGCTCGGCAGCGGTCAGAACAATCCATTGCGCAGGCTCTATCCGGTGCACGAGGGCTTCGGCCGCACCGACGCGCTGGGCCGCATCGGCAATACCGCGTTCGGCGATCACCTCTCGTCCAGCAATTACCAAGTCGGCGACGCGCCAGTGAGCTATCCGTATCTGTGGAACATCTGGAAGTTCGACTGGGTGCAGTACAACGGCTCGGTCGCGCAGCCGCTGGCAAGAAACATCGGCGAGGCGCTCGGCGTGGGTGCGATCTCCCCGTTGATCAGTGCTATGAAGGAGCCGCTGCCGCCGGATCATCGCTTTCGCAGCAGTGTCGATATCGCCGGGCTGCAACGGATCGAACACACTCTGCAGCAGCTCACGCCGCCCGCCTGGCCGGAGCACATCCTCGGCCCCATCGACACTGCCAAGGCGGAACAGGGCTCCAAGCTGTTCGAACAATACTGCCGCGAGTGCCACGGCCCGCATCTATCGACTGCCGCCCGCCAGCAGGCAAGCGCACCGCTCAAGCCGTTCCCCGAACTGGAATGGCGCATCGAAGTGATTCCGTTGGAACACATCGGCACCGATCCCAATGCCGCCCGAGGGTTCCTGGATCGTCGGTACGATCTTTCGATGACCGGGTTGACGAATGCCCAGCTCGCCGATGCTCTGCGGCCGTTGCTGGTGCGCTCGCTGGCTCGCGATGCTCGCTTCCGTCTGCGCGAAGTCGTTCGCTTGCGCGGCGAGCAACAACTGCCGTTGGGCGAGCTGCCGGCATTGCTTGCGAGCTATCCGGATCCCGATGCGAATCCCACGCCGAGCCTGCCGGAAACCAGCTTCGAAGCCATCGACACGGCATTGGAAACATTGCTGTCGCCGCTGCCGGTGCTGTCGGCCGCCCGGCCGGAAGATCCGCTCGACTGTGGCCTGGAGTGCCACACGCTCAACCTGCTGTGGGACGTGCGCAATGGCTCGACCAACATCGAGCAGACCGTCGCCGCCCTGGATGTGAAACAGCTGACCGAAGGCGTGGCACTGAACCTGGTCGGCATCCTGATCAAGAACCGCTTCTATGCGGACTTTGGGCTGGACTATGCGACTCAGCAATGCCTGGAAGGCTTCGGCGCACTGGATCTGCCGCAGCAGATCGCCGGTTACAAACCGCGCCCGCTGCAAGGCGTGTGGGCGACACCACCGTATCTGCACAACGGCTCGGTGCCCTCGCTGTATCAGATGCTGTTGCCGCCCGAGCGGCGCGATCGGAAATTCTTCGTCGGCCGCCGCGACTTCGATCCGGTGCACGTGGGCTATATGACGGCGCCGGATGCGGACGGCGATGACGACGGGTTCTGGCTGGATACCAGCATCCCCGGCAATCGCAACATCGGCCATGCGTTCGCGGCCGATGCGGCGACCTGGAACAAACATCGGCAGGATCCGCAGGCGAATCCGCTGCCCTCAGGGGTGATCGGACCGGAGCTGAGCGACGAGCAACGTTTCGCGCTGATCGAATATTTGAAAGTTCACCGCGACCCGCCGACACCGGAAGGTTTCCAGCCGCCGCAATGTGAGTTGTTCGGGCGCTCGCTCTGATCCGGCAATCTCGGGCGGCATGAGCTGCCGCCCGAGTGTCTGAATCACTTGCCGGCGCGCTCCGCCAGCTTCACGAACAGCGCATCGAACGGCTCCTTGAACTTCTTCACGCCCTCGCGCTCGAGCTGATCGCTGACCGCACCCAGCTCGATACCCAGCTGACGAAGGCCCTGCACCGTTGCATTCGCCCCGGCCAGATCGTCCTCGATGCGCACGACCGCGTCACCGTGATCGCGAAAGGCGTCGATCGTCGACGGCGGAAGCGTGTTGACGGTGTTGGGCGCGATCAGCGCGTCGACATACATCGTGTCCTTGTAGGCGGGATCCTTGCTGGACGTTGACGCCCACAGCAAGCGTTGGGGCTTCGCGCCTTTGCCTGCCAGCGCGCGCCAACGATCGCTGTTCGACCACTGCTTGTAATACTGATAAGCCAATCGCGCGCTGGCGATAGCGGCGCGACCGCGGAGAGCCTTGGCTTCGGAACTGTTCATCGCGTCCAGCCTCGCGTCGACCAGCGTGTCGATCCGGCTCAGGAAGAAGCTCGCGACCGAGGCGATCCCGTCGATCGGTTGCCCCGCCTGCACGCGCCGTTCCAACCCGGTCAGATACGCATCGACGACCGCGCGATAGCGATCGACGCTGAACAACAGCGTGATGTTGATGTTGACCCCGGCCGCGATCAGCTCGGCAATCGCCGGCAAACCCGCCTCCGTGGCCGGCACCTTGATCATGGCGTTGGGCCGGTTGAACGCCTTCCACAGCCGCAGCCCCTCTTCGATCGTGCCCTGGGTGTCGTCCGCCAGATGCGGCGAAACCTCCAGGCTGACGAATCCGTCGGCGCCGCCCGTCGAATCGTAGGTGGCACGGAACAGATCCGCCGCGGCCTGCACGTCATCGAGCGCCAGTGTCTCGTAGATCTCGCTGGTGCTGCGTCCGGCACGTGCCAGGCTCGCAATCGCGTCGTTGTATTCGGCGCCCTCGCTGATGGCCTTGGCAAAAATGGCTGGATTGGACGTCACGCCGCCGAGCGCATCGTCGGCGATCAGGCGGGCGAGATGCCCGTCGCGCAACCAGCTGCGGCGGATGTCGTCCAGCCAGATGCTCTGACCCAACTGGCGGACCTGGCGTAACGGATTCTGGGCTCGCTCGTTCATCTCGACACTCCAATGGATTCGCAGCGATGGTATCGGATCGTGGCCATTACCACTGTCGCGGCAATACAGCAATTCCTTACAATGGCTTGTTCTTCAGTGGCCGGTGAGTATCCTCGGCCCAACATCGCACCTCTACACCTATCGCAGCGCGCAATGCTCAACACGCTCCTGTCACCCCGGATGCTGATCCTGGTGACGTTTCTGGCATCCGTCACCTTCGTCCAGTTCCGTGGCCGTGTCCGGCACAAGTTCTCGCGACTGGTGGCCGACCACGCCAACCTGCTCGCGCCCTACAACACGCTGATGTATTTGTTCTCGGCGGTAAAAGCCAAGCCCTATGCCGACCCGCGCGACTTCCCCGAACTGCGCCAGGTCACCGAGCAGTGGCAGATGATCCGCGAGGAGGCACTGAAGCTGTTCGATGAGGGACATATCCGCGCGGCGTCGGGATACAACGACATCGGCTTCAACACTTTCTTCAAGCGCGGCTGGAAGCGTTTTTACCTGAAGTGGTACGGCGACTTCCTGCCTTCGGCCTCGGCGCTGTGCCCGAAGACGGCCGAGCTGCTGGCAAAAATTCCTTCCATCAACGCAGCAATGTTTACACTGCTGCCGCCCGGCTCCCGGCTCGGCGCTCACCGCGATCCGTTCGCCGGCTCGCTGCGATATCACCTCGGCCTGGTCACGCCCAACTCGCCCGACTGCTACATCATCGTCGACGGCGAGAAATATTACTGGAAGGACGGCGAGGCGGTGATGTTCGACGAGACATACATCCATCAAGCCGAGAATCGCACCGACGTGACCCGCGTGATTCTTTTCTGCGACATCGAGCGGCCGATGTCCAACCCCGTGTTGCGATGGATCAATCGCACCATCGGTCACGGCATGATTCGCGCGGCGGCAACACAGAACGTGCCGGGCGAGCACGTCGGCGTCCTGAATCATGTATTTTCTTACGTGTATCAGATTCGCGCGCTCGGCATTCGTATCAAGGAATGGCACAAGCCGCTTTATTACCTGCTGAAGTGGCTGCTGATCGCCGCGATCGGCTACGCCATCTTCGTCGGTTTCTGAGACAACGTCTCATTTGAATTTGCGCCCGATGCCGGGCGCATCTCGCTGGCCGCGGCGATTATTTCCTCCGCGGCTGCAATTCCCAGCTCGATCTCCGGTCGCCAATTTGCCGTCGCGGCGACGCTCCGCGGCCGTGCGCTTTTCCGCATGGAACTTCCGTGCGTGCATCTCGTTGGTTGCTTATTCTCGGCATGGTTTCTGCAAGCCTGTTGGCCATCGGGCTTCACTTGCCGGCGACGGGAGCTGCAATGACGATGCGTCTCGGACTCGCGTGTTTCACTCTGCTCTTTCCCGTGTTGGGCCTCGGCTGCGAAAGCGTCAATCGCGAGCAGTGCAAGCAGCGCTTCGAAGCGCTGGTGAATTACCGCACCGAGGCGATCACCAACGCTTTCGGCGATCTGCTCGGCACCTTGCCCACCGAGCTCGCTGTGAAATTCGTCCCCACCAAGGAGCTGGCCGACAACGATGGCAAAGAAACATACGACGCGGAACACCACACGCTGATATTTCCTCGACGCCTGCTCAGCTCGAAGATGCCCAATCCGATCCGCTCCGCGGCCTATTACTGGCCGTTCTACGAGAACGAACAGTATCGGACCACCTTCCCGGTGGTGCAGACCATCGATCAGTTGATCTGGAGCGCATACCTGCAGGAAGCCGCCAAGCGCCGCGGCCTGTCCTGGCCGCACAAGGACTGCAACTCGAGCGATCTGGGCGAGCGTCTGCCGTGCGAGATGCTGGTCGAAGGCATCAACGAACATCTGAAGGAAGTGCGCACGCCGATCTTCAATACCAACCGGCTCGACATGATCTGGCCGGAGGACTTTGCCAGCTTCCGCCGCAGGCTGTGGAACAAGGGCGATCAGCTGTACCTGGACGTGCAGCGCTATGGCGGGATTCTGTTGATCGGCCCGCTGATCGATCAGTTCGGCGTGCCGCGCGCGCTCGCGTATATCGCGCAGACACCGTTCCACATCGAAGACAACAACATGCGGCTGTCGGCGCAGCGTTATCAGGAGCGAGCGCGCAAGGTCCTCGATTAGGTTCCCGGATGTATGCGCCCGCCGGCCAGGGTCGCGGCAGGAATGCGCGACCCCGGGTTTCGATCCATCACCACATCAGATCGTCCGGGACGACATAGTCCTTGTACGGATCGTCCTCGGCCGGCTTGGATTCTTCGGCGTTCAGCTTGACGACGGCGCGTTCGTCGCGCTCCCGGATGCGCTCGGCGATCTCCGGCAGCACCAGGTCGTACTTGCCTTCGCAGCGGGCGATCATGACCGTGCCGGCGATCAGCTTTTCGCGCAAGGCCGTGTCGGCGGTGATCCGACGCACCTTGCCGCGATCGATGAAATTGAAATATTCCTCGCTGTCCGGCTTGGGCAGCCGATGCTGCTCGATGAGCTGCTTGATCTGCGCCCAGCGCTCCTTACGCTCCTGATTTTCCTGGCGCTTGCGGTTCAGCTCGGCATCGCGCGCGGCTTTCTCGGCCTGCGCCTTCGCGCGCGCTTCGGCAGCCCGCTTTTCCTGCTCGGCACGCAGCTGACGGTTCTTGGCCTGCTGATGTTGCTGCTGCTTCTGCTGGTTTTCGGCCTGGCGCGCCTGCTTCTTGTTGCCCAGGCCGGCGGCCAGCAACTGCTCGCGCAATGACATGCTCATCTCGAAGGCTCCGCACGGACTCCTTGGGGGACGGCGCCATTCTACGCAAACCACCGTCGGGCGGGAGTGCGAGCCGCCCGGAATCTCACGCCGATTGAAGTCCGCCGCCGCGCACCGTCTCTATCTCCCGCCGCGGCGGGGCACCGAACAGGCGTCGATACTCGCGACTGAATTGCGACGGACTTTCATAACCCACGCGATGCGCAGCCGCGGCGGCCTCCAGGCCTTCGGTGAGCATCAAGCGGCGCGCCTCGTGCAGGCGCAGGTGTTTCTGGAACTGCATCGGCGACATGGCCGTCACCGCCTTGAACCGGTGGTGCAACGACGATTCGCTCATGTGCGCGGCCGCGGCCAGGTCTTCGATGCGCAGCGACTCGGTGAATCGCCTGCGCAACAGCTCGATGGCACGCGCCACCCGATTCACCTGACTGTCGACGACACACAACTCACGCAATCGATGCCCCAACTCGCCGGTGAGCACTCGATAGTGAATCTCTCTCAGCACCAGCGGCGCGAGAATCGCCGCATCTCGCGGCTGCTCCAGCAACCGTGTCAGTCGCAAAACGGCATCGAGCAGTTGCGGACTGGTACGCGCGACATACAGCCCACGATCGGTCGAAGGCGGCACGGCGCTGCGGCCAACTTGCAACAGCAGCTCGCCGATCGTGCGCGCATCGAGCTCGAGACGCAGACACAGATACGGCTTCTCGGGCGTGGCCTCGATGACATGACCGATCGCCGGCAACGTCACCGACACAGTGAGGTAATTCAACGCGTCGTAGTAATAGATCTCGTCGCCGAGCACCGCGCGCTTCTTTCCTTGCACCACGATGCAAAGACTCGGGTCGTACAACGACGGCGTGGGCATGGACGGCGAACTGGATCGGATCACGGTCAGCGCCGGAATGGCGGACGGATGCACGCCGTCGGTGGGCGTCAAACGCATCACCAGCGCGGCCAGCTCGGCCTGCTGCTGATCCAGATTGGGCTCGACGGCGCGATCGGAAATGGGAAGGGCGGCGCTCATGGCTGCGGCCTGCGGAAGCTGGGGGTAAACGACGTCCCCGATCGGGCAAGGTTGCCAGTGCTTGAAATGCTCCCTCGAGCAGAACCGGTATGCCGAGTTTCGAGCATGGGGCTGGCCACTTCGCGATGATCAGGCTATTCGATCGGCCAATTATCAGCATAGTTCAGCTTCGGTGCGCCACGCGAGCCCGCCATCTTTGCAGGATCGGGCAAGAATCGCCCAGGAATCGGACAGTCGCGAGCGCACCGCTGACGGCCCTGTCAGGCTGCCGATAGCCCGCCGTCAGGTGCCGGCTACACTGAACAGCCGTTCGCGATCGGCGGCGGCGAGCAGGCGCCATTGACCTTCGGGCAGATCGCCCAGTTCGAGCCCACCGATGCGGCTGCGGTGCAGCTTTTCGACATGATTGCCGACCGCTGCAAACATCCGGCGCGCCTGATGATAACGACCTTCGGTCAGCGTCAGCCTTGCCTGCCTGGGCCCGAGCACTTCCAGCTTCGCCGGCGCAAGCGGCTCGCGCTCGGATTCGAGCATCAACTTGCCACTCGCGAATAGTTTTGTTTCGTCGCCGCGCAGATCGCGCGCCAGCGTTGCCTCGTAGACTTTCGGCAGCTTGGCTTTGGGCGCGACGATCTTGTGCAGCAGCTTGCCGTCATCGGTCATCAGCAACAGCCCGGTAGTGTCGCGATCGAGCCGGCCCACCGTGGCCACGATCGGATCGCGATGACGAAACCGCGTCGGCAATAAGTCATAAACGATCTGACCGGGATCGCTGGTCGAGCAGGTGTAGCCCACCGGCTTGTTCATCATGAGCAGCAGACCCGGCGCCGGATCCAGCGGCTCGCCATCGATGAGCACGCGCGCATGCTCGACCTTGTCGTCCGAGTACAGCACCTCGCCGTCGACGTCGGTGATGCGGCCGTCGCGAAAGATCGCGAGCACTTCCTTGCGACTGCCGTAGCCGAGATTGGCGATGAGCTTGAGCAATTTCATCGGGCGGCCTTGTCGGATTTCCGGGCCGACTTCGCACGCACCGCTTCGATGATCTTGTAGCCGTGCTGTTGAGCGACCGCGCGCACGCTCTCGAAGCTCTCGCTCAACACGTTCTCGTACGGCAAGTGACGGTTCGCCACCAGCCACAGCTTGCCGCCGGGACGCAGCGAATCGGCGGCTACCGCGATGAAACGACGGCCGATATCGGGCCGATCGATCCCCCGCTGCGCATGGAACGGCGGATTGGTGACGATGACGTCGTATGTATCGGGCAATCCTGCCGCCACGTCGTGCCAGCGATAGTCGATGGGCGTGCGAGCTTCGAAGCTCTGCAGATTCACGCGCGCCAGCTCCAGCGCACGATTCTCCGCCTCGTACACATCGAGCGCGGTGATGCCGGGACAGCGCGTCAGCAGCTCGGCCGACAAATAGCCGAAACCGGCACCGAGATCGGCAGCGCGACCCGCCAGGGTCTTCGGCAGGTGCTCCGCGAGCAATGCAGAGGCCACATCGATCCGATCCCACGCAAAGATTCCGGGCCGGCTCATGAAACGGCCTTCGGCGATGGGGCGCGGCGCGTCGAGCTCCTGCCAATGCGCGATCAAAGAAACATTCAGCCGCGCCAGCGAGGCCGTCCAGAACACGCGGCATTTGTTCTTGCTCATCGTCTCGACCTCGCCGGTGAGCTGAGCCAGATCGGCCTCGCTCGAGCGAGCGCCCTCGTCGTTGCTCTGGCTGACGATGATGCGACCGCCGGGCTTGGTCATCGCCACGGCGCGCGCCATGAGCGCACGTGCCTCGTCACGTTGACGAGGCGGCAATATCAGCACCAGCTCATAGGTTTTCGCCGCGCCAGGCACGTTGACGGCCACGCCGGCTCGCGCCAGCGCGTCCGCTTCGGGCTTGAAGCTTTGCTCACAAACCAGCCCGGGCAGCGGCCGCTCGTGCAGCGGCCAACCATCCCGCGCGCGAAGAAACATCGCGCCGCCTGCGGACCCACTTTGCGTTGGCCAAGGCAGGCGGCCTTCACTGAATGGCAGGAAGAGCGTTTCGAGCGCGGCGTCGCTGCGATCAGCCGGCATGTGACTGCAACAGCTTCTCGGTCGCGGCCAGCAGCACGCACACCGCGACACCTTGCACCGCTTCGGTCACTTCGGCCAGTTCCGGGAAGCTCGGCGCAATGCGGATGAAACGATCTTGCGGATCCTTGCCGAGCGGATGCGTCGCGCCCGCCGGCGTGAGCTCCACACCAGCTTCTTTCGCCAGCTGCACGACGCGCTTGGCGCAGCCGTCGAGCACTTCGAGCGAAATGAAATAGCCGCCCTTGGGCCGCGTCCACTGCGCCACACCCGTGCCGCCGAGCACTTTCTCGAAGGTCTCCAGCACCTGCTCGAACTTGGGGGCAAGGATTTCGCGATGCCGATCCATCAGCGCCGCCACGCCGCCGTTGCTGTTGAACAAGCGCAGATGACGCAGCTGATTGACCTTGTCGCCGCCGATGGTCCGCATGCTCATGTTCTTCAAGTACCACGCCGAGTTGTCCTTGGAGCTCGCGAACAGAGCGACGCCGGCGCCGGCGAACGTGATCTTGGAGGTCGAACCGAAGATGAATGCGCGATTCGGATTGCCGTGGCGCGCGCAGAGCTCGTCGATGTTTGCGATCTCGATGCGCTCCGCCGTCAGGTGATGCACGGCGTAGGCGTTATCCCAGAACAAACGAAAGTCGCGCGCGGCCGTCTTCATCTTCGCCAGGCGCTCGATGGTTTCGTTCGAATACACCGTGCCGCACGGGTTGCTGTATTTCGGTACGCACCACATGCCCTTGATCTGCGGATCGGCGGCCACCAGCCGCTCCACCGCATCCATGTCCGGGCCCGTCTCCAGCATGGGCACGGGAATCATCTCGATACCGAACTGCGCGCAGATGGAAAAATGACGGTCGTAGCCCGGCACCGGGCAGATGAAAGCGACCCGCGATTCGCGCGACCAGGGCTTGTCGCTGTCGACAGTGCCCTTCAGCATCGAATACACGACGGCGTCGTGCATCAGCGAGAGACTGGCGTTGTCGCCGAGGATCACGCGATCCGGACTGACACCGAAGATTGGCGCCAACTGCGCGCGCAGCTCCGGCAGGCCCTGCAGCTCGCCGTAGTTGCGAGTGTCCACGCCGCCGGCCATGTAGTCGGCGCCGGGCAGGCTCAGCAGCTCGTTGCACAGGTCCAGCTGTTTCGACGACGGTTTGCCACGGGTCAGATTCAACTTCAGCTTGCGCTCGGCAAAAGCCTGGTAGCGGCGGCGGATGTCTTCGTGGACGGCGCGCAGGTCGTTGGCGCCTAAAGTCGTCAGGTTGGACATGGGTGGCTGAAGCTCGGGCCGGTACGGCCGGTTGAGGGTAAATTCGCGGCTGCGGATCTTAGCGCTAAACTCAAAAAATCCCAGCAAGACAGGCCCATTCCCAGACATGACCTCCATCCTCATCGTTGGTGCCGGCGCGGTCGGTGCTCTGTTCGGCTCGGCGCTGGCCCGTCAGGGGGCCCAGGTTGCGGTGGTCTGTCGGTCGGATTACGACGTGGTGTCGCGTGAGGGTTACGACATCGTCAGCCCGCTGCTCGGCAACCATCGGTTCCGGCCGCACGCGGTGTTCAGAGAGGTGGCCGAATGCAAGACGCCGCCGGATTACCTCGTTCTGACGGTCAAAGTGCTGGAGGGTGTGGATCGTGCCGCGCTGATCCGCCCCGCCGTCGGACCCAGGACGGTCATCGTATTGATCGAGAACGGCGTGGACATCGAAGCGGAGATCGCCGCCGCGTTCCCGGAGAACGAGATCCTGAGCGGCCTCGCGCTGGTGGGGGTGGGGCGCAGCGGGCCGGGCCAGGTGAATCACCAATCCCTGGGCCAGCTGAACCTGGGTCGCTACCCGAACGGCAGCTCACCGGCCGCGGAGCACCTTGCTGCCTTGTTCAACGGCGGCGGCATCGGCTGCAGGCTGACGGACAACGTCGTCGGCGCGCGCTGGCAGAAGGCGGTCTGGAACGCGACATTCAATCCGATTTCCATCACCGGCGGCACGCTCGATACCGCGATCATGCTCGGCACGCCCGAGTCGACGGCCTTCATTCAGCGCGCGATGGAAGAAGTCTGCGCGGTGGCCGCGGCGGCGGGCTATCCCATGCCGCCGAAGCTGATCGAGCAATTGATCGGCAGCACCCGGGCCATTCCGCCCTACCACACCAGCATGGCGCAGGATTACAGGAACGGCCGGCCGATGGAGATCGAGGCGATCCTGGGCAACACGGTGCGCGCCGCCCGCAGGCACGGGGTCGGCACGCCGATCCTGGAGACCCTGTACGCGCTGGCGAAAATGATCGAACGAAATGTGCGCGAAGCGAGCTAGCGTCAGGTACCGGCGGCTTTGTTCTTGGCCTTCGGCGGCTGCCTGACCGCGTGCAGCACGTTGTCCGCGACCCGGGACATCCAGCCGCCGGAGTACAGCATCATCTTCAACGTGTGCAGCAGCACCTGGCCCGGCCCTTCCACGGCCAGCCGGCAGTCTTCTTCGATCTTGCAATTCTGCATCTCGAAGAGCCCGTTGCCCTCGATGATCAGATTGGTGTCCTTGAAGTGGCAATCGACGAACGCCTTGCCGTCAAGGACCACGCGCTGCCCGGTGAAGGTTTTCCCGCGTACCGTCTTCATCTTTATGTAACTTCGAAAGTGACCGGCGCTGCGAACGCCATGTGAGCGAGGCGGTCTTTCTACACGAATGCGCCGGCTCTTGCACGGCCCGGCGGCATCGGGGAAGCTGCCGGCCGCATGCGTCTATGTAGATTCGATACCGACAGCCTGGGTGTGCTTCGCGGCGACATGATCGTCGATGTGAGCTCGGTCCTGGAATCCCTCCCCGCCGAGCGCTGGCCGCTGCCGCACGGGGACCTGTTCATCGGCAGCTTCGACCGGCTGTACGCGGTGATCGAGGAGGCGGCGCTCTCCGGCGTGCCCCGCCACGTGGCGGACTGTGCGCTGAAGAGCCCGATCCCCAATCCCAGCAAGATTCTCGGCGCGCTCAATAACTACCACGAGCCCGCCGACGACGCGGACTATCCGGTCAGCACGCTGGATCGCGATGGACTGTTCCTGAAGGCCAGCACCTCGGTGATCGGCCCGTCCGAGGGCATCGAGCTGCTGCCCGGCCGGCAACACGAACACGAAGTGGAGCTGGCGGTCGTCATCGGCTCCTGGTGTCGCAACGTCAGTCGCGAGCGCGCCATGGATCACGTGATGGGCTACACGGTGGCGCTGGATATGACGGTCAAGGGCACCGAAGAGCGCAGCCTGCGCAAGTCCCTCGATGGGCACACGGTACTGGGCCCGTGGCTGATCACTCGCGATGAGATCGCGGATCCAGGCGCGCTGGGAATGTGGCTGCAGGTGAATCGTCAGTCGCGCCAGCGCGGCAATACCCGCAATCTGCTGAACGACGTGCCGCGCCTCATCGAATATGCGTCGTCATTTTTCACGCTGTATCCGGGCGACATCATTCTCACCGGCACGCCCCCGGGCGCCGGTCCGGTCGTGTCGGGCGACACCATCGATGCCGGCATCGTCGGCATCGGCTCGATGCGCGTCGAAGTGCGCTGATTCGAGCGCCGGATAGAAGTCGGGGTCGTCGAACTGCTTCGACGACCCCGCGCTACCTAATCAATAGCTAAGCTGATTACTAGTCCCTTCCCTGGGTGTGTCGATCACTTCCCCTTACGCGGCTTTTTCGCCGCCTTCTTCTTTCCCCCTGAGCGCGTCTTGCTCCTCGTCACGGCTTTCTTCTTGGCTCCTTTCTTGGCCGCGGTTTTCTTGCTGCCGGCGCCTCGGGCCGCCGACTTCCTCGATTTCTTGCTGGACTTCTTCTTGCCGCCCGACTTCTTGGCCGGTGCTTTCCTGGCGGGGCCCTTCCTGGCAGGCGCCTTCTTCGCCGGAGCCTTCTTCTTCTTCTTCGCGGGCGCCCGCTTGGCCGGCGCTTGCTCGGTCGGAGCTTCCGCGGGCGGAGCTTCCTTGGCCGGCGCCTTCTTCGCGGGGGCTCGCTTCCTGGCGGGCTTTTCAGCCGGAGCAGCGGGCGGTGTTTCGACCGGCGGCGCCTGCTCCTCGGCCGGCGTTTCCGGCTCCACCACGGGCGGCGTCGTCTCGGTATCGAGCTTCAACTGTTCAGGCTTCACCTTCTTCTCCTTCTTTTCTGACTTTTTCATGTTCGCCGCCGTGGCGTGGGCCGCGAACATCGCGCCCTGCGGGTCGACGGCCTGAAAGATCCAATCGCCACCCGGCACTTCCATCGGGCCGTTGATCACCTTGCCGCCGGCGGACTTTACCTTCCTGGCGGTCTGGTTCACGTCCTTGACGTGCACATAGCTCAACCAGGCCGGGCTCGAGCCGCTCATGGTCATCATGCCACCGAACGGTACATCGCCGAGACCATAGATCAGATATTTCCCCATCGGCCCCATGTCATGCTCGACCAGGTTCTGCCAGCCGAACAGCGCGGAGTAGAAATCGAACGCACCTGCGTGGTCGGTGCTGACCAGCTCGTGCCAGGAATGCTCGCCCGGCTGCGGTGGCGTGATCTTGCCGTAGTCCTCGGCGGATTCATACACGCCGAACTTCGCACCGTACGGATCCTGCAGCACCGCGTAGCGGCTGCCGGTGGACAGCGTATCCACATCCTTCACCACCGAGCCGCCCTTCTGCTTCGCCAGCTCGATGGTCGCATCGATATCGCCGGTGCCAATGTATGGCAGCCAGTGCGGGGTGGAACCGTTGCCTGCAACGGTGGCGCCGATGGGGCCGCGCCGCGCGGCGAACATTACGTAAGAAGCATCCTCTTCCCAGGGCTGGGGCTTCCAGCCGATCGCCTTCCCATAGAACGCATGGGCGGCATTGGCGTCCGGCGTCACCAGCTCATGCCAGACGAATCGTCCACGGACACTCTGATCAGCCATCGCGATCTCCCTCGATGAGAACTTTGTTAGGTAATCAAGCGGTCGTATCAAGAGACGTTCGTTGGCGGCTGAGCATACTCCGCTCGCTGGCGCAAAAGTAGTCAACGCTCGATCGACGAACTCACATTGCATGCTGATGACGCGCGCGGCACATGCTGGAGCGGACGCAGACTTGCCAAAAACTGGCGATGAGGTACAACAGCACGCCAGGACTCCCACCGTCATCGCAGCAATATCACGGATCTCATGATCACCACGCGGCAGGCGCGGCTCAATCGTCGTGCATTCGTGGGCCTCATCGGCGCATTCGCGATCATCACATCGCTGCCGTCGACGGCCGCCACACCGTTGCAGATCTGGTTCATCCGGCACGGCGAGAGCGAGCTCAACGTTCCCGGCAATCCGCGCACCGTGCCCGACAGCGGGGTGAGTTATCCATTGACGCGGCGGGGCATGGAACAGGCGCGCGCGCTGGCCGAATCGTTGCAGGGCGCGCCGATCACGAAGATCTACAGCAGCACCCATCTGCGCGCCATTCAAACTGCGGATGCAGTGGCGTTCGCTCACACCCTGCCGCTGTCGCTCGCGCCGGAGGCGGTCGAAATCGACCTCGGCATCGCGCCCGAGTCCACCCAGGACGTTCGCGCGGTCTACGGCGAGCTGACCCGTAAGTGGTTCATCGAAAAAGACCTCGACGCACGCAACGGCAGCGGCGAGAGCTTCGCCGACGTGCAGCGCCGCTTTCTGCCGTTCGTGCGGGAAGTGATGAACCGGCACGCGCTGGACTCCGGCATCGTCGTGATCGTCGCGCACAGCGCCACCTTGGGCCTGATGGTGCCGGTGCTGGCGAGCAACGTGCCGGGCGATTTCGCCCTGCGCCATCCGCTGCCGAACACCGGCATCATCAAAACCGAGCTGCGCGACAGCCGACTGTTCTGTACCGACTGGGCCGGCATTTCGGCCGCCCGGTTCAGCGACTCACCATGACAACTTCGACGGGGGATGGCTGACGCTCATCAGGCCCGCATTCATCGAGAGGGCACGGGGCTCGGCGAAATCACATGTTGCGCAAAGCGTTCTGGGTAGTGGTGGCGCTGATCGGCGCCTGCGCGGTCGGCGGTATCGCACTCCATCGCGGCGAAACGATCAATGCGATGTGGATCGTGGTGGCCGCGCTGTGCATCTACAGCCTGGGCTACCGCTTTTACAGTGCGTGGGTCGCAGCCAAGGTATTGAGCGTCGATCCGACGCGCGCGACACCGGCACTGCGCCTGAACAACGGCCGCGACTTCGTGCCGACGCATCGGTGGATCGTCTTCGGCCATCACTTCGCCGCGATCGCGGGCCCCGGCCCCTTGATCGGCCCGACGCTCGCCGCCCAGTTCGGTTACCTGCCGGGCACCTTGTGGATCCTGGTCGGCGGCGTGCTCGGGGGCTGTGTTCAGGACATGACCATTCTGTTTCTGTCCACCCGGCGCAATGGCCGCAGCCTCGGACAGATGGCGCGCGACGAGCTCGGACCGGTCGGCGGTTTCGCGGCGATGCTCGGCACGCTGACCATCATGATCATCCTGATCGCGGTGCTC
Organism: uncultured Steroidobacter sp.; assembly: GCF_937958065.1. Taxonomy (GTDB): domain Bacteria; phylum Pseudomonadota; class Gammaproteobacteria; order Steroidobacterales; family Steroidobacteraceae; genus Steroidobacter. Next base: position 123,476 of record NZ_CALFXI010000100.1, read on the forward strand.
GGGCTGGTCGTGGTCAATGCGATGAAGCACAGTCCGTGGGCCACTTCGACCGTGTTCGCGACCATCCCGATCGCGGTGCTGGTCGGCCTGTATCTGCGCAACATCCGGCCGGGCCGCGTGCTGGAAGGATCGCTGATCGGGCTGGCGCTGCTGTTGCTGGCCGTGGTCGGCGGCGGCTGGGTCGATTCGCATCCGGCGCTGCGCGAGCTGTTCAATCTGCAAGGCAAGCCGCTCGCGTGGTTCGTGATCGGCTATGGGTTCATCGCCGCGGTTCTGCCGGTGTGGCTGCTGCTCGCACCGCGCGATTACCTGTCCACCTTCCTCAAGCTCGGCACCGTGCTGCTGCTGGCGCTCGCCGTGATTCTGATGCGGCCGGAGATCCACATGCCGGCCGTCACCCAGTTCATCGACGGCAGCGGCCCCATCTTCGGCGGCGCGCTGTTCCCGTTCGTGTTCATCACCATCGCCTGTGGCGCGATTTCCGGCTTCCACGCGCTGGTCTCGAGCGGCACGACGCCCAAGCTCATCGGCAACGAGGGCGACGTGCGGCTGATCGGCTACGGCAGCATGATGCTGGAGTCGGTCGTGGCGGTCATGGCGATGATCGCCGCGACACTGCTGCAGCCGGGCGTGTATTTCGCGATCAATAGCGCACCGGGCGTCGTCGGCGCGACTGCCGAAGCCGCGGTCGCCACCATTACGAGCTGGGGCTTTCCGGTGACCGTCGATCAGATGGCGTTCCTCGCCAGGGAAATGGGCGAGTCGACGCTGTTCGCCCGCACCGGCGGCGCCCCGTCGCTGGCGGTCGGCATGGCCAGCATTTTCTCCAGTGCGTTCGGCGAGAGCATGCTGGCGATCTGGTACCACTTCGCCATCATGTTCGAAGCGGTCTTCATTCTGACCACGCTCGACGCCGGCACGCGTGTCGGCCGCTTCATGCTGCAGGATGCACTCGGCCATGTGTGGAAGCCCATGGGCGAAACCTCGTGGTACCCGTCCGTGCTGCTCACCAGCGCTCTGGTGGTCGCCGGCTGGGGCTACTTCCTGTACATCGGCGTGGTCGATCCGAATGGCGGCATCAACATCCTCTGGCCGCTGTTCGGCATCGCCAATCAGCTGCTGGCCGGCATCGCGCTGAGCGTCGCGACCGGCATCCTGATCAAGCAGGGCAAGCTGCGCTACAGCTGGGTCACCGCAGTGCCGCTGGCCTGGCTGGCGATCGTCACGACCTCGGCGACGTGGCAGAAAGTGGTCTCCAGCGACCCGCGCGTCGGCTTCCTGGCAGCGGCGGACCAGATGGCGGCCAGGCTGGCTGCCGGCGCGATGCCGCCCGAACAGGCTGCGGTCGCGCCGCAACTGATCTTCAATCAGCGCCTCGATGCGGTGCTTGCGGTAATGCTGTCGGCGATTCTCTGGGTTGTCATCGGCGACATGGTGCGTGTTAGCCTGCGCGCCATTCGTGGCGAGCCGGTGCCCCCGAACTCGGAGGCGCCGCATGTCCACGTCAACAGCATCAAGATCGGCGCGGAGGCAGCATGACATGCAACGACTGAGATCCTTCTTCGGCCTGGCCTGGAGCATGATTCGGTCGCTCGCGACGGATGACGCTTACGACAAATATCTCGCTCATCATGCGCACGCGCACGCCGGCTCGCCGCCGATGAGCCGGCGCGCCTTCTACCTCAAGCAACAACAGTGCAAGTGGACCGGAGTGTCACGCTGCTGCTGAGTCCCATGTGACCGACATCAACGCCGACAGCTGGAGCTGGAATCGACTCACCCGTGGCGAGCCGACGCTCTGGTTGAACCCGGGCCGGCCCATCCCGCATCAAACGGCGCCCACCCTCGGCCTGGCTGAGGTTCAGGCTGCTCGGGATCGATGGCAACGTTACGCCCCGCTGCTGCGAGCGTTGTTCTCGGATCAGGTGCCGAACGGCATCATCGAGTCGCCGCTCGTCGCCGTCCCCAGGCTTGCCGCGCGCTTTCTGCCCGAGGCCCATCGCCACGCCAGCGCTCGCCTTTTCGTGAAGGCCGATCATGCGTTGCCGGTGGCTGGCAGCGTCAAAGCTCGCGGCGGAATATTCGAAGTGCTGTGCCTGGCCGAGCGTGTGGCGCTCGCCGAGAAACTGATCGGCGATCGAAGGGACGATTACAGCAAGCTCGCGTCAACCGCGGCCCGCGAGACCTTCGCAAAGTATCGCTTGCTCGTTGCGAGCACGGGCAACCTCGGGTTCGCGGTCGGCACCATGGGTCGAGCGCTGGGCTTCGAAACGACCGTGCACATGTCGAGCGATGCCAAGGCGTGGAAGAAGGATCGCCTGCGCAAGATCGGCGCCATCGTCGTCGAACACGAGTCCGACTACACCAGCGCAGTCGCCGCTGCCCGTGCTGCGGCCGATGCCGCCGACAATGCGCACTTCGTCGATGATGAGCAGTCGCTCGAGCTGTTTCTCGGCTATTCGGTGGGCGGGCTGCGTCTGGCCGAGCAATTGGCACAGCTCGACATCGAAGTCAGCGCCGCACGTCCGCTCTGCGTTTATCTTCCGTGCGGCGTCGGGGGCGCACCCGGCGGAATCCTGTTTGGATTGCGCGCCGTGTTCGGCGACAACGTCTGGGGCTTCTTCGCCGAGCCCACCGCATCGCCCTGCATGCTGATGCGCCTGATGTCACATCTGCCACCGGAAGCCTCGATTTACGATATCGGACTCGACAATCGCACCGAAGCCGACGGCCTCGCCGTCGGTCGCGCCTCCGAACTGGTCGTGGCCCTCGTGGGCGAACACATCAAGGGCGCCTTCACCGTCACCGACGATGAAATGTTCCGCTGGCTGGCCCGCGCATATCGCGAGGAAAACCTCCGCCTGGAACCTTCCGCCGCCGCCGGCTTCCCAGGCGCGCTTCAACACGTCTGGTCGTTATCGACGACGCAAGCTCAGCGCGAGCGGCTCGAAGCGGCAACCCATGTCGTGTGGACGACCGGCGGCAGCATGGTGCCGGAGCAACAGTATCGATCGATGCTGCAACGAGGCCTGCAGCTGACGCAGCTCGATTGAACAGCTTCGAGGTCACGACCGTGACCTCGAAGCCCGAGACTTCAGACCACGAATCCCTGCCTGGTGATCGGCAGCTTTCTGAGCCGCTTCCTGGTCGCCGCATGGATCGCATTGCAGACCGCCGGCGCCACCAGCGCGACCGAGGGCTCACCCATGCCGCCGGGCTTTTCGCCGCTGTTCAGCAGGTGCACTTCGATCGCCGGCGTTTCATTGATTCGCAGCAGCCGATAGGTGTCGAAGTTCTGCTCCTGCACCTTGCCGTTCACGACGTTGATTTCGCTGAACAGCGCCGCGGTCAAACCGAACACGATGCCGCCTTCGGCCTGCGCCTGAACGATGCCGGGATTCACCATCTGGCCACAGTCGATGGCACAGACGATGCGGTGAACCTTGAGCTTGTTGCCATCCAGCGAGATCTCGGCGACTTGAGCCAGGTAGGAATCGTAGCCGGACATCAAAGCCACGCCCTGATAACGCCCTGCGGGCGGATGTCCCCAGTTCGCCTTGCGAGCGGCGGCATCCAGCACTGCCAGCCAGCGGGGCTGCCTGGCCAGCAACGAACGACGGAAATCGACCGGATCCAGCTGCACTTCGGCCGCCAGCTCGTCCATGAAGCTTTCGATGGTGAAGCAGTTGAGCGCATGACTCACCGAGCGCCAGTAGCCAACATCGAGCCCGACCTCGTGCTGCACATAGTCGATGTACAGATTGGGCACGTCGTAAGGAAAGTTGTGTGCCGCCTCGATCGCAAACGGATCGGGCGTTCCCTGCGGCACGGCGCCCGGCGCCCAACGTGCCGTCACGGATGGTGCGACCAGATGCACTTTCACCGTATTCAGCCGGCCATTGTCGTCGAATGCCGCAGACAGTGTGTTGCGAGCGGGCGGGCGATATTTGTCATGCGTCGTATCGTCCTCCCGCGTCCACAACAACTTCACCGGCTTGTTGACGGCCTTGGCACATTCCACCGCGGCGGGCACGAAATCGACATCCAATCTGCGGCCGAAGCCACCGCCGAGGAACGTGGTGTGCACGAACACCTTCTCCGGCGGCAACCCCGCAGCTTGCGCTGCCGCCGCCTGCGCCATCCCTTGCACTTGCGTGGGCGCATACACATGGCAGCCATCGTCGCGAAACTCGACCGTGCAGTTCTGCGGCTCCAGCGTCGCATGCGCGAGCATCGGCAGCTCATAAGTGGCCTCGACGCGCCGGCGGTTCGCTTTCCAGCCCGCATCGACATCGCCTTCCTTGCGAACGTCCAGGCCCTTGCCGCTCGACGCCGTCTTCAATCCGGCATAGATGGATGCATTGGTGAGCTTCGCCGCGGCGCCCGGATTCCACTGAATGTCCAGCGCATCGCGCGCGGTCTTCGCTTGCCACCACGTGTCAGCGACCACGGCTACGCCCGAGGATGTTTGCAACACCTCCCGCACTCCGGGCATCGCCTTCGCTTTGTCGGCGTTGAAACTTTTCACCGTACCGCCCAACTGCGGCGGCTGCGCGAGTGCCGCGTACAACATGCCAGGCAAGCGCATGTCGATGCCGAACTGCGCACTGCCATCCACCTTCGATGGCGTGTCCAGCCTCGGCAAGGTCTTGCCGATGTACTTGAAGTCGTTGTGACCCTTGACCCGAACATTCTCGGGCGCGGGCAGCGCCGCAGCGGCTTCGGCCAGCTCGCCGAAGGAAGCTCGACGAGATGTAAACACCACGTAGCCGTCCGCAACCGTGCATGACTGCGGTGGCGCGCCCCATTGTTTCGCGGCAGCCGCAATCAGGCGCGTGCGTGCTTCCGCACCGGCCATTCGAATCTTGTCCCATGCTTCGCGAACACTGGTGCTGCCGCCGGTGGCTTGTACGCCGAGCAGCTTGTTCACGTATTCGTTTCCAGGCGGCGCGAATTCAACTTTGATGGTCGTGGGCTCGACACTCAGTTCTTCGGCGAGCAGCGTCGGCAGCGCGGTGTACACGCCCTGCCCCATTTCGGATTTGTCACAAAACATGGTGATCGAGCCATCGGTGCCGATCTGCAGCCAGGCGTTCGCCTTGATGAGCTTCGGCGGCCCGGACGACACTGCGACTTCTTCCGGTTTGCTACAGCCCGGCAAGTAACAGGCGATGACCAGACCGCCCGCGGCAGTCGCGGTCGACTTCAGGAAGCCGCGGCGCGACAGCTCACCGGTGAGAGAACGAGATGAAGTAGTCATGTCAGGTGCCCTCCTTCGCCGTCCGGGCAGCAGAAGGCTGCGCCAGGGAAGTCGTGCGGCTCAGGGAATCCGGCGGCGCACCGGCAGCGATCGCGGCGGCCTTATGGATCGCCTTGCGAATGCGCGGATAGGTTCCACAGCGACAGATGTTGCCGCTCATCGCAGCGTCGATGTCCGCATCCGACGGCTTCGGATTCTGCTTCAGCAGCGCCGCCGCCGACATGATCTGTCCGGACTGGCAGTAACCGCATTGAGGCACGTCGATTTCGATCCAGGCCTGCTGCACCGGATGACTGCGATCCGGCGACAAGCCTTCGATGGTGGTGATCGCCCGGCCGGCGACGCTGTCGAGCGGCGTGATACAGGCGCGAGTCGGCGCGCCGTCGACGTGAACGGTGCAGGCTCCGCATAGCGACATCCCGCAGCCGTATTTGGTCCCCGTCAGCCCCAATGAATCCCGGAGCACCCAGAGCAGCGGCGTATCCCCCGCCACTTCCACCTCGCGTGGCTGACCATTAACCGTGAGCTTGATCATGTTTGAAATCCTCACCGGCTTGGAGTTGTACGATGGGAATATAGGCCTGTGCGCGCAAATTCACACTCCGTATTCCTGCATCGCAAAAGCCGCAACTGATCGGCGTCGCTGAACGAACAGGTCCGGACGAATCCGTTGTCTCCAGGCCGCGACGTTTCATGTCGGAATGTTTGACACGTTTTAGCGGCCTGTGTAATTAACCGCAGCTCGTTCAACTTGAGGAGTGTGCCGATATGGCGTTGTGGAAAGATCAGTACGGCAGGGAACAGAACACACCCGATCCCGCGCCGGAAAAGACCGTGGCGACCGTCGCGAGCGTCGAGTCGGCCCGGACCGCCGCGCCAGCGGCCCGCCCCGCCGCCGCTGCCGAGAGCAAGGAATCCGTGCTGGCCGCCGGCCTGACCATCGAAGGCAAGATCGAAGGCTCGGGCAACGTGCGCGTCGCCGGCAACTTCAAAGGCGATGTGCACGTGCAGGGCAACCTGACCATCGAGCAGGGCGCCAAGATCACCGGCAGCGTTCGCGCCAACACCGTCATCGTCGGCGGCGAGCTGGAAGGCAATATCGATGCGGCCACCCGCGTCGAGCTGCTGCAGACCGGCGTGCTCAACGGCGACCTGAAGGCTGGCTCGCTCACGGTGGCGGCCGGCTCACGCATGCGAGGTCGGGCCGAATTCGGCTGGGATGAGAAGGGCGGTAAGTAACACCGATGCCCTCGATAGGTCCGGGACGCGCGGCCGCCTACGGCAAAACGCGCGTCTGCCCGCATTGCAAGTCGACCATTCTCGAAAGCGCCAGCATCTGCCCGGCGTGCAAGCATCACTTGCGCTTCGATCCCAAGGCCATCGCCGAACGCAAGGCGCAGGCCACGTTCTCGGCCTTGCGGGTCGAAGGCGGGTTCCGGCATCCGGCCGAAGGCGAGCCTTGGGAATATTCGATCGTCATCTCGGTACGCAACGACCGCGGCGAGGAAATCGAGCGCAAGGTGGTGGGTGTAGGCGCGCTCGGTGCCAACGAGGGCAGAACCGTCACCCTGTCCGTGGACGTGTATAAGCCGCCCGAGAAATAGCGCAAACTGGCGTCATGCCACGTTTGTATCTGGTCCGCCATGCCAAGCCGGCCGCCTCCTGGGGCGAAGACCCCGATCCGGGCCTCGATCCCACCGGCTTGAAGCAAGCGCAAGCCACGGCCGAAGAGCTGGCACGCTCCCTGTCTCGCCTGCCGCTCTACTCCAGCCCGATGCGCCGCTGCCGCGAGACGGCGCAGCCGCTCGCGCAAATCTGGTTCTGCGACGTCGAGCCGATGGCCGCAGTCGCCGAGATCCCCTCGCCACCCATCCCGTTCTCCGCGCGACACGACTGGCTGATCACAGCGCTGCGCGGCACGTGGCAGCAACTGCACGACAATGCACCGGCGGGTTCGATCGATTACCTGCAATGGCGTCGCGACCTGGTCGAATCATTGCTCGCCATCAAGCACGACTGCGTCATCTATTCTCATTTCATCGCCATCAACGCCGCGGTCGGCGCCGCACAGAAGACCGATGATGTCCAGTGCTTCCGTCCGGATCACGCCTCGGTGACCGTGATGAGCAACGACAGAAAACGCCTGCGCGTGATCGAGCTCGGCAGACAAGCCGATACGTTGGTGCTCGCCCGACAGTAAGGTGTCTGACACGCCCGCTGTCAGGCAAAAGACTCGTGACGCAGACCGTTGAATATTCTCCGCGCCGACCGGCGACCGGAATGTTACCGCCCACCTATAATCCGCGGCGCTAAACCCAAAGAGCCCAGGGGGGCCGGAGATCACGTCATGAGCCTGTCACTGTACGACGCCTCGATTCCCACGTTCCTGCATACGTTGCGCAGCCTGAAAGCCATCCTGGAGAAAGGCATGGCGCACGCCGAGGCGCGCAAGTTCGATCCCAATGTATTCGTTTCGATGCGGCTGTACCCGGACATGCTACCGCTGAGCCGGCAGGTGCAGATCGCCAGCGACGCCGCCAAGGGTGCGGCTGCGCGACTGAGCGGCAGCGAGCCGCCGAAGTTCGAGGACAACGAGACCACCCTGGCCGAGTTGATCGCGCGCGTGACCAAGACCATCGATTACCTGGAAGGCTTCAAGCCCGAGCAGCTCGAGGGCGATGACAACCGCGTCATTACGATCAAGACGCCGCGCATGTCGTTCAACTTCAAGGCCGTGGATTTCGTGCGCCACTGGGCGCTGCCGAACTTCTTCTTCCACGTCACGACCGCGTACGCGCTGCTGCGTCATGGCGGCGTGGAGATCGGCAAGTCCGATTTCCTGGGTCCCGTGCCCCAGGTCTGATCGGTTCGCTCGGTTCGAGCAGAAGGGCCGGGATTCCACCCGGCCCTTTTATTTGTTGCACGCGTGCGCCTAAACCGCTCGCAAGGCCATGGCTACGGGCAGGCGTGCGGCCCGCATGGCAGGGAACAGACCGCCGAGCACGCCGATGATGCAGGCCCAGACGACGCCGAGAATCATCAGCGGCGGACTGACCGCCAGCTCGAACACCATCTGCCCCATTCCGCCGCCTGAGGTGCTCACGGTATTGCCATTGAAGAACAGCCATGCGATCAGCGCGCCGATGACGCCGCCGATCAGAGCGAGCACCAAGGCTTCCGCCAGCACCGACACCACCATGGCCGTGGAACCGAATCCCAACGCACGCAAAGTGGCGATCTCTTGCAAGCGAGCGCTCACCGCCGAATACATGGTGTTCAGTGCCGCGAACACCGCGCCCACGGCCATGATGCCGCCGACGACGTAAGCGATCACCGAAATGATCGTGCTCATGGTCTTCGATTGTTGCTGGTAATACTCGCGCTCTCGTATCACATCCACGGCCAGCGCCGGATTGGCGCTCAGTGAATCCTTGAACGCCTGGAACGCCGAGGGCGATTCGAGCAACGCAGTCACACTCTGAAACGCACCGCGCTGATCGATGGAGATCAACGTTTCCGCATACGTCATCAGTGACGACTCGTGCGCGTCGCCGCCCGTCTCGAACACTCCGACGACGGTCCAGTTTGCACCCCGCGAATTCACCACGTCACCGACATTCAGACCTTTGAACTGCGAATGCGCGGCCTTGCCGACGATCACCTCGGTGACCGCGGGCTGAAACATCCGCCCTTCGATGATCTTCAGCTCGGGACGCACTTCGAGCATCTTGGGACCGACACCGCGCAGGATCACATTGATCTCGGCATCATCCTGCTTCTTGCGCAGGCTCAGGATGCGCATGGTCTCGGCGGACGTGATCGGGTTGCCGTCGGCGTCGCGCTTGATGCCCTCAGCGTCGAGGATCAACTTCGCCGAGTTGCGGTCCAGTGCGCTCGAGGTCTCGGCGATCGAGCCGTTGCGCATCACGATGGCGCGATCATCACGCCCGGTGCTCTGCATGGTACGGATCAGGCCAGTCGACATGGCCAGCACGGAGACGAGCACCGCCACGACCCCGGCAATACCAATGACCACGACCAGAGACGTGCTCACCCGCTGCGGCAGGCTGCGAAAGTTCATTGCGGTGACGGCGCCGATCTGACGGAACATTTTCATGAGCGCCTCCGATCAACGCCCAGCCAGCGCGTCGACGATGTTCAACTGCCGCGCCCGCCAGGCCGGCGGCAAGCCGCTGACCAATGCGACCAGCACCGCGATGCCCGCGCCCATGGCTGCGACCAGGGACGGCATCGAGAAATTGCCGAACAGCTTCTGCAACGCCGGCGATTCGAACACCAGCGCCGCAAGCCCGATGCCGAGCGCAGCCGCGAACACGCACAACAGCAGCGACTCGGTGAGCACCAGCACCAGGACCTTGGTATCCGAATATCCGAGCGTCTTGAGCACGGCCAGCTCCGACGTGCGCTCTCGTACCGACTGCATCATCGTGTTCGCAGTGAGGAACAACAGGGTGAACAGCACCGCGCCGACGATCGCATTCGCGATGAAATTGATGTCGCCCAGCTGCTTGAGCTGCGACTGGGCCAATGCGAATTCCGTCTGGGTGCGCGTCTCGACCGCAGCGTTGGTGAACAGCGCGTCGATGTCACGCGAGACCCGGTCCGCCTGCTTCGGGTCCTCGACGGACACGATGTAGTAATGGACCTGGCCGGTGCCGAACTGACGCGCTTCGTCGAAGTAGCTGTAGTTCAGATAGAACGACGGAAAGCCCATCCCGTAGGCACTGGCGTCGAACGTGCCGACGACATCGAATTCCCAGGCGTTGCTGCCCGACTTGTTGGTCCAGATCGAGGTGCCGAGCGGAATGCGATCGCCTATCTTCCAGCCATGCTGAGCGGCGAGCGCCTCGCTGATCAGCACGCCGGTCCGTGTCCGTGCCATGGCGTCCAGGTATTCCGGCTGGATCTTGATTTCCTTGTAGACCTTGAACAGCTCGAGCGCATCGGTGGCGAACGCCGGAATGGGCTGCCGGGCGTTCTGGTAATAGCCGCCGAAATAGGCCCACAGCGACACCGCTCGAACCCCGGGCACGTTGCGGATGCGTTGCAGATAGGAAATGGGCATGCCGTCGGTCATGCTGGTGCGCGCCGACACATACAAACGATCCACGTCCAGGGTGCTCATGGCGACGCTGAAGCCCTGGTTGATTCCTTGCAACAGGCCAAACAGCAGGAACGCGATCACGATCGAGATCATCGTGAACACGGTGCGCGTCTTCTTGCGCCACAGCCCGGCCCAGACGAGGCCAAAATATTTCATGCCGCGCGTCTCGAATCGTTGGCGAGCCTGCCCTTGTCCAGATGCAACTCGCGCGAGGCGTATTCGGCCGCCTTCGGATCGTGGGTCACCATCACGATGGTTTTGTTCTGGCTGCGGTTCAACGCCTGCAAGAGGTTCATGATCTCTTCGGCGTTCTGGCGATCCAGGTCACCAGTGGGCTCGTCGCAGACCAGCAGGGTCGGATCGGACACGATGGCGCGCGCGATGGCGACGCGCTGCTGCTGACCGCCCGACAACTCATTTGGCTTGTGACGGGCACGATCGGCGAGGCCGACCAGCTCCAGCGCGATCTGCACCCGGCGGCGCCGCTCCGATCTGGAAAGATCGGTCAGCAGCAGCGGCACTTCGACGTTGGCCTCGGCGGTCAACACCGGCAGCAGGTTGTAGAACTGGAATATGAAACCGATGTGCCGGGCCCGCCAGTCGGACAGGCTGCCGCGCGAGAGCTGATCGATACGATCGCCTGCGACCAGCACTTCGCCACTGGTGGGTTGATCCAGACCGGCGACCAGATTGAGCAACGTGGTCTTGCCCGAGCCCGACGGCCCCATCAGCGCCAGGAACTCGCCGCGCTCGATGGCCAGGTCGACGCCGTGCAGCACCTCGACCTTTTGCTTGCCGCGAACATAGCTCTTGGTGACATTGCGCAGGGTGACGAGTGCAGTCATGGCACTGATCCGTGTCGGCTGTGAGGGCGCGGCAGTGTACCCACTCGAACAGCGGGACGTCAGGGGGCGCCGGCAAAATGCGGCCAGCCGCCGGCGAGGGCACGGATCAGGCGGTTGCGGGCTGAGCTTGCAGCTTGGGTTCGCGGATCGGCAGATTCGCAATTGCCGCCAGCAGCGCCAGCCCGATATCCGCGTACCACATCCATTGATATGAGTGGGTCTGCGACAGCACCACTCCGCCGAGCCAGGCCCCCAGGAAGCCGCCGATCTGATGAGACAGGAGCGTCAGGCCGAACAGCGTCGCCAGGTAGCGCGTGCCGAACAATTTTCCGACCAGCCCCGCCGTCGGCGGCACCGTCGCCAGCCAGGTCACGCCGAGCGCCGCGGCGAACATATAAATGTTCAGCGCCGTCTTCGGCATCACCAGATAGATCGCGATGATCAGGGCACGGCTCGCGTACACCCACGCAAGCAGATATTTCATTCGATAGCGTTGCCCCAGCCAGCCGATGCCCAGGCTGCCGACGACGTTGAACAAGCCGATCAAGCCGAGCGAGTTGGCTGCGACATTCGGCGTCAGCCCGCACAGCTGCAGGTCGCTCGGGAAATGCGTGACCAGGAAGGCGATGTGAAATCCGCAGGTGAAGAAGCCGGCGTGCAGGAACAGATAGCTCGGATTGCGCAGCGCTTCGCGCAACTGGCTGCTCAATGAGATGTGCCCGGCCGCGACCGTGCTGGCAGCGCGGCCCGCAGCGCTCGCGGCCGATCGGACCAAAGGCAATACCAACGGGATGGTCAGCAACGCGGCGAACGCCGTAGCGAACATTGCGCTCGCCCACCCTGCCACGCCGATGATGAATTGCACCAGCGGCGCGAATACGAACTGTCCGATCGAGCCGCCGGCGTTGATGATGCCCGACGCCATCGAACGCTTTTCGGCCGGCAGCCGCTGCGCGGCGATGCCGATCAGAATCGAGAAGCTGCCCGCGGCGGCACCGGCCGCAGCGATCACTCCCATCGTGAGCAACAACCCGGCACTCGTCGTCATGAACGGCGTTAGCACGGCGCCGAGCGCCAACAGCAGTGCGCCGGCGACGATGACTTTGGCCGCTCCGTATTTATCTGCGATCGCGCCAAAGACTGGGTGCGCGGCGCCGAACACGAACTGACCGACGGCGAGCGCGAAGCTGAAAGCAACGATCGACACGCCCGTGCTCTGCGTGATCGGCAACAGGAACAAGCCCGTCGTCTGCCGCACGCCCATGGTGATGAGCAGGATCGCCGACGCCGCAAGAATGAGTCCAAGCGTACTGGCGGACACAGAGGACGAAGGCGCGGTGGAGGTGCTCATGAGGCGCGGAAGTATTGCGCGTTCGGCGTCCCTGCCACCAGATGCTTTTAGACGTGATGAAGTCATCACTCTAATGATCGAAATTCCGGTAATGCTGCAATCGGCGACGCGCTCCCTTATGATCGCGCGCCTTTTGTTAAGGATGGAGCCTCGATCATGAAGATCTCTTCAATCATGGTGGTGCGCATCGCCGTCGCGGCAATGTTCATCATTCATGGCGTGATGCGCATCGTCGAGAACGCCGTGGGTCCGTTCGGGCCGTTTCTGGAATCGCGCGGCTTGCCGTTCGGCCTGGCCTGGGCGTGGGCCGTCACTCTCATCGAGATCGTCGGTGGCACCCTGCTGCTGCTCGGCCGCTACACCGCGCCGCTCGCGGCTTATTTCATCATCCAGACGGCGCTCGGCATCTGGTGGGTGCATTGGAAGGCAGGCTGGTTCGTGGTCGGCCTGGGACGCAACGGCATGGAATACAGCGTGCTGATCATCGCGTGCCTGATCGCGGTGCTGCTCGGGAAAAAATGATCGGGGCCTGTTCGCCGGCCCTAGCTGGTTGCGGCCACGACCCGCTTGGCTTGATTGCGCAACTTGCGGCGCAGCTCGGTGGGTTTGACGATATCGGCCTCGAACACCAGGTCGAACAGGATGCGCAGCGCCGCCTCCTCGCGCTCGAAGTCCAGCGTCACGGGCTTGCGACCTTTGAAGTTCTCGCCGAGCGGCTCTAGGCGCGTGCGGAACCAGTTGCCGAAGCTGTCCAGCAACTGCTGCTTGCCCTTGGCCGAGATGTTCAGCTCCACCGGAAATGCGACCGGCGGATTCCTTTCGAACTTCTCGCACCAGGCATTCCAGAACTTGTGCAGATCGAAATCGGCATCGCGTGTGAAACTGGTACCGGTGGTCTGCAGCGACAAGATGCGTGAGATGCGGAATACGCGCGTCTCGCGCTTCACCCGGCCGATCAGATACCAGGTGTCGACCTTGACGACCAGCGCATACGGCTCGACCAGATAGTCCTTTTCTTCGCCATTGCTACGGCGATAGCCGATGCTGACGCATTCGTCCTTCCAGATCGCCGCCCGCAGCGTGTCCAGGTAAGGAGAGACGGAGTACGAGCGGAACCAGGGCTTGGTATCGAACAACAATCGGCCGCGAGCATGCTGGGCTCGCAACTGATGCATCGTCGGCACCGCGGCGGCGAGTTTGTCGAGAGCGGTACGGGTGGGCGCGGCGAGATCCTGCACGCCGATGCCGGCGGGGCTCGCGATGAGCGCCAGCGCTTCGGCTTCGCCGGAGGACAAACCGGTCAGATCGGAGGTGTAGCCTTCGACCAGTCGGATGCCGCCGCCGCGTCCCTGCTCGGTGTATACCGGCACGCCCATGGTCGAGAGCGCATCGATGTCGCGGAATATGGTGCGAACTGAAACGCTCAGTCGCTGAGCCAGCTCACCCGCGGTGAGCGCCTGGGCCCTCTGCAGGGCCATGAGAATGGCAATGAGTCGTTCGGCGCGCATGTCGGGATTACAACTTCAAACGCTGACATAGTATGTCAGGGAAGAGTGGATCCCTCACGAGCGGCTCGCCTTCCGGCGAAAGCACGAATCGAGTCGTGCTCCCGTACTCAGCGCGCCGCGTCGGGCAAAAGAAAAAGTCGGCAGCGCGGCCGCCAGAGTCACGCCTTTGTTTGCTGGCCCCCTCGCCCTGGAGGGCGAGGGAGTTGCGGGGGTGGGTCCGTTTACCGAACGCCCATGAACGCCGACGTGTAGTCCGCCTGGCTGCGACGAATCGCTTCGTACGCATCCTCGCGACCATACACGTGCGTGATCTCGACGGCGTGATCCGGCGAGCCCGGCGCGTGTTTGTACGTGAGGAAGTAGTGACGGACGCGCTCGATCACCGACTTCGGACACTGGGAGATGTCGGTCAAGTGACCGTACAAGGCATCGTCGCGCATCACCGCGATGATTTTGTCGTCCGCCTCGTTGTCATCGATCATGCGCAGGCCGCCGATCGGGATCGCCTGTACCAGCACGTCGCCGTGGCCGATCGACTTCTCGGTGAGCACGCAGATATCCATCGGGTCGCCGTCGCCCTTGATGCCGGTCTTGCCGGTGCGCTCCTCGCAATAAGCGGCGACGCGCTCGGCGCACAGCGTGCGCGGCAGGAAACCGTACAGCGACGGGCAGATGTTCGAGAAGCGTTGCGGCCGGTCGACCTTGAGCAGGCCGGTGGCCTTGTCGAGCTCGTACTTCACCGTGTCGGTGGGCACGATCTCGATGTACGCGGTCACGACGGACGGAGCATCGGCGCCAATCTCGACGCCATGCCAGGGGTGGGCACGAAAAGCGGAAGGGAACATGGTCGGCATTGATTAGAGGTCTTGGACTAGAGGGGATGAAACCGGCGAACCCAGCGGTCCGCGGCGAAAAGCAGTCATCTGGACGATGCATGTACGATAATCGGGGGCCGGGAGTTTACCTGAAGCGCAGCCCCAACCGATCTCGAGCACATGACCGATCTGAAGCAATTCATCCGCGATGTCGCCGATTTCCCGCAGCCGGGCATCGTTTTCCGCGACATTGCCCCATTACTGCGCAGCCACTTCGGGCCCACGATCGACGCCATGAGCGACCTGCTGAACGCGGCGGAATGGACGCGCATCGACGCGGTCGCCGGCATCGAATCCCGGGGTTTCATGCTCGGCGCCGCCCTGGCGCTCAAGCACGGCAAGGGTTTTGTCCCGATCCGCAAAAAGGGCAAATTGCCGCCCCCGGTCGTCAGCGTCCCGTACCAGCTCGAGTACGGCGACGGAGTGCTGGAAATGCAGCAAGGCGGCGGTCGCCTGTTGTTGATCGACGACGTGCTCGCCACCGGCGGCACCCTGTGCGCCGCCGCCGATCTGTGCCGGCTCGCGGGCTATCAGGTCGATGCCCTGGGAGTGCTCATCGATTTGAGCCTGGTCAAGGACTTCCAGTGGCAGGGCCAGCCGGCTCGCACCGTCATCAGATACTGATGGGGGCGCCGGACTGACAAATCTTTACCGCTCGCCGGGTGCCCGGCGGCGCGGCCTCGCCGACAATGCTGCCCATGGCTGGAACAGGGTCGTCTGGGGGATTGCCATGAAACACACAGCGAAGCGGGTCCTGGCGGCACTGGCCCTGGCGATGGGGCTGACCACTCAGGTGCTGGCCCTCGATCCGGGTCAGAGCGTCGAGAATTTCCGCCTGCCCGATCAGCAGGGCAAATCGCACGAGCTCTACTCGCTCTCGGGCACCAGGGCCGTGGTGCTGATGGTGCAGGGAAACGGCTGCCCCATCGTTCGTCAGGCGCTGCCGGCGCTGGCCGAGGTGCGCGCCAGGTATCGGAGCCAGGGAGTCGAATTCCTGCTGCTGAACTCGAACCTGCAGGACACGCGCGAGCTGGTCGCGAAGGAAGCGAGTGAATTCAAGATCGATTTCCCCATCCTGCTGGATCGCTCGCAAGCCATCGGCGAAGCGCTCGGCGTGGTGCGCACGTCCGAAGTGTTCGTGATCGATCCCAACGGCTGGCAGCTCAAGTATCGCGGCCCGATGGATGACCGGCTGTCTTACGAGCGCCAGCGTCCGGCGCAGAATCACTATCTCACCGACGCGCTCGATGCGGTGCTCGCTGGCAAGCCAGTGGCGACACCGCAGGCGGACGGCGTGGGTTGCCTGGTCAATTTCCCGGAGCGCGGGCGCAGGACGAGTCACCACTAGATCTCGCATTCGACACGAGATCACGCGCGCTGCTCGCGACGATTTGATTGCTGGCTCGTCGAGCAAACATCGCGTCGTCAGCACGCGACGATTAAATTTGCGTCAGCTCGCCGCGCGCGCAACTCTTACAAGCGGCGCGAATCGCTTTTTTCTTCGGGCACGCGCTGCTTGCGCGGTAAAAGCACCTACTCGACAGCTGTCGCCAAATGGCGAACGCGGCCTTATGGCCGTAGAGTTTCGCTATAGTGCGCGTCTGCCGACAGATCGGCAGCAACTAGACCTAAGGATCCGTGCTGATGTTGAGAAAGGCTCTGCTAGCGCTGCTGCTGGCGCTAGGACCCGTGTGCGCCTTCGCCGCGACGATGTATATCTCCGATGAGTTGACTGTCCCTCTGCGCCGCGGCCCATCGAACGGACACAAGATCATCCACGCCGCGCTGCCCAGCGGCCTCGCGCTCGAAGTGCTCGGCGAAGACCGCGCCGCCGGCTTCACGCAGGTGCGCACACCGAATGGCACGGAGGGATGGTTACCAACTCAGTATCTGGTCAGTCAACCCGTCGCGAAGGACCGACTGGCCGCCGCGACCAAGCGCGTCGAAGCGCTCGAAGCACAATTGAAATCGGCGCGCGACAATTATCAGGACGTGCGTGGCGCACGCACCGAGATCGAAGGCAAGGCCAACGCGCTGGCCAAAGAAAATCAGCAGCTGCAGGCCGAGCTGGCGGAGATCCGCCGCGTGTCGGCCACTGCGATTTCCCAATTCGAAGAAAACAAACAATTGAAGGCCAGCAACACGTCGCTGACCACGCAGGTCGCACAGTTGACGGAGGAAGTGCAGGACCTCAAGCGCAATGTGATGTTGCGCTGGCTGTTGTCCGGCGGTGCGCTGGTGTTGATCGGATTGATTCTCGGCGCGTGGATCAAGTCACGCCCCAAGCGCAGCACGTGGGCATAAAAGAATCGGCGGTTGGACCCGGGGCTCTGCGAGCGGAGCCCTGTAAGAGGGGCCTGTGAACGATCGCGGCGTCAGCTTGAGAGATCGTCGCGCCAGGGCCTGCAGGAGGACACCGATGGCCTGGACAACAACGGGCCAACTCGCAAAATCTAACTCGCCTCGACCGCTCACAGGCAGGCTCACAGATTGATATGAGACCAGCACGATCACATCGGACCCGGGAGCATACTCGCAGTTCGAATGAGCTGCTTGTTGGGATAGATCCGGTAGCGTTCGAAAATGAACCCCGGAACTGCAAAAAAATATTTGCGGAAGCGCTGGCAACGCTTACTGAATCGACGGCCAGCGCCGCTGCGGCTGCGTCAAGGAGCAGATAACGGTTCGCTCGATCCATCCACGCGGGCTCGGAACATCTGCCCGCCTTTGCGAATCAACAGCCCTTCCATCACTGGCGCTCCCGTCTGCTGATCCCGACGCGGATAGACCTGCACCGCGATCACGCGCCCTCCATACAACGAAGTGATGGTCGGCACGGTGGTGTGCCCGACCAGAATGGCCTGCACACCGAAGCGTTCGCGAATCAGCTCGATGTCCTTCGACTCCGCCACCTTGGAGCCAGCTCGGCGAGCGATGTTCTCGAAATAGCCGCGATACCAGAGCGGCCCCTCCGGGCCCATGACGAATTCAGTCTGTTTGTCGGCGGGCCAGGGCTGTTCCAGCAACGCGTCGCGCACGATTCGATTCACTGTGGACGCAGCCAATCCGCGCTCGACCAGCTCGCGCGAGATGCCGCCATGCAGACACAGATACGGGCCGATGCGGAAGACCGTGGCCTTGTTACGCAGCCATTGCCCAAGCAACGTTCGCTCACTCCACAGCGAAGCGTATCGATCCGCGCCGATCAGTGCCGTGACTCGCAGGTATTTGGGATTGAGATAGCGATCGTCGCCCGTGAGCACCATGACTTCGTGGTTGCCGAGCGCAACACTCACGCCACCCCCGGCGCGCGACGCTTCTTCCTCGAGTTTGTAAATCAGCCACAAGAGCTCGGTCTGGTGCGGGCCGCGATCGAACATATCGCCCAGCACGACCAGAAAGCCCGAGCCGAACGACCAGCGCAGGCGATCGTCGATGATTCCGTGTCGTTGCAGGAGCTGCACGGCGATCTCAAATTCGCCGTGCGTATCGGCCATCACGAACAGCTCCGTGCGTGGGTCGATTTGAATGTCATTTACCGCCGGCTGTGCCGGAGGTCGCAACTTGACCTCGAAGGCAGGAAACGCACCGACGGCCGGGACCGTGACCACATCGCCTTCCTTGACCACTTGCTCCCGCAGTCGCGGCCCTTCGCTCTCCGCGTCGATCCATAGTGAATGCCAGCGGCCATCGACGGCGCGCAGGACATATGGCCCGTCCTGCAGAGTGTCGGCGCGTGCCAGGCCGATGCTGAATACCAGCAGCGCCGCCGCCAACAGCTGGGACCCGGCGCTCGTTATCGACTGTGTCTTGGGAAGTTGCGACATGGATCGCATCATAGAGCCAAGATCCTGTGCCCGCCGCCACCCACGTCACGACGCCGAAACCGCACGCCCGCCTGAACGCGAACTCTGCAGAGACGCCCGATTGAGAGCCGCGGCCTTTCCGCCGCGCCGGATTTGGTTACTATCGACACCGATGAGCACCATCACCCTTGGCCCAGCGCGTATGGGGGACGCACCTGCTATTGCCCACCTGTCACGCGACCTGATCGAAGCCGACCTGCCCTGGAGCTGGACGCCCCGGCGGGTCGCGAGCCTGATGCGCCAGCGCGAAAGTGCCGCGGTCATCGCGCGCGATCAGAATCGTCTCGCCGGATTCATCCTCGCGCAGTACGGCGACGAGTCGGCGCATATCGCATTGCTGGGTGTCGCGAACGAATATCGTCGGCAGGGAATCGGCCGGCACCTGGTGCAATGGGTGGAGGAAACCGCTATGGTTGCCGGTCTGTTCCTGGTGCGCCTGGAAGTGCGCGCGGCCAAGCGCGACGCCCGCAAGTTCTACGCACAGCTGGGTTATCGCGAGACCGATCGCGTCGACGGCTACTACAGTGGCATCGAAGACGCGATCAAGATGTCGCGCGACCTGCGGGCACTGTCCACTTCCAGGTAGCCGGCCCGATCAGAACAGGTCGCCGGCCGGCCCCGGCATCATCTGCGAGCGCACCAGTGGAATCGGCGGGCCGCCAAACGACAGGAATTCGTCGTTGAACAGCTTCCACGCCTGCCGTCCGCCGCGGCTGCTGGTCCAATCGTCGCGCAGCTTGCGGATCATGAGCTTGCCCATCGTGTAATTCAGATACGCCGGATCGTAGGTGCCGCGCGCCGCCTGCTGACGGGCATTGCCGGCGTCCTGAAACGCCTTTTCCCTGAACATCTGCTCGCACTGGGCAACGGTCATGCCTTGCGTGTGCAAACCGATCGCGCACATGTAGCGCACGTTTCTCAGCAATGCGTTCAGCAGCTGGCCGATGTGCAGCTCGGGCTGGCTCGCCGCGATACCCTGCTCGATCATGAGCTCTTCGGCGTAGTGCGCCCAGCCTTCGGCGAACGCATAAGTGACGAACAACTGGCCGAAACGCCACGGCGACCGATTCGAATGCAGGAATTGCAGGAAGTGGCCCGGCCACACTTCATGAATGGAAGTGAACATCAGGTCGGCCTTGCCGGGAATGTAGGCCGCCTGCTCGGCCCTGGACCATTTCGGATCCGGCGGCGCGATGTAATAGACCGACGGCAGCTCTTTCTCGTACGGCCCCGGGATGTTGATGTACGCAAAGTTCTGGCGCCGATAGGCGGGCGCCTCCTCGACTTTCGCTTCCTCGGTGCCCGGGATGCTGACCATGTCGTGATCGAGAATGAACTTCTTCAACGTTTCCAGCTGGGAGCGCGCACCGGCGACCGCGCCGCCTTCGGGCTTGTCGGCGTTCATGCGAGCCACGCACTCTTCGATCTTCGCGCCCGGCGCAAATGCCTTGCACGCCTCGTTGAGCGCGGACAGATTGCGCTCCAGATCGGCCCGACCGACGGCCTCGATCTTCTCCAGCGGCACGTCCACCAGCTCCGTCATTCGCAACATCGCGGCGAAGCGCTCCGGGCCCAGCGCATAATTGTCGTTGGCCGTGGCGCGCTGTGATTCCAGCCACTTCGCGAATTCACCCATCGCGACCGCGGCCGGCTCGGTGGCGGCGGTCAATTCCTTTTTCAGATCGTCCGGGATCGCGGCGAAGGCCTGCGGCACATCGTTGCGATAGAAATCCACGAAGCCGCCGAAGCCGGCGACGCCGAAATCGATGAAGGTGCGCGGCAGGGGCTGCTGCAAGTTGGCTTTGATGTGCTCCAGCGCCGCCGGCACCTGTTTCACATACGAAATGAACGCGCGAGCGCGCTGATCCGGCGGCGCATAGGGCGTGGTGACATACGTGCTCGGATCCAGGCCAGCATCGAAGTACCACGACGGATTGGTGAACGGCGCACGCGCTTCGCGCAGCGCGAACAGATCGTTGTCGATGCGACTCACGACGTAGTCGCGCTGAAACCTCTCTTCCGGCATGAGGCTGTCGTCGTTGAAACCGACTGCCCTGACGCGCATCTGTTCGAGGCGCGCGATTTCCTTCTTGATCCCCTCGGCGCTCCAGTCCGGCAGCTGACCATCGAACTCATGTTTGCCTTGCGCCACCGCAAAGGGCGGATGAGCGCGGAAATAGCCGTCGATGAACTCGTCGACGTATTTGGTCCATTCGACGTTGACGACCGGCTGAGGCGTCGCCGCTGCGCGACCGGTGTTCTCATCGACGGGCGGCGACGAGCGATCGCATCCGGCCAGTGCGGCCAGCACCGTGATGACGCACAGCGTGCGGCGTAGACCTGTCATTCCCAATCCTCGGCGAAAGACGAGCGGCGATGATAACCGCTCGACGCTGCCCGAGGCGACGCCGGTCGCGGCGACCGGCGTCAGTTGCGCAATTTTTACGTTGCTTCAGAAGTTCATCCGCAGCGCCATGCCATAGGTGCGCGGCATGTTGGTGAGATAACCGACGCGGGCACGAAAACCACGCTCACGATCCAGCGACAGCAGCGCGCGCTCGTCCCACAGATTGTTTACAAACGCGGCCGCTTCCCACGCGCCGGTCTTCACGCCGAAGCGCAGATTGCCGATGTCATAGCTCGGCAATTCGGGCTGGAACGTGAACTCGCTGATCGTGGGTGCACCGAACGGGAAGAACCCGGGGGCACCGGCACAGCCAACGCAGCCAGTGGTCGGCTCCTGATCGGCCAGCTGCGTATAGGATGAGCCTACGTGCTGGTAAGTGAGATTGACGAAGCCGTCCAGCGAAGGCGTGAACGCCCAGTTGTACGTGGCCGTGGCGGCGGCTTGAAACTCCGGCGAGGTCGGCAGTCGATTGCCATCGCGAATGCCCGCGATCGGGGCGCCGCCGGCATCGAAACGGGATCTGGTGATCTCCGCCTGTACATAGGTCGCCGACACGCCGAAATCCCAATGCTCGCTGGGCCGCGCAAACAGCTCGACCTCCGCGCCTTTCGCCTCGGCCTCGGCGTTCAGCACGATGCGGGACGAACACGATCCGGCGTCGGCGATCACTTGCAGATCGCTGATATCGGAATAGAACAACGACGCGTTCAGTGTGACTTTGCGATCGGCCAGCAGGGTCTTGGCCCCCAGCTCGTAATTCAACACCTTCTCGTCCCGGAACGTCGGCTGACCGCCATAGGTCACCAGATCGTCGTCACTGCACAGCGTGACGTTGAGTGGATCGTTGATGCCGCCCAGACGGAAGCCACGCGCCACCTGGGCGGTCAGCATGACGTCATCGTTGGGCTCGAACGCGACGATCACGCGCGGCGAGAACCCATCCGAATCGGTCGAGCCGGGCTGATTCGTATAACCCATGTCGGCGAACACGCCGGCGAACGTCAGGCGCCGATCTTCTTTGAAATCGTAATAGCGCAGCCCGCCGGTCAGGCTCCATCGATCGTTGAAATGCAAGGTGCCTTCGCCGAACGCGGCATACTGCCGGAAGTTGTAGGGCACTCGCGAGTAATACGGTGTATCGGGCGGCGCGTTGTAGCCGGCGCTGGTAGGTAGACCCAGGCGCGTGAGCAAGGCATCGTAGCCCGGGGTCGGCAGATCCTGGCCGTAATCGCGATCGATGTCCTGATAGAACGCGCCGACGAGCCATTCGAACCTGCCTCCGCCGTCGGAGGCGAGCCGCAGTTCCTGACTGAACGACTTCAGCGAGGTGCGATCGTACAGGGGCGAGCCCAGGCGCACGTCCGCCGAAGTCACTGGAATCTCGGTCAAAGCGCTCAACGTCAATGTGACGCTGCCACTGAGCTGGCTCGCATCGCGCAGCACCGTCAGATCGCGATCGGTGTACGAGCTGACGGAAGTGAGCGTCAGGCCGCCGAGGCCGAATTCCATCTTCAGATCGGCCAGCCTGAGCTCATCGTCCAGGCCTTCGCGCAGCTGCGTGACCTGGCCCCGCTCGCCTGGGTTCACCGGCGGCTCGGTCGTGGTGTATGGATTGCCCAGCATGTTGTAGACATCGACGCGCGGATAACCGTCGGTCTCGAGCTTTTGATACACCAGGCGCGGCGTGATGGAGATGTTCTCGTTCGGCTCGATCAGCACAGCCACGCGTCCGCCGGTCTTCTCGCCGCCGTTCACGTCCTTGCGCACGGCGCGGCCGGGATAATAGGAATCGATGAAGCCGGCCTGCTCGTCGTAATAGCCCACCACCCGCAACGCGGCGATGTCTCCCAGCGGAGCGTTGAGCATGCCCTTGATGCCACCGCCCCAGTCGTCGGTATCGCTGCCGGAATAGGCATTCGCTTCGGCCGCACCCTCGATCTTCTGCAGCTTCGGTTGCTGGGTGATGTAACGCACGGTGCCGGCCGAGGAACCGGCGCCGAACAATGTTCCCTGCGGACCGCGCAGCACTTCGAAACGTTCCAGATCGAACAGGTCCAGGTCGGGTGTGAACAGCGCCACCGAAATCGGCGACTCATCCAGATACACGCCGACGGATTCCTTCACTCCGGGCTGATCGCGCACCACCTGGCCGGCGCTGATGCCCCGGATCGCGACCTGACTCTGACCGGGCCCGAGATCGGTCATGGTCAGACCGGCGAAATTGCGCGACAGCTCGATCATGTTGCTGGCGCCGGAGTTGCGGATCTGAGCTTCGCTCGCCGCCGCGACCGAGAACGGCACGTCTTGCAGGGCCGTCGCGCGCTTCTGCGCGGTGACGATGATCAGTTCGAGAATCTCATCGTTCGCCTCCGCCGCGGCGGCGACGCGTGGGGTCGCGACCATGCCCAGTGCGCAAGCCACGGCGGTCAGAATCATCACGTTCTGTTTGCTCATGAACCCCCCTTTTTTTGTGTCGATCCCCCGTTCTCAGAATTTCAATGCCGCCCTGGCATGCAGGTAGCGGCCGGGCACCGGGTACAGCGTGCCGTCATAGTTGTTGAGATCGCAGCTCAGGCACGGCGGCGGGTCTTCGTTGAACAGGTTGTTGACCCCCAGTGCCAGCTGCAGCTGCCCACCCAGAGCGTTCGGCATCCAGCTCAGCTGCAGATCGGTGAACACCTTGCGCTTCATCTCGTTCTCGAGCCGCACCGGATCGGAACAGAGGTTCTGCAGATCGGCGTCGACCAGGGCGCCGGGACAGGTTTCGGTGAGCGCACTCAGATAGCGCAGCGTGAGCGACGTGACGAAGTCACGCAGCGCCCAATCGACCGCGAGCGTCGATTTGTAACGCACGAAGCCGCGCGTCGGCGAACCCACCTCGATGCCGGCCCGCTGCGTGCCGACCAGCCCGTTCAAGCCCAACGTGAATTCCTCGTAGCTGTTGAGATAAGTGTTGGACCAGGTGAATCGCAACGAGCCGATGCGCAGCTCGGGCGTGGCCAGCACCACCGTCCAGTCGAAGCCGTCGGTTTCGATGCGACCGATATTGGTGAGCTGATTGGCGAAGGCCGTGATGGAGCCACCCGGCCCGCGCACGATGCCGCTACAGAAAAGAGGTGAGAGCGTGCTCACGCAGTTGGTGAGCTGGATCTGGGCGGACAGCGCCTGGATCGCATCCTCCAGCTTCACGTTGTAATAATTCACGTCGAAGCTCAGCTGATCCAGCCACGAGCCATTGCTGGCCCAGGCGGGTTCGTAAGAGAACCCCACGGTATAGGTTTTGGATTTCTCGGGCCGCAGCGCTTCGTTGCCCCCCGTCTGCACGCTGATCTGTTGATTGATCTGAACGAACGATGCGGGCACCCCGAGCGCGATGCAGTTTGCCTGCACCGCGGGTGGGGCGTTGACCGTGTAATTGGAGCAGGGATCGTTGATGTTGCTGTCGAAACGCGAGCCGCTATTGAACAACTCGCCGATATTCGGCGCGCGAAACCCTTCGGCATAGTTGCCGCGGATCGCGAAGTCCTCGACCACGCGCCAGTACACTCCGCCTTTATAGACTTCGTCGCGACCGATCTCGTCGTAGTCGGACGAGCGCACGGCAGCCGACAGTTCGAGACGTTTGATCGCCGGCAGATCTCCGAGCACCGGAGCACGCAGTTCGAGATATGCCTCGCGCACTTGTGTCTCGCCGGACGTCGGCGCGGCGGGCACGTCCGCCGTCTCGCCCGCCTGCACGGTTGCGTCGGGTGTGAAGGAGCCGGTTTCCTTGCGATATTCGTAGCCGAGCGCATAGCCGAGCGGACCGGCCGGCAGCTCGAACAGATCGCCGGTGATGTTGGCGATGATGTCGTTCAGTTCCTGCTGGCTCTGATCGCTCTGGATGAACGTGGCCCACGCGAGCATTTCCGGCGTGATGCTGCCGGTGCCGTTCGGACCCTGGCCACCGAAAATGTTGAAGGGCACGCAGCCCGGCACCGCCAGACAGTTCGCCTCGGGCCCGAGCGCCAGTGCCAGCTTGCGCGCGTTGAAAATATTGTGGCCGAGCTGCGAGGCGTTGTTGCGCCCCCAGTTCAGGCTCACGTCCCAGAAGATCGACTTGCCGGCCGGCTGCAACTCGCCGCTCAACGTGCCTGACACCATCCATGTATCGACGTTCTGTTCGAAGATGCGCGGACCGGCTTCGACCGGCCGGCGGCCCAGCGTGATCAGATTGCTTCTGCCGTCCAGATCGATGCCGAACGGGTTGTAGCGCTGGTCGGCCGGAATGAAGATGTTGTCGAGATAGAAGCCCGCGCCTGCATCGGAGCCGAGGAACAGCGGATTCGGCGCCGCCTGGTTGCTCGAGCGGCGATTGGTGAACGCCGCGGTGACGCGCAGTTCGACGTTGTCGGCCACGTCATGTTCGGCCTTGCCGAACAGGTTCACGCGCCGGTTCGGCGTGACCAGGTAATTGTACGGCCGGAAATTGAAACGATCGGCGGTGCCGAACTCGTGGAAGTCGCCGCTGGCGGGATCGGCTGGATTGTAGATCGGTCGGGTCACGCCATCGTTGAGCGCATCGTTGTTGAGCGCGACATCCACGACCACTGGCGTGCCATCCGGATTCAGGCCCGCGCGTGGATCACTGAAAATGAAGCGACCTTGCGGCGTGCCGGAGCTGCCGCCGACTCCCGGCGGCGCGCCATAGATGACCTCGCGCGATAACGCGCGATCCCTCGAAAACACTGCATCCTGACGCGCGTAGCTCGCGGCGAAGAACGCTCTGCTGCGCTCTCCACTCGCGCCGAACGAGACGCTGTAGTCCTGAGTGTAACCATCGCCCGCATCGAACTGCGCCTGGTTGGTCTCCAGCCCCACGCCGCTGAAATCGGAACGCGTGATGATGTTGACGACACCGGCGATCGCATCCGAGCCATAGATCGGCGATGCACCGTCCTGCAGCACTTCGATGCGATCGATGGCCGCCGTGGGAATCGTATTGAGATCGACGGCGCCGGACACGCCGCTCGCCGACGAACCGCGCACCCAACGTTTGCCATCCACCAGCACCAGCACGCGCTTGGAGCCGAGATAACGCAGATCGATTTCGCTGGCGCCGGCGCCGATGCCGCCGCCATCGGGCGGAAAGCCGAGATTGCCACTGGCATTGTTGGAACGATTGATGGCCGAGCCCGATATCGGCAAGCGCTGCAGATAGTCGGCCACCGAGATCTCGCCGCTGCGCGCGATGTCGGCCGAGGTTGCGGTCTGCAACGGCGCGACGCGATCCACTGGGTTCTGACGAATGCGCGAGCCGGTGACGATGATCTCCTCTGGCGCATCCTGCGCCGCCATTGCGGCAGCGCTCCAGAGCGTGAGTATCGCCTGCACCACAAACAAACTCAGCAGTGCGTGAACGCGACGGCCACTCCAACGATCGATCTTTGTCGTTGACATCGTTCGACCTCCGCTGGGAGAAGTCGAACGTAGCACCGATCAGGGTCGGGCCAATACGTCTATATACTGAACCTGCACGACATCATGCATCGCCAGCGATTGCATACTTTGTGGCTGCCGCATTCTCGCACCACTGAATTCGTGCAGCGCAGTCGTTGGTAGATATACAACGAGCGCGCGCTGTCTAGAACGTCACAGCAGATTCGCCAGGAAATAACGATACGCACTGGGTGCAATCAGCGCGACGTATACCAGACCGGTGATGGCGCCGGCGAAGTGCGCGTCGCGATTGACGCGCCCCTGCACATTGCGCGCGGCCCACCACGTCCAGGCGAGATAAGCGATACCGAACAGCGGCGCCGGAATCGGCACGGGAATTGGAATGATGTACAGCGAGTTCTGCGGATAGAAAACGATGGCCGCGAACAGCACTGCCGAGATCGCGCCGGACGCACCGAGGCTGGCGTACTCGGGCTCGTGCTTGTGCTTGATGTAGGTGCCGAGATGACTGATCACCAGGCCGATGAAGTATAACAATGCGAAGTGGATCCAGCCGATGGTCTGTTCCAGCAGGAAGCCGAAGAAATAGAACGTCACCATGTTGAACAGCAGGTGCATCAGGTCGGCGTGCACGAAGCCGCTGGTCACGATGGTGTGGTACTCACGACGACGCAGGAACCAGTACGGCCGGAACATGCAGCTGTCGATCAGCCTGGTGTTGCCGAACAGGCCGACCAGGCTGGTGGCGATGGTGACGACGAAAATGATCAGTGCGGGTGACAGCTGCAAGCTCACGTGTATTCCTGCGAACGAGAAAGACCGACGCGCTATTGTGCCGGAATCGTCCGACGCGGGCGCGCCTGCCGGGCGCAAAAGCCGCTTTATGACCCTGGCTGGTGGAGTTACCGTAACTGCCGCATGTCTCCCCCACCCGCAGTGGCCGCCGGCGACGATCGCATCGGCATGCTCGATACGACGCGGGGCGTCGCCGTGCTCGGCATCCTGCTGATGAACATCACCGGCTTCGGCCTGCCGTACGCGTACGACGATCCCACCGTGTGGGGCGGCAACACGGAGGCCGATCTGGTCGTCTGGCGCATCATGTCGCTGTTCTTCGAAGGCACGATGCGAGGCTTGTTCACGCTGCTGTTTGGTGCCAGCGCCTTGCTGTTCCTACAGCGGCATGCGTCGCGCACCACGGAGGTGCACCCGACGGATTTGTATTTTCGACGCACGCTGTGGCTGATCGTCTTCGGGCTGGTCAACGGGTACGTGCTGTTATGGAGCGGCGACGTGCTGTTCTATTACGGCCTCGCCGGGCTGGTACTGTTCGTATTCCGCAAGCTATCGCCAGGGCGATTGCTGATCCTCGCGACCGCGTTCATGTTATTGCAAACGCTGATCTCGGCGGGGGAGTGGCAGGATTTCAACGAGACTCAGACCCACGCGCAGGCCGCGAACGAGCGCGTCGCGAGTGGTCGGCCGCCAGCCGATGGCGACCAGGAGGCCATGGATGCCTTTGCCGCTCTGCAGACGGAGTACCGGCCGGCGCGTGAGAATCTGCAAGCGTACATAGCCAATGTGCGTGAGAGCTACTCGTCCGCGTTTGCCGTGCTTCGGGGCGACACGTGGTTCATGCAAAGCGTGTTCTTCTTTCGACACGGCATCGTCGAGTGCTTCGGCATGATGCTACTGGGCATGGCGCTGCTGAAATGGGGCGTACTCAGCGGCGCCAGCTCGACGCGGGTGTATCTCGCGATGATGGTCATCGGGTACACGCTCGGCTCCATCGTCAACCTTTTCGAGATGCACGAACTGGAGGG
The DNA here is from genome assembly GCF_937958065.1 of uncultured Steroidobacter sp. Lineage (GTDB taxonomy): Bacteria > Pseudomonadota > Gammaproteobacteria > Steroidobacterales > Steroidobacteraceae > Steroidobacter. Next base: position 151,975 of record NZ_CALFXI010000100.1, read on the forward strand.
TGACGGCTTCGCGCCCGCGGCGCAGATGAATGCCCTGCTCACGTACGATCTCGGCCGGATTCCGATGACCCTCGGCCATCTTGGACTGATCGCAATCCTTTGCCGGACTGCGTGGTTTGCGAATGCCGCGCGTGTGCTGGCAGCCGTTGGCAAGATGGCTTTGACGAACTACCTCGCCCAAAGCTTGATATGCCTGCTGATCTTCACCGGCGCCGGCCTTGCCTGGTACGGCCAGCTCGCGAGACACGAGCTGTACTACGTGGTCGCTGGGATCTGGGTATTGCAGCTGATCTGGAGCCCGCTCTGGCTGCGTCACTTCCGTTATGGACCCGCGGAGTGGCTGTGGCGCTCCCTCACCTATTGGCGCGTACAGCCGATACGCCGCGTTCAAAAGGGGACCGGTCTGTTTTTCCGGCGGGCGGAATAGTCAATCTGTCCCCTTCAGGTTCCGCTCTGCGCTGCGAATATCTTGCGCACCGAGTCCATGGTGTCGGCGTCTTCGGGGCGCTTGTCGTCCCGATAACGTTTCACTCGGGCGAGCCGCAGCGCCAGGCCGCCGGGATAGCGTGGGCTGGCCTGCAGATCGCTGAATGCGATCTCCACGACCATTTCCGGACGGATGTAGACGGTCCAGTCATCGCGATGCGTTTCGCGAGCGAGGAACTCGCGGGTCTGCCATTCGAGCATCGCATCCGTCAGACCTTTGAATGTCTTGCCGAGCATGACGTATTCACCCGTCGCGGGATCGAGCGCGCCAAGATGCAGGTTGGAGAGCTTGCCCGTGCGCCGCCCATGCCCCCACTCGGCGGCCAGCACGATCAGATCCAGCGTGTGGGCCCGTTTGATCTTGAGCCAGCTGGCGCCGCGATTGCCGGCTTCGTACGGGGCCGACAGTGATTTCGCCATGAGGCCTTCGTGACCGGCGGCGATCGCGGCATCGTAGAATTCGCTCGCCGCTGTTTCCGAGGACGTCACGAGACGAGGAATGATGTGCTCTGCTGGAACCGCACGCGCCAACGCTTCGTAACGCTCCCGCGTCGGCCGATCGGCGAGACTTTCATCCCCCAGGCGCAGGCAATCGAAGAAATACGCGCGCATCGGCAGCTCGGCGCGCAGCTTTTCCACATCGAGCTTGCGACCGAAACGACGCATGGTGATCTGAAATGGATGGGGCCGACCCGCCGCGGTGAATGCGATCGCCTCGCCATCGAGAATGACTTCGCGAGCCGGCAGCTCTTTCACGAGCGCCACGATCTCTGGAACGGCGGCGGTCACATCATTTAGGCTGCGGGTGTAGATATGAACTGAATCGCCGCTCTTGTGCACCTGGATGCGCGCGCCATCCATCTTCCACTCGAACACGGCATCTGGGCCGAGCTGCTGCAACGCTTCGCCCACATCGGCAGCCGTTTGCGCCAGCATGGGCGCGACCGGAGAGAGCAGCTCCAATTGGAAGTTTGCCAGCGCGCTCTCGCCCTCCACCAACGCGGCGTGCGCGACAGCACCCAAGCTCTTTGCATACATCGCCGCGCGTCGCACCTTGTCGACCGGCATCTGAGCAGCCGCTGCGATGGCATCGACCATCACGCCAGCGAGCGCACCTTGGCGCAGCTCGCCGATCAGCAGGCGAATCAGGAAATGTTGCTCAGCTTCCGTGGCCCGCGAAAACAGCTCGCGTATCGCGTCGGCGCGGCGCGTCGTCGATCCGCTGCCGCGGATGTCGGCGATCTCGGTCAGGCGTCGATCGACTTCCAACACCGAGAGAACGGGTTCGCGAGCTGAGGCTCCGCCGCTCGCTGACTTGAGGACCGAATAGCCAATGCCGATCTTACCCTGCGGCGTCTCTCCGGAGAGATATGCGACGCCGATGACGATCTCGTCCGGCTCGAACTGGCGCAGGCACGCCGACAGCTCGCGCACCTTCGCCAGCCGCGCCGACGTGGCGGCGACTTTGGAAGAGGTCTCGACGATGGCCGCCAGTAGTGTCATGGATCAAATCAGGGTTGATTCTTCACCGCCCGGGCACGGCGCCGGAACAACTCAGCCAGCGTATCGCTCTCGGCAAGCTCCGCCGCTGCATCGAATGCTGCCGCCGCTCGATCATGCTCCTCGATCGCTTCATGCAGTTCCGCCATCGTGGCGTGATACAGCAGCGTGTCCTGGAGCGCGTGCAATTCATCGCTGGCCCGCAGCGCCAGCAGTGCTTCCTGCGCACCACGTGCGTAGCGTAACGCGATGACCCGATTCAAAGTTGCAACCGGACTGGGGAACAGCTCGCACAACTGATCGTAGTGACGCACGATCTGCGCCCAGTCGGTGGTCTCCATGCTGGCGGCGCTGGCATGTACGGTCGCGATCGCGGCTTCGATGTGGTAGCGAGTCAACGACTCGCCGCGAATGGACCGTGAAAAATACTCCATGCCGGCATTGATGGCCGCCTGGTTCCAACGCGAACGATCCTGCCTGGCCAGCGGCACCGGGTGACCTTCCTCATCCGCCCTGGCCGGAGAGCGCGCGGCCGTGAGATGCAGTAACGCAGCCAACGCATGTGTTTCAGGCTCGGCGGTCAATGGATGATCGGCCAGCATCCTGACCAGCCGTAACGCATCGTCACACAGCAAAGGCCGGAACCACTGCGGATGTCGCGGGCTCAGATAGCCCGCATCGAACAGCAGATAGATCGCATTCAGAATGCGGGGCAATCGTTCCTGGACCAGCTCGCGCGGGGCGATGTCGAAGGTCACCTCCGCATCACGCAGCTCACGCTTGGCTCGCACGATCCGTTGCATGATGGATTGAGGAGACGTCAGCAGAGCATGCGCGATCTCGTCGACGCTCAAGCCGCAGGCCAGGCGTAACGTCAATGCCAGCTGCGACGCCGGCGTCAGCGACGGGTGGCAACAGAATGCGATCAGCCGCAGCAGTTCGTCATTGAACGCGCTTTCGGCCGAGAAGGAGCCATCCGGCTCGGCGGCGGGCTCGTGGGTAAATTGTTCGGGCACTTCGAAGCGGGCGCGACGCAACTTATCGGTGAGCGCATTCCGGGCCGCCGTATAGAGCCAGGCCGACGGGTTCGTCGGCACGGCATTGATCGACCAGTTTCGCATCGCCGAGACGAGCGCGTCCTGCACGGCGTCCTCGACCATGTCGATGCGCGCCACACCGGCGCGATTGGCGAGCAGCGCGATCAGCCGACCCGATTCACGACGAAACAGGTCGGCGACCAGCCGGCGCGCATCACTATCGCTGGGGGATGACATCGATCTCGCGCAGTTCGATCCAGCCGAATTCCAGATGCGGCCCCGACGCCAGCCGGGCCTGCGCCTGTTCGTAGCTGTCCGCGGTGATGACGAACAGGCCACTGATGATGTCCTTGCCTTCGGCGTAGGGCCCTTCGCTCACGACCATCTTGCCCTTCTCGGAGCGCAGATGACGGCCGCCTTCATCCTTGAGCTTCTTGCCCACACTGACGTGCCCGGCGGCGCGCAGACCGCCGACCCATTCCGAATAGCGCTCGATCAGCGCCTGCATCTCGGTGGGACTGAGCTTGCGCGTAACTGCGGGATCTTCGTGCAACAGAACCAGATATTCGGCCATGGCGGACTCCTACGTGGTGACGAACAGCATACCTGTCCGAAGCCATGACGAGCCGACCCTGCCGAAACAGACATCGACGCGGAAAAGGACGGCATGATGCCGGCCACGACAAGGGTTGGCGGTGTCGCTTCGGCGAGGGGAAGCACCCGGCAGGGACTGCGGGGGCGCCATCCGACCCGTGGCCATAAAAATGGCACGGTCCGTCCGTGGACCGTGCCGAGTGCAGGACGAGGCGGGAGGTGCCCTCCTCCTGCCAATGAGTATCGATTAGCGGATTATTTGTACTTGTACGCGAGGCGGACGCCCACCTGGCGGCGCTGGCCCCAGCTGTAGAAAGTCCGCGGCGTTCCGTAGAACGCTTCGGTCTTCACCGCCTCATCGAGCGCATTCGTGATGAATGCCTCGGCGGTCCATTGATCGCTGCTCGAACGGAAGGCGATGGCCGCATCCAGCATCGTGTAAGCGGGCTGCACGCCGAAGTTCCTTTCGCCCGGATCCTCCGCGTTCAACGTGCCCGCCGGCCGGTTGGTGCGGTTCTCCCAGCCGAGGAACATATCGTCGTAGTAGCTGGCGCGAATGCGTGGGACCACTGCAGCACCGCCCGGCAGCGGGAACTCGTGCGAGTACTGCACGGTCAGCTGATACTCCGGCGCATACGGCAGGTTGTTACCCGCGAAGTTGAACACGTTGCCCACGCAGGCGCCGCTCGCCTCGACACCGAAGGCGCAGTCGTTCCAGATGCGGCCGCGCGCGTCGCCGAAGTTCTGTTCGTTGCCGAAGAACTCGTCATAGGTCGCATCCAGATACGCGAACGTCGCCGCGAGCTGGCCCGCGCCATTGAACAGCCCCGCCGAAGCCTCCAGCTCCAGGCCCTTGATGGTGGCGCCGCCCGCGTTGGTGTTGGTCAGCGTCGACTGGCCGGTGACCGGATCGATGACCGCTCCGGTCACCTGCATGTCCGTGAACTCCATGTAGAACACGTTCGCGCTGAGCCGCCAGTTGCTGAAATCCGTCTTGATGCCGAGCTCGGTGCTGTTGACCTCTTCAGGCCGCTGCAGCAGCGAGTTGTTGCGCGAGAAATCGAGCGTGCCGCTGGGCGTCACGAGGTCGTCGTAGCCCTTGCCATCCTGCAACACACCCGATTTCCAGCCGGTCTCGTACGACAGATACATCATGACCGAATCGGTCAGGTCGTATTCGCCGCGCGCCATCCACGTCGTCTTGCTCCAGTCGCCTTTCATGTCGTTGTACTGGCGGTAGTAACAACCCTGCTCGCCGTTCAGTGCCGCCGCGTTGCGTGCGAGGTTGCTCGGCAAGTCGCCGCGCAGGCCAAAGGTGCAGTCGATCGAACGTCCGCCCTTGTCCTCACGCGTATCGTCGATGTAGCGGGCGCCCGCGGTCAGGCGCAGCGCATCGGTGAACTTGAACGTACCCTGCGCATACGCGCTCTGCGTCTCCAGGGAGCGCGCCGGCTGTACGAATGCCGAGAGCACGGTGTCCTGGTCCTGCGGCGTGAAGCCCCAGCTCCCGTGCAGCATGTCGAAGCGAATGCTGTTTTCTTCCTCGAAGTAGTAGAGGCCGGCGGTGTAGTTGAAGCGCGCTTCGGACGGATTGGTGAGCTGCAGCTCGTGCTGAGTTCCCTTGTAGGTCGAGTCCACCGTGTGGCGCGTGTCGCCCTGCGGCTCGTTGCCGTACATCTGGGCCTGGCTGAATTCTGAGTAGCCGCCGATGTAACTCAGCGTGTAACCCTCGCCGAAGCCGACATCGAGCCGCGTGCGGAAGCTGTCGGAGTCCAGGTCCAGGTTGCCGGCCGCGGTCGCATCGTTGACCCGGTTCTTGAAATCCTGGCTGGCCACGTCACCGGTGCCGCGATTGCGGAAATTCTCGTAGACGAGGTGCCAGCTCACGTCCTCGGAAGGCTGGTACAGCGAGCTGACTCTGAACGAGCTGAGATCGACCGTGCCGTACTTGCGCGAGGAAGCAAACGGATTGCCCGGCGCGTACTTGGTCTGACCTTCCTGCTCATCCTTGGCGCCCGCTACGCGGACGGCCCAGTTCTCGGTGATGGGCACATTGGCCATGCCGCGCAGCTCCAGCATCGAGTAGCTGCCCGCGGCGATCTCGCCCGAAGCGTCGAAGCCGTCCAGACGTGGCTTGGCCGAATGGAGCGACACCGCACCGCCGGTCGAATTGCGTCCGAACAGCGTGCCCTGCGGACCGCGCAGCACCTCGACGCGATCGAGGTCGTACATCATCACGGTCGTGCCCTGGGAACGGGCCGAGAACACGCCGTCAGTGTAGAACGCGATGCCCTGATCGCCCGCTTCCGTCTGGTTGCGCGTGCCGAGGCCGCGAATGAAGACCAGCGGCACGGCGTGATCGCCGTTCGAGAAGAATTGCAGATTGGGCACCAGGCCGCGCATGTCGAGCAGCGTCGAGACGCGATTCTCATCCAGGGTCTGCTGGCTGAAGGCCGAGATCGCAAGCGGCGTTTCCTGAAGATTCGTATCGCGGCGCGTCGCGGTCACGACAATGGTTTCCAAACCCGCTCCGCCCGTTTCGGCAGCCAGTACGCCCGCCGACATGGAGAAGCAAATGCCTACCCCACCCAGTACCAAAGGCACTTTTCGCATGTCTCGTCCCCCAATTTCTTTGCGCTTGTTCCGTGGTTGCTCGCAGCGTTGCCGGCAGCCGGCGCCCAACCCGGGCGGTTGGGGGCATCCTGACGACGCTGTTGGGCAAACATCCTAAGGTCAGAATGACAGCGCTGTCCAAACATTTTTGAGTTGCAGATCTTGCGCGAAGCCCCGAGGCCGCCAATTGCCGCTAAATTCGGGGGTCCTGGCGCGGCCTGAAGTCCTTGTTCGCGTTGACTATCGCTGGACATTTCCGGCCAGGAGCACGTAGGCTTCGCGAAACGACCTTGTTGTCCATTTGAGACAGCAGAGCGTGCGCTCCGCGCCGCGTCGTGCGCAACGCAGCCCAACACAACCCAGGGGAAGCCGTGTCCGACATGCGAATTCGCAGCGTGCTGATTGTGGGCGGCGGCACGGCCGGCTGGATGACCGCCGCCGCGCTTTCTCAGGTGCTGCAGGGCTACTGCGCGATTCGGGTGGTCGAGTCCGAAGAGATCGGCACCGTGGGCGTCGGGGAAGCGACCATCCCCATGATCTCCGTCTTCAACCGGCTGCTCGGCCTGGATGAGAACGACTTCGTGCGCCAGACACAGGGCACGTTCAAGCTCGGCATCGAGTTCGTGAACTGGTCCGCCATCGGCCGCGCCTACCTGCATCCGTTCGGACCGTTCGGCACCGACATCAAGGGCGTCTCCTTCCATGCCTGGTGGCTGAAACTGCGCTCGCTCGGCGAACCGGCCGATCTCGATGATTACTCGCTGCCCGCAGTCGCGGCGCGCAAGGGTCGGTTCATGCGGCCGCTGCAGGCGGGCAACACGCCGCTCGCAACGCTCTCCTATGCATTTCACTTCGATGCGGCGCTGTATGCGCGCTATCTGCGCAACTATGCGGAGCAGCGCGGCGTAGTTCGCACCGAAGGCAAAGTGGTGGACGTGCAGCTCGAGGGCGAGAGCGGCTTCATCCAGTCGGTGCAACTCGCGAGCGGGGAACGCATCGAGGCGGACCTGTTCATCGACTGCTCCGGATTTCGAGGCCTGCTCATCGAGCAGGCGCTCAAGAGCGGCTATGAGAACTGGACCCATTGGCTGCCCTGTGATCGCGCCCTGGCCGTGCCCTGTGAAAACGCGGGCGAGCCTTCGCCCTACACGCGCTCGACCGCGCGCAGCGCCGGCTGGCAGTGGCGCATTCCGTTGCAGCATCGCATCGGCAATGGCTATGTATATTCGAGCAACCACTTGAGCGACGACGAAGCGGCGCAGACGCTGCTCGCCAATCTCGACGCCCGCCCGCTCGCCGATCCGCGCGTGCTCAAGTTCGTGACCGGGCGCCGCAAGCGTTTCTGGATCAACAACTGTGTGGCGATTGGTCTTGCGGCCGGATTCATGGAGCCGCTCGAGTCCACCAGCATTCACCTGATCCAGAGCGGCATCGCGCGGCTGCTCTCGCTGTTCCCCGACCGTCACTTCGAACCGGCGGACATCGAGGAATACAACCGTGCCTGCACGTTCGAGTACGAGCGCATTCGCGACTTCCTCATCCTCCACTATCACGCGACGACGCGCGATGACTCGCCGTTCTGGAACGAGTGCCGCACCATGAGCATTCCAGAGAGCCTGAAGCAAAGAATGGAGCTGTTCCGCAGCCGGGGCCGCATCTTCCGTCAGGACACCGAGCTGTTCACCGAGACCAGCTGGTTCGCAGTTTTCATCGGACAGGGCATCGTGCCGCGCGGCTACGATCCCGTCTGCGACGTGTTATCCGCCGACGACTCACGCCGCCGCGTGCTCCAGGTGCGCTCGGTCATCGCCAACTGCGCCGACGCCATGCCGAAGCACATGGATTTCATCCGCCAGCACTGCCCGGCGCCGCCGATTACGGTTCGCTCGGGCAACTGACAACAGGACGGCTGTCCGGCACAGCCCGACACTCGAACCACGGATACGAGCTTTCCTCTCCGGCAAGGAATGGAACGCCGGTCCAGCTGAACGAATTGCATCGGCTTACAGATGCCGCGCGAAGCGGCCGATCTGAGATGATCGAAGACCTGCGTCCGTGCGTTCAGCTACATGAAGAAATGGGCCCCGCTGCTGTGGATTCCGATGCTCGCGCTGGCCGGCTGGGTGCTGGCCGATCGGCTCGAAAGCATCGATTTCGGTGAGGTCAAGCAGCAGCTGCTGGCGCAGCCGCACGCCACCGTCATGCTCGGCGTGCTGTTCAGCGCGGGCGTCTATGCATTGGTTGGAATTTACGAAGGCATCGCCGTGCGGATGGCAAGCGGACGCGCGATGTACGCGGCCGCGTTTCGAACCGCGATCATTTCCAACCCGATCGGGCGCGCCATCGGTCTCGCGCTGGTCAGTGGCGGCGCTTTGCGTTATCGCATGTATGCAGCGGTCGGCCTGTCGGCGCGCGAAGTCGCGACAGTCGTCGTGCTCGCCGCCATGCCTTATTTCTTCAGTGTCGGCTGGCTGGTCGATCTGTCACTGCTACTCAATGCCGAAACGGCGGCCCAGGCGCTGCGACTTTCCACCGGCACGGTGCTGCTGCTCGGCGTGATCGGCCTGGCCAAGGACATCGGCTGGCTGATCTTCGTCATCCGCCGCAAGACGCCGCTGGTGATACGTGGACAAACGCTGCCGGTACCCACGTTTCGCGACACCTCGTTGCAGCTGATCATCGGGCTGGCGCAGATCTCGCTGATGACGGGCATTCTTTATCTGTTCATGCCGGCGGAGCTGAACATGAGCTGGCCGGCATTCATCGCGATCTACTGCATCGCCTTCATCGCCGGCCAGCTCAGCAATGTCCCGGCCGGGCTGGGGGTGCTGGAAGCGGCGCTGCTATTGATGTTGCCGCAGGTACCGCCCTCGAAACTGCTCGGCGCCGTGCTGGCCTATCGCGCGGTGTTTGAAATCCTGCCGCTGCTGGTCGCGCTGGGCTTGCTGCTGCTGTTCGAATCGACCAGCGCCAGCGGCCTGCTGCGCCGCCGGCTGCTGCGTCGGTAGCGATCAGAGCCGCCCCATCGCTTCCTGCGCCCAGGCCCTGCCGTTGCCCGCTTCAGCCACCGGCACGCAGGCCTGATAGCTCCCGGGCACGGCAACGTACTGCAAGACTTGCGTGGCGCCGACTTCCGAACAGAAAAAGCCCAGCAGCGTCAGCTCACGGGTCATGAGAATGAACGGACGCTGCAGATTCTTCGGGCGCGGATCGTAGGCCAGCTCGGTTGCGATGGCCTCGTCGTTGAATTTCTGCACCTGTTCGGTCTGTTGAGCTTTGCTCAGCTCGACGAACGGCTTGCCATGCGCCTGGCGCGCGGCATCGTCGAATTCCTGCAAGCCCGCCAGATAACGATCGCGATCCCCCTGCTCGTAGACGTCTTTGAGCATGGTGTCGATGAACCCGGGCACGCCCGCATCCTTGGCGCCCGGCGTCTTGGTGCGCGGAATGATGATCTCCGCGACCTCGGCCACGATCGCGCCCTGTTCCTTGCTGAAGAACACGGGCTGCCAGCTCGACGCTTCCGGTTTGGGCGAGCAGCCATTGAGCAGACCGAGCACGGCGGGCGCCGAGATCGCGCCGCCCATCAGATAGGCGACTCGCTGCAACACCTGACGACGATTCATGTTCATGCTGTCCAGACTCATGACTCACCTCAGATGTTCATGCGCTTCAATTCTTCGACCGCGTGATTGCAGGCGCGCGCAGTCAAAGCCATGTAGGTCAGCGACGGGTTCTGGCACGCCGCGGAGGTCATGCACGAGCCGTCCGTGACATAGACGTTCTTGCAGGCGTGCACCTGATTCCACCCATTCAGCACCGACGTCTTTGGATCGCGCCCCATGCGCGCCGTGCCCATCTCGTGAATGCCCAGGCCGATGCCCATCTCGCGATCGTAGCTGCGCACGTTGCGATAACCCGCGGCTTCGAGCATTTCGGCCGCATCGTTCGCCATGTCCTTGCGCATCGCCAGCTCGTTCTGCCTGAGCACCGCATCGAACGCCAGCACCGGCATGCCGTACTTGTCCTTCCTGGAGTGATCCAGGGTCACGCGGTTCTCGTGATACGGCAGGATTTCACCGAAACCGCCGAGGCCCATGTACCAGGGACCGGGCTCCGCCGCGCTCTCCTTCAACTTTTCGCCCAGCTTGGTATCGAGCATCAGCCCGGTCCAGCCACCGCGTGAAGCGCCGCCTTGATAGCCGAAGCCGCGCAGGTAATCGCGCTTATTCTTGCCGACGTTGCGGTATCGCGGGATGTAGATGCCGTTCGGGCGGCGACCGGTGTAGTACTTGTCATCGAAGCCGTCGACCATGGCGCGCGCGCCGACCTCGAGCTGGTGATCCATGATGTTGCAGCCGAGCTCGCCGCTGTCGTTGCCGAAGCCGTTCGGGAAGCGGCTGGAGACGGAGTTCATCATGATGTACGTCGAACCGAAGGTCGACGCGCACAGGAAGATGACTTTGGCAAAGAAGTCGGTCTGTTCCCGCGTCTCGGCGTCGAGCACGCGCACGCCGCTGGCCCGTCCTTTCTTCTCGTCGTAAATGATCTCGTAAACGATGGAATTCGGCCGCAGCGTCATGTTGCCGGTCTTCTCCGCAGCCGGCAGCGTGCTCGATTGGCTGCTGAAGTAGGCGCCGAACGGGCAGCCCCGGATGCACATGTTCCGGTACTGGCAGGTGCCACGCTGCGGGCTGTGCGCCAGCGGTGCCGTCAGGTGCGCAACGCGGCCAATCGTCATCTGCCGTCCCAGCTTGTCGGCCACCGCCTGTTTGAAATGTTTCTCGACGCAGTTCATTTCCATCGGCGGCAGGAACTTGCCGTCGGGCAGCTGCGCGAAGCCCTCGTTCTGGCCGCTGACGCCGATGAACTGTTCGACATGGTCGTACCAGGGCGCGAGATCGTCGTAGCGGATCGGCCAGTCGACCGCGATCCCCTCCCTGGCATTGGCCTCGAAATCCATCGGGCTCCAGCGGTAGCTCTGCCGGCCCCACATGATGGAGCGGCCGCCGACGTGATAGCCGCGAATCCAGTCGAAGCGTTGCTTCTCGGTATAGGGGAACTCGGTGTCGTCGACCCACCAGTGCTTGGTCGCCTGCGTGACCGCGTAACCGCTGCGGGCAGCGGTTTCGTGACGCCTCAATTCCTCGGCCGTAGCCCGCCCCGCATATGGGAAGTCCCACATGTCGGTGGTTGCAGTGGGATAGTCCTGGACGTGCCGGATCATGCGCCCGCGATCCAGGACCAGCGTCTTCAATCCCTTTTCGGTCAGCTCCTTGGCCGCCCAGCCGCCACTGATGCCGGTGCCGACGACAATGGCGTCGTAGGTGTTCTGGTTCATCCAACCCCCTCGCTCCGCCGTGGTGGCGGTCGAATCTATCGCTTAGTTACCGAGTGTAACCGGTTGCATTGGTCCGCAGTATGCATCGCCGCACGGCCCGCTGGCGAGTGAATTGTCAGTCAATACGTGGGCGCGCCGGGTCGAGCCGCGCTGCCAGGCCGTTGCATCAACCAATAGACCGGCAGCCCTGCCGCGAACAGCGCGAGGCTCCACCAGAACGCCTCGGCACCGGCACCGAACAGCGTCCACAGCGAATACACCGATGCGAGCGTCGCGATTAGCAAGAAGGGCGACAGTCGCCGGCCCGCCGACCCCAGCGAGCCGTCCCAGCAGAGCTTGAGCGCGGCCAGGGCACAACACAGGTACATGACCAGATAAGTCGAGGTCGCGATCAGGATGATGAAGGTGAACACCTGCACCATGGAGCGACTGTAATTCATCGATACCAGCGTGGTGAGCAGCAGGCTCGTGATCAGCAGCGACGCGCCGGGCGTGCCATGCCGCGACTCGCGAGCGAACACCTTTGGAAACACACCCTCATTGGCCAGCACGCGCGGCATCTCCGCCTGCAGCAGGATCCAGCCGTTGAGCGCGCCGAAACCGCTGATGAATGCGAACAGCGCCAGCGTGCTTGCAATGCCCTCTCCCCAGAACATTCGGATCACATCGGCGAGCGGCGCACTGGAGTCCGCGAGCTGCGAGCCCGGCAGCAGCAAAACGACGATCGAACAAGTCAGGATGTAGATGACTGCTGCGACCAGCGTGCCCCAGAGAGTTGCGAGCGGCACGTTGCGCTCTGGATTGTCCACAACGCGCGCCGGCACCGTGGCGGACTCCAAGCCGAGAAACGCCCATAGCGTCAGAATCGCGGACGCATTGATGGCTGACAGGGAGAACGACGGTGGTGCGGCTTGGATGACCGATGCATCGGCTGTCATCAACAACCACACCCCCAATGCGATGATCGCGACCAGCGGCAGCAACTTCAGCACGGTCGTGACGATCTGCAGCCCGCCGACCTCGCGCGCGCCCCGCCAGTTCACATAGGTCAGCACCCAGATGATCACGCAGGAAGCGAGCGCTGGCGCGCCCGGCGTATGTTTGATCCACGGAATCAGTTCGGCGAGATAGGCAACGGTCGCGATCGCAATGGCCGCATTGCCCACCCATGCGCCTATCCAGTAGCCCCACGCGGTGAGGAACCCGACCCGGTTTCCGAAGGCGATGCGCGCATAAACATACGGCCCGCCGGCCTTCGGAAACAGCTTCGCGAGCCGAGCAAAGACCACCGCCAGCGCGACGGCGCCACCCGCAGTGATGAGCCAACCGAAGATGCTGTTCAGACCGTACGGCGCCAGCGACGCGGGCAACAGATAAACCCCGGACCCGACCACATTGCCGATCACCAGCGCCAGGCACATCCAGAAGCCCATTCGACGCCGCGGCAACGGGCTGGCGCTCATGACTAGGTCCTGTGCGCACTCATTGAAGCGTTGATCCCAACCACCTACAGCAACGCCGAGTATCGGGACAGCTCCCCGACGAAGTGCGCACGATGGTCGGGCAGGTCGGCGGTGAACTTGAATCCTGAAAACTCGAAGCCCGGACTGACGGTGCAACCGACCAGCGAATACTCGCCCAGGCTGCGCGCAGCCTGCCAGACACCGGAAGGAATGACGCCCACTGGCCGCGCATCCTCGGCAGAGGCATGAAGCAAGTGGCGATTCAGTTGGCGTGACTTCGGATCGTAGGCCAGCAACTCGAGGGGCGCGCCGCCGTAGAAATGCCAGATCTCATCGGCGTCGACGACGTGCCAGCGACTGAGCTGTTCACGTTCCAGCAGGTAATAAATCGCCGTAGTCGCGCTGCGTGACTCGGCGCCGCGTTGAATCCGATCGGTGGAGCGATAGATCTCGCGATACCACCCGCCCTCCGGATGTGGAGCGAGCTGCAGCGCCTGAATCAGGTCCTTGGCAGTCATGACCGCAACATACTGCGCGACGCCATCAGCAGCAACATCGAGAACGCAGCCAGCACCGCGGCGGTGATGAAGGTCGCGGCCGGACCGCTCGCTTGCCACATGATTCCCGCGATCACGCTGGCCATGAGCAACAGCAGCCCCCGCATGAGATTGAATACACCGAAGGCCGTGCCACGCAGCTCGGCTGGCGCGGCGTCCGCGATCATCGCGGTGAACACGCCTTCGGTCAGCCCCATGTGCAGCCCCCAAAGCGCGACGCCCAACAATACGACCGCGGCATCGTGGGCGCCGGCGAGCAGCAAATTCGCCAGCACCAGCACCACGGCCCCCAGCATCAAGAGATGATGACGCGGCATGCGATCCGCCAGCACTCCGGCGGGATACGCGGACAACATGTAAGCGACGTTCATGATCACCAGGATGAGCGGCGTCCACGTGATGCTCAACCCGATGTCGGCGCCGCGCAGGATCAGAAATGCTTCGGAGAAACGAGCCAGCGTGAAGAACGTCGCGATGGTTGCAATCACCCAGAACGCCTTCGGCAGATCGCGCGGACGCAGCTCCACGACCCGCTTCTGCATGGGCTTGAGATGGGGCGGCTCTTGCACCGCGAACCACAGAATCGCGACCGCGATGAGTGCCGGAATGACGGCGATCCAGAAGACCGCGCGAACGTCGTTCGCCAGCATCATCAGCAGAACGATCGCGAGCAGCGGCCCGGCGAACGCGCCGACGGTGTCCAACGACTGCCGCAATCCATAAGCAGCGCCGCGCTGTTCCGGCGTCGTGTAGTCGGCAACCAATGCGTCGCGCGGCGCGCCGCGAATTCCTTTGCCGATACGATCGATACACCGCGCAGCAAAGACCGTGACGGCACTGCCCGCGAGCGGAAACAGCGGCTTGGTAATCGCCGCCAGACCGTAACCAAGCAGCGCCAGCGATTTGCGCTTACCCCACCGGTCGGACAGCGCGCCCGAAAACACTTTCACGACATTGGCCGTAGCTTCGGCGACGCCTTCGATCACGCCAAGCCAGATCGTGCCGGCGCCGAGCGTGCCGACCACGAACACCGGCAGCAACGCGTGGATCATCTCCGAAGAAACATCCATGAACAGGCTGACCAGACCGAGCGCCCAGACGCCGGCAGGGAGCGGCCTGCGTTGCACGAGTCAAAGGTTCCGGGCTTCGAAACGTGCCACCGGCACCTGCTGAGCATTCAGCAGCTCCAGCTGCGAGCCGGTGATGCGCCAGCCCGCCGTCGCTTTCATCGCGTCGACCAGTGCGGTCTCGATCGGGAGGTCCGGGCAGAACATGCGCGTCGTGATCAGATCGCCAAAGCTGAGCTGCGCGCCGGTCTGTTCGTATGTCGTCGAGAGCCGGTTGCAGCCGGCGTGTCCGACCACGCTGCGATCGGCGGAATTGAGCGCGATGTATGGCTCTCGGCCACCTTCGCTGAGTGTCACGGGCTTGTCGCCGACCTGCACCAGCGCCCAGCGCGTGCCCGCCAGTTCGTGCGTCACCTGGTCGGTTCGATTCGATGCGGAAGGTTGCGGCTCATTGCTATTACATGCCGTCATCGTCAGCAGCACGGCGATGATTGCAGCGTATCTGGCTCGGCCCATGTCTGCGGCGCCTCGCTGGAGGATTCACGGCGCCTGAAAATACAACCTCGCCCGACCGGCGTCGAGCCGCACGCTCGCGTATCGATCGGTTCAGCCCCGACCGATGTATGGCATGGCCGTGGCCATCACCGTCATGAACTGCACGTTGGTCTCGAGCGGCAGACCGGCCATGTAGGCGATGGCTTCGCCCACATGATCGACCGGCATGGTCGGCTCCGCCAGCAGCGAGCCGTTGGCCTGAATGACGCCGGTGGAGATCTTGCTCACCATGCTGGTCGCGGCATTGCCGATGTCGATCTGCCCGCAGGCGATGTTGTGCTTGCGGCCATCGAGGGACAACGACTTGGTCAAGCCCGTAATGGCGTGCTTGGTCGCGGTGTACGGCGCCGAGTTCGGCCTCGGCGCATGCGCGGAGATCGAGCCATTGTTGATGATCCTGCCACCTTGCGGTGTTTGATCTTTCATGACGCGGTACGCGGCTTGCGCGACCAGGAACGCACCGGTCAGATTCACTGCGACGACGGCATCCCACTGCTGAGGGGTGAGCTCTTCGAACGGCACCGGCGGCGCACTGGCGCCCGCATTGTTGAACAACACATCGACGCGCCCGTAAGCCGCCTTCGTTTTCTCGAACAGCTGAGCGACTGAATCGGGCTGAGTCACGTCCGTCGGAATCGCGAGCATGTCGGCGCCGCCGGCCAGCGATGCCGTCTCGTTCAAGGTCTGCAGATTGCGACCGGCGAGCACGACTGCAAAATTCCGCTTCACCAGCGCGAGCGCGGCGTTCCGCCCTATGCCACTGCCGGCACCCGTCACGACCGCAATCTTTTTCTGGTCCATGGCTTACTCGAGGTAGTCGCTGATGTACGCGCGGATGATGTCATCGACGTTCTCATCCCGCGGGAACCCGAGCGCCGCCGCACGTGTCGCCAGCATCTGCTCGGGCCAGGCCGATATTACCTTCATGACAAAGGGATCGGGCTGCTCGGTGATGGCGCCGAGCTTCCGGTCGCGAGCGACTCGCCGCAAGCTTTCGATCATCTCGCCGACGGTTACCGTCAGCGTGGGCAGATTGATCGAACGATCGGCCCCGAGCCTTGCGCCATCGACTGCATGCAGCGCGAGCAATCCCTCGATGACGGTGCGATAACCGATTGCTGCCACCTTGGTCGTGAACGGCACCGGGCACACATAGTCTTCACCATTCAGCGGCTCGCGCAGCACGCCACTCGCGAAACCCGAAGCCGCCCGGTTCGGCGCGCCCGGTCGCACGATCACGAAACCCAGGCGCGCACTGCGGCCGTCGATGAACCCTTTGCGGGTGTAGTCATTGACCAACAGCTCGCCGATCGCCTTCGTCATCCCATAGGTCGTCTGTGGAATGTGGCGCGTGGGGTCATCCACCTCGCGCAATACGCCGTCGCCGCCGTACACGGCCAGCGAGCTGGTGAACACATATCTAGGGCGGGAACCAAGCGCAGTCAGCGCGTCGAGCAAGTACCTGTGACCGTCCAGGTTCACGCGCATCGCCAGGTCGAAATCCTGCTCCGCGCCAGCGCTGACGACCGAAGCCAGATGGAAGACCGCGATGTCGGGGCGATCGATCAGCCCGGTCACGGTGGCCCGATCGGCGATGTCGCCTTCCACCAGCTTGATGCGTGGATCGGCGACGGTGAAATCGGCTGGGAGGCGGCTGTCGAACAGCATCAGCTCGCTCACTGCCCGGCGCTCACCCGAGGGCGCGACCAATGTCCCCTGTTTGAGTATGCGCGCGGCCAGCCGCTGACCGAGAAATCCCGTGCCGCCCGTGATCACCACTTTCATGGATGCACCCTCGCCTGTCGATCGCGACCTCGCTGTCGCATGCACGATGAGTTTAAGTGACGGTGGATCGTGAATTCTTGCTAAAACAGGCCGGCAGCGCCCGCCAGCGCTCGCGTGAACGTGACTGCATCGCACCCTCCGCGGGACGAGAAATACGCGGCAGTATGCGTTTGCCAAGCTGATGCTTGGCTTGGGGACCGAAGCAGGTGGCCATGTCAACGCCGACGGGCATGGCGGAAAATGAATAAGGCGTTCCCCGAAAATGTTGGGACTGCGGACTGGTCGCCTCTTTTGGCCACCCTGTACTTCTTATACTGCCGGTTATGGCAACTCTCGATGCTTCGGTCGAGTCTCCTTTCACCCCGCTGGCGAAGGCGATGCGCACGCTGGTCGATCTACTCCACACCGAGCAAGGATACGCACGGATTTTCTACGACCAGGACGGTTACAGCTACGAGCTGCACAGCTATCAGCACACGCCGATGGCTGATCTCTTCACGCGCATGCTCGGTTATGAATCCGCAACCGATGCCACCGAAGCGGCCCGCGAGACCCTTTCAGCGATTCATGCCGGACCGCGTGGCCGAAGCAACAGGGGCCGCGCCCGCGGCCGCCGCGCTGCGCAGCCGGAAGCCACTCAACTGATCCTGCCCGTGGGCATGTGCTGATCGTCACGCGTTCACGCTCTTGAGCAGCGCTCGATACCACAGACCGCTGCGTTTCAACGTCCGGCGCAGTGTCGCGTAATCGACGTGTACGATGCCGAACCGCTTGCGATAGCCCTCGGCCCACTCGAAGTTGTCCATCAAGCTCCAGACGAAATAGCCTCGCACGTCGACACCGCGATCGATCGCCTCGGCCACCGCGAGCAGATGCGACTCGATGTATTGCCGCCGCTGCTCGTCCTCGATCCGCCCGTCCACGAACTGGTCGCGATAAGCCGCGCCGTTCTCGGTGATATAGATCGGCGGCAATCGATAGTCGCGCTTCAGGCGCAGCAACAAATCCGAGAGCCCGCGCGGCGCGACTTCCCAGCCCATATCGGTGACTGCCGCGCCGCTTGAAGCCGGCGACGCTGGGTTGGAGCTGCTCGATACCGTCGGGTGATAGTAGTTGATGCCGACGAAGTCGCAGGGCTGCGCGATCAACGCCGCGTCACCGGCCTGGATCACGGGAGCATCCGCGCCGAGATGCTCGACGATGTCGCTCGGATACTGCCCCTTGAACAAGGCGTCCGTGTACCAGCGGACCAGGCGCCCATCTTCGAGCCGCGCATGGTGCGCATCGAGCTCGGAATCCGTCGCCGGCCGCACCGGCGACATGTTCAACACGATCCCCAGTTCCGCTTTGATACCCGCGGCGCGCATCGCCTGCACCGCCAGCCCATGACTCAGCAACAAATGATGACTGGCCTGATAAGCGATGCGGCGATCCTTCACGCCCGGCGCGAACACGCCGCGTTCGTAACCCAGCACCGCCGAGACCCAGGGCTCGTTGTGAGTCGCGATCGATACGATGCGGTCACCCAAGCGACGCGAGATCACCTCGGCGTACTCCGCGAATCGATACGCCGTATCGCGCCCGAACCAGCCGCCGCTGCGATGTTGCAGCTCTGCCGGCAAATCCCAGTGATACAGGGTCGCGTAAGGCTGAATGCCTCTTTCCAGCAAACCGTCCACCAGGCGCTCGTAAAAGCCGATGCCGCGCTCGTTATATGCGCCAGTGCCGGCGGGCTGAACGCGCGGCCAGCAAATGGAAAACCGATACGCCGTCACGCCCAGATCGGCGATCAGATCCAGGTCGGATTCGAGCCGATGATAATGATCGCACGCCACATCGCCGGTGCCGCCATCGGCGATCGCGCCGGGCACGCGGCAGAACTCGTCCCAGATCGATGGACCCTTGCCGTCGGCGCGCGCCGCGCCTTCGATCTGGAAAGCGCTGGTGGCGACGCCCCAGACGAAATTGCTGGCAAAGCGCCGACGCAGCTCGGCTACCGGTAGTTGCTCGCTCATCTGGTCATTCTTTGGCAGGCGCCGCGGTCGATTCACGCACGATCAGCTGGACCTGCGGCAGGGAAATGTTCGGCTGCTCACCTTGCAACATCTGCAGCATCGCCGCGCCCGAGCTTTCACCCAGCACGCGGATCGATTGACGCACCGAGGTGAGCGGCGGCACTCGATACGAGGAGGAATGCAGGTCGTCGAAGCCGACGACCGAAACATCGCGCGGGCAATTCAAGCCGCTGCGATACAACGCGAGGCACGCACCGTAGGCGGTCTGATCGTTCACACAGAACAGCGCGGTGAACTTGTTTCCAGACCGCAGCAGCCGCATGGTCGCCTCGACACCGCCTTCTTCATGGAAGTCGCCGGGCACGACCAGCTTCGGATCATGCGCAATCCCGGCCTCCGCCAGCGCACGGCGATAGCCTTTGAAACGTAACGACGCGTCCGGGTGATCCAGAATGCCGGCGATGAAGGCAATGCGACGATGCCCCAGCTCGATCAGATGCCGCGTCGCCAGCAGCGCGCCGCGCTCGTCGTCCACCGGCAAGCTGAAAATGTTTGCGGCCTTGAGACTGCGACCGCTCACCACCAGCGGCACCTGCTTCGCGTAATGAGCCAGCTGCCGGTCCTGCAGTCGCCCCGAGAAAATGATGATGCCGTCCACGCGCCGGGAGAGCAGCTCCGCCATGCAGCGCTCCTCGTCCCGTTCGTCCCAATTACCGCTCATGAACAGCGCGGTGTAACCACGCTGCTGCAGATAATCCTCGATGCCTCGCAGACCTTCGCCGTAGAACGGGCTGTCGATCGCCTGGGTGATGACACCGATGGTGTTGGACTTGCCCAATGCCAGCCCGCGCGCCGCCGCGTTCGGACGGAAATTGAGCTTGGCGATGGCCGCCTCGACCGCATCTTTGCGCTCGGCGCTCACCTTGGCGGTGCCGTTGATGATGCGGGATACGGTCGCGATCGACACGCCAGCTTCCTTCGCCACCATCTCCAGCGTGGGCGGGGAATCCGGCAGTGCGACCGTAGCGCGCTTCTTGGCGTTGTCGTTGGCAGCTCGCTTGCTCATCGTCGTGCAGTAACAATCATGCTTTGGCGGTCATCAGATCGCTCTCCAGCTGCTCGAGCGTACGGCCCTTGGTTTCAGGCACGAGCAGCACCACGAACAGCAACGCCGCGGTCGCGAACAGTGCAAATGCCAGAAAGGTGAGGCTCGAGCTCAAGGTCGACAGCGCCCAGGGAAATATCATCGTGAC
Organism: uncultured Steroidobacter sp.; assembly: GCF_937958065.1. Lineage (GTDB taxonomy): Bacteria > Pseudomonadota > Gammaproteobacteria > Steroidobacterales > Steroidobacteraceae > Steroidobacter. The sequence goes on from NZ_CALFXI010000100.1 coordinate 172,241, forward strand.
CGTGGCGCTGACCAGAGCGTTCCAGAATCCTGCCACCGAAATGGCCGCGGCGCGCTGTTCGTTCGGAAATATTTCCGAGAGCAGCACCCACATGACCGGCCCGAGCGAAATCGCGAACGAGGCGACGAAGCCGATGATGGCGATCAGCACCAGCCGGGCGTTGTAACTTTCCTGGCCGAAAGCCCAGCTGATCGCAAACAGGGACAATGCCATGCCGGCGATACCCATGAGGAGCAGCGGCTTGCGGCCCAGCTTGTCGATCAGCCAGATCGCAACGAACGTCATCAGCACGTTGACCACGCCCACCAGCACGGCCTGCCGGAAGGCGTCGTTCACGCCGCCGCCCGCTTCCGCGAAGATGGTCGGCAGGTAATAGAAGATCGCGTTGATGCCGGTGATCTGCTGGAAGAACGCCAGGCCGAGCGCGACGATCATGATCAGCCGCACGCGCGAGTCGAGCAGCCCGCGAAAGCCGCGCGACACGGCTTTCGTGTTCAGGCTGCGCTGGATCTGTTGCAGGTTCTCCTGCGCCTGCTGCTCTCCCGCGACTCTGCGCAGCACCGCGAGCGCCGCCTCATCTCTGCGCTTCAGCAACAACCAGCGCGGACTCTCCGGAACGAACCACAACAACGTGAAATACAGCACCGCCGGCACCATCTGCACGCCGAGCATGTACCGCCAGTTGTGCTCGCCCAGATCCAGCAGGAAATAGTTCGAGAAGAACGATGCCGAGATGCCGATGACGATCATCAATTGATTCAGCGACACCAGACCGCCGCGCTTGTCGGCCGGCGCGATCTCCGCGATGTACACCGGCGCAATCAGAATCGCGCCACCGACGGCCAGCCCGCCCACGATGCGTGCGACCACGAAACTCGGAAACGAAGTTGCGGTTGCAGCCAGCAAGGAAGACAACACGAATAGCAGCGCGGTACCGAGCAGCACCCGCCGCCGTCCGAAACGATCGCTCAACGGGCCGGCAAGCGCGTTGCCCGCCATCGCGCCCCACCCGAGGCTGCTGACGGCAAAGCCCAGCTTCAGATCGCCGCTGGCGCCGCTCAAAGAAAAATATTCCTTGATGAACGGCACCACGCCCGAGATCACCGTGGCGTCGAAGCCGAGCAGGAAGCCCCCGATCGCAACCGTGAGCGCCACGAATGCGATGTTCAATTTTCCTTGCAGCATGTGACTCGCCGATGTTTGTAATCGTGATTGGTCGTCATGCGTGGCTGTTAGCGGTCACTATGACCGCTTCCCGCACACTTCGCCACATCCCGCGCAAGTGCCCGCTTGCCGGAACGCTCGGGAGCATGCTACCGTAATTTGTAAGCGCTTTCATCCGGTGTTTACTGGCCTGTACCGGCCACGCCGGGGGCAACAATAAATTGGCGACGAATGGACACGGGGGGTACGAGTCGTGAGCGATCGCGCATTCCAGGGCAATAAACTAGCGCGTGCTATCTCTTTGATTCTCGGAACGGCGGTGGCACTGCCGGCGTTCTCGCAGCAAACCAGCGAGCTCGAAGAGGTGGTCGTCACCGGCATCCGCGGCAGCCTCACCTCCTCGATGGAGCTGAAGCGCGCCTCGCAAGGCGTGATGGACGGCATCGTCGCCGAAGACATCGGCAAGTTCCCGGACACCAACCTCGCCGAATCCATGCAGCGCGTCAGCGGTGTGTCGATCGACCGCTCGCTGGGCGAAGGCTCGAAAGTGACGGTGCGTGGCGTCGGCCCCGACTTCAACCTGGTGTTGTTGAACGGGCGCCAGATGCCCGCTTCGGCATTGGAAGACACCGGCGCATCGGCATCGCGCGCTTTCGATTTCGCAAACCTCGCATCCGAGGCGATCTCGGCGATCGAGGTCTACAAGACCAGTCGTGCGGCGACGCCGACCGGCGGCATCGGCGCGACCATCAATATCAAGACGGCTCGGCCGCTGGACAATCCAGGTCTGCACACCAGCTTCGGCGCCAAGGGCGTGATGGACACGTCGGTGGACAATCTGCCGAGCAGCCTGCAGGGCGATTCGATCACGCCGGAAGTCTCCGGCATCTACAGCCAGACCTTCGGCGACGACAGGTTCGGCATCGCGTTGAGCGCGAGCTACCAGGAACGCGACTTCGGCTACAACCAGGCCACGGTCGGCAACGGTTGGCGACCGTTCCGCGGCGATGACGATAACAGCTGGGGCAGGATTCCCGTGCCCGGCGAGCCGGGCTCGGAAAACATCGTCAATCGGCCCGGCCCCAGCGATATCTATTCGGTGCCGCAGAACCTCGGCTATAGCGTCAACGGCGTGGAGCGCAAGCGCACCAACGGCCAGCTGACGTTGCAATATGCGCCGACGGACACGATCACGACGACCCTCGATTACACCTACTCCGAGAACAGAATCGCGCAACAGCGCAACGAATTGTCGGTGTGGTTCAACTTCGGGCCCTCCTCCAGCAGCTGGACCGATGGTCCGGTGGCCGCACCGCTGATCTATTCCGAGACCATCGTGCCGGCGAGCAGCGATCTCGCGATGGGCGGCGCGAAGTTCGGCACCAAGAACGAAAACAAGTCGCTGGGTTTCAACGTCGAATGGCGCCCGACGGACCGCCTCGGCCTGCAGTTCGACTATCACGATTCGTCGGCCGAGTCGGGTGCCGACAGCCCGTATGGTTCCAACGCAGTGCTCGGCGTGGCCGGCTTCTTCCGTGGCACGACCACTGCGGATTTCTCGCGCGATTTCCCCGTCATCAGCGTGGAGCTGCCGCCAGGGCAGAACGGCATCGATGCCTCGCAGATGGAAGTCACCGGCTCGAGCTTCCGCAACAGCTACATGAAGAGCGACATCAAGCAGGCGCAGCTGACCGGCGATCTGGAATTTCTCGAAGATTCACGGCTCGATTTCGGCGTGGCGCTGACCGATGTGAAAAACCGCTCGGCGTACTCGAACGTGCAGGCGGACACCTGGTCGGGCGCGACGGATCCGGCGGATTATCCCGACGACGTTTGGCGCGCCGACACCGTGCGCCATTACTTCGACAACATCTCTGGCAGCAACAACCCGGCCCTGTTCAACCAGTTCTTCACCTTCGACTTCGAGACGGTGCGCGCGCTCGCGGCTCGCGCGGTGGGGGACGAGGCGCTGTATCGTGCGTCGCCAATCTTCACCACCGACCGCCGCGTCCAGGAAAAATCGAAGAGCGCATTCGTTCAGTTCAGCACGAAGTGGGAATGGGGCCTGCCGATGCAGGGCGCCGTCGGCCTGCGCTATGAAGAAACCGAGGTGACCTCGCGCGCCTTCGTGCCCGTCTCCACCGGTATCGTGTGGGTGGCCGAGAACGAATTCTCACTGCAGCAGAGCGGCGGCACGTTCGAGCAGCTGGAAGGCAAGTACGACTACGTTCTGCCGAGCCTCGACTTCGCGGTCGACCTCACGGACAGTCTCAGGGCGCGCGCGAGCTACGGAGAGAGCATCGGCCGGCCGGTGTGGGACAAGATCCAGGGCGGCCGCACGCTGGACCAGCTGGTCCGGATCGACGGCGGCACGGGTGCGCAGGGTAATCCACAGCTCAAGCCGCTAGAGTCGCAGAACTTCGATCTGTCGCTCGAGTGGTACTACAGCGAATCCAGCTACATGTCGGTGGGCTACTTCAAGAAGAACATCGACAATTACATCGGCACTGCCATCGAGCAGCAGACGCCGTACGAGTTGCTGACGCCGGCCTTCGGCGGGTACTACAACGAAGCGGTGGCGTCGGGCTGCAACACGCTCACCTGCATTCGCCAGTTCATCTTTGCCAATCACGCCAACGATCCGGGCGTGGACGTTACCCGGGGCCACATCGCCGGCGTGCCCGGCGATCCGATCGCGACGTTCGCCATCAAGGTGCCGAGGAATCAACGCTCGGCCTCGCTCGATGGCTGGGAGCTGAACCTCCAGCATATGTTCGGCGACTCGGGCTTCGGCGTATCGGCGAACTACACGATGGTGGACTCCAGCCTGGTGTACAACAACAACTCTCTGGACGATCAGTTCGCGCTGGTCGGCCTGAGCGACGCGGCGAACTTCGTGGCGTTCTTCGAGAACGACAAGTTCCAGGTGCGCGCGGCGTACAACTGGCGTGACAAGTTCCTCGCCAACACCATCGACGGCGGCGGCCTGCCCAATCCGGTGTACACCGAGGCATACGGACAGGTGGACGTGAATGCCAGCTACAACTGGAACGAGAACCTGACCCTGATGGCCGAGGCGATCAATCTCACCGACGAGATCTATCGCCAGCACGGCCGCAACCAGCACCAGGTCATCATGGTCCAGCAGACCGGGCCGCGCTTCATGATCGGCGCGCGCTACAAGTTCGGCAATTGAAGCCGGGGCCTGCAGGCGCTGCAGGCAGGAAAAGCCGCTGTTTCCCCCGGCGGCTTTTTCTTTTTACAGGCAATATTGGGCCATGGCGGAGATCCAACACATCATGATCGTGGGTGGCGGCTCGGCCGGCTGGCTGACCGCCGGGGTGCTGGCGGCCGAGCATCGCTCGCGCACCGGCCCGACGCTGCGAATCACGCTGCTCGAATCTCCCAATCTCGCGCCCATCGGTGTCGGCGAAGGCACCTGGCCGACGATGCGCGACACCCTGCGAGGCATCGGCGTCACCGAAACCGACTTCATTCGGGAATGTGACGCCTCGTTCAAGCAGGGCTCCAGGTTCCAGCAATGGGTCAGCACGCGAAACGACGATAGTTACTTTCATCCTTTCGTTCTGCCGCACGGCTATACCGAGACCAACCTGGTCGCGGGCTGGTTGGAGCGACACGCCGCCGTGCCGTTCGCCGACCTGGTGAGCTTCCAGCCGCACCTGTGCGCGCACAACAAGGCGCCCAAACAAGCGGCGACGCCCGAGTACGCAGCCGTTGCCAACTACGCTTATCACCTCGATGCCGGCAAGTTCGGTCTGTTCCTGCGCAAGCACTGCGTCGAGCAGCTCGGCGTGCATCACATTCTCGATCACGTCGTCGGCATCAACACACGCGACAGCGGCGATATCGCGTCCGTGCAAACGAAAGAGAACGGCGCCATTGCCGCCGACCTGTTCGTCGATTGCAGCGGTCTGCAATCGCTGTTGCTGGGCCAGCACTATCGCGTGCCGTTCAAGTCGCAGCAGCACGTCCTGTTCAACGACTCGGCGCTCGCCGTTCAAGTGCCCCATCGGAATGACGACAGCCCGATAGCGTCGCAGACGATTTCGACGGCGCAAAGCAACGGCTGGATCTGGGACATCGGCCTGCCAACCCGCCGGGGAATCGGCCATGTCTATTCGAGCGCACACACATCGGATGACGCCGCTGAACGCGAGCTGCGCGCATATATCGAGCGCACCGGCGGGCCGCCGGACATGCCGTCGCCGCGCAAGCTCTCTTTCAACCCAGGCTATCGCGAGAAGTTCTGGCATCGTAACTGCGTCGCCATCGGCCTTTCGGCGGGCTTCATCGAGCCGCTGGAAGCTTCGGCGCTCGCGCTGGTCGAACTGGCCGCCGCCATGCTCAGAGATCAGATGCCGGCAACGCGCGCTGCAATGGACATCGTCGCGCGCCGGTTCAACGACTCGTTCACGTACCGGTGGGAGCGAGTGATCGACTTCCTGAAGCTGCATTACGTGCTGACCCAGCGCACCGACTCGGCTTTCTGGATCGACAACCGCCGCCCCGAGTCGATCCCGGACCGGCTGCGGGAACAGCTGACGCTGTGGCGCCATCAGCCGCCGTCCCGTTACGATTTCCATCGGGTCGAGGAAGTGTTTCCGTCCGCCAGTTATCAATATGTGCTGTACGGAATGGGCTTTCGACCCGATCGCGCCGGCGCGGCCCGCCGTGCGGATGATGCCGACCGCGCCGATAGCTACTTTCGGGAAGCGGCGGCGCTGACGAGCAAGATGCTGGCGGCATTACCCACCAACCGCGCGCTGATCAGTCATATCGAGCGTCACGGTCTGTCGAAGATATAGCGCGCTATGAGCAACCCTGTCCTGCTGAACAATGTCGATCACAAAGACCTGCGTGTGATCACGACCCGCAGCGCCGAGTTTGGCGACAACGTCATGCTCGCGGCGACGTTCCCGGCGGAGTTCCGCAACCTGCAGGCGCACTATCCCATCGTGTTCCGCAAGAATGCGCAGGGACAATTCGAACCCGTTGCGCTGCTGGGCTTCAAAGACGGTCAGAACCTGTTTCTCACCGCTCGCGGCTGGAATGCGACGTACATTCCGATGACCATCGAGCGCCTGCCGTTCCTGATCGGCTTCTCGCAGGATCGCCAGCCCATGGTGCATATCGACCTGGAGCATCCGCGCGTCAGCCGCACGCAGGGCGAGCCGATCTTTCGCGAGTTCGGCGGCAACAGCGAATTCCTCGAACGGATGAGCTCGCTGCTGCTCGCCATCCACCAGGGCCTGGCCGCCAGCGAGCACTTCATCGGCGCGTTGCTGCAGTACGAACTGCTGGAGTCGTTCGTGCTGGATGTCCAGCTGAACGATGGCTCGCAGCATCGCCTCGCCGGCTTCTACACGATCAAGGAAGAGCGCCTGGCCGATCTGAACGGCGCGGTGCTGGAACGCTTGAATCGTGCTGGTCATCTGCAGGCCATCTACATGGCGATCGCATCGCTATCCAACTTCCGTGCGCTGATCGAGCGTGTGAACGAGCTCAATGCTGGCGACCGCTAAGAAAATTCCGGAGCTCACGGGCATCGATCCGCGCGCGCTGCCGGACGACGTGCTGTTGTCGACGCAGCCGGTCGTGCTCAAAGGTCTGGTGGAGGATTGGCCGCTGGTGCGTGCGGGGCTGGAATCGAATCAATCCGCGATCGCTTACATCCGCAAGTTCTATCGTGACGCGACGGTCGGCGCCCTGCTCGGCGCACCGGACATCCAGGGCCGGTTCTTCTATAACGAAGACCTCAGTGGCTTCAACTTCAAAGCAGTCAAACTGAAGCTGGATGTGATGCTCGATGAAGTCGAGCGCCACAAACATGCGCCGCAGCCGCCCGCCATCTACGTCGGCTCGACGACCGTCGACACGTGCCTGCCCGGCTTGCGCAATGAGAACGACCTCGGATTCGGCGATCGCCGGCCGCTGGTCAGCATCTGGCTGGGCAATCGCACGCGCATCGCCGCTCACCACGATCTGCCTGACAACATCGCGTGCGTCGCCGTCGGTCATCGACGCTTCACGCTGTTCCCGCCAGAACAGCTGGAGAATCTGTATATCGGGCCATTGGATTTCACGCCCGCCGGCCAGGCCATCAGTCTGGTCGACTTCGCGAATCCCGACCTACAGCGCTTTCCGAAGTTCGCGGTGGCTGCACAGCACGCGCAGGTCGCCGAGCTGAGTCCGGGCGACGCGATCTTCATTCCCAGCATGTGGTGGCATCACATCGAAGCCCTCGATTCGCTCAACGTGCTGGTGAACTACTGGTGGCGTCAGTCGCCCGCGTTCATGGACTCGCCCATCGGCGCACTGATGTACGCGATCATGACCGTGCGCGATCTGCCGAAAGAACAGCGCGACGCCTGGTTCAACCTGTTTCGTCATTATGTGTTCGAGGCGGATCCGCAGACCGCCGCTCACATTCCAGCAGCCGCTCGCGGCGCGTTGTCGCCCATGGACGCCGATCTCGCCCGCGACATCCGCGCACGGCTGCTACAAAGATTGAATCGTTAGGGGAGTCGCATGACCAGCAAACGCATCCAGAAGATCGTCATCGCCGGCGGCGGCACGGCAGGCTGGATGGTGGCCGCCGGCCTGTCGCGAACGCTGGGCAAGGCCCTCGACATCAAGCTGGTCGAGTCGGACGAGATCGGCACGGTCGGCGTCGGCGAAGCCACCATTCCGACCCTGGTGACCTTTCATCGCCTGCTGGACATCAACGAGCAGGAGTTCATGGCCGCGACGCAAGGCACGTTCAAGCTGGGCATCGGCTTCGAGAACTGGCGTGACGTGAACCAGCACTACATTCACTCGTTTGGCACGACCGGCAAAGATCACTGGACGGCCGGCTTCCAGCACTTCTGGCTGAAGGGCCGGCAACGCAATCTCGCGAGCGACTACGGCGATTACTGCGTCGAGCTCAAGGCCGCGCTGGAGAACAAGTTCGCTCATCTGCCCCGCGGCGGCATGAACTACGCGTTCCATATCGATGCGGGGCTGTATGCGAGATTCCTTCGCAGGTTCAGCGAAGGCTATGGCGTGAAACGCATCGAGGGCAAGATCACCAACGTCCTCACGCACGACCAGACGGGCTTCATCAAGGCGATTCGCCTGGACTCGGGCGCGGAGATCGAAGGCGATCTGTTCATCGACTGCACCGGCTTCCGCGCGCTGCTGATCGGCCAGACGCTGCACGAGCCGTACGAAGACTGGTCGAACTGGCTGCCGTGCGACAGCGCCGTCGCCGTACAAACGGAATCGGTCGGCGAAGCAGTTCCCTACACGCGATCCATTGCACGTGAAGCCGGATGGCAGTGGCGCATTCCGCTGCAGCATCGAGTGGGCAATGGCATGGTCTACTGCAGCCGTTATCTCAGCGACGAACAGGCGAAACAATCGCTGCTCGCCAATATCGAAGGCAAGGTGCGCACCGAACCTCGGCTCATCAAGTTCAAGCCGGGCCAGCGTCGACAGACCTGGGTGAAGAACTGCGTGGCCGTCGGGCTCGCGAGCGGCTTCATCGAGCCGTTGGAGTCGACCAGCATTCATTTGATCGGCCGCAGCATCATCCGGCTGCTGCAGATGTTTCCCAACGAGACGATCAACCCGAGCGACCTCGAGGAATTCAATCGCCAGACGGTGGCCGAACTGGAGCACATCCGCGACTTCATCGTCCTGCATTACCACGTGACCAATCGTCGGGACACGCCGTTCTGGAATGCCTGCCGCAGCATGGAGATCCCGGCTTCGCTGCAGCATCGTATCGAGCTGTTCCGCGAGACCGGCCGGGTGTTCCGCGCTCAGAATGAGCTGTTCGCCGAAAACTCCTGGATCCAGGTGATGCTCGGCCAGGGCATCGTGCCCAAGCAATATCATCAGGTGGCGGATTTGATGGGCGACGCGGAGCTGTCGCGATTCCTGGATCAGATCAAATCACACGTGGACCACACAGTGTTGCAGCTGCCGAAACATCAGGCGTATGTCGAGCAGTACTGCAAGGCGACGGTCAGCCCTTGAGCCCGAGCATCGCCTGAATCATCTTCTTGCCGTGCCAGGCGACGCGCGCGCGGCGGCTCATTTTGTTCAGGCTGAAATAGATGCGCTGCTGGCCGCCGAATGCGCGGAAGAAGCGTTCGATGCTCTCGACCATGGAACCGGTCATATCGAACTCCACGCTGCGCGTCTTCGATCGCACGATGGCTTCCCACACGAGCAGGCTGTGCGCGCCGCTGGTGCGAAGCTCCGGATCGGCGCCACCCGCCAGGTAATAAGTGACCTTGTCGTCCCAGACGAGATAGAGCGCGGCATGCAGCGCACCGCTCTCGTCGCGCGCCACTAGAATCTCGCGCCGGCCCCGTTGCGCACAGGCCGCGTCGAGACGACGCATCGGAGCTGAATCGAATGGATTCGGATTGCCCTGGCGCGCATACGACTTGCCGATGAGCCTGATGCACGCTTCGATATCCGTCGTCGCCTCGATGACAAGCTGCTTGCGTGCCTTACGACTCTCGCGACGAATGTTTTCTCGCAGCGCGCCCCACAGCTCTTCCTCGCTCTGAGCGAGATCGATCACGTACGTGTAACGCGCCATCTCCTCGAAGCCATTCCAGACGAACGGCAGCATGTTGGTGATGCCGCTGTGACAATTGATCTGCAGGATGTCGTATTCCGGCAGCTGATCGAGCAGCGCGACCGTGAGATCTTTTTCGAGCTCGTAGCGGCGTGAGCTCTTGGTGGCGTCACCCAGATCCAGCCACGGGCCCAGCCGGTGCGTCAGCGGCGGCAACGTGATCACGTGAAACAAGCCGCGCTTTTCTTCGTAGATCGGCCAGCGTGCCCGCAGCACACCGCCCGAAGACACAGTGAGCTCCCGCCAGCCCCCCGGCGCCACCGCATCGAGCCACCACGGCTCCTGGAAAATACAATAACTCGCCCGCCGCTCCGTTGCGGCCGGCGTGGGTTCCGACTGAGAAACTGGCATTACCGCTGATGTAATCGAGTGCTCGACGCGAAGATTCGGGTTGCTTGCAATCGCCATGGCCATGGTTCTCGCATTCGCGCCACGGGCGATTCTGGAGGCTCGACGACTACTCTGGCGATAGTAATGCAATCCGGGGCGACTTATTCACATAAGCCGTCAACGAATTGTCATCTGCCCGGCTAACGCCTACAAGCATTGCGGGCCTGCGGCGCAACGGGCGCCACATTCGCGCACCAGCGGGCACTGGATGAGCTCGCACTAGCGCGACGGCACGCGCACCTTGCTCGAGCTCTTGACCTCCTCCATCACGAAATACGTGTGCGTCTGCTGCACGCCTTTGATGCATGCAATGTGAGAGCTGAGCACGCTCCGATATTCCTTCATGTCGCGCACGCGGATCTTCAACAGATAGTCGAAACCACCGGCCACCATGTGCGCCTCCTGCACGAATTCGAGCACTTCCACGGCCGTTCGGAAGCGATCGAATACTTCCGGCGTGGTGCGATCGAGCGCCACCTGCACGTACGCGAGCAGGTTCTGCCCGAGATGCGCGGGCGACAGATCGGCGCGATAGCCGGTGATATAGCCGTGCTTCTCCAGCCGACGCACCCGCTCGACACAGGGCGTCACGCTGATGTGCAGCTCCCGGGCGAGCTGTGCCATGGACACCCGCCCGTCCTCCTGCAGCCGGGCAAGGATGCGCTGGTCGATCTTGTCCAGAACCATCCCTGCACTCGTGCCAGTTGATTTCACGGATTACACCCCATTTTTAGGTCGTTTCGACGGCTCTGACCGCAATACGCTAGTGCTTTCACCCTGGTTACTACAAGTCCCGCCCACCGTCCGATTCGGCTCTTCTGCACCTCATGGTCGCTCAATCCTCCGCCGTTCCCGTCGCTCCCTCGCTCGAGCAGCTGCGTCAGCAGATCCGCAACGCCACGCTCCAGGACGAGGCCAGCTGCGTCAAAGCTCTGCTGAAAAGCTCAAGCCTCTCGGCCGATGCGCGGGCTCGCGCGAAGCAGCGGGCGGCGCAATTGGTCAGCGGCGCCCGGGCCCGCTCCCGTGAACGGCCGCTGCTCGACTCGTTCCTGCAGCAGTTCGCGCTGTCCAACGAGGAAGGCGTTGCGCTGATGTGCCTGGCGGAGGGCTTGCTCCGCATCCCCGATGACGAGACCGCCGACCGCCTGATCGCGGACAAAATCGCGTCCGGAAACTGGGCGGCCCACGCCGGCGCCTCGCATTCGACTTGGGTGAACGCATCCACGTGGGGCTTGATGCTGACCGGCCGGTTGGTCGAGGCACCGAAGCAGGCGAAGGACGAAACGGCTTCGTGGCTGCAAGGGTTGTCGCGCCGAATCAGTGCGCCGGTGCTGCGCGCCGCGTTCCGGCAGGCCATGCGGATCATCGGCGGCGAATTCGTCGTCGGCCGGACCATTGAAGAGGCGCTGGAGCGTTCGGCCAAGACGCCGGAGCTGTCGCTGTGCTCGTTCGACATGTTGGGTGAAGGCGCGCGCACGTGGGCCGACGCCGAGCGCTATCGCAAATCGTACGAGCAGGCGCTCGACGCGATCGGTTCGCAGCGTAAAGGTACACCGATCGACGAGCGCTCCAATCTGTCCGTGAAGCTATCGGCGCTCGAGCCCAAGTACGACCTGCTGCACGAAGGCCTGGTCATGCAGCGCCTGGCACCCATCGTCATGGATCTGGCCCGTCGTGCGGCCGCGTCCGACGTTGGTTTCACCATCGATGCCGAAGAAGCCGATCGCCTCGACCTGTCCTTGAGCGTGTTCGAAGCGCTGGCGCGCGACCGCCAGACGCAATCGTGGCAAGGCCTCGGTATCGTCATTCAGGCTTACGGCAAGCGCGCGCCGTACGTGATCGAGTGGGTCGCTGCGCTCGCGCGCGAGACCGGTCGTCGTATCTGCGTGCGCTTGGTGAAAGGTGCTTACTGGGACGCGGAGATCAAGCGCGCTCAGGAACGCGGCCTCAGCTCCTATCCAGTGTTCACACGCAAGGTGTCCACTGATGTTTCCTATCTCGCCTGCACCGAGCGCCTGTTCAACCATCGGGACGTGATCTATCCGATGTTCGCGACTCACAACGCGCACACCATCGCCGCCGTCCTGGAGCTGCGACCGCCGGGGGCAAAGTTCGAGTTCCAGCGTCTGCACGGCATGGGCGCGCTGTTGCACGCCGAAGCCAAGCGCCAGATCGAAGGTTTCCCACGCGTTCGCGCCTACGCGCCCGTCGGACAGCACGAAGAACTGTTGTCGTACCTGGTGCGCCGCTTGCTGGAGAACGGCGCGAACAGCTCGTTCGTCAACCGGTTCATGAATGAAAGCGTTCCCGTCGAAAACGTAGTGGAGGATCCGATTGCAGTCCTGCAAGCGGCAGACAGCATGACCAACCCGCACATTCCTTTGCCGAACGACCTGTACGGCGCCTCCCGCGAAAATTCCGCCGGCGTGGACTGGGGCAATCCTCAAGAGCTGGCCCAGCAGATCGCGTCGCTGCAAAAATCCGGCGAGCTGCCGCATGCGGTGCCGTCGACGCTGGCCGGAAAGATCGAATCGACGCCTCATGAAGTGCGCAACCCGGCGAATCTCGCCGAGCTGGTCGGTTATGTGAGCGTCGCAACCCAGGCAGACATCGCACTCGCTTTCGACAAAGCCGCTCGAGCACGACACGCGTGGGATGAGGCTGGCGCGACGCATCGCGCTGTTTGTTTGGTTGCCGCGGCGGATAAGTTGCGCGCGCACCGTGCCGAGCTGGTGAGACTGCTCGTCAAGGAAGCCGGCAAAACGCTGCCCGACGCGATTGCCGAAGTCCGCGAGGCCGAGGATTTCTGTCGATACTACGCGGCCCAGGCTCGCGAGCACTTTGCGGAGCCGATGGCACTTCCGGGGCCGACCGGTGAAGACAACAAACTCAGCCTGCGCGGTCGCGGTGTGTTTGCATGTATCAGCCCGTGGAATTTTCCGCTCGCCATCTTCCTCGGCCAGGTGACCGCTGCCCTGGTTGCTGGTAACAGCGTCGTTGCGAAACCGGCGGAATCGACGCCGCTGATCGCTGCATTGGCCGTGCGACTGCTGCACGAGGCCGGCGTGCCGCACGACGTGCTGCATTTCGTTCCGGCGGCCGGCAAGGCCTTCGGCGAAGCTGCATTCAAGCATCCGGCGCTGGGTGGGGTGTGCTTCACCGGCTCGACCTCGACCGCTCAGTTCATCAATCGCGCGCTCGCCGCGCGCGACGGAGCGATCGTGCCGTTGATCGCCGAGACGGGGGGCATCAACGCAATGATCGTCGACTCCTCTGCCCTGCTCGAACAGGTGGCCGACGATGTGCTCACTTCGGCATTCACGTCCGCCGGCCAGCGCTGCTCGGCGTTGCGCCTGTTGTTCGTGCAGGAAGAAGTCGCGGACCGGCTCATCGAGCTGATTGCCGGTGGCATGAACGAGCTGCACATCGGCGATCCGTCGCAGCCGTCCACCGACGTCGGCCCGGTCATCAACTGGAGCGCCGCGTCGAAACTCGAGGACTACAGCAAAAAGCTAACGCAGAAAGGCGTGACACTGCTCAAGCAGTGCGATCTGAACCAGGTGCGCACCGAGGGCAGCTACGTCGCGCCACGCATGTTCGAGCTCGAGGACGCTCGTGAGCTGACCAGCGAAGAGTTCGGCCCGATCCTGCACGTCGTTCGCTACCAGCGCGACAAACTGAAAACTGAGGTGCTCGCGGCGATTCGCGAAGCCGGCTACGGCCTGACGCTCGGCGTCCACACTCGCATCGAAAGCGTATGGCAGGAAATCGTCGCGGAGGCCGCGGTCGGTAACATTTACATCAACCGCAACATGATCGGCGCGGTCGTCGGTGTGCAACCGTTCGGCGGCGAAGGCTTGTCAGGCACCGGCCCGAAGGCCGGCGGCCCGCACTACCTGTTCCGTTTCGCAACCGAGCGCACGCTCACCGTGAACACGGTCGCCACCGGCGGCAACGCTCGCCTGCTGTCACTCGGTTCCTGAACCCCCTCGGCGACTCACGTCGCCGCTTTCGGGCGGCAGCTCACCCGAGCTGCCGCCCATATATTTCACGGATCTGTCGCTGCGTCTGCTCATGCGTCTGGCACCGGCAGCGCGCCTCACCAGCGCCGACGGTCGTGCAGATCTGCACGTTGCATGGCGGCGCCGGGCGAACCCGCTGAATGAAATGGGCCGGCGTGCACCCTGCCAGGCCCACACCCAGTAAAACTGACGTTACATAGCAGTGCTTCTTGAAAATCACGCTCACCTCCTCGATCGGGTGAGCCCCGGATAATCAGGCGGCCGTGCCTCGCCCAGCGAAATGTGACGACGCGACGCCTTTCGGGACGGGCGTCCGAGCGCCGTGACCAGTCCATTCGTCATTCGTCGCGCTGGCGTGTCGGTTCATCGCAGGAAACCTGCCCGTCGCTGTCGCGTTGCTCGATAGATCCTCAGGAGGACTGCCATGCGACGTAACGTTGTGTTCGACAAAGGCCGCGGCTGGCGCGAAGACGATCGTGAGTTCCACCGCATGCACATGCGCGAGGACCGCGGCGCCGACGTAGGTGAATACAGGCCGCAGGAGACCAGCGAGTTCAGCGACGCTTATTACGGGCCTGGCGACAACTACGCGCGACGGGATTTCGTGAGCGGAGGCTACAGTCGCGAGCAGCAGCCGATCGCGCCGAGCCAGCTGCAGCCCGGACCGCCTGTAGGTCGGTTCGCTCCAGAGCGTCATCCGGATAACCGCATCTATGGCGAAGTGCGGTCATATGGAGAGTTGCATGGCGGCCAGCAGAGTTGGGCGGATCTGAAGTCGCATCGGGGGCGGGGTCCGAAAGGCTATGCACGCAGCGATGAGCGGCTGACCGAGCTGATCTGCGAACGCTTGACCGACGACGCCCAGATCGACGCCAGCGATGTCAGCGTCGCAGTTCAACAGGGCGAGGTGACATTGAGCGGCACCGTTCAGGACAAGCTCGCTCGATGGCGGGCCGAGGATCTGGCGGAGTCGATCAGCGGTGTCGTTTCGGTGAGCAACCGGCTACGTGTGGACCGAGGAGGTTGACGCGCCAGGTGCGCGCCGACTGGAGGTGCTGGCGAGTTCCGCTTACTCGAGCGACTCGACCAGCGCACCGTTCACCCGGACGTTTTCCAGACGCACGCTGCGTGTGTACTTCACGGTGCTTGGCTGCGTCACCTGGTTGAACTCGCAATCCCTGAGAGTGATGTCGTCCACCGGGGCCTTGGGCAATCCCTGCGAGTCCAGCACTCGACCGGCTTTCGCGACCCGCATCCGTTCAACCACGATGTTGCGCAGTTTCGGAATGAATGCACCGTTCGCGCCCTCGTCGTAGTTGAAATCGCACGTGATCGCGGCGCGCCCGACTTGCCCCACATCGATGTCGCGATAGTAGAAGTTCTCCAGCAGCCCGCCGCGCAATGCGTTGTTCTTGAACCGGATCGCATACCAGAGATCCGGGCTGTCCATGTGGCAATGCTCGGCGAACACCCAACGCGCGCCGCCTGAGATCTGACTGCCTACGACCACGCCGCCATGCCCGGCCTTCATCCGGCAGTTGCGAATCAGAATGTTCTGGGATGGCACGTTGAGTCGTCGCCCATCCGCGTTCCGCCCCGAGTTCACTGCGATGCAGTCATCGCCAGTATCGAAGGAACAATCCTCGATGAGCATGTGATCCACCGACTCCGGATCGATGCCGTCATTGTTGGGCCCGTGCCCGAACACGTCGACGCCTCGCACCGTCACATTCCGACACAGCACCGGATGTATGTTCCAGAACGGCGAGTTGCGCACACGCACGTCTTCGATGAGCACGTTCTCGCAGCGATAAGCCTGAATGAATGGCGGGCGGAGATAGCTGCCTGCGCCGAACACACGCTTCTCGGGCGGCACACCGACCTCGGCCATCTTGAAAAGCTCGGTGCGGGCTTCGAGCTGCGTGGGCATGCCTTGGACCCAGCCGTGATCGATGGTGCCACCCCATCGCCCTTTCCACGGCCACCAATGCTGCGCGCTGCCCTGCCCATCGAGCGTGCCCTTGCCGGTGATGGCAATGTTCTTCTGTTCGAAGGCATAAATGAGCGGCGAGTAGTTCATGAGCTCGATGCCTTCCCACCGCGTGAACACCAGCGGATAGCTCGCCGGGTCGGTATCGAAGCAAAGCGTCGCGCCCGCGGCGACATGCAACTCGACGTTGCTCTTGAGATGAATCGCCCCGGTGAGGAACTTTCCCGCCGGCACGAGCACCCGCCCGCCGCCAGCCGAAACGCAGGCTTCGATGACCTTCGCGATCATCGCGGTATTCAACGTCGTGCCATCGGCCACTGCGCCGAATTTGGTGATGTCGAAGACACGATCCGGAAAGGCAGGCGCCCGCACCTTGCGTGCGATATCCGCCGCTCGCTCCCAGGCCTCTCCGGAAGTTATGGCCGCTGGCACCCTGCCCGAGGCAACCAGAGCAACCGCACCGGCTCCAGCCACGAAGGTCCGTCGATTCATCGTTGAGCGTCCTTACCATCCGTGCAGGAAGTCTACTCCCTGAGCCCATCGTCCAACCATTCTTTGATACCTTCCTTGACGGCCGCCTTTATCTCTTCCGGCCGATGCTCCGCCGCACGTCGGTCACTGCAACGCTGCGTTGCCTGCTCTTGAATGGCCCGGTTAACATCGACCGCTCACGATCAAAGGGATTTTATGAGCTTCTACGCATATGTCCTGCGGCGGTTGCTGGACGAAGGAAAGATAACCACCAGCAGTAGAACGCTCGCCGTGTGCGCCGGTCCGGTCGATGCAGACGCGCTGCACGAAGCCGGCTTCACCGATGTCACGATCAGTAACCTCGACGGCCGCGTCGACTGGGACCTGCAGGGGTACAAGTGGGAGCGTGGCGACACTGAGGCGCTGCATTACGCCGATGGCAGTTTCGATTTCGTTGTCGTTCACGCTGGCCTGCACCACTGCGCCTATCCGGCGCGCGCTCTCGGAGAGATGTACCGAGTCACCAAACAAGGAGCGCTCGTGCTGGAGGCACGCGACTCACTGCTCATTCGAGCAGCAGCGAAGCTCGGTCTGACAGAGGAATACGAGCGATCCGCCGTCGCATTTCATAACTACAAGTTCGGTGGCCTTCGCAACCTCCCGGTACCGAACTACATCTACCGATGGACGGAGCGCGAAGTCCGAAAGACGATCGAATCGGCATTCCCCGATATCCAGAACGAGTACCGATTCTTCTATGGCCTGCGTCTGCCTGAGCCTCGCACTGCCGGAAAGCGCACGATTGTGAAATCCCTCGGCTTGGTCGCAAAGGTTTTTCGGCTGGTCCTTCCGAAACAATGCAACCAGTTTGCCTTCTTTGTCTCTCGCAATGGTCAAAAGGCATGGATGGATGGCGCGGTCATGCGCCGCGACCCCTCGCTTTACACCAATCCCAGCGCGGTCACAGAATGAACTGAAGATCGATCGCTGGCATTGGGGGGTACTCACCAATCAGCGCCATGAGCTGAAGTGCGTTTTGGAGCCGGCGTGTATGGCATCGCGTGCGAGATGGTCGCGATGGACCTCGCGACGCTCACCGGCCAACGCAGAGCCGACCGGCTGAAACTGGTCCTGATCCGCCCCCAACATTCATCTGCATGAGCAGGGTCTGCCGGCAGCGGCTTCCGCTCGAACGGGTCTCGCCTGATTCAAAGGCGCTGAATGGTGGCCGGGGTCGGAATCGAACCAACGACACGCGGATTTTCAGTCGGCAAGCCTAATTATCGTTTCTAATCAATCGCCTATACTGTTTTCCAGGATTCGATGACCGTGACGAAAATTAAAAAAGTGAGTGAAAATCGGCAGAGGGATCGTACTAAATTTTGACCTGCCGAGCCACGAGCGATTAAAAGCGGGCCTGGAGCCAATTACTGGCTCCAAGCGGGACGCACAGGTGTTTGCACCACCCATGCGTCCCTAACCACAACACACTCCGAGGTGTAGTCATGGCTGGCCGCTATGTTAAGCGGTCTAGGTCGCGTAGACCTAGACCCGATCCCCCGCCCGTTGATCGTCCCGCGTCCGGTCCCTTAGCGGACACTCCCGAACCTCCAGGGTTCGAAATCAATGATGCGGTCTTCCAAGCTCTTGGAGACATGTCTAGCCAATTGCAGGCAGTCCGCACGGAACTGATGCAGGTCTACGGCATGACCCGTTGCTTATCCGAAGTCTTGAAGTATGCCGATGACGATGATTCCCAGATGCACAGTGACGTTGCCATCGTACTTGGCAGATTGCTTAACGATCAGGTCACTGAACTTGAACTGATCCGCTCTCGCATTCCGACGACAAAGGAGCAAGCAACCAAAATCATGATTGCCTCGGATAAGGATGTAGAGGTATGAACGCGCGACAATTCAGAGAATGTGTGCGGATGGAGTTGCACGCAATCCGCCTAAGTCTGGAGGGACTAGACAGCACCATTCGCGTTTGTGTCTTTGCACTTCAAGGACGCGACGATGACGAAATCTCCGAGGATGTCTACACCGTCCTTCAGCCCATATCCGCCAAGATTCAAGAAGCACGGGTTCACGTATCAAACATTGTCAGCCTACTTCAGAGAGAGGCGGAAACAAACGCAATTGAGCGCGGCCATGATCAAGCATGAGAGTCGCGTCTATTTCCAAGCTCTCGGCGCTCACGTCTCTGGACTACGCAAGGCGCGAGGCATGACGCAGGCCGAACTTGCGCGAGCTATCGGCGTGTCGCAACAGGCCGTATTCGCGTATGAGTTAGGCGACCGGCGCATTTCGGTACTCGTGCTCGCAAAGATTGCCAAGACGTTTCAAGTCCCGATTGAAGAACTGGTGAGCATATCTAAGCCGGTGCGTGTTCGTACGGGCCGACTATCTCCCCGCTGTATGCGGCACGCCGAACGGCTGCAATCCCTATCTAAGACGCAACAGCGATTCGTGGTGCGAATTATTGACGTGCTCGAATCTGCCAACGGCGGGGGAGCATGATTTGAAATTTTGCCCCGATGAGACTCAAGAAAGCCAACGAATAGATTGGTTCGGGGAACTTGTAGTCGGCAATGGTTGCGGGCTCTCTCTTGCATCTGGAGTCGTATTGCTTATTGAGAGTCCCATTGTGATCAGAGCAACAACGGCCAGGAGACCATGAGCCACATTGAAATAGAGCTGCATGCAAAAGAGCTTGACGAGTCGTTTGTCTGCTGAAACGTAATCTGTAAGTCCCGCGATGCCACTCCTGCGCATCGCCGTTGACAAAGGCCACAGCCACGGCTCCGACATCTCTTTGACGAGGTCTCTCGGAGAGGTCGTCATGTTGTCCATTAGCTGCTGCCCGGCTTGAGTGTTCAGTAGCTCTTCTGTCTTTCTAAGTGTGCTGACCCCACTCGCAACAGCCATCCCGAACTGCTTACTCATGGCACCAGATATCAAGGAGCCAGTGAATAGCAGGATTGCCGCCTTAACTCCCTCGGGCGAAACGATCTTGGCCACAGAATCAAGGTTGCTAATGATGAGCCCGACGATCGCCGCCACACCGCCGATTGTCCACGTCGTGAATTTCTCCATCGAGTCGCCGACTTCCATAGAGTTGCGCCAGATGAATTTTTTAAAGATGTGTTCAGGGCGGATTACGGTTCCTTCATCGCTCATCAAGCTCTCCTCCATCCAGTCCAACATGTGCTTCAACGCCGGGATGCAATGGCGTTGTTAGCTAAGAACTACAACAACCTGAGTTGCTTGAGAATCTGACGCCGAACGATGATCTCGGCCTCCTGGACATAGACGGGATCGCCAGCGGACTTCATCTCATGCACGCGATTGCACTTTGCGCACCAAAGACTGTAGTAGGCCGCATCCGGGACCGCCGCCGGCTTGATGCCGAGAAATACGGCGTGTTTCGGGCAATACCATTGCAGCTCAATTCCGACCTCTTCGCGTTTGCTCATATAGTCGAGTTCCGCAGACCATTTGAAGCCGAAGGCCTGCCCTGTAAGAGAGCGGGGCTTGTAGACCTTCGTTCGGAAGTACAGCACCAATGCGACGGCTGCCACGAGCATGAGTAGCATCAGAAGTAGTAGGATGATTCGAATAAATGTAACCGGAGTAATCGCCTGAAGAGTAGGCACCAGTGCCGGTATGAAATCGGTGTAGATACCGACCGCGAGAATTCCCAATCCGCTCAGAATGGAGCCGACCAATGCAGGAACGAGTGCTTCTCGAATCTTCATTCTTCACTGGCTACTGTATAGATGGCCTGAGTAACGCGTTCCATCGCAACATCGAAGCGCTCCGCTCTCACTTCCCCGCCCATTTCCAACGCCCTGCAAGTCTAGCGCATCGGGTGCGCATTGATGCCAGCACGGGAGTTCATGCATTTGGCATCTACCCGGCCGGCAGGGCTCGGCGCGTTTGCACAGCCAGCAGTTCGCATTGCGAGATCGGTACGAGACACAACAATCCGAACGTCTTCCGCCGTCAAGACATGCCGGGCTATTTGGGCGTCGCTCTCACACAACGCCGTGAGAAAGTATCACGATAATTCTCATTTCCCAGCGTATAATTCTAAAACAACGGTCGTTTCAGGAGAATTATATGCCACCAAAAGGAACGAAATATGTCGCCTACTACCGCGTCAGCACCCAGAAACAAGGGAAGTCAGGCTTGGGGCTGGAGGCTCAACAAGCCTCGGTCAATGCTTTCGTCCCCGATGGAAGCCTGATCGCAGAGTTCATTGAGGTCGAGTCCGGTAAGAAGGCGTCCCGACCGAAGCTCGATGAAGCCTGCTCGCTTTGCAGGCTTAAGGGGGCCGTTCTGGTTGTCGCCAAGCTAGATCGGCTGGCACGCAACGCGTTCTTCCTAATGAAGCTTAAAAACGCTGGTATTCGCTTTATCGCCTGTGACATGCCGGAGGCCAACGAATTCATCGTTGGCATCATGGCGCAGGTTGCCGAATTAGAAGCCAAGATGATTAGTGACCGCACCAAGGCTGCATTACAGGCCGCTAGGCAGCGCGGGGTGAATCTTGGTAATCCTCAGAACCTTGTGCCCGGCGGAAGTGCCAAGACGGCTCGCAATGCTCGCAAGAAGCTTACCGAGAAGGCTGACATCCGCGCAAAGGACGTTGCTACACATATCGAACAAGCGAAAGCAGACGGCTGCACGTCCTTGAGAGAAATTGCCGGCAGGTTGAATGACCAAGGAATTCCCTCGCCTCGCGGCGGAATTTGGTACCCAACCAGCGTGAAGAACGCCATTGAACGGTTGGGCGCATAAGTCATGCGCTCATGACATCACAACAAACTAACGAACAACAATGAGCGCAACTAAGCAGATTATTGAGTTTATAAGGCGAAAGGATTTTGTACTCAAGAAGGGACTAGGCCGAGGGGCCTGCGGGGAGACGGTTTTGCTGTACGACCCTTCAATCGACCAGCACTATGTCTGCAAAAAATATTCCCCACTTGATGAACAGAATCGAGTCGCTTTATTTGAAAAATTTGTAACTGAAATAAAACTTCTGCACCTACTTCATCATCGCAACGTTGTAAGGGTGTTCAATCACTATCTGTACCCTGAAAAGTACGCTGGCTACATTCTTATGGAGTATATCAACGGAACCAGCATTGATGAATACATTCGCCATCATCCCGAGGCCATGAGCGATGTCTTTGAACAAGTAATCGAAGGGTTCTCACATCTCGAATCAAACAGCATTATCCATCGAGATATCCGCTATCACAATTTGCTGGTTACAAGCGAAGGTATCGCAAAGATTATTGATTTCGGCTTCGGCAAGAAGGCGCTGGCGCCTGCCGACTTCGACAAGAGCATCAGCCTAAATTGGTGGTGCCCACTACCAGCAGAGTTCGCCGACTCAATTTATGATTTTCGAACCGAGGTGTACTTCGTGGGAATGCTCTTTAAACAGATCATGCACGAAAACTCACTCGCGGAGTTCAGGTATGTTCGGACTCTTTCAAGAATGTGCGAGCACAAGCCCGAGAATCGGATTCAATCGTTTTCTGAAGTCCGAAAGGATTTATTGACCGGTAGATTGCAAGAGATCGACTTCACGGACGAGGAGCTGTCCGCCTACCGAGAATTCTCGGATCAACTCCATGCGAGTGTTGCTTGGATAGAAACTTCCGCAAAGTATCACGATAACCCGGATGAGATTCAGGCAAGGCTGGAAAGCTACTACAAGCGAGTCATGCTGGAGATATACATTCCACAGAACTCTGAGATCTGTTCCGCGTTCATTAATGGACAGTATGGCTACTACACGAAACAGTTACTCGTATACGTGCTGAAGGACTTCATCAATCTATTGAGGGTAAGCTCTCCAGAGAAAAGGAGCATTGTATTAGTCAATATCTGTGCGAAGTTAGATTCGGTCAAGCGTCGGGAGCCAAAGTTTGACGACGATATACCGTTCTAGCCTCATTCACACGGATAGCTCGCTGTTAGACAGGTAGGCGGGCTCGGCACACGGTGGATTGAAGCGGGTAATTAAAGCAACGCGAGTTCGTACGATGAGAGACTTTCAGTTTTCAGTTCCTGAGCCTATAGATATTGATCCACAGGTGGCCGCGCTTACGGCTGCCAAGGTTGACGAGGACATTGCAGTGTTCTCTTCGCTGCTTGACGCGGGCGCTCCAGAGCGGGATGTGCATGCATTCCTGGAAGGTCATAGCTACTTCTTCAATGGAATACTGCGGATGTATGGTGCCTCGCCGCTCTATTCGAAAGTCCGCCTTGGTAGCGATTATGAGGTGGACTTTGCTTTCTTTGATTCTGGCAGCTACGGGCCAGACTGGCATCTTGTAGAGATAGAGGCGCCATCTCACAAACTGTTTACATCTCGCGGAGACCCATCCGGCGCATTGAATCACGCGATTCAGCAAGTTAGGAATTGGCATTCATGGTTTCATGCGAACCTTGCCTACTGTAGTAAGCTGATGCCACACATCGAGTATCCAATGGGTTACGTCTTCATCGGTCGCCGCAGCGAACTTGATTCCGATACGCGTAGCAAGCTAAAGCGGCTGGCCTACGATTATAGATCGTTGGTACACATTCATACTCTAGATCGATTTATTAGCGCTGCTATGAGCGTTCGAGACGGCCTGCTCCCAGGAGGCAGAACTGGCTCATGGCCTGTACGAATGAATGCCTACTCGCATGCTGATTTGGCGGCGAGACAACCGGCGAGCGCATGGGAATTTCTGATGAACCCCAATGTCAAGGCGGAACGAGATTGGTACACAGAGGACCGGGCGGCTCGGCGCGACACTCTTCAAGACTATGATTGGGGGTAGTTGCTGATCAAATAGGAGCGCATTGCCCGCCCAGGTTCGTTCCGGCGATGGTTCACATTACTGAACCATCGTGGTTGCATCATCCGTATACAAGGCCTGATACAAGCGCTTTGCGAAGTCGAAAGCGGCTTCAACAGCGGCTTCGTTCATCGCGTCTTCTTCTTTCAGCCAATCGTCATCGATGTGCTTGACGTTGTCCATCAGTACGGCGAACTCGTTCCCGGTCAGGTCTAAACCAAGCTCGCCAGTGGTTGAGTGTATCTCGCCGCAGCTTTCACAGATCCAGCCGGCGGCAGTTATGCTTTCGAATTCGTTTCGCGAATTGTTGTAAGCGATTGCGTAAGCGGGACGGTAGCCGATGTCGCCTAGAATCAGGCGGAACACGCCTGATGCGCTCTTGTCGTTCTGGTGCTTGGTGGTTCTCGTTCGTCTTTTGCCCATAATTATTTCTCCTTTGATGTATATAACTTAGGTTTACCTCGCTCTGTTTGAGAGGGTGAAACAGAAGATACAGGTAGGGTTATAATTATCAAGGCGCGTCGAGTGGCTTTTGTGTAGGCGCGTGATCGGTCACGATCGTCACAGCCTTGGCAGGGTTGTTAGCAAAAGAGATGTAAGGGGTAGGTCAATAATTTGTTACAGGGGCGCATGCATGCTGATTGCTCGCATCCGTTGATGCGCAGAATTCACGAGGGATTGTGGCTGGCGGGTTGGCCCAGGAATCTTGCATACGGGGCGAGGTGGTATGGGTTGAGTATTGTTTGTTGTCGAGTAGGCCGTGCTTCCGCAAGTAGCCATGTGTTCCGTCTTCTTTGAGTTACGCTGGGGCGCATCTTGTGAGGTGTCGGGGGCCTGTCTGAAATTCTGTGTTTGAGGCATATCATGACCTACAGGAGTCCGATATGCCGAGAAAGAAGAAGACGAACGCCCCATCCGAGGCGCAGCCTGCCGCTGAGCCGAAGATTCCCAAGGAATTGCTCGATCAGCTGATCACCGGTCCGATCACCCAAGGCGAGTTCGAGACGATCTACCGAGCCTTGAAAAAGGCCATCATCGAGCGGGCGATGAGCGCGGAGATGACCGAGCACCTGGGCTACAAGCATGGTGAGCCCAGGCCGGTTGGCCAAA
>NZ_CALFXI010000101.1 GCF_937958065.1 uncultured Steroidobacter sp.
CCCGCGCCCGCCGCACCGTGCGGGCGCGCCTCCTCGTCAACGCCGCCGGCCCGTGGATCGACCACGTGCTGGCCGACTTGCAATGGTGCGAGGCCGCCGAGCCAACACACGCTCCAGAGAGCGGCCGCGGCATGCACCGCCATTCGGATACGAACCGGGGTGGACCGTCGATCGTCGAGAAAGCCAATGAACGCCACGGCGGTACCTCCCCCGGTCAGTGCCATCGCCAGCCTCCAATCGATGAAGTCCACTGCGGCCGCCGCGAGCACGGCCAGCGCCGAGACGATGACTATGCCGATGCCGCCGCCTCGCGGCGTGGGTAGCACATGCGAACTGCGCGTGTTGGGGACATCGAGCCACTGCGCCTTCAATGCGTAGCCATACACCAGTTTCGTGAGCAGATACGAAACGCCCGTGGCCGCGAGGAACATCGCGATCGTCCATACGCTCACGGCGACTTCCCTACGAATGCGTCAACCATTCTTTGAATTCCAGATTCCAGATCGTGCCGGGGCGTCCACGACATCACCTCGCTGGCGTAGCTGGCATCCACCGCAAGAGTACTCGTCAGCCTATCGAACTCGGTTCCGCGGCCAACAGCGGACATAAGAGCTCGCACTCCGCGCAAGGGGAATCGGAACTGTAGATCGCGACGCTGCATGGCTGCACTGATCAAGCTCAGCAACTGCGGAGTGGAAACGTCCTGTCCATCCGCCGCGACAAACATCCGTCCCGCGGCATCCGGATGCGCAATGCACGCGATCAGCAAGTCGCAAAGGTTGTCTATACCGATGAAGCTGCGCCGATTCCTGATCGATGCCAGCGGCAGTGGGATGCGCGCGGCGACTAAGCGCATCAGTCGATGGAAGTTACCTTTGGCGTGCGGGCCGTAAACCAGCGTCGGCCGGAGAATCACCAACTCCATTCGGCCGTTGCTGGTCAATGAACGCAAGTCCTGTTCAGCCTCCCATTTACTCATCGCGTAGGGCTCTTGCGGATCGATCGAGGATTGCTCCGATATAACCTCGTCGCGGGCGACACCGAACACTCCGATGGAGCTGACAAAAACGAATCGGCGAACGCCCGCCGCCATCGCGGCGTCGGCCACGCACCGCGTGCCCAGGACGTTGACATGCCTAAACGAGCTGAGCGGGTCGGCCTCGTGTTCCTTGGTGATATGAGCCCTCGCGGCCAGATGAACGACCGTGTCGACGCCGTCGAGTCGCTCCCTCCAGCCCGCGGCGGCGTGCAACGACAAGCCCAAAGCAGTGCCAGGTCGGCCGATCTCGATGACTTCATAGCCGCGAAGCTTCAACGAAGGGCACAATGCAGTGCCCACGAACCCCTGCGCGCCGGTTACCGCCACTCGCATCGTGTTCCCCTCAATCGGGCGCGCCGACTGCAACGATACCGGACAGCAGCTCGGCATAACGCCGGAGCGCCATGGGTCTGGCCAGTCGCTCATCATAATATCGCTGCGCGGCGACGCCCATGGCATCGCGACGCCGCGCATCCTGAATCAGCTCACATAGGCTGTCTGCGATGGCCTCGCAATCTCCGTTCGGAAACCACACGCCACCGCTCGACTGCTCTAGCAAGCCGCTGATGTCGCTCGGCGGACCGATATACATGGTCGGTACGGCACGGGCCATGTAACCGAGCGCCTTGCTCGGAACGACCAATCCTTCGAAGCCTTTTCCGAGCGTGACCAGTGCCATGTCGGCCAGGCCAAGCGTATGTGGCAACAGCTCGAATGGGACCAGCTCCCGGAACTGCACCGTTCCTTCCAACCCGAGCCGTTCGACCAGTTGCCTGGCCTGCCGCAGGCGGCTGCCCTTGCCCACGATCAGGAAAACCAGCTCAGGTGCGCGGCCGCGCGCAGCCGCCACGGCGCGCAGCGGGGTTTCGATATCGTGCGCGATGCCGAGATTGCCTGAATACAGGAGCACGAACTTGCCGTCCAAGCCCCACTGGTTGCGCAGGCGGTTGCCGGCACCACGTACCACGCTCTGCTCGCCAGTGGCCCAATTTGAAATCTCAACGATTCGATCTGCGGACACGCCCTTTTCGCGCAAGCGCTCGCTCATTGTCGGCCCGAGCGACACGACGGCAGCAGCACGACGATACGCCCAGCGAAATACCTTCATCAGCAGCTTGGCTGACCAGCGGTCGCGGCCGATCATGCCGTGAGCGAACATGACTTCCGGATAGATGTCCTGTGCAATAACCACGAGCGGCCGCCGGCGCACGGCCGCCACCAAGGCCACGATGGGAACGATCAACGGCGGATTAGTCTGCGCCACATAGACACTGCAGCGGCTGAGCAGCAGCATGGGGAGGGCCATTGCATAGAACCACAATTGGCGCAAGAGCTTGTAGCGATGGATATCGCCGGGGAGCAGCCTGGCGATTCGTCTGATCTTCACCCCGGCAGTGGTTGGGTCGGGGACGACCTCGTCCGCCGTCGGCGCATATTGATCACTGCCGCAGACGACCTCGACGTCCCAACCCGCGCGGGCCAGCTCCATCGTGAGATCTCTCGGGAGCTGAGCGCCGCCCCAACCCTCCGGGTAATAGAACTGCTCCGCAAAAACGACTTTCCTGGTCACATCCACCCCTCGGTGCCGTACCAGAACGGCAGTGGCTCGGCGAAATGAGGTCTCACGGCGGTAGCCCGCAAGCTGTCGCGGCCCGCGTGGGGAAGGAGGTCAGCCATTGTTCAGGGAGGAAAGCCAAAACTGGCGCGATGATACAGACAATGTGGTTTCCATGAGACGCTACCGACCGTGATTTCCGGGGGCTGTTGTGCGGCTGCTTATCGATCTGCAGCCTTTGGCGCCATCTGCGCTAAGATACGCGCTCGTTATTGGCACAAAGCCCCGCCAGGAAGTGCGGAGAAGCTAACAGGTGAAGTCGATGATCGCGGATGTGATGCGGCGGATGCCGGAACTCGAACTCGGCCAGTTGATTCGCGCGGAGCTCGATGAGCATCGCCAAGCCTTCGAGACCACGGCCGCGCAGCTGGATCAACCCTTCCAGCAAATCCTCCAGATTTGGGAAGACTCCATCCGCAGCGGGGGCAAATTGCTGCTGTTCGGTAACGGTGGAAGCGCAGCGGACGCTCAGCACATCGCGGCGGAGCTGGTGATCCGCTATAAGGGTGACCGTCCTCCCATCGCCGCTATCGCCTTGACTACCGATACCTCTGCGCTCACCGCTTGTGGCAACGATCTGGGCTTCGATGCGCTGTTCGCGCGACAACTGCACGCACTCGCCCGGCCAGGAGACGTGGCGGTCGGTATTTCCACATCGGGCAAGAGTCCGAATGTTCTCGCAGCCCTACGACAAGCTCGGGACAGCAAACTGCGCACTACGGGGTTTGCCGGGGCCGACGGCGGCGACATGCGCGAGCTCTGCGATGCCCTGCTAGTGGTTCCTTCCCGAGTGACGGCGCGCATACAGGAGATGCACATCATGGTGGCCCATATGCTTTGCAAGGCGCTGGAGCTTCGCCTCGGTCTGGTCTGACACCGCATGGACTCACAGACGCTATTGAACCTGCTGGATTCCTTCCATCGCTCCAAGGTGCTGGTGCTCGGCGATGTGATGCTGGACCGCTTCATCTACGGCACAGTCGAACGAATCTCGCCAGAAGCGCCGATTCCAGTGCTGAGCATCGAGCGCGTCATAAACATGCCGGGAGGAGCTGCGAATGTGGCACGCAACGTCGCCACCCTGGGTGCGCAAGCAGTGTTGATCGGGGTCGTAGGTCCTGACTCCGCGGCCGAGGACTTGCGAGCCGAATTCACGCAGCTGCCGAGCATCGAGCCCTGGCTTATCGCCGATCCCTCGCGTCCGACCAGTTTGAAGACCCGGCACGTGGCTGACCGTCAGCAAATCCTGCGAGCCGATATCGAGAGTCGCCAGCCGGTCTGCGAAGCGGTCGCTGCCGAGCTCCTGCGCTGTTACGAGCAGGTATTGCCGGACTGCGATGTGGTGATCCTCTCGGATTACGCCAAGGGAGCGCTGTCGCCAGCTGTCACGCAAGCGGCCATACGCATCGCGCGCGCGGCCGGTAAGCCGGTGTTGGTGGACCCGAAAAGCGTCTCTTTCGCCAAATACGCCGGGGCCTCCGTACTCACGCCGAATCGGCACGAATTGCACATGGCCACTGGCAATCCCTGCGCTTCGGATGAGCAGGTGGTCGAAGCCGCGCGCCAGGCAATCGCTTCCGGAGCATGCGATGCAATCGTCGTGACCCGTGGCAAAGACGGCATGTCCGTGCTAAGCAATGGGGACTCGGTGGCGCACCTGCGAACAGTCGCCCGTGAGGTGTTCGACGTTTCCGGTGCTGGCGACACGGCCATCGCGACGCTGGCATTGGGTATAGCCGGAGGCGGCGATATTGGCGACGCGGCTCGACTGGCCAATGCAGCTGCGGGGATCGTGGTTGGTAAGTACGGAACCGCGTCAGTGACCGCTGGGGAAATCAGCGCCTGGCTCGAAGAGGGCCATCGCGGGGATGAGCCTGCCAAAAATTTTACCCTCGAGGGCGCACTGCGTCTGGTAGAGCGTTGGCGTGCGTTGGGGTTGCGCGTTGCGTTCACCAATGGATGTTTCGATCTGCTACACCCCGGCCACGTGTCTTTGCTGCATCAGGCCAGTAACACCGCCGATCGTCTCATCGTCGGATTGAACTCCGATCTGTCGGTGCGCCGACTGAAAGGTGCAGGCAGGCCAGTGCAGAGTGAAGTCGCGCGCGCGACAGTGCTGGCTTCGCTCAAAGCGGTCGATGCAGTGGTCATTTTCGAAGAAGAAACGCCACTACGGCTGATCGAAGTGCTGGAGCCGGACGTGCTGGTCAAGGGCAGCGACTACACAGTAGAGACCGTCGTTGGCGCCGATC
>NZ_CALFXI010000102.1 GCF_937958065.1 uncultured Steroidobacter sp.
GCCGGCAGATTCCAGAGCAGGCAACGTAGATCTCGGTAGCGTTATGTCTTCCGAATTTTCCCTGTACTATTCTGATGCGCTGTGCCGAGAGATAGAAGAGTTGGCCAAGTTGCTGCCAAAATCTTGATGGTTTGTGTCGGATGGTGGCGGTCCGCTTAAGCCTTGGGCGATTCTGGATTGCAGGTGAAAATGGATACATTGTCGCGAATGAACGAGACTGATGTCCGGGAGATCATCGTGCGACCGCTTATTCAGCGGCTTGGATATTCTCCTGGGACGGACAACAACGTTCGGACAGAAGTACCCCTACGTTACAGTGCCCGGGTCCTTGGCCACAAAAAGCCAGCGCGGGATCATGCGATGCGAGGCTTTGCCGATTATGTATGCGAAGTCGTTTCGTATGGAAGATGGACGATCGAGGTTAAGGCGCCAGGTGTTGAGCTGGATCAGGAGGCTTGGGAGCAAGCCTTCAGCTATGCGTCGCATCCAGAGATCGCTGCCGCGCATTTTATGCTGACAAACGGACGGAAGTTTCAGATCTTTTCGATGCTGGAACCCAGGGTTGCTGTTTTGGAATGGGACTACGGAGATGAAAACGCCCATTGGGTGAACATCCAGAATGTCCTCGGTCCCTCGCAAATACGCTCGCGTTTCGCTAGGGAACAGCGGCACACGGGACAGGCTCTTGCGATCGGTCTTGGCGCATCGGCTACCCTCGTGGGCGGCTGGCTTGAGTATGCGGAGTATGATTCGGAAGATCCGAATGTTTCAGCATTACTGCAGCAGTTTACTGGAACTCGAGCAAGCGTCGAGCGAGGCCAAGTGTGCCGAGATGACGCCGGTCTTATACGGGCGCACCTTGTGCTGGCAGGCCCAGCTGCGATTTGGGATGAGTTCAACCGTGCGGCTGGAGTTGAGGGCTATGACTTCTTTACTGCGGATGAATACATCTCTCAGGACGCTGAAAGGCCGACGATACTTCAAAGTTTGACAACATTCGGTCTGCCGGCAGGGCACAGCCTACGGGGTCTCCCCGGAATGCCACCCGATGCCTCGCCTACCATTCCAGCTCAACGCCAGCGCATTCACGGAAGCGGTTGGTTTCCTAGATGGGGATACGATGCGCGGGACGTTTTCAATCGACTTCCGATTGATTTTCCCTCCAGAAATCAGACAACTGATTCAAGGCGGCACTAGCCATAGAGCAAGGGGAGACTTTCGCATTAAGCTCGGCTAAGCTGAGGCGAGATCTCAGAACGGCGCCAATGACCTGTGAGTCAACTAAGTTGCCGGTTGTTTCGCAGCGCTTGCCTTCGGCGTTCCAAGCTTGCTCGCGGAGTGAACGGCGAGGACGTTGCACACAAATCGGATGCCGCTCCAACGACCGCTGAGTGCCGTTACGACGTATTGAGCAGCGAACACGCCGGCAGCAATCCACGGGGAAGCGGACGTGGCATGGACGGTGACTAGCGCAACGGGCACGAGGACGGCGAGCGCCAGTGACATGAAGACCATGTCACGATACATCAGGAAGAGCTTCTGCGCTTCAGTCACTTCGGCCTCGTACGCCGCCTGCTTATAGAGCTGGTACCACCTTGCGTTCTGCTCCGCTGGATCCGTGGGTAGCGCGCCAACGTTCTTCTTCAGCGCAGCCATGTTGATACGTGGGTCCGCCGGACCGCACTTAGTAAACGCTTGAGTTCCGGGTAGCCAGCCGAGCGGTTTCCAGTAGACGAGCATGGACTTCACGTCATGCGGCACCACGTTGACAATGAGCAGTACTGCAACCGGCATCACGGCGGTGGTCAACACACGACCGAGGCCCACCTGCGTGAGCGATGCACCGCTAACGAGCTCCGGTGCGACGAAGAACAGTACAGCCAGCACATCGGCTATGGCCAGCAAGACGAGCCATTTCATATTGAGCGACTTGAGTGAGCGCTCGCCGTTGTTTTTCATCCGTTGTACTCCGTGTCGATCGTGTAGTAACCGTTGGCACCCGCGTTAATCTGGATCCAGCCATCACGCCGGGTTGTGAGCACATGCCGAGTCTTTCCGGTAGTGCGTACCGGCACGCCGTGATCCTTCACGACCGCTCGATAGTCGGGTACGGTTTCTTGTGTTTCATGCTCCTTCGCCTTGTCCGAGATGATGATTGCGCTAGGTTCACAGTGATCGAAAACCTCTGAGCAAAAACCGTTTTCTCGTCCGTGATGTGACGCCACGAAAATATCCGTGTACTTAAGCTCGTCGCGGAAGTCCTGGCGTTGCAACAGGGATAACCAACCGGGTTTCTCAAGGTCACCCGGAAACAAGATCTTGGTACCTGCGAACTTGATGAAGATCACCAAACTTAAGTCATTTGTCTTAGTGAAAAACGGATAGTTGTTCCAGAACATGGTGGCCGTAATTCCACCCATGTGGTCGTCGAACGGATCAAGAAGCGGCTGGTTATAAACGGCGCAGGCATTGACGTAGCGCTCGGCATCATTCGTGAGTGGCCCACCGAGTTGCTTGATGGCTCGCATCTGGTCTCCGGTGTAACTCGGATTCCGGTATAGCCCGTGAACGTAGATACCTGCATCCCACAATCCTTGTAGATCGGACATGTGGTCTTGGTCAGCGTTTGTGATGAACAGGTAGTCGAGCCTGTTACGGCCAAGTGTGTGTTTGATATATGTGCTCGGATGCCAGGCGTTTGTGCAGCCGGAATCGATCATGGCGAGTCGACCACCGACTAATCCGTTGACGTGCTGAAGCATCGCGCAAGCGCCATGTTCGACATCCCAAACGCGAAGTCGCATTTCCCCCTGGAGCATGACTTAAGCGCCCGCCTTGTTTATGTTGTTCGCGGCGATGTGAGGGCAGGCATTGATGTTTCAAGGTCGCGGCGAGCGGCAAATGTGGACGCGATCTAACATGCTGTTTTTATTTGCTTTATTTATTGCCCCATGCAGTTAGCGGGCAGCTGCATTCGATCGGCAGCTACCCGAAAGGCGCTAGGACGTTCGGCGAAAGGGAATGATCGCTGCTCCGCCGCGAAGGGCGTCGAGATGATCTGCCCAGGCCTGCATCATCTTCCGTCGATCCTGTAGTCGCGTCGACCGGTTATAGGCCGCACGAACTTTGTTCCGTTCGGCATGGGCAAGCTGCAGCTCGATCAAATCCGAGTTCCACCCTTGCTCATTCAGGCAAGTTGATGCCATGGACCTAAACCCGTGCCCGGTCATTTCCTCCTGACCATAGCCGAGTCGGCGCAATGCTGCGTTGATGGTGTTTTCTGACATCGGCCGCTCTCTGCTTCGCAGCGAGGGGAAGACATATCGGCTCACACCCGTGAGTGGCAGCAAGTCTCTGAGAATCTGCACGGCTTGCTGGGGTAACGGCACGATATGCGCTTCGCGCATCTTCATTCGCGCGCCAGGAATGCGCCACTCTGCGGCGTCGAAGTTGATCTCAGACCATTCCGCGTGTCTTAGTTCACCAGGGCGAAGAAATACGAGTGGCGCCAACCTCAGCGCCGCATGCGTCACGGGCTGACCACAGTAGCCGTCGATGGCCCTCAGCAGATGATCAATCGCAATCGGGTCAGTGATCGCGGCATGGTGTGTAGTCACGATTGGAGCCAGCGCCCCGCGAAGATCAACCGAGATGTCACGTTCCGCGCGGCCAGTCGCGATGGCATAGCGAAACACTTGGCCGACTCGCTGCCTTGTTCGATGTGCCGTTTCGTGCGTGCCGCGTGCCTCGATCAGTCGTAGCGCTCCCAGCAGTTCCGGCGCGGTAATCTTGGAAATAGGTCGCGATCCGAGGCGAGGGTAGACGAACGTCGAGAGCATCCAGCGAGCTTTGTCGTAAGTGACCGACGCCAGCTTCTTCGCCTGGAGTGCCAACCATTCTTCGGCTACCAGCTCGAAGGTGACTTGCCGAGCTTCCTTTGCAGCCTTGCGCTCAGCGCTGGGGTCAATACCCCTGTGCCACCATCCGCCGCGCGTCTTCACGACGAGTACGCGCGAGCTTCAGCGAGACTTCCGGATACACGCCCAACGACAACTCGCGCTCTTTCCCATGGAAGCGATACTTGAATCGCCACCAGCGCCCGCCGTTCGGTTGAACGAACAGATACAGGCCGTCGCCGTCGAATAGCTTGATCGGCTTTTCCGTCGCCCTTGCCGAACGGATTTCGAGTTCCGTCAACGCCATCAAAAGTTCCCCCCACGAATTCGATTCCCGGCCACTTTGCGAGTGGAGTTCCCCCCAAAGTTCCCCCGACGCG
Organism: uncultured Steroidobacter sp.; assembly: GCF_937958065.1. Classification (GTDB taxonomy): domain Bacteria; phylum Pseudomonadota; class Gammaproteobacteria; order Steroidobacterales; family Steroidobacteraceae; genus Steroidobacter. The sequence goes on from NZ_CALFXI010000102.1 coordinate 4,277, forward strand.
TGATACGCTGTCCACAGACAATCGGATCTCGCGGTGGAACGTAAAACCCTAGATATCTAGGGTTTGGTGGAGTAGGAGCGGACTTTAGAAGAAGTCCGCGGATCGAGAGATGGTGCCCGGGACCGGAATCGAACCGGTACGGAGTTGCCCCCGAGGGATTTTCGTACTCGCTACAGCTTTCGCTGCAACCGGCCGACTCTAGAATCAGCTGGTTTTTGGAGTCTGGACTTTCTCTTTGTCGTGTCCCGCGAGAACGTCGCGGAAGTTAGACAGGGGCCGTCAAGTCTCTACACTTTCCTGGCGGACCAGGCTTAGCTCGGGATTGCAGGCACGCGCGCGGTGAAGCGGAGCGTGAGGCTGGTTCCCCGAATTTGACCCCATTCACGCCGGCCGTTTCCGAGCCGGGTGCTCAAATTTCAAGTCCCTTGCGTCTACCAATTTCGCCACCCGGGCACGGGCGGGCCGACATTGTAAGCCAGTCGAGGGCAGCATGCTAAACTGCGCGCGCACAAACCATTACACACAGAACTTAGCGCGACACCCAGCATGCTTGCACAGGTCGCTGCGACTTCGCCGCAGCCGCAATTAGAAGCGCGCGCCGTCCATTTGTGGCGCGGCGAAAAACACCTGTTACGCGGCGTGTCCTTTGCGCTTTACAGCGGCGAGCTGCTGCAGGTGGTGGGGCCGAACGGGGTGGGCAAGACCAGCCTGTTGCGCTGTGTGGCGGGGCTGTTGCCGACGGAGTCGGGCGAGATCGTCTGGCAGGGGCGGCAGTTGCCGGAGGGGCGCGACGAGTTCCATCGCGAGCTGGCGTATCTGGCGCACGTCAACGGCCTGAAATCCGACCTCACTGCACTGGAGAATCTGCACTTTGGCGTATCGATCCGGCGCCCAGTCACTACGGAGGAGTTGCGCGAAACTCTCCAGGTACTGCACGTGGAAGCCTGCGCAGACTTGCCGGTGCGCGCGCTGTCGGCGGGGCAGAAGCGTCGAGTCGCTCTGGCCCGCATCATGCTGACGCGCGCGGCGCTGTGGATTCTGGACGAGCCGATCACCAACCTCGACAAGGCCGGCATCGCGCTGTTCGAAGCGCGCATCGCCGAGCACATGCGCGCCGGCGGCATGATCCTGACAGCCGCGCATCAGCTCTTGCTTCAGGGGCAGCCTGGGGTGCGCACCTTGGAGTTGCGCTGATGCAGTCGTCCATTCCGACGACGCCCGGACTGGGCAAAATCCTGATGCTGGTGCTGGCGCGCGATCTGCGGCTCGCCGTGCGCCATTGGGATCAGGTGCTTCAGCCGCTGATCTTTTTCGTGATCGTCACGACGCTGTTCCCGCTGGCCATCAGTCCCGCGCTGGACGAGTTGCGCAAGATTTCGCCCGGAGTGGTGTGGGTGGCTGCCATGCTCTCGTCGCTGCTGGCGCTCGAATCGCTGTTCCGGCCGGACGTCGAAGACGGGACCATGGAGCAGTGGGTGCTGTCGGGCCAGCCCTTGTCGCTGCTGCTGCTGGCGAAGACCCTGACGCATTGGCTGCTGACAGGGCTGCCATTGGTGTTGATGGCACCGATCGTGGGAACTGCTTTGGGAATGCCGCAGTCTGTATGGCCGGTGTTGGTCGCAACCCTGGCGCTGGGCACCGGGTCGCTCTCGGTCCTTGGCGCCATCGGGGCGGCTCTCACGGTGAGTGTCCGCCGCGGCAGTGTGCTGTTAGCGTTGCTGGTGCTGCCGCTGGAGATGCCGGTACTGATCTTTGGCGCCCGCGCCGTGGATCTCGCGATGCACGGCGAACCGGTGGCCGGTCCGCTAAACTTGCTGGCAGCGTTGTTGTTGTTCTTCGTCAGCCTGGGGCCGTTCGCCATGGCTGCCGCCATGCGGATCAGTGTGGAGTCCTAAATAAAGCTATGTGGCTGTGGTTTCACAAGCTCAGCTCGCCGCCTTACGCCTACCGCACGGCGGGCCTGATGCGTCCGTGGCTGTTCTGGCCGGCGATTCTGTTGATGGTGATCGGCGCGGTGGGCGGGCTGGTGCTCGCGCCCGAGGATTACCAGCAGAAGGATGCATTCCGCATCATTTATGTCCACGTGCCCAGCGCGTCGCTATCGCTGATGATCTACACCATCATGGCCGTGGCGGCGGGTGTCGGCATTATCTGGCGCATCAAGCTGGCTCACGCGGTGGCGGCGGCCTGCGCGCCCATCGGTGCGTGGTTTACCGTCGCGACCCTCGTGACCGGCTCGATTTACGGCAAGCCGATGTGGGGCACCTGGTGGGAATGGGATCCGCGGCTCACCTCGGAACTGATCCTGCTCTTCTTATATCTGGGCTACATGGCCCTGCGAGCGTCATTTGACGACACCCAGCGGGCCGACCGCGCCAGTGCGATTCTGGCCATCGTCGGTGTGGTCAATGTGCCCATCGTCAAATACTCAGTGGTCTGGTGGAACAGCTTGCACCAGGGCCCCAGTATCTCGAAACTTGCCGCCCCCTCCATCGAAGGGTCGATGCTCTGGCCGTTGTTGATCATGATGCTGGCCTTCATCCTGTACTTCGGCGCGGTGCTCTGCGATCGCTTGCGAGGGGAGATCCTCAGACGCGAGCGTAACGCCAGCTGGTTAAGCGAAAGCCTTGCCTCATCATGAACTTGAAAGACGTACTTGACATGGGGGATTACGGCGTTTACGTCTGGTCCTGCTATGGGCTGGTGCTGGCCGTGCTGGTGCTGAACGTGTGGCTGGCGCGTCGCTCGCTGGCCGAACAGGTGCTGAACGCCAGGCGCCGGCTGAAGATCGCTGATTCAACCCACTCGGAGTCCTCCTCGTCGTCATGACCCCTCGCCGCCGCCGCATGACGTTGGTTGCACTGATCGTCCTGGGCGTGGGCGCGGCCACCGCGTTCGCGCTGACCGCCTTCCAGGACAATCTGCTGTACTTCTATTCGCCGTCGGACGTGACCGCGGGCAAGGCACCGAAGGATCGAGTGTTCCGCGTCGGCGGCATGGTTCCCGAAGGCAGTTTCACTCGGGAATCCGGCAGCCTCGAAGCGCACTTCGTGCTCACGGACTACGCTCATGAGGTGAAGGTCAGCTATACCGGCGTGCTGCCGGATCTGTTTCGCGAGGGGCAGGGCGTGATCGCGCGCGGTCGCATGGGCCCCGACGGCGTGTTCGTCGCCGAGGAAGTGCTCGCCAAGCACGACGAGAACTACATGCCGCCGGAAGTGGCGAAGACGCTGAAAAAACAGCATGAGAAGCCCACGGCCAGCGGGCCGTTGCCCACCACTTAGGAAGTGACATGGCCGCCGAACTCGGACACTTTGCGCTGATCCTGGCGTTCTGCCTGTCATTGCCCCAGGCATTTTTCGGGCTGATGGGCGCGCACTGGCGACGGCCGCACTGGATCGCGCTCGCCAATCGCGCGGTTGCGGGTCAGTGGGTGTTCACGCTGTTCTCCTTCGCGTGTCTCTCCTACGTTTTCTATCAGAACGATTTCTCGGTGTTGTACGTCGCGCAGAACTCCAACTCGGAGCTGCCGACGTTCTATCGATTCGCCGCCGTGTGGGGCGCGCACGAAGGCTCGCTGTTGTTGTGGCTGCTCGTGCAGGCGACCTGGGCGCTCGGTGTCGCGGCCTTCAGCGGCAACATGCCGCAACAGATGACGAGCCGGGTGCTGGGCGTGCTGGGCGTGATCAGCGCCGGCTTCGCGCTGTTCATTCTGATGACCTCGAATCCCTTCCTGCGCCTGTGGCCGGCGGCGCCGGATGGTCGCGACCTCAATCCACTGTTGCAGGATCCGGCGTTGGCGATTCATCCGCCGATGCTTTACATCGGCTATGTCGGCTTCTCGGTGCCGTTCGCGTTCGCGGTGGCCGCGATGCTCGAAGGCAAGCTCGATTCACTGTGGGCGCGTTGGGTGCGTCCGTGGGCCACGGTTGCCTGGATGTTTCTGACCTGTGGCATCGCGCTCGGCAGCTGGTGGGCGTACTACGAGCTCGGCTGGGGCGGCTGGTGGTTCTGGGATCCGGTGGAGAACGCGTCGTTCATGCCGTGGCTCATCGGCACCGCGCTGATTCACTCGTTGGCGGTGACCGAGAAGCGGGGCCTGTTCAAGAGCTGGACGTTGTTGCTGTCGATCACGGCGTTCTCGCTGTCGCTGCTCGGCACCTTCCTGGTCCGCTCGGGCGTGATCGAGTCGGTGCACGCGTTCGCGAGCGATCCGGGGCGCGGCCTGTTCATCCTGTCGTTCCTCGGCGTGTGCGTGGGCGGGGCGTTGAGTCTGTATGCCTGGCGCGCGCCGCTGTTTCGGTCGAATGCCGGTTTCGCGCCGGTGTCGCGCGAGTCGTTCCTGCTCTTCAACAACATCCTGCTGGTCGGCGCGACCGCGGTGATCCTGATCGGCACCACGTATCCGATGTTCATGGACGCGTTCGGCCTCGACAAGGTTTCGGTCGGTCCGCCGTACTTCGAAGCCATGTTCCTGGTGCCGATGTTGCCGATGGTGTTCCTGCTCGTGCCCGGCATGCACGCGGCGTGGAAGAAGGCTTCGTTCGAATCGACCAAGACGATCCTGGGCGTGCTGCTGATCGTGGCGGTCGTGCTGGCGCTGGCGGTTTCGGTCGGCGTGTACGGCTGGCATTCAGCGATGACCATCGTGGGCCTGACGGCGGCGTTCTGGGTGGCCGGCGCCTCGCTGGTCGATCCCGTCAATCGCTGGCGCAAGGGTCACTCGCTGCCGGCCAGCATCGTCGGCATGAGCGTCGCGCATTTCGGTCTGGCGCTGTTCATCATCGGCGCGACCACGGTGGAGTCGTACAAGGAGGAGACCGATCTGAGCCTGAAGCCGGGCCAGTCCGCCGAGCACGCGGGCTTCCAGTTCACCATGACCAAGATCGAAGACGTGAAAGGTCCGAACTACGAAGCGGTGCAGAGCGAAGTGGTGATCACGCGCGACGGCAAGCAGGTGGCGGTCGTTCATCCGCAGAAGCGGGTCTATCGCGTGCAGAAGAACGCCATGACCGAAGCGGGCATCGATGCGCACTGGAATCGCGATCTGTTCGTCGCCATGGGCGAGCCGCTCGGCGGCGACGCGTGGAGCCTGCGCTTGCAATACAAGCCCATGGTCCGATTCATCTGGTTGGGCGCGGCCGTGATGGCGCTCGGCGGCCTGATCGCCATCTGCGATCGACGCTATCGCAAGCGCGTGACCGTCGACGAAGGCGCCGCGGCCGCAGCCGGCGCGAAGACCGCCTGAGCCTCGTTACCGCATGCTTAAGTATCTGCTTCCTGTCGGGCTGTTCGCTGCACTCGTCGGCTTCTTGTATTTCGGCCTGGGCCGCGACAAAGAGACGCTGCCCTCGCCGTTGATCGGCAAGGTGGCGCCGATTTTCGAGCTGACGCGTCTGGAAGATCCGGAGAAGACCTTCACGAACGCCGAGTTCGCCGGCCAGCCGTACGTGCTGAACGTCTGGGGCACGTGGTGCGTCGGTTGCCGCCAGGAGCACGGCGCGCTGCTGGAAATCGCCCGTCGAGGCGAAGTCCCCATCGTGGGCTTGAATTGGAATGACGATCGGCAGCAGGCCCTGACCTGGCTGGAGCAGTTGGGCAATCCGTATGCGGTATCCGCCTTTGACGGTGAAGGCCGCGTGGCCATCGACTGGGGCGTGTACGGTGCGCCGGAAACATTCCTGATCGGCGCGGACGGCAAGGTGCTCAAGAAGCATATCGCCCCGATCACGGTGCAGATCTGGGAGCAGGAGTTCGTGCCGCTGTTGGCTCAGGCAAAGGCGGCGTCACCATGAAACAGCTATTCCTGGCCGCGATCGTGGCGTTGTTCGGATTGCAGGCGTTTGCCATCGACAAGGCGCCGGCGTTCGAGGATCCCGCGCAGCAGGCTCGTTATGAGCGGCTCTCGCGCGAGCTGCGTTGCCTGGTGTGCCGAAGCGAGACCATCGCGGACTCCAACGCACAGCTCGCCACCGATTTGCGGCGACAGTTGCGCGAGTTGATGGCGGCTGGCAAGACCGATCAGGAGATTCTCCAGTACATGACCGACCGTTACGGCGACTATGTGCTTTACAAGCCGCCGGTCGCGCCGCGCACCTGGCTGTTGTGGGCCGCGCCCGCGTTGCTGGTGATCGGCGGCGGCATCGTCGCTGCCATCGTCATCTCGCGCAAATCCAAGCTTCCTGACACCGATCCGACCGATCCAGGCCTGGGTGCATCGTGACCACCTTCATCATCGTCTGCGTCGCCATGCTGCTGGCGGCGCTGTTGTGGATGGTGCTGCCGCTGCTGCGCGCGCCCCGGAATGGGAGTGCCAGCGAGTCTGAGCTGGCCTCCTATCGTGCCGAGCGTCGCTTCTCCGGCGCGGCCGTTGGCTTGTTGCTGCCGGTGCTGGCGATCGTCATGTACGCCGGTCTGAGCAACTGGGACTGGAAGACGGTCCAGATCGAGAGCCAGCAGGCGCGGGACATGGAGCAGGCCCTGAGCGGCCTGGAGGCCAAGCTCAAAGAGAATCCGGACAACCTGGACGGCTGGATCATGCTCGGACGCTCGTACACGGCGATGGGTCGTTATCCACGCGCGGCGGATGCATATCAGCATGCGTACGATCTGTCGAAAGGCCAGAACGTCGAAGCGATCGTCGGTCTCGGCGAAGCCCTCGCGCTCACCGATGAGGCCTCCCTCGCGGGCCGCGCCGGCAAGCTGTTCGATAGCGCGCTGGCGCTAGCGCCGAATCATCCCAAGGCACTCTGGTATGGCGGCGTGGCCGCGTTGCGCTCCGGTGATCTGCGTCTGGGGCGCGATCGTCTGCAACTGCTCATGGCGCAGAATCCGCCCGAAGAGATACGCAATGTGCTGGCTCGGCAGATCCAGGATCTGGACGAGCAACTCGCCGGCGGTGGCAATGCCGCGGCACCTGCGGCGCAGGCTTCAGGGCCATCCGCACCAGCGGCGGCGGGGACGCGTGCAATACAAGTTGCAGTCTCTTTGTCACCGCAGCTGCGACAGCAGATGACCGGCTCGTTGCCGCTGTTCATCCTGGCTCGCGACCCGAGCGCCGGGGGACCGCCGCTCGCCGTGCAGCGGCACAGCTCCGACTCGCTGCCGTTGAATGTGACACTCTCGGAAAGTGATGCGATGATTCCGTCCCGCTCCATTGCCACCGTGCCGAAGGTGGTAGTTGTTGCACGGTTGTCGCGCTCCGGCGCGCCTCAGCAGCAAAGCGGAGATTTATATGGCGAGGCCGAATATGAATTCGGCAAGACCACCGGTCCGTTGACCATCGTCATCGATCGGGTCGTGCCTTGAGCCTCGCCACGTCATTGACCTTAAGCCGCCGCGCGTTGATCGCTCATTGATGTCAGCACCGACCAAGATTTCTTTTGCCCGCCGCCCCTCGATGGTGCCTGCGTTCGCGCGCGTGCTGCTCGGCCGCAAGCCATACAGCGCACCCGAGGGCACCGCGATCGAGCCGGTGGAGCTCGAAGCGCGCAAGGTGACGTTGTCGGCCGCGCATCTCCAGCGCTATCGCGATGTCTGCGCCGTACCCGCGTCCGCTGAAGGTCTGCCGCCGGCGTATCTGCACGTGCTCGCGATGCCGCTGCACATGCAACTGTTCATCGTGAAGAACTTCCCGGTGAAGGTGCTGGGCCTGATTCATCTGCGTAACACGATTCGCGTGCTCGCGCCGGTGGACGTGCGTGCACCGCTGCGTCTGCGCGTCTATTTCGACACCATGCGTGTGACGGACGTGGGCCAGGAATACGATTTCACCACCAGCTACGAGCAGAACGGCATGCTGGTGTGGGAAGAGATCAGCACGATGTTTGCTCGCGGCATGTCGGCGCCGAAGGAAGGCGGCAACAGGCAGCGGCCGCAGATCGAGCGCTCCAATCATCCCGAGACGGGCACGCATACCGATACGCTCGACGTCACGGAAAACACCGGCTGGCGCTACGCGCGTGTCTCTGGCGATTTCAACCCGATTCACCTGACTGCACGCACTGCGCAGATGTTCGGTTTCAAGCAGGCCGTGGCGCACGGCATGTGGTCCATGGGGCGTTGCCTGGCCTCGGCCGCGCCGCATATTCCGAACACGAACATTCAGATCGACACGCAGTTCAAGCTGCCGGTCTACATTCCCTCGCAGGCGCTGGCGCGGACCTGGGCGGTGCCCGGCGGCGCGGATATTGCGATGTGCACGATGAAGGGCGACCGGTTGCATCTGGCGATGCAGGTCCGGACCCTCTAAGAGGACAGACGATGGATTTGCTCGAAGGTATCCACTCGCGTACGTCACCGCTGAAGCTCGCAGCACCGGCGCCGAGCGCCGCGCAGATCGAGCAGATCATTCGCGCTGGCACGCGCGCTCCGGACCATGGACGCCTGCGTCCCTGGCGATTCACCGTGCTCGAAGGCGCCGCCCGCGAAAAGCTCGGCGAAGCGATGGCGAATTCGCTCCGCACGCGCGTACCCAATTCGACGCAGGAGCACCTGGATGCCGAGAAGGGTAAAGCGATGCGCGCGCCAGTCGTGATCCTCGTCGGCGCCAAGATCAGCAAGGGCAAGATCCCGGAGATCGAACAGGTCTGCGCGACGGCCGCAGCGGTGCAGAACATGCTGCTCGCCGCGCAGGCACTGGGTTTCGGCGCACAGTGGAAGACGGGCGCGGCGGCGTACGATCCCGGCGTCAAGGCGCTGTGCGGTCTGGCGCCGGAAGATCACATCGTCGCGATCGTTTATCTCGGCACGGTGACGTCGCCGGGCCCGCTGGTCGAAGCGCCGCTCGACATCAAGCGTCTTTGATCTCGGCCAGCTTGCGCGCGAGCTGCTCCAGCGTGAACGGCTTGCCGATCAGGTGCACGCCAGGCTCCAGCACGCCGTTGTGGACGATCGCATTGCGCGTGTAGCCCGTCGTGAACAGCACTTTCAGATCTGCCCGGCGCTGACGAGCTTGGTCCGCCAGCATTCGCCCGTCGACCTCGGGCATGACCACGTCCGTGAACATCAGCTCGATTTCGGGATGCTGATCGAGCAGCTTTAGCGCCGTCGCGGCGCCGTTCGCTTCCAGAACGTTGTAGCCGAGCTCGGTGAGCGCCTCGACGCTGACGTGGCGCACGCTTTCCTCATCCTCGACGACCAGGATGGTCGTGCCGGCGCCCGAGATCCCCGGTGTGAAGCGGGCATTGGGCTGCACGTCTTCGGACGCGCCATAGTAGCGTGGCAGATAGATCTTCGCGGTCGTGCCCTGACCGACCTCGCTGTAGATCTTGACGTGCCCGCCGGACTGATGCACGAAGCCGTGCACCTGGCTCAAGCCGAGTCCCGTGCCTTTGCCGACCGATTTGGTCGTGAAGAAGGGATCGAATGCCTTCTGGATCACCTCGGATGACATGCCGCAGCCGGTGTCGGTCACCGCGATCATCACGTACTGACCTTGCGGCACGCCGGCGTGCTGGGCGGCATAAATGTCATCCAGATGGGCGTTGGCCGTTTCGATGGTGAGCTTGCCGCCTTCGGGCATCGCGTCGCGCGCGTTCACTGCAAGATTCAAGATGGCGCTTTCCAGCTGATTGGCATCGGTGTGAATCTTCCATAGACCGCCCGCGAGAACGGTCTCGGTGCGGATGGTTTCGCCGAGGGTCCGATGCAGCAGATCGGACATGCCCGCCACCAGCTTGTTTGCATTGATCGGCTCCGGGCGCAATGGCTGTTGACGTGCGAATGCCAGCAGTCGCTCGGTCAATTGCGCCGCGCGCGTGGCGCCGTCGAGCGCGAACGACGCGAAGCGCTGAACGTTCGTATCGCCGCGCGCCAGTCGTCGCGACAGCATGTCGAGATTGCCGATGACGACGTTCAGCATGTTGTTGAAGTCGTGCGCTATGCCGCCGGTCAGCTGACCGAGCGCTTCCATCTTCTGGGCCTGACGCAACGCTCTTTCGGCATCGCCGCGAGCTTCGATCTCCGCCTCGACGCGCTGCCTGAGCGTCTCGTTCAGATTCAGCAGGGCCTGTTCGGCCTGCTTGCGCTCGGTGATATCGATCACGGAGCCGATGTAGCCCAGGAATTCGCCTGTGCCGTCGAAGCGCGGCGCGCCGGCGTCGATCGCCCAACGATATTCGCCATCGCGCCGGCGCAGCCGATATTCCATCCGGAAGTGCTCGTGCCTGGCGCTCGCTTCCAGGAACTGGCGGGTCGCAGCGTCGCGGTCGTCCGGGTGAACCGCAAGCGTCCAGCCCATGCCCAGCGCTTGCGCCTCGGTCTGTCCGGTGAAGTCGTACCAGACCCTGTTGTGATAGACGCCCTGGCCATGCGCATCGGTGACCCGGATCATCAGTGGCGAGTTTTCGGCCATGTTCCGGAAGCGTTGCTCGCTCTCGGCGAGCGCGGCCATGTTTTGTCGGCGCACTTGCGCGAGCTTGAGATTGGCAAGCACGCGAGCGGTCAGCTCGCGCGCCGAAAACGGCTTGGTCAGATAGTCGTCGGCTCCCTCCTGCAGGCCATCGATGCGCGCCTCTTCACCGGCGCGAGCGGACAGCATGATTACCGGCAGGTCGCGCAGCTGTGGGTCTTCGCGGATCGCCTTCAGCAAGCCGAAGCCGTCGAGCTCGGGCATCATCACATCGGTGAGCACCAGATCGGGCCGATTGGCGCGAATGGCGGCGAGGGCGGCCGCGCCGTCGGCGACTGCCTCAACGCGCAGATGTTTGCTCAATAGTCGCGAAACGTACTGACGCATGTCGGCGTTGTCGTCGGCCAGCAGCAGCCGGGAGCCTTCGACTTGCGCGAGATCGTCGCCCGCGCCAGCTTCATGGTATTGCTGGATGTCACGTCCGGCATCCGACAGCCACGTCAAAGCCTCCTGCACGAACGCATGGGGACGCATGCTATCGCTGGCATCGTCGAGCGCCGCGTCGTAGATCTGATCCGACGGCAGGTGCTGTGAACCGAAGGGAATCGTGACCGTGAAGGTCGTGCCTTCGTTCACACGACTGTCCGCATGGATGTTGCCATGATGCAGCCGGACCAGCTCCATGATCAGCGCCAGTCCAATGCCGCTGCCTTCGTGCGTGCGGCTCTTCTGGCCTTCGATGCGATGAAAGCGCTCGAACAGCCGCGGCAATTCTTCGGGCGGCACGCCGACGCCGGTGTCTTTCACGGTGAGCTCGGCGCCGTGGCGGGTCGCTCGCAGGCGCACTTCCACGCCCCCCTGGAAAGTGAACTTGAACGCATTGGACAGCAGGTTCAGGACGATCTTTTCCCACATCTCCCGATCGACGTAGACCGGCTCGGACAGCGTCGGGCAATCCACCGTGAGCTTCAGCGAGGCGCGCGTGAGTGCCGATCGGAATGTCGACGCGAGTTCCTCGGTGAGCATGGCGAGATTCGTGGGACAGAACCTCGCTTTGGTGCGACCCGCCTCGATCCGCGAAAAATCGAGCAGCGTATTCACGAGCCGCAAGAGCCGCAGCGAGTTGCGATGCGCGACCTGCAAACGTTCCCTCTGCACCAGCGGCAATGGCGCGTCCGTATCCGCGAGCGCGTCCTCCAGCGGGCCCATCATCAGCGTCAGCGGCGTGCGGAACTCATGGCTCACGTTGGAGAAGAACGTCGTCTTGGCGCGATCCAGTTCGGCCAGCCGCTCGACACGCTCGCGCTCCTCTTCAACGGCGCGGGCGTTGTGAATCGCGGTGGCGACATGGCTCGCGATCAAGTTGAAGAACGCGCGGTATTCCTCATCCAGCCGCCGCGTGGGATTGACGCCGCCGATCAGAACCGCCATTGGTCGATCCTGGCCTCCCGACATCACCGGCACCAGCATCGCTTCGACGATGGGTCGAGCGGCGGGCCCGAGCGGGAACGCCGGACTTGGCGTCAAGCGCACCGATCGAGGCTGACAGGATTCAACGACTTCGCGCAACGGCCACGGATTACGCTCGGCATCGAGATCCAGTATGCGCAGGGAACATTCGTCCGCACCGATTGCCACTCCGGTGCTGCGATTCAGCACGGCCCGGCGCTGCACGGGGTCGATCCGGTAGAGCAGGGCAAAGGGCACGTCTTCCGGGTTCTTGGCGAGCGTATCGATGGCGGAGGCGCATGCGCTCTCCACCGAGCGTTCCACCAGCGCCTTGGCAGCCAGCTCCGACAAGGTACGAAGACGGCGTGCGTTGAGCACCTTGTGCGTAGTCTCCGCGCTCGGACAGAACAGGCCGGCGACCTGGCCGGTCTCGTCCCGAATCGGACTGTAGGAGAAGGAGTAGTAGGTTTCTTCCAGGAACTCGCCGCGACTCATGAAGAGCTGCACGTCGTCCACGAAGCTGGCTTCGCCGTGCTGAAAGACCTTTTCGGCGAGCGGGCCGCACACATCCCAGATCTCCGCCCAGACTTCCTCGGCCGGCCGGCCCAACGCCCAGGGATGCTTGGCCGGGCCGAGCACCTGGACGTACGCGTCGTTGTAGATGAATGTGGCTCTGGGTCCCCAGCTCATCCACATCGGATGGCGGGAGTCGAGCACCAGGTTGACGGCGGTTCGCAGGCTCTGCGGCCAGCGATCGAGCGGGCCCAGCGGGGTTCTCGACCAGTCGAAGGCGCTCACCAGGCGCCCCAATTCACTGCCGTTGTTGAAGGTAGGGATGTCGGAACGCGCGGCGGAGGGCGGCATCGGTATCTTGGTTATCGCCGTTGCAAAGTTACACAACAATCGATGGAACCGAGCGGTTCCCTTCGAGTGTGGCGAAGCCGCTTTTTTTGCCACCGCTGCGCGGGCGTCGAGCCCGCGCCTCGACTCATCAAGCATCGGCAGCATGGGCAAGCACTGCGTCGGCGTGCACGGGCCGATCGCATCGTCGACAGCGATCCGAGCGGCGCGACCTCATCGAGAGCGGCGGGGTGTGCGATCGATCTAGGGCGCAGCGATATACTGCAATCCTGGACGCACAGCTGCGGAGGATGGAGCGATGAGCGAGACACTACGACCGGGTACGGTGACGCTCGTGCAATGGCAGCGTGTATACAGGGGCGCCTCCGTCACGCTCGATCCTGCCTGCTTTCCCGCCGTCGAACGCAGCGCCGCCACGATCGAGCGCGTCGTGAACAAGGGCGCGCCGGTGTACGGAGTCAATACAGGGTTCGGCAAGCTGGCCTCGGTGCGTATCGAGAGCGCGGACCTCGAGCGCTTGCAACGTAACATCGTGTTGTCACATTCAGCGGGCGTCGGTGATCCCATGCCGCCCGCCATCGTGCGGCTGATGATGGCGTTGAAACTCGTCAGCCTCGGCATCGGCGCGTCCGGGGTGAGATTGCAAACCTTGCAGCTGCTCGAAGCCATGCTGACGCGCAATCTGCTGCCCGTCGTGCCGGCGCAAGGTTCGGTAGGGGCATCGGGCGATCTCGCGCCGCTCGCGCACATGTCGGCGGCTATGATCGGTGTTGGAGACATTCTGGTCGACGGCGTAGCGCTGCCTGCCGCTGAAGCGCTGGCTTCGGCCGGGCTCGAACCCGTCACGCTCGGCCCAAAAGAGGGCCTGGCGCTGCTGAACGGTACGCAATTCTCAACGGCGTACGCGCTGGCCGGGTTGTTCGAAGCCGAGCAACTGTTCGGTCATGCCCTGATCTCCGGCGCGCTATCCACCGAAGCGGCGAAGGGCTCCGATACGCCATTCGATGAACGTATCCACCGACTGCGCGGTCATCGTGGACAAATCGAATCAGCGACGGCGCTGACGCAGCTGATGTCTGGCTCGGCGATCCGCGCGTCACATCGTGATAACGATGCCCGTGTGCAAGATCCGTACTGCTTGCGGTGTCAGCCGCAGGTGATGGGCGCATCGCTCGACCTGCTGCGACACGCGGCCCGAACGCTCGAAATCGAAGCGAACAGCGTTTCCGACAATCCCCTGGTGTTCGCCGAGGACGACGCAGTCCTCTCGGGTGGCAACTTCCACGCCGAGCCGGTGGCTTTCGCTGCCGACATCATCGCTCTGGCCTTGTGTGAGATCGGCTCGTTGGCGGAGCGGCGTGTCGCCATGCTGGTGGATCCTGCGCTGTCCGGGCTGCCGGCCTTTCTCACGCCGCGCCCGGGACTGAACTCGGGATTCATGTTGCCGCAGGTCACGGCCGCAGCGCTCGTTTCGGAGAACAAACAACGCGCTCACCCGGCGAGCGTCGACTCCATTCCCACGTCTGCGAATCAGGAAGATCACGTGTCCATGGCGGCGCATGGCGCGCGCCGCTTGTTGCCGATGGCCGCGAACGTGGAGGCAGTGATCGCGATCGAGTTGCTCGCAGCCGTGCAAGGCTGTGACTTTCACGCGCCATTGTCGAGCAGCAAAGTGTTGGAGGAAGTGCGGCAGCAGGTGCGGGCGTTGGCGCCGGCGCTGGAAGATGATCGGTATCTGCATGCCGATATGCGTGCCACGCTCACGCTGCTGCAGTCCGGGCGATTGCTGGAAACCGTGGCCGCCTCAGGAGTCCGCTTGCCATCGACGCTCCTCACGGCATGAGCAACGCGTCGCTGAGCGGCCCGGCGCTCATTGGGCTTATAATGAGCCGCCCGCACCAGCACCATTCATGGGGATGCGAATGACTCTGACCCTGGCCGATATCCGCGCCGCTCACACCCGCATCAAGGATCGCATTCACCGCACGCCGGTCATGACCAGCGCGACGCTGGACGAGAGAGCAGGCGCGCAGCTGTTCTTCAAATGTGAGAACTTGCAGAAGATCGGCGCATTCAAGGCGCGCGGCGCGACCAACGCCGTCGCGTTGCTGTCCGAGGAAGAAGCAAAGCGCGGCGTGGTGACGCATTCATCGGGTAATCACGCCGCCGCGCTGGCACGGGCCGCGAAGTTGCGAGGCATCCCGGCGTACATCGTGATGCCGTCGAACTCGCCGAAGGCCAAGGTCGCGTCAGTGCGTCGGTTCGGCGCTGAAGTCATCTCCTGCGAGCCGACGCTAGCTGCACGAGAAAGCGCGGCGAACAGCGTGGTCGAGCGTACCGGCGCTACTTTCATTCATCCCTACAACGACACGCGCGTGATGGCCGGGCAGGGTACGACGGCGCTGGAATTGCTGGAGGATGTCCCGAACCTCACCGACATTCTGTGCCCGGTGGGTGGGGGCGGCCTGCTCAGCGGCGTTGCCACCGCCGCCAAGGGCATCAACCCGGAAATCCATGTGTTTGGTGTCGAGCCGCAAGGCGCCGATGACGCCGCACGATCACTGGCGGCGGGCAAGATCATTCCTTGCACCGCGCCCAACACCATCGCCGACGGCCTGCGGACTTCGCTGGGCGAGCTGACGTTCGATCAGATCCAGCGTCACGTCGATGGCATCGTCACGGTCTCCGAGACCGAGATCGTGCATGCCATGCGCACGATCTGGGAGGTGCTGAAGATCATCGTCGAGCCATCCGGTGCGGTCGGCTATGGCGCGCTCGTCGATGGACAACTCGACATGCCCGGTCGTCGCATCGGCATCATCCTCACCGGCGGCAACCTGGATCTGGATACGTTGCCGTGGATGACGCCGCCCAAAGCATAGGGCCATCATCCGACGCGTGTTTGTTTGCAGGCGGATCGGCTGCTGTACACTACGGAGCATTCCGGTGAATGTCATCATGACAGATTGATGACTATCGCAGTGCGGAGGACGCTCGTTGAACGGTCTGCAGTCGCTGGTCCCGCCACGGTTTCGCCCCGCCGCAAAGCGGGCCTTGTTCACCGGTCAACGCATCATCAATCTGCCGCTTACGGTGCTGCACAAGCTGGTGTTGACGCCAGCGCACCTGCTGGCGCGACGTAACAAGCGACATCGCAAGCTCGAGATCGGTCCGGGCGACGAGCGCATCGCCGGTTTCGAGACGCTCAACGTCGTCCCCGCTTCCAATGTCGACTTCCTGTGGAATGCCGCGAAACGGTTGCCATTTCGCGACGGTACATTTGACGTGGTGTACGCAAGTCACATTCTCGAACACATCCCCTGGTACCACACCGAAGAAGTGCTGGCGGAATGGGTACGCATCGTCGCTCCGCAGGGAAGGCTGGAAATCTGGGTGCCGGACGGATTGAAAATTTGCAAAGCCTTCGTCGATGCCGAGGAGCGCCACTGCCGCGACTACGAGATGGATGGCTGGTATCGCTTCAACGATGAAAAAGACGCGTGCCGCTGGGCTTCGGGCCGCATCTTCTCGTACGGCGACGGGGTCGGCACGCTGGGACACCCCAACTGGCATCTGGCCGTGTTCTCCTATCGCTATCTGGAACAGGCGCTGAAGCGCGCTGGCTGCCGCACTGTCGAACGACTGCAACGCTCCCAGGTGCGTGGTCACGATCACGGCTGGATCAATCTGGGCCTCGTCGGCATCAAGTAATCGGATCCCAAGTCCAACAATCCATGCCAGACGTGTAACGTCTACGTTCGGCCTGGCGGCATCGTAAGGCATTTTTCGGCCGGCGAATCGCGGCGTTTTCGCCGGCGGTCTGCATTCGTCGAGGCACGATACGCATTTGCAGCGGCCATGGTCCGCATCTCCCGTTAGCATCGCGCGGCCTATCGCAACGACTATGAAGGAGCGCGCCATGGCTGGTGGGTTTGACGACGAGAACGGCAAGTTCCGGGTGCTGGTGAACGAGGAAGAGCAATATTCCCTGTGGCTGGATGGCATGGAGATTCCTCGCGGCTGGACCGACACGGGCGTCGCGGGCGACAAGAAGACGTGTCTGGATTACGTGGGCAAGGTGTGGACGGACATGCGCCCGAAGTCGTTGCGTGTGTGGATGGAAGAGCATGCGAAGAAAACGGCCGCGGCTGCCGAGTCCACCGCTGCGGCGACGCCCGAGGCCTGACGCACGATCGTGGTGCGCACACGGCTGGATTAAGGGGCGCAAGGAAAACGCTGCAGTTACGTTGGCAGTAGCGCTCATCGATATCACTCTTGCTGGTGCCAATACTGGGTCGTCACAACGGACCTGTGAATGAGTCACGGGCCGGCGCTGAAGGAGACGACCTTGAAAGTAGCGGCACGGTTGCTGGGATTGTGGATGTCGATGGGCGCGGTGGCGGCCCATGCGCAGCAGTTCGACAAGCTCGGTTTTTTTGTGGGTGAGACGACGCCGCAGATCGCGGCGCCGTCCTATCGCGCCTTCGTCAGCAAGGTGCGGCAGACTCCGAATTCCACCAATGTATTCGTCGATTATCGCGAGCCGATCTGGAGCGCCGGCACGTACGATCCCAAATGGCGTAACAACGCCGCTTGGGCGGCGGGCAACCTGGCGGATCTGTGCTCGGTGGATTATCTCAACCGGCTGGACGCCGCGGGCCGGCCCGACTTGATTCCCATCGTCAGCGTGGGTCTCACCGATGATCCCACGGCTTATCAGCTGAATTTGCCCGAGGGCCACCCCGATCGTGGCGTGTACAGCGAGGCTGCGGCAGTCGCGATGATGCAGGACGTCGCGGCCGGTAAATATGACAACGACGGCCCGGGGCGCCACCGCGTCTGGCCCGCGATTTTCGATGTCTTCAGGAACACCGGCTTTCGCAAGATCTATCTGCGCATCGGCTGGGAACAGAACGGCAACTGGTACGGCTGGCAGGTGCGTAGCGAAGCGACCCGCGCTGCTTACGTCGCAGCCTGGCGCCACGTCGCCGATCTCGCTCATGCCTATGCGAGCGCCAACGGCATGGTCATCGAGACCATGTGGAGTCCGTCAGCGTCTTATGCGAACTACGGAATGAGCGAGGAGAGCAGCTATCCGGGCGATGGCTACGTCGACATCATCGCGCCGACGCACTACAGCCCGATCTGGAATCCAACCCGCTCGCGCGACAAGACGGCGTATCACGACTGGAGCAGCGGCCAGAACGTTTCACTCGCGGACTGGCTCGAGAATCCCGCCAACCGTCGCGTGATCTGGGACTATCCGGCGGCGGACTATTGGAATCCGACGCGCGGCTGGGGCCTGCCGGCGGCCATCGATTTGGCGCTGGCGCACGGCAAACGTTTCGCATTGTCCGAGACGGGCACAGGCAATGCTGGCGTGACGCGCAATGGTGGCGGTCCCGCGGACGAAGGCGACTATCCGATCTATCTCGGCGAGCGCCTGGCGGCGGCGGTGGCTCGAGGCCTGCAGTTGGAGATCGTCGAGATCTGGGCGGAACCTTCGGGCGCCACCAAAGAGACGTTCCTGAGCGAGGCGCGTCCGCTCGAAGCGACCGGCTGGAAGGAATTTGGCGCGATGCTCGCGGCGGCAGAGTCGCCGCGCAACCTCGCGCTGGGGCGCAAGGCGTATCCGGGGTCGGTCGAGAGCAGCGCTTTCAGCGGCGCCATGGTCACGGACGGCGATACATCGACGGCCTGGCACAGCCGTATCGGCGGCGGCGAAAAGCAGGGAATCTACGTGGATCTCGGTCAGCGCTATGCGATTTCGCGCGTGCGTGTCGCTTGGGATTCCGCCTATGCGGCCGAGTACGCCATTCAGACGCAGGTGAGCACCAATGTCTGGCAGACCATTTACAAGACGACCGCGGGCGACGGGGGCGTCGATGACATTCGCGGTTTGACGGGAATGGGACGATTCATCCGCGTCTTCATGATCAAGCGTGGCACCGCTGCCGGCAACTACGGCATCAAGGAAATCGAGATCTTTCCTTGAGGTGATTGCTCAAGCCGCGGCGCTCGCCGGGCGCCGCGCGATCACCAGCCAGTTGTTGAAGGGCGTGCGACCCCACAGCGGCTTGAACTCCGCTTCCAGGCCATGCTGATGTAGCACGGCACGCAGCTCCTGCGCCGAGGGCTGCGACTTGAAGGAGGTCTTCATCCAGCCAACCAGATGACCGAAGCGATCCGTGGCTCGCGTCAGCGCGCCGCGCCAGGTGCCATCGGCAAGGCCCGTGCGAATCACCAGCTGGCCTTGCTTGCTGACGCACTGGGCAGCTTGTGACAGCAACGTTCCTTGCGCGTGCCGAGGCAGGTACTGCAGCACATCCAGCAATGCGACACTGCCGTGATGTTTCGGGAACTGGACGCTCAGGTCACACACTTGAAAATCTGCGCTTGCATGTCCGCCACGCGCCGACGCCACGCGGGCCGCCTCGATTTTCACGGCGTCGGTGTCCACCCCGACATACGGAAGTTTGCGGCCGTTGGCGCGCAGACAATGCAACAGCAAGCCGATACCGCAGCCCAGATCGAGCAGCGGCTCGCGGTCGTCATCGAATGCGCCGGGCACGGCTTCATACAGCGGATCCATCGCCAGTTTGCTGAGCGAGTACCAGTAACGATATCGATCCGGCAGGAAGCTGGCGGCGATCGCGCGTTTGGGCAGCGGCATATCGGGTCAGGGCACGGTTCTTTGAATTGTTGGCACTGGCCTCGCCGGTGCGCAGGATCAGTATGGTCGCATACAAATGAATGGCTGATCGAGGGGGGAAACGCCGGTGCCGGACGGCCGAATGAGCTCGGCCCGTGCGCTGGAATCGCTTTCGGGTTCGACAACACCGATCGTCAGCGAGCTTCACCGGAGGCGGCCCGCATGCAGCGGCGCCGGCGGGCCGCGGCACGCGGCCATGCACGCGGCAACGCCGGCCAGGTGTCAGGCGGTCAGCAAGGCTCGAAAGCGTTCTTTGGCTTCCGGGCCCAGATCCGAGGTTTGCTCCGCGCCCGGGAACGTTCCTTCGGACACGTCCCTGACGAATTGCCGGGCGGCGGTGACTACGTCCTGAGCCACATTCAGGTAGCGACGGGTATGGCGCGGCTTGAAGTCCGTGTACAGGCCGAACAGGTCGTGGAACACCTGGACCTCGCCGTCACAGTGCGGGCCGGCGCCGATCCCGATGGTGGGAATCGACACGCGCCGGGAAATCTCCTGAGCCACCGAGGCGGGCACCAGCTCCAGCACGATCGCGAACGCGCCGGCGGCTTCGAGCGCCTTCGCGTCGGCGACCAGCGAGGCGGCCGCGGAGGGCTCTTTGCCCTGGATACGCGGCCCACCCATGGCGTGGGTGGATTGCGGGGTGAAGCCGAGGTGGCCGCACACGGGAATGCCGACGTTGACCAGTCGTTCGATGGTCGGGGCGATGGCCGCGCCCCCTTCGATCTTCACGGCCCCCACCTTGCCCTCGGTCAGCAGGCGCGCCGAATTGCGTAAAGCATCCTCGACACAGACCTGATAGGTCATGAAGGGCAGATCGCCCACCAGCAGCGCCCGCTGCGCGCCGCGAGCGACCATCTGGGAGTGGTAGATGATTTGATCGAGGGTCACTGGCAGGGTCGTGTCCTGGCCCTGTACTACCATGCCCACGGTGTCGCCGATCAGGATGACCGGCACGCCGGCGGCATCGATCATCTGCGCGGACGTGTAGTCGTACGCGGTCAGCATGGCGATGCGTTCGCCTCGGCGCTTCATTGCGACGATGTCGGCGGTCGAAAGTCTCTGGCCCTTCACAGCGTGCTCCCAGTTTCAGCGCGGTCACGATTCCATTTGCACGCCCATTAGTCAACGCTAAGGTTCTTTGCATCGACCCAAGGAAATGCTTATATGGAGCGCATGACGCTCGAAGATCTCCGCATCCTGGTCGCGGCCTGCGAGGCCGGCAGCATGAGCTCGCTGGCGCGCGAGCTGCAGCGAACCCAGTCCTCCATCAGTCAGCACATCGCGCGGCTCGAAGCCGAGCTCGGCATTCGCTTGTTCGAACGACACGCGCGCGGCGTGCAGCCTACGGCAGCGGGCAAGATTCTCAAGGAGTTCGCGCTCGAGGGGCTGGATGCGATCGAAGTCGGGCTGCAACGGGTGCGGGCGTTACAGCACGGCGAGTCCGATACGCTGACCATCACCACCGGCGGCACCACCGTGCGCCACTTCATGCGTCATGCGGTCGTGAGATTCAGAAAGGAACATCCGGGTGTGAATCTGCGATTTCTGCCAGCCAGCTCGACCCGGCGCTGTTTCGAGATCCTGCGGCTCAACCAGGCGGATCTCGGCTTCGTCACGACCGGCGAGCCGGCGCGCGGCATCAACGAGAAGACCATCGCCAAACAGCGATTGTTTCTATTGACCCTCAAGGGCGACGAGCTGTCGCGCCGTCGCAAGCTGCGGCTGCAGGATCTCAAGGGCATCCGTTATCTGGGGCTCGCGGGCGGCACGACCCATCACAGCGCCATCGAGCAGGCCGCGGCACAGCGGGGCGTCGAGCTGAAGCCCGAAGTGGTATTCGACGATTTCGACACCGCCAAGCTGTTCGTCGAGCTGGGTCTGGGGCAGGCCATCGTGCCGGCCGTGCACGCGTACAACTTCGAGCGCAGCGGCTCGGTGAAAGCCGTGCTCATCACGGACCTGCCGTCCGTCTCGATCGGCTGGGCGTTTCGGCACTGGCATCATCTCTCGCCGGCCGCGCGAGATTTCGTCGCCGTGACCAATCAGGAAATCAGCAAGCTCCACAACGTGCCGGGTTTGGAGCTGTCGGCGGCGATCCGCTGAGCGGCCGGATGATCCGAACTAGCGGCGCGACTCGACCGCCATTCGCACGGCAAGGCCAGCCAGCACGGTGCCCATCAGCCATCGTTGCACGAGCTGCCACGAGGGACGGGCGGCGAAGAACAGGGCGACGCTGCCGGCCATGAAAACGATCAGGGCGTTCACGCTCACACTGATGATGATCTGAGTCAGCCCCAGCACCAGGGACTGAGCCCATACACCGCCCTGTTCGGGCTGGATGAACTGGGGCAGCAGCGAAACATACAGAATCGCGATCTTGGGATTCAGCAGGCTGGTGAACAGTCCCATCCCGAACAGCCGGCGCGGACTGTCCGCTGGCAGATCACGGACCTGGAACGGCGAGCGGCCGCCGGGCTTGAGCGCCTGCCACGCCAGATAGAGCAGATACATCGCACCGGCGATGCGAAGCGCGTCGTAGGCGAGTGGCACCGACATGAAGATCGCCGTGATGCCTGCCGCCGCGCACAGCAGATATACCGTGAAGCCCAGCGCGATGCCGCCCAACGAAATCAGCCCCGCCATCCGGCCCTGACAGATTGCACGCGACACCAGATAGATCATGTTGGGTCCGGGGGTGAGCACCATGGCGAGTGCCACCAGCGCGAACTGAAGATGATTGCTCAGCGTGGGCATCGGCAAAGCCTTCGAACCGGGGAGGAGGTCGATCTTACGACAGCGGATGAGCCTATCGCGAATCGGCGCGCTGTATCGGAAGGTTCAGCGCCCCACTGTGCTCCCGCATAGACGGTGTCGATGACGGCCCGGGGCAAAATCGATTAGAGCCCGGCGCGCTGCCTGAGTACTCTTGGTTCAGGTTCGATAGCACTCATTGGATCGATCATGTTTCGCAAGCACCCGTTTCGTTCCGGTTTCCGCGCGCTGGCGGCGACGGCCGTCATCGCTGGAGCCGTGATGAATCTCGCCACGATCGTTTCGACCTCACTCTGAGCGGGACTGGCAGCTCTCGAAAAGGGCAGCCAGCTCATTCGCCGCACCGTAACGGCGCACGAGCGCCGTGCAAGAGCCGGTAGAAAAACCCTCCGGCACGGCTCGATAACATCATTCCTGCGGGCTCAGCGACTCCCTGGCCGCCCGCCAGCCTCTGGCATAGCTCTTGCTGCACAGGTGGGTCCGATCCAACGACGGGTCGACCAGGCACTGCTGCCGCAGCGGGTCATTCTTCGTCCCGCTGAGCTTTCGCGCGATCACCGCGCGCTTCATCTCCCATTGCAGCTCGATACCCGACCCGGGTCGGATCCCGATCAGGTCTTGCTTACATTCAAGAGGCAACAGAACAACCATGTCTTATCTGGCACCGTCGGAATTCGTGACCAAGATGGTCGATGCGGGTGAATCCAAGGTGTTCATGGCCACGCGGGATACGTTGATCCGCGCGTACATGGCCGGAGCCATTCTCGCGTTGGCCGCCGTATTCGCCGTCGCGGTCACTCAGCAGACCGGTTACCCGATCATCGGCGCGATCCTGTTTCCCGTCGGCTTTTGCATGCTCTATCTGCTGGGCTTCGACCTGTTGACCGGCGTGTTCGTGCTGTCGCCGCTGGCGCTGATCGACAAACGTCCCGGGGTGACGCTCGGCGGAGTGCTGAAGAACTGGGGGCTGGTGTTCATGGGCAATCTGGCCGGCGCAGTGACGGTTGCGTTCATGATGGCGATCGTCTTCACGTTCGGCTTCTCGCAGGAGCCGAATGCGGTCGGTAAGGTCATCTCCGGAATCGGCGAAGCGCGCACGCTCGGCTACAAGGACCATGGCGCGGCGGGCATGCTGACGCTGTTCATTCGAGGCGTGTTGTGTAACTGGATGGTCTCCACGGGCGTCGTCGGCGCGATGATCTCCACGTCCGTCAGCGGCAAGGTGATCGCCATGTGGATGCCCATCATGGTGTTCTTCGCCATGACCTTCGAGCACTCGGTGGTGAACATGTTTCTGTTTCCGTCCGCGCTGATCATGGGCGGCAATTTCTCGGTCATGGATTACATCGTCTGGAACGAGATCCCGACGGTCGTCGGCAACCTGGTCGGCGGGCTGTCGTTCACCGGGTTGACGCTCTATTCGACGCACTTGCGCACGGCGCCGAAGAAGCGAGCGTTTCCGCGCGCCGCGTAATTGAATGCGATGCAGCCCGCAAGGCTGAGGGTCTCGCTAGGCCAGTACTCGGATAGCGGCCGCAAGCAGATCAACCAGGACTTTCACGGCGCGTGCATTCCGGACGAGCCGCAATTGACTGAAAAGGGCATCGCCGTGGCATTGGCCGACGGCGTCAGCAGCAGCAACGTCAGTCAGATCGCCAGCGAGGCGGCCGTGAAAGGTTTCCTGGAGGACTACTATTGCACCTCACCGGCGTGGTCGGTGCGTCAGTCCGCGCAGCGCGTACTGATGGCGATCAATTCCTGGCTGTACGCGCAAACGCGTCAGAGCCAGTATCGATACGATCAGGATCGCGGCTACGTGTGCACGTTGAGCGCGCTCGTGATCAAGTCCACCACGGCGCACGTCTTCCACGTTGGCGACGCGCGAGTCTACCGATTGCGTGATCGATCGCTCGAGCAACTGACCCAGGATCATCGTCTCTGGATCTCGCGTGAGCAAAGCTATCTCGGCCGCGCGCTGGGTGTGAATCCGCACCTCGATATCGACTATTCAGCGGTGGCCGTGGGGCAGGGCGATGTTTTCATTCTGGCCACGGACGGCATCCATGAGCACGTCGCTGCGAAGTTCATGATCGATGCGCTGTCAGCGAACCCCGATGATCTGGATGCTGCCGCCAAGGTCATCGCCACCGAGGCATTCGAACGGGGCAGTGACGACAATCTGACCGTGCAACTGGTTCGTATCGATGCGATTCCGCAGGCGGAGGTCAGCGAGCTTCATCATCAACTCAGCGAGCTCCCATTGCCGCCGGAGCTTGCGCCGCGGATGGTGTTCGACGGCTATCGAATCATTCGCGACATCAGGATTAGCAGCCGCAGTCATGTGTATCTGGCCGCGGATCTGTCCGATCCAGAGGGCCCTGCCATCGTCATCAAGACGCCGTCGGTGGATCTGCGGGGCGATCCGGCCTATCTGGAACGATTCTTTCTAGAGGATTGGATCGCGCGCCGTATCGACAGCCCACACGTGGTGCGTGCCTGTGCGCCGACTCGCAAGCGAAACTATCTGTACACGGTGACGGAGTTCATCGATGGCCAGACCCTGACCCAGTGGATGGTCGACAATCCCAAGCCGAAACTGCCGACGGTGCGCCGTATCGTCGAGCAGATCGCCAAAGGATTACTGGCGTTTCATCGCCTGGAGATGCTGCACCAGGACCTGCGGCCCGAAAACGTCATGATCGATGCCACCGGCACCGTGAAGATCATGGATTTCGGCTCGACGCGCGTTGCCGGCATCGTCGAGAGCGCCTCGTCCATGCCGGATCTTCCGCAAGGGACCGTGCAATACATGGCGCCGGAGTATTTCATCGGCGAGCCTGGCACCTCACGGTCGGACCTGTTTTCACTGGGCGTGATCGCCTATCAGCTGCTTTCGGGCCGATTGCCGTTCGGCGCGGACGTTGCCAAAACGCGGACCAAGGCCGCGCAGCGCAGACTGAACTATCGCTCGCTGCTCGACGACGAGCGTGACATGCCCGTGTGGGTGGATGAGGCGCTCAGAAAAGCGACGCATCCGGATCCGGACAAGCGGTATCAGGAAGTCTCGGAGTTCGTGTACGACTTGAGCCATCCCAACGAAGCTTACTTGAAAAGGACTCGCTCCCCGCTGCTGGAGCGCAATCCGCTGGTGTTCTGGAAGACGCTGACGCTGCTGTTGACGATCGTCATCGTGCTGTTGTTGAGCGCTCGGTGAGCATCGTCTGTCGCCAGCCCCGCTCGGTGGTGCTCATGACACGGCCTGCAAGCGATCGCGCTTGATCTCGAAATGAGGCGGCTCGTGCCGGGACAGCGTTTGATCGAGACGGAGTTGCTGCTGCGTTTCGGTGTCGGGCGGAACGCAGTCCGCGAGGCCATTCATTGGCTCGCGGCCAAGGGCATCGTCGAGATGCTACAGAGATTCGGATCGTCCCGCTCGTGCCCAAAGAGGGCGCCGACGCTACAACCGGAATCAGTGGGTCAAGCAGCCTTCAGATGTCATCTGCGTTCGTAGACCTGGAGCTCCCACTGCGCGAGCGAAAGCGATTCGGCGTCGGCGACGCTCTTCATTGCAGAGATGGCGGTCTGGTATTGCTCGCGGGAAGTGATTTCGGTCCAGTTCAGTCTGCCCCGCAGCGCCGTTTTGTTCAGAACGATGCGGTCGACGGGGCAATGCGGTGGCTCCACCACGTGCCCCAGGCACCAAAGGTACTTCAGCTGCAGGTTCAGCAGCTTCTGCGCGACACCAAACTTGTATCCGTCGGGCCCGAGCAGGGCGCGCCCAAGGCTGTTTCCAAAAGTTACGAGCGACTCGATATTGGCGATGTGAGCGTCTTCGGTGACAGCCGTTACGTACTTGGACAACAGCTCTTGCTCTATAAAGGCAAGCACGCCCGTGCGAAAGGTGTCCACATCGCGATGCTCGCGAGAGATATCCGACCCATAAAGGTTTGCTCGTTGCACTGAGGCTCCCCAAGCGAGCACGCAGAGCTCGTCGATCAGGAAGCGTTCTTGCGTAGTTAGATTCGTCATTGCCAAAGCACTCGTCCTCGCTTCGCGAGTGATTTCCGTTCCGTGATCCCACCGCTCCGGTTCAGGAAGACCAGCGGATGGGTCTCATCAAATACGCGTGCGACCCAGACGGAGATAGACGCGTGAGCCCCTTCAATGTGGAGATGGCACCGGGCGAGCTCCGTGTGCTTTGAGAATGGGCCGCCGACGTCCGCAAGCGCTTCCCTGGCCAAGTCGGCATGATTGCGGAACCTCTTGTAGCGAGTTTGGACTGCGCTGTTGTGCCGTGTTGCGTAGGCCGCGTTCTGCTCGTGCCAAAGGTTCGTAACTGTGTAGATCATATAGCCAGGGATCGGCTTCGGATGCTTGATGTAATCCTCGAGCTGGCCCTGGGCGTCATGGATCCTCTTCGCTACGTCCCGTCGCTGTGAAGAGAAATTCGTCTTCACTTCGGCGGCGAGCATGATGCCGCCACATCGAATGCAGTGAAATACAAGGTCCGCTCGTCGCGAGCGACTGGCTGCCTCAGTGACCCCTATGGAGTCGAACCCGTCTGCCTGCTCCATGTGCATCAGCAAGAGATTTCGAAACCACAGCTCCCACCCTCCATTGCGTATCACCGACAAAATCCGCGAGTCCTGCTCGATTGCTTTGATAGTCCTTGTTACTTCGCTCGCGACAACGCGGTTGCAGAGATCCTTATCTTTCCGACAGGTGCATCTTTCCAACGCTTGCTCCAACGCAACGGCAAACAGCTATTCATAGCGTCGATCAAGGCGGGGGAGAGTGATAGGACTCACAGAGTACCGATTCGGACAAGATGGTGGCGTCCGTTCGCTCAGTGTTCGATGACCCGCAAGATGGAGATCTCCTGGAGGCCGACGATTTAGTTGCCATGGAGACGTGGCCGTCTACGGCTGGTCCTTCGTGCGCGACGTCGGCTTTGCTGGCAGCCCTCACGGCACACTTGCATCCCTCACAGCACAAATGCGCTTGGGGATGCTCGCAGCTGTGGTGACGCGCAAGCGAAGGAGCTTCATCGATCTGGAAGAGCCGCAGGTAATCCCACTGCGCTTCAGCGTGTTCGCGGTCTCGATATCGAGTTACTTTGCGGCGAGTGCCGCCCACCAATGCCTCGGTAGGCGGCCATTCCGATCGCGATGGCGAATAGGCTTTACGTAGCTGCCTGAGGGATGAGTTGCACAGTCAACCGGGTCATGGCTTTGAGGCCCCGAAGGACTCTATATCGTAATTGACATAATATCGATTATGCGCCCTAGCGATCGACCCAAACCCGACCTCCAAGGCACCAAACCATCCCGACCCAGTCGACCGTCTTTCGCCCGTGCTTTGTCGTTCGCCGAGCCCGAAGTGCCCAGCTTAGGACCGACTCTGGCCGATGCCGCGCTCACTCATTCATGAACTGCTCGTTGCCGACGAATCCGATGCGCTGCATGCCGTTGCGTTGCGCGATGGCCAGTACCTTGGCGACGGTGTCGTAATTCGAGCGCCGATCCGGGCGCACGTGCAACTCGGGCTGTGGGCGTCGCGCAGCTTCGCTTCGGAAGTAATCTTCCAACTGCTCCAGCGTAACTACGTTACCGTCCCACAACACCGTACCGTCCCAGTCGATGTCCACGCGGATGGGTTGAGTTTGGATCTGATCCGGCGGCGGTGTTCTGGCTTGCGGCATGTCCAGTTTCACGGCGTGCGTCATCACCGGCAACGTGATGATGAACATGATCAGCAGCACCAGCATCACGTCGATCAATGGCGTGGTGTTGATGTCCAGCATGGGTTCACCTTCGCCCCCGCCGCCCACGTTCATTGCCATGGCTAAGCACCTTCATGTCCAGCGTAATCGCTGACCACTTGCGCGTTCTCCGAGACCGCAACCGCAGTGATCTCGGAGCTGTCGCGCCTGAGCTTGACAGCCGTATTTTCAGAACGAAAGTGGCGCGTACACGTAGGTGATGCGCCTGTGCAGGATCAGCGGAACACGCGCCCTCTTCTCGCTTGGCCTTGGTCCATCGCTCAGCGGGACGACATCAGGCTCTCGGTCTCCGGATGGATCACGTAGACCTGCACGAGCTTGATATCCATCGCGGCGGAGATGGCCGTGTTCTCACCGGTCTTCGGATCGGGATAACCGTCGGCGAGCCGGCGCAGCGCACGATAAATGGACGGCGCTGAGGCCTGACCGTAGCTCGCGTGATGGGTCGCCCAGGACGTGTTCATCGCGTAATACCACTGCTCCACGTCGGCGTAGCCGCCAAGCACTCCCTCGGCTTTTTCAGGCGTCAACGTCAGACGCAGCTTCATGCCCTTGAACTTGATGATGGACGGATCCGACAGCGCCAGCTCCGGCAATTCCAGGTCCACCGGATCGGTTTCGAGCACGCCATTGACGATGCGGCCCTTGGTGCTGACGTGGAATCGCTTGCCAAAGCGCGTGTCGATACGTTGCGAGCCGCCGGGCAAAAAATGTCCGGTGGAGTCGGCGAGCAAATGGTCCAGCGTGCGGAAATAGGAGACGGTGACGTCCGGATCGTTCTTGAGACTGTCGACGTTGCTCAGCTCGAATACCACACGATTGAATCGATTCTGCTGGCGCCACTTGGTCGTGATGATGCCCAGCTCGCCCTCCTTGCGGTAATTGCGCACGCAGCCGACGACGCGGAAGAGCTGATTGTCGATACCGGTGCGACCGTCGTCGCTGATGAAGTCCTCGGGTGAGTGCTTGCCATCGAGATCGATGCCCAGCGCGTACTTGCCGGTCGCTTCATGATATTCGAATCCGTCGGGCCGGGTGTCCGGAAACCACACCTGCGATTCGTAAGCGAGCTGCGTGTCGACCAGCTTGCGCTTCTTGCCGTTGTCCGGATACAGGATCGCGAACTGCTCGCGCGGTCCGATGTTCCAGCCGTTCGGACATTCTTCCTTGCCGCCTTCCGTTTCGCGAATCCCCCAGTACTCGTCCCACAGGACATAGCCGATGCGACCGCCCGGCGGCGCCCAGTCTTCGGGAACGGCAGCCGCTTTGTTCGTTTGCTCCACCGGCGGCGAGGCCGCAGTAGTCAACAACGGCAGTGCCAGCGCTGCAAGCGCTACTTTCGGCAGCGAACGAAAGTCGATCATGTGTCACTCCGCATTGTTGTCGTAATCATCGCGCAACCAGAACGCCTTGTAGCCGTTGCGGTAGCCGTAAAACTCGCCCCAGCTGTCGCCATGCAGCTCGCCCGGTCCGCGATCACGCCACATCGTATAAACCGGCCGTTTGCGGAACGCCCAGACACGCAGCGCGCCCGGCTGCTGAGGCTGGGCGATCTTGCCCGTCATGGGATCGATATACATCACGCTCCACAAGCGGCTGGTGCTCTTGGCGTTCTCGGTGGCGAGCACATACGGAAAGGTTTCGAGACAGCGCTTGGGATCGCCGCCGCCGCACACCGTCAGTCGATAGGCCTGCGGCGAGTCTGGATGATCGCAAGCAAGCTGATCGAGCGCGTCATCGCCACAGTTGTAGACGTACACGGTCTTGCCGCGACTGTCCGCCAATACGATGCCCGAGTAAGTGTCCTGCACCGTGAAGTCGGATGGTGGCTCCGGAGCGCGCTGCGTATACACATTTCTCCAGCCCGGCTCGTCGCTACCGCGCTGGCTATGGAAGAACTCGTCTGCTACGCGCGTATATAGCGGCTGGTGACGGAATGCCCACTGACGAATGCCGGGCTCCCGCTCGATGATCGTGAAATCGCCACGGTCCTTCGCATATGCCGGCGCGGCAATGGGTTTCCAAGCGCGTGCACACGCGCCGTGACAGTTCGATTTTCCCAGGCTGTCCTTAGCGGACGCGTAGACCGAGTTGCCTTCACTCGTAACCAGCATGCGGCCCGACAGCAATGGCAAGATCTCGAATTGCGGTGGCACCATGGGAGGCGGGCCGACCGGTTTGCGAGTGCCCGGTCCGTCCCCGCCGGTTTTGCGCAGCGTGCCGCCGTTCACGTCGCCCGGCTGTTCGTCGAGTACCGAGGTATACAGCGCGTAACCGTCGTAGGCCCACTGACGAATTCCATCCTTGCGCTCGATGATGGTCCACTTGCCGATCGGCTTCGCATCCTTCTCCGCCGTCACCGCCGGCCACACGTCGAGGCAGCTGGGGCGCGTCTCCACTTCGGGCAGTTCCAGACCTGGCGGATACGGACTCATCAGTCCGGAGTTCACCTTGTACCTGGTGTGGTCGCAGGTGGGTTGTCCTTTGCGCTCGCCGACTGCGCCGTTACGCAATGGCTTCACGGGCCACTGATAGAGCGTGTGACCCTTGGCGTCCGCGAAGACGGGCCCTTCCAGTTCGCTGACCACGACCTGGAATCCCGGTGGCATCGGCACGGGCTCGTACAGCTCCGTCAGCTGCGTCGCCGCCAGCGAGGTAGTCCACAGCCACAGCGACGACAGCGCCGCGAACACGTTGCGAAGGTTTGAACCGCTCACACCAGAATCTCGCTGAGAGGACTGGATGTCATGTTGCTCTTGCTGCCCCAAGTCGGAACTTCGACGCCCATGGTCCGCAACATCGTGTATCCGACTCGTGACACGCCGGTTGCCTCCGCATCCACGTGCAGCCCCGTCTTCACCCGGCCGCCGCCGCGACCTGCGGTGAACGCCACCATTTTGTCGAGAGAATGAATGCGAGCGTCGCCGTGATCGGTGTTGGCGTAGATCAGGACGTTGTCGAGCAGCGTGCCATCGCCTTCGCGAATCTTCGTGAATGCCTCGACGAAGTAGGCCCACTCCTCGATGGCACGATGCGCGAACCAGGCGCAGTGAGGTTGATAACCGAGCGTGCCGTCGATCGGCTCTTCGTGAGTGGTCGTGTGATGCGGCTTGTCGAAACCCGCGCGCGTGGTATTCGCCTGCGCATTCGAGTAGCTCATGTTGAATACGCGCGTCTGGTCACAGGCGACTGCCATCACCATCAGCTCGGTCATCATGCGATGTCTGACCTTCACCATGTCCGCCTCGCCGCCCATGGGCAAGTCGCTCGAGAGCTTCGGCGGCGCACGACAGGCGGCAATCGGCTCGGGCCGGGTGAGCTGCTGATCGAACTGATGCTCCAGATGGCGCAGGCCACTGAAGTACTGATCCAGGCGTTCGCGATCCGAGGCGCTCACCGACTTTTCCAGCGACTTGATCTCCCCCATCACACCGGACAGCACGCTGCGACGGGCCATCAGCCGCGGATTGGGCTTGAACTCCGGCGAGTTCGGATCCTGGAAGTCGGCACCGAACAGACGCGCGTAGAAATCCATCGGGGAGATCTCCGGCGGGTTTGGCGCATTCGGCGTTTCGTAGCTGACAGTGTTACGGAAGTCGCCGGTCGCGGCGGCGGTCAACGTGCGGAACCGCGTCGTGCGTCCGATCTGATTCGCGATCGTGATGTCGATCGTCTCGCCCGGCCGCTGGCCACCGGACTTCGGCGCGGCGCCGGTGCGGCCGATCACCCATCCGGAGTAGTGACACAGATTCGGCTCGCCGTCGCGGAACGCGGTGAGGTTGGTGATCAGGTTGACATGCTCACGAACCCGCGCGACCGGTGCAAGCTGCTCCGGAATGTCGTAGCTGGTGCCGGTCTTCTGCGGGACGAAGATGCCGTTGGTCGCGCCCAGGCCCCAAAACCAGGTCCCGAAACGCACCGGCATCGGTCGACCGTCGGCCAGTGCCGTGGCGTTGTCGTTCAAGAAACAATCGAGCAGCGGCAGGCCGACCGCAACCGCGGTGCCGCCCAACATTCCACGCAGCATGCGTCGTCGGCTGAGCTTCTTGGCTTTCATGTTATGAGCTACCTCGATGTCAAAGTTTGCGGGGCGGTTGACGCGGGCTCGGTTGCTACCGTCAGTTGTGACGGGCGCTGCGCTGACTTCAGGTCGGGTAACGGATGAATCACGCGCTCGCGACGCGTATACACCTTGCTGAACGCACGACTGAGCGCGATCTCACGGAGCAAATCGGGCAGCACATAGCCATCCGCTTCGAACCGCTCGGACAGATACTCCAGCACGCGTCGGTCGTTCTCAGCGCTCGGCGTTCCGGTGCCATAGGCAAAGGCACGGCGCACCATGCACCAGGGCAGTTGCGGATTGTCGCGCAAAGCCTCGCCCAGACCGGCGGCATCGGTGAACTCGACACCATCGAGATTACCGCTGGTATCGATCGGTGCATCGTTCTCGGTCTGGCGGAAGCCGCCCGAGCCGTCGAATGCCTCCATCGTCAATCCCATCGGATCGGTGATGCGATGGCAGCCTGCGCAGCCTGGATCCTGCAGATGGAAGTTCACCCGCTCACGCGCGGTCTTGATGTTTGGATCCGGATTCTGAATTGCCGAGAAATCGACGTTCGGCGGCGGCTTCGGCACGTCCTGACACAGGAACACTTCACGCAGTGCCTTGCCGCGCATCGTGGCCGAGCTGCGTCCCGGATGCGAATGCAGAGCGAGGAAGCTGACCTGGGTCAGCAGACCCGTGCGCGGGCTGTCCGCCGGGAATTCGAACGGTTCCCAACCCGGGCCGGATGCGGGCACTTGATAGATCGGAGCCAGCGACGGCGACATGAACGTCTGGCGCGTCGTGAACAGATCGCGATAGTCCTTCCGTCGCGTGACCAGATGATCGACGACGGTTCGCAACGTCTGCTCGCGCGCGTCGACGGCAGTCTCACCGGAGAAGATCGGATAGATCAAATTGTCTTTCGCCAGCGTCGCGAACTGTTCGAAGGCGAACATGTCGTCGAACAATGCGCGAACCCCCGTTTCGAGTCGCGGACTCGCGAGCATGCGATCCACTTGGCGCTCGAGCCCCCTGCGAGTATGCAGCTCACCGCTCTCGGCAGCCTTCAGCAACTGCGCATCGGGCGCCGCATTCCACAGGAACAAACTCAGGCGCGTCGCCAGCGAGTAGGCGTCCAGTCGCTGTTCGCCCGCGCGCTCGGGATCCGGCTCGGGATGCTCCGCAACCAGCAGCACGCTCGGACTGAGCAACAACCCTTCGATCGCGACGCTCAGACCCTGGTAGAAATCCTTCAATGACGCCGCGGCCTCATTTGCTTCATCGATGAGCGCATCGAGACGCTCGGGCGGCACCGGCCGCCGATACAGCAGCGGCCCCACCTGCGAAAGGAAGGTGCGCGCGCATTCCGGATCTGCCGCATTGGTTGCGGCTGGCGAGCACGGCACGAGATACGCGCGACTTTCCTCACGCACGATCTCGGCGGCGACCTTCCCCGCCGTTTTCTGATAGATCTCGAGCTGAGTATCGGTGATGCCGGCGACCGCGGTGCCGCTGTTGAGCAGGCCGTCGATGCGCGGTACGGCGGCGAAGTTCGCCGTCGGTTTCACGTTCGGCCCGAACACGTACATCACCGTGTTCAGGTATTGCTGCTCGGTCAGCAGCCGCAGCGACGCGGGCGTGCCTTTGGACTCCGGCTCCCGGTTGCCGTTCATCAGGCCGACCGCAGCGGCGGCGCCAATGGCCGCGACCGCCACCACACCGACCGCAATAGGACGCACACGTTGCCGCATTTAAAACCTCTGAAGCTGGTTGTGTCGGGTCGGCAAGGCGGTCATGGCCGGGCGCGCTCCATTGAATCCACAACAGCGCCGCTCAATGTTTCATCGCTGGATGGACGCGACTTCACGCGCACGCGCTCGTCCCAGCGGGCGAGCACGGCCGCCGGCGTAGGCGCGTCCAGCAGACTGCCGCCGATGAAGAAGACCAGACTGGCCGCCAGTCCCACATAAATAGGAAGGTTTGCGTAGATGTCGCCCAGCACGGCCATCGTGCCCAGCGTTCCGGCCATTCCGGCGAAGATGCTGGCGACCGCGCCCCTGGCCGTCGCGCGCCGCCAGACCATGCCGCCGAGCACCGCGACCATCAGCCCGCCGACCAGGATGTCGGAGGCAATCGTCAAACCTGCGATTACGTCCTGCAGGAGGCAGGCGATCACCGCCATGGCGAGGCCGAAGATGACGATATAGACGCGGCTGTGACGAACTTCATCGTGCTGCTCGCCGCCACCGTTGCGTCGCCGGCCGTGCACGTCTTCTTTCGCCACTGTGGCAGTGGCGATCAGCGCTCCGCTCGAAGTCGACATGATGGCGGACAAGGCTCCTGCCACGACGAGGCCGGCCAGCCCCACGGGCAACACATGCCGGACGATTTCGGTGTACACCTGATCGCGACCTTCGAGCCCGGGCAGCAGGACTTTCGCAGCCATGCCTATCAGGGCGCCGGCGATGCCATAAGCAAAGCCATAGCCTGCTGCCGCAAGCCCCGCCCAGCGCGCAACGGAATCGCTGCGTGCCGTGAAGACTCGCTGCCACAGATCCTGGCCGATGACCATTGTCGGTACATAGAGCACCAGGTATGTGAAGATCTTTCCGGTGCCGATCGCGGTCCAGTCGAACGCTTCGGGCGGCAAGCGCTCGTGCAGACCCGCGAAGCCGCCGGCGCTGTACAAGGCCATCGGCAGCAGGATGAGAAACATCCCGAGCGTCTTGAGCACGAACTGCACGATGTCGGTGAACGTGATCGACCACATGCCGCCGAGCACCGAGTACACGATCACGACGCTGCTGCCGATCAGGATCGCCGGCACCTTGTCGATATCGAACAGCACGGAGAAGATTGCGCCGTACGCGATGGTCGAGGTCACCGCGATCATCAATGTGTAGGCCATCATCACGATCCCCGACACGACGGTGCCCATCTCACCGTAGCGAAGCTCCAGCATCTGGCTGACGGTGTAGACACGCAGCCGATTGATCAGCGGAGCGAGCGCCAGGCTGATCAGCGCAACCCCGGTGGACATCGAGAACACCAGCCACACCCCCGACAGGCCGTGCTGATAGCCCAGACCGATGCCGCCGAGCGTGGCACCGCCGCCCATCACCAGCGCGGCGAGCGTTCCGGCATAGAGCACGGGCCCGAGCCGTCGGCCGGCGACGAGAAAGTCGGCCTGGGTACGCGCGCGCGTTTTCGCGTACCAGCCGATGCCGATCATCCCGGCCATGTACAAAGCGATTACCAGTAGATCCATCGTGACCCATGCCTCGGATTCGGAGTCTGTTTAACCGCCCGGCCCCTATCAATGAGCGCCGGGTCGGCATCATTTAGCGGGACTAAACGCCGCCCTCGATCGCCCAACAGCGGTGCATGTGCGACGCGTTGCGCACCACTCGAGACGTCATCGCAGCCGGTCGATGTCCTTCGGTGCGACTTCGCCGGCGGCGTTGCCCCACGAATTGCGCACGAAAGTCAGCAAGGCAGCGGCTTGTTCGTCGCTGAGCTTCTGAGCGAACGCCGGCATGGTCTGCCACGCGTGCATGCGCCATTCCCGCGACGGCGGCTCGACCGGCAATCGCGGACCGTTGAGCACCAGATCGATCAGCGACGAGGGATCGGGAGCCTGCGCAAACGGGCTGCCAGCCAGCGACGGACCGGTGTCGGCCGAGCCTTGGCCGGTGGGCAAATGACAGGTGCCGCAATGAATGTCGTACTGCCTGGCGCCCTCTTCCATTACTGCTTTGCCGGGGCGGGCGTTGCCGCGAGCTTTCGCCGGAAGACTCTTCAGGTAAGCCGCCATTGCGCGCGTGTCCGCTTCCGAGAGATGACGGGTGCTGTTCAACACGACCTCGTTCATGGTCCCCATCACGTGGGTGCGCGTATTGCTGCCGAGCTTCAAGTAGTTCGCGATGTCCTCTTCGGACCATGCACCGAGACCGTGCGGGGACTGCGTGAGATTGGGCGCACCGCGCACGACTGGCCCGCGCTCTTCATCGATCTCTTGCAGGACACCGCCGGTATAGAGCGCGTCGGTTTGCTCTGCGCCCAGGAAGTTGCGCGGCGAATGGCAGGCACTGCAATGAGCCAATGCTTCGACCAGATAGGCTCCGCGATTCCACTGCGCCGAACGACTTGCATCGGGCACGAAACGGCCTGCCTCGAAATACATCGACTTCCACACGCCAAGCAGGCCGCGCTGGCTGTATGGAAACTTCAGCTCGTTGGCCCTGGCGGGCTCGCTCACCGGTTTGAGACTCATGAAGTACGCGTACAGCGCGCGCAGATCCGCATCATCGATCTTGGTGAAACTGGGATAAGGAAACGCCGGATACAGATGCCGGCCGTCGGGACGCAGTCCGCGACGCATGGCGGCCTCGAATTGCTCGAAGCTCCAGCCGCCGATGCCGGTCGTTTCATCCGGCGTGATGTTGGTCGAATAGATCGTGCCGAAATCCGTGGGGAATGGCACGCCGCCTGCAAAGACAGCGCCGCCCGGTTGCGTGTGGCAGCTTACGCAGTTGGCGGCGCGGACCAGATATTCGCCGTGCTCGATCTGCGTGCGCTCATCGCTGTCGGCTGACGCCGGCGCCGCGACCAGCAGCGCGCTCAACGTGAGGGCCAGCAGAGAGCGACCCGCCAGTTTCGCCAGAAACATGCACTACCCCATTCGTCACTGCCAAGTTCCCCTGCACGGCTTCGTTGCCGACACGTCTCGACTATAACGTCTATACAAACCAATTCAAATGCCTGTACATTATTTTTCCCGGGGGCGCGGACCATGAACCGCGACGGCGCATTTCACATTCCGTTTGCACCATTGCGTTGCGTTTTATTAGATGTCCATTCGATCGCACGACAGGCGGACGCACGACATGCAGGACACGGGCGCGGCATTGCCGCCGATGCGTGCAATTCAGGCGTTCGAAGCGATCGTGCGCTGTGGCAGCGTCGCGGCGGCCGCGGACGAGCTCGGCGTTTCGTCGGGTGCGATCAGTCAGCAGTTGCGCAAGATCGAACGTGAGTTGGGCACGCGGCTGCTCGAGCGCGATGGGCGCTCGCTCACTCTCACATCTTGGGGCCGCATGTACTACGAGCAGGTACGGACGGCATTCAACGAGCTGCGTCGCGCGCAGCACCGACTGCAGATCGCGCGCGCCAAGCAAGGAATCGTGCTCAGTGCTCCGCCGCCGCTCGCGCTGTGGCTGCAGCACTTGCTGTTGGAATGGAGCACGAGTCATGGCGAGGTAAACTTGCGCCTCATCGGCTCGGAACGAGAGCCGGTGTTGCAGGACGAAGGCGTCGACTTTCGCATTTGTTATGGCGCCGACGCGCGCCGCTACGAGCGTTTTGCGGAATTGTTCGGCGATGCAGTGGTGCCGGTCTGCTCGCCGGAGTTCCTGCGGCGGCATCCGGTGGAAAGCGCGGCCGACATTCTGAAGTGTTCGTTGATCGAGATCCTCTGGGACAGCCGGCATCGTCCGCCGCCGAGCTGGGCCGACTGGGCATGGTCGACCGGTGCCGCCCCGCCCCGGCAGCCGGCGCGCCTGACGTTTTCGCTCGCGAGCGCGGCCATCGATGCGGCTCAGGACGGTGGCGGCTTCGTGCTCGGACAGATCTCGATGATCGCCGAGCACGTTCGCCGGGGACGCCTGGTGGTCCCCGTCGACCGGCGTCTGAGCTTGCCGGAATCCTATTTTCTGGCGTGGGAGCGCGGCACACTGGAGCGGCCGCGCTGCGCCGACTTTCGCAACTCGCTCATTGCTGCCGGCCGGCGGCAGCAGGATCTTTGCAGGAGCGCGCTGCCGTTTACACCGAGCGTGACGAGGAAGTCAGCGACGTGAAGGTCGCGACCAGCTCATGAAGGTTGCCCGGATAGGTCAGCCGCACGAAAGTGATCGCCGAGGTCAGGCTGCGCGTGGTGCGCTCGACGATGAGGCAAGGGCTGCCCGATTTGATCTTCAGCCGCGCGGCCTCCTCGGCGCTGGCACCCGATGCTCGAATGCGGTGCTCGGCGACGTTCCAGGGGACCTGCTGCAACAGCCAGGCGCCAGGAGATACATCGGCGAACGGTTCCGTTGCCGCGCCGGACACCGATTGCAGGTTGATCAAGCGGTACTCGATGCAGAACGGCTGATCCTTCGCGAAATGCCGGCACACCAGCTCCAGCACGGGCAGCGGCTCCTCGCTGTTCAGCAAGGCGCGATCCTCGCGCGTGGCGCGGCGTTTGTGTCGCTCCAGTATCTCGAATCTGTAAGGCATGCCGAGCGCATCGACTTCCGTCTTGATGTCCGGAATGGACAGCACCGCCGACTGCGAATGCGGGCGGCTGACGAAGCTGCCGAACTTGCGGCGGCGCTCGATGATCCCCGCCTGGGCCAGCTGCGTGAGCACCTTGTTGACGGTCATCCGCGAACAGTCGTACTGCTCCATCAGCTCCAGCTCGACCGGAATGCGCCGGCCCGGCTCCCAACGGCCGGACAGGATGTTGCCCTGGATGTCCGACAAGATGCGTTGATGCAACGAGGTCGCCTGACCGGCCTGTTTGCCACCTCGCGCGACCGTACTCATCGAAGCCCGCTTTTTCTTTTCCTTCAAGCGCACAACTCCTGCATCGTTCTCTCATAAGCATCGCGCACCGAGTCGCGCGACCGATGTCGACCGCGTTCGACCTGCTTGATGCCACTCACCCAGACACAATCGACGACCCCGCCGCCACTGGCGAACAGCCACGAGTCGATCAGCGCATCCCCCGAGCGGCACATCATGGCGGGCTCGCGTCGCGACAGGCTCACCAGATCGGCGGCCCCGCCTTCCATCAGTCCCGCGCCCGGCGTGCCGAGCGCCCGCGCCCCACCCGACAGCGCGCGTCGATAGAGCGCCATGCCGGTCGAATGGCCTGGCAAGCCGATCACGTTGCGGATCCGGAGCGACAGCCGCTGAGTGTACTCCAGAAGTGACAACTCGCCTGACAGACTGATGCATACATTGGAATCGGTGCCGACGCCGAAGTGACCGTCGACGGCGACAAAGTCGGCACCGGGAAAGATGCCGTCGCCCAGATTTGCCTCCGTCACCGGGCAGAGGCCGACCGTCGCGCCGCTGCGCGCGATGCCGTCGATCTCGCCCGCGTCCACGTGGGTGGCGTGCACCAGGCACCAGCGCGAATCCACCGCGACATTGTCCAGCAACCAACGTACCGGCCGCAGACCCGACCAGGCGAGGCAGTCGCGAACTTCGTTCTGTTGTTCGGCGATGTGAATGTGCACCGGCGCGGCCGGCAACATGCGGACTACCTCAGCAAGCTCACGAGGCGTTACTGCACGCAGGCTGTGCGGCGCGACACCGACCACACTCGCCGGCAGCGGCGCCACAACCTCACGGCAGCGCTCCAGTAGCCGTGCATAAGTCTCGACGTCGTGAATGAAACGCGCCTGCCCCGCGTTCGGCGCCTGGCCACCGAACGAACCATGAGCATAGAACACCGGCAGCAGCGTCAGCGCGATGCCTGTCTCGCCCGCGGCCGCAGCGATGCGACCGGCCATCTCTGCCGGATCGCCGAAGCGGCGGCCGCCTATATCGTGATGGAGGTAGTGAAATTCGCCCACCCGACCGAAGCCCGCTTCGAGCATCTCGACGTATGCCTGCGCGGCGATGGCCTGCAGGTGCTCAGGCAACATGCGCGAGGCAAATCGATACATCGTGTCGCGCCAGCTCCAGAAATTATCCTCGCTTCGGCCGCGCGTCTCGGCGAGACCGGCCATCCCGCGTTGAAATGCATGACTGTGCAGATTCGGCATCGCCGGCACGATTGCTTCATGACGTTCATCGCCCATCTTTGGCGCAACATCACTCTCGATGGTTGCGATACGCGCGCCATCGAGGTGCAACCGCGCCGATTGCACCCATCCCGTCGCCGTGAGCAGTTGCTCAGTATACAAAACAGTCATCGTGCCAACTCCCGCGATACGCGCGCGGCCCTTGCATTCTCGGTATCGATTATATGACTATACAATAACACTTCGACAGGCTCGATACACCGATGACCGCCACGGCCCATGACCGACAGCCCACGCATGAACGCCTGTGGCGCAATGCGCGGCTCGCGACTATGGCGCGTGGTACGGCAGGTATCGGTGTCGTAACAAAGGGCGCGCTGCTCGTGCGTGGTGAGCGCATCGTCTTCGCTGGCCCCGAGTGCGATGTGCCGCCTGCAGGCGACGTATCGCGACTCGAAATAGATTGCGAAGGTCGATGGATCACGCCGGGCCTCGTCGACTGCCACACGCATCTGATCCACGCCGGCGATCGGGCCAGGGAGTTCGAACTGCGGCTGCGCGGCGCTACGTATCAGGAAATCGCGGCTGTCGGTGGCGGCATCATCTCTACAGTGCGTGCTACGCGCGCGGCGACGACAGACGAGTTGGTTGCTCAGGCGTTGCGGCGTCTCGACATCCTGATCGACGAGGGCGTCACCGCGATCGAAATAAAGTCCGGTTACGGACTCGATCTGGACACTGAGCGTCGCATGCTGCAGGCAGCACGTGCCCTGGGCCAGCTTCGTAAAGTTCATATCCATACGACCTTTCTCGGTGCGCATGCGATACCGCCGGAGATGTCGGCCGACGCCGATGGATATATAGACAACGTGGTGGAATCCATGCTGCCCGCTTTGGCGGCCGAAGGGCTGGTTGATTCGGTCGACGGGTTCTGCGAGAACATCGCGTTCTCGCCTGCGCAAATCTCGCGCGTCTTCACCGCTGCGGCCGGACTTGGGTTGCCTGTGCGGCTGCATGCCGATCAGCTGTCGAATCTCGGCGGTGGGCGATTGGCTGCGCAGCACGTTGCACTGTCGGCGGATCACCTGGAATTCGCCGATGAGCTCAGCGTGGCGGCAATGGCTCACGCTGGAACCGTAGCCGTCCTGCTGCCCGGCGCGTTCTATTTCCTGCGGGAGAAGACCGCGCCACCGGTGGATCTGCTGCGCCGGTATGGTGTGCCAATCGCTGTCGCGACCGATTGCAATCCGGGCACCTCACCGCTCACGTCGCTGTTGCTCGCCATGAACATGGCAGCGACGCAGTTCCGACTCACCGTCGAAGAATGTTTGATCGGCACAACGCGCGAAGCAGCGCGCGCCTTGGGTCTGGAGAGCGAGATCGGCACCCTGGCAGCCGGCAAGCTCGCCGACTTCGCCGTATGGGACATCGATGCGCCCGCCGAGCTCGTTTATCGAATCGGCTTCAACCCGCTGCATTCGCGTTTCTGGAGAGGTCGATGATTGCCATCGTATTGCAGCCCGGTTCCACGTCACTGGAAGATTGGCGAGCGGTTTATCGAGGCGCCACGCCGCGGCTCGTCGCCTCCTGCCGTGCGGCGGTCGAGAAAGGAGCAAGCGCCGTTGCGAGGATTCTCGCGCGCGGCGAGCCGGTCTACGGGATCAACACCGGTTTCGGCAAGCTTGCGACGGTGCGCATCGAGGACGCGGACCTCAGCCGTCTGCAGCAGAATATCGTTTTGTCTCACGCCGCCGGGACCGGCGATCCCCTGCCGACCCGCGTCGTCCGATTGATGATGGCACTCAAGCTCGCAAGTCTGGGTCAAGGCGCATCGGGCGTGCAGCCGCGCACGCTGGAATTCCTCGAGGCGATGCTGTCCGCGGAGATTGTCCCGGTCGTGCCATCGCAAGGTTCGGTCGGTGCTTCCGGCGACCTGGCTCCGCTCGCCCACATGACGGCTGCGATGATCGGTGTCGGCGAAGTCGATACGCCCTCGGGCCGTGTGCCCGCGACCGAGGGGTTGGCGCGCGCGAACCTGCAACCTCTGACGCTGGCGCCGAAGGAAGGCCTGGCGCTATTGAATGGCACGCAGTTCTCGACGGCGGTGGCACTCGCCGCGTTGTTCGAGGCCGAAGTTCTGTATCAAACTGCGCTGGTCACCGGTGCGCTTTCGACAGACGCAGCCCGCGGCACCGATACTCCGTTCGATCCGCGCATTCATGCGCTACGAAAACATCGAGGCCAGATCGAAGCCGCCCGCGCGTTGCGCGAGCTGATGGCCGGCAGCGCGCTGCGTGCATCGCATCTGATAAACGACGATCGCGTGCAGGATCCGTACTGCCTGCGCTGCCAGCCGCAGGTCATGGGTGCGTGCCTCGACATGTTACGCAACGCAGCCACGTTCCTTGCGACTGAAGCTAACGGTGTATCGGACAATCCGCTCATCTTCGC
Source organism: uncultured Steroidobacter sp. (assembly GCF_937958065.1). Taxonomy (GTDB): domain Bacteria; phylum Pseudomonadota; class Gammaproteobacteria; order Steroidobacterales; family Steroidobacteraceae; genus Steroidobacter. The sequence continues at coordinate 46,496 of NZ_CALFXI010000102.1, forward strand.
GGACGAGAATGAGGCGCTGTCCGGCGGCAACTTTCACGCGGAAGCGGTTGCCTTCGCCGCCGACATGATCGCCATCGCGGTGTGTGAGATTGGTTCGATCGCCGAACGCCGCATTGCCATGCTGATCGATCCGGTGCTGTCTGGCCTGCCGGCATTTCTCACGCCGCGCCCCGGCCTCAACTCCGGGTTCATGATCCCGCAGGTCACGGCCGCCGCGCTCGTGTCGGAGAACAAGCAGCGCGCCTATCCAGCCAGCGTCGACTCGATTCCGACGTCCGCCAATCAAGAAGATCACGTATCCATGGCCGCTCATGGCGCACGCCGGCTGCTGCCGATGATCGACAATGCGACCGCCGTGATCGGCATCGAGCTCCTGATGGCCGCGCAAGCCTGCGATTTCCGTGCCCCCTTGCGGACCAGCGTGCCTCTCGAATCCGCCCGCAGCACGCTGCGCGAGCGTGTGCCGATGCTCGAGGATGATCGTTACATCTATCCGGATATGGAACAGGCGACGTCGCTGGTGCGCAGTGGGGCGATCGTCGCCGCTGCCGGTCTGCCCTTGCCTCAGGTGCTGCGCGAGGCCCATTGAGATGCAGTCCGAATGGCTAACGATCCGGCGGGGTGCCGCGCCGCTGCTGCTCAGCATGCCGCATTCGGGCATCGATCTGCGCGGCCTGGAAGCCCGTTTCGTTTCGCCATGGCTGGCCAGACGCGACGCAGATTGGTGGATCGATCTACTGTATGACTTCGCGACCGCGCTCGATGCCACGATCGTGCATACGAGCGTTTCTCGCAGCGTGATCGACGTCAACCGCGATCCCTCGGGACGATCTTTGTATCCGGGGCGTGCCACGACTGAGCTGTGCCCGGGTACCACATTCGATGGCGAGCCCTTGTATCGCGACAACGCGTCAGTCACGCCAGCAGAGATCGAGGAACGGCGCCTGCAATACTTCGATCCCTATCACGCGGCGCTACGCAGCGAGATCGAGCGGCTTCGCCAGCGGCATTCGACTATCGTGCTTTACGATTGCCATTCGATTCGCTCGCGCATTCCGCGCCTGTTCGAGGGCGAGCTGCCGCAGTTCAACATCGGGACCAACGACGGCCAGTCTTGCGCCCCGGCGTTGAGCGAGGCAGTCCTCGCGGCTTGCGCGAGCTCCGGTTTGAGTCACGTGCTGAATGGCCGCTTCAAGGGTGGCTACATCACTCGGTTCCATGGCCGGCCCGCCGAAGGTGTCCATGCAGTGCAGATGGAGCTTGCCTGTCGCGGCTACCTGGACGAGCCGGTCGGTCCCGTCTCGCCAGAGAACTGGCCCCCGCCATTCGACCCCGATCTCTCCAAGCCGCTGCGCACCGTGCTGCAAACGGTGCTCGGCCGCTGCATCGAATTCGCTCTGAAGCCGGCCCACGGCCAAGCAGGTATGTCTCATGCGCAGAATCGATAAGTCCCGCACCATCCGCGCGCCGCGCGGCCAGACACTCAGCGCCCGCAGCTGGCTCACCGAAGCGCCGCTGCGAATGTTGATGAACAATCTCGATCCGGACGTCGCTGAGCGTCCCGAGGAGTTGGTCGTTTATGGCGGCATCGGGCGCGCGGCCCGCGACTGGGACAGCTTCGATCGCATCGTGGCGACGCTGCGCCGGCTCGAGGACGATCAAACGTTGCTGATCCAGTCGGGCAAGCCGGTCGGTGTGTTCCGCACTCATCGCGATGCCCCGCGCGTGCTGCTCGCCAACTCGAACCTGGTGCCGCACTGGGCAAACTGGGAGCACTTCAGCGAACTGGATCGCAAAGGCCTGATGATGTACGGCCAGATGACGGCCGGCTCGTGGATCTACATCGGCTCGCAAGGCATCGTGCAGGGCACGTACGAAACATTCGTCGAGATGGGGCGTCGCCATTACGGCGGCAATCTGCGCGGCCGCTGGATTCTGACCGCCGGTCTGGGTGGAATGGGCGGTGCGCAGCCGCTCGCCGCCACCATGGCGGGAGCCAGCTGCCTCGCGATCGAGTGTCGCCAGTCCAGCATCGACTTCCGCCTGCGCACCGGCTACGTGGACGTGTGCGCGAACGATCTCGATGAGGCGCTCAACATTCTCGAGGACGCGCGCCGCACGGGTAAGGCGATTTCGGTCGCGCTCCGTGGCAATGCCGCCGATGTGCTCCCCAAACTATTGCAGCGAGGCGTACGGCCCGACGCGGTCACGGATCAAACATCGGCGCACGATCCCGTGAATGGGTATCTCCCCCTGGGATGGACCGTAGAGGATTGGGATCGGGCGCGCGCCAGAGATCCGGCCGGTGTCGCGGAGGCCGCGAAAACTTCGATGGCGGTGCACGTCCGGGCGATGCTCGAATTCCATCGTCTCGGCATTCCGACTTTCGACTATGGCAACAACATTCGCCAGGTCGCGTTTGACCGCGGCGTCAGCGATGCCTTTGCGTTCCCTGGCTTCGTGCCCGCCTACATCAGGCCGCTGTTCTGCCGCGGGATCGGACCGTTCCGCTGGGCTGCGTTGTCGGGAGATCCGGAGGATATCTACCGCACCGATCAGAAGGTGAAGGAGCTGATTCCAGACGATCCACACCTGCACAACTGGCTGGACATGGCGCGCGAACGCATTCACTTCCAAGGTCTGCCGGCGCGCATCTGCTGGGTCGGTCTCGGCCAGCGCGATCGGCTCGGTCGCGCGTTCAATCAAATGGTCGCTTCCGGAGAGCTGCGAGCGCCGATCGTGATCGGTCGCGATCATCTCGATTCCGGCTCGGTCGCCTCGCCCAATCGCGAGACCGAGGCCATGCAGGACGGCTCGGATGCGGTCTCCGACTGGCCGTTGCTCAACGCGCTGCTGAATACCGCCTCGGGCGCGACCTGGGTATCGTTGCATCACGGCGGCGGCGTTGGTATGGGGTTCTCGCAACACGCCGGCATGGTCATCGTCTGCGACGGCTCGAAAGAAGCGGACGCCCGCCTCGCCCGCGTGCTGTGGAACGATCCGGGCACCGGCGTCATGCGTCACGCCGATGCGGGTTACGATATCGCGATCAGCTGCGCACGCGAGCGCGAGCTGGATCTGCCAGGCATCACTGAGCGCTGACAGGAGTGTCGAGTTGAAGATCCTGCGAGCGGCCGCTCATCGGCGGATGCCGTGGAAGAACGGTGGCGGAGAAACATTCGAAATCGCGATCTCGCCGCCGGGCGCGGCCCTGGACAAACTGGAATGGCGCGTCAGCATGGCGGTAGTCGCGCAGGACGGTCCGTTCTCGATATTCCCAGACATCGACCGGACGCTCTGTGTGATCGATGGGCGAGGCATGGAGCTGGACTTCGGCGCAGACGGTGGCATCCGCACCGTCACGCGCGACACTGCGCCGTTCCCCTTCCCCGCCGACCTCAGAGTTGAGGCGCGGCTGCTGGGGGAAACGATCACCGACTTGAATGTGATGACCCGCCGTGGACGCTATCGCCACAGGGTCGATCGCCTGGCGATCGACGGTGAGCTCACTCTGGACATTGACGCGGAGCAGTCGCTGCTCTTCTGTGAAGAGGGGAATGTGAGCTGCGCTGTCGAAAGTGCAGCCGAATATCAACTTGGCCCGCGCGACTGTCTCCTGATGGACGCGCCGCCGGGCGTGTTGCAGCTCTCGGCGGCACATTGGCCGGCGTCAGTCTATCTGATTCGGTTCTACCGCACGATTGGGGTCAAGGCGTCGAGGAACTGATCGTTCTCCGCCGCCGTGCCGGTCGAGACGCGGATAAAGGTCTGATAGTTCGGCTCCAGCCAAGGTTTGACGACTACGCCGGCCTTGAGCAGCGCTGTCGCCACCTGCACGCTGTCGCGAGCGGCATCGAAGAACAAGAAGTTTCCTTCCGAACGGGCGACACGCAGACCGAGATCGCGCAGCGCCTTGGCCACACGATCGCGCTCGGCTGTGATGCTGGCTACGGTATCTCTCATCCATGTTTCGTCGCCCAGCGCCGCAACTGCGGCCGCTTGTGCCACCGCATTTACATTGAACGGTGTCTTGGCTGCGGAGAGCATTTTCGCGATCCTGGCGTCGGAGCACACGGCGTAACCGACGCGCAGTCCAGCCAATCCAAATGCCTTCGAGAACGTCCGCAGCACCACGTAAGGACGGCTGGCCCGTCGCAGCATCTCCAGACCGTCGGGAATGGCATCGGACACAAACTCGCGATAGGCCTCATCCAGCACGAACATCGTGGTGGCGGGCGCAGCGTCGATGACCCGCGCCAGGGCTTCGTGATTCAACGCCGCGCCAACTGGATTCCACGGCGACGGCAGAAACAGAATGTTCGGTGCGTGCGCCAACGCGGCTTCCAGCCCGGCGAGATCGAAGTCGAACTGCGCCGTCATTGGAATCTTGGTAACGCCGGCTCCCACCGCGAGTGGCTCGATCTCATGCAGACCAAAACACGGCGCCACCGTGAGCGCAGTACCGCCAGCAACCAGAAACGCGCGCGACGCGGCGGCGATCATCTCTTCCGACCCATTCCCGACCACGATGTTCTCCGGCTGAACACCGAGGCGCTTGCCGAGCTTCGCACGCAGCAACTCGCAGCTGGGATCGGAATAGCGCCACAGCTCGACGGCGCCATTGGCCAGCGCATCGTGGACGGCTGGCGAACAGCCGTATGGATTCTCATTGCTCGCCAGGCGCGCGATGCTCTCCAGGCCGCTCACTGCGCGGGCGGCGGCCAGACTCAGACCGGCGTTGTACTTCGGCAGCGCTTCGACATGAGGATTGAAATACGGTTCGGCGCGTGACAGGTTCTGCTTGCTCACAATCGTTACTCTGACCATCAGGGGATGACGCCGTTGACGATCTTGAGCCGCTGCACACGATGGTCTTCCGACGTATAGATGTTGCCTTTTCGATCGAACTCCATCTGGTGGTTACGATGGTATTCGCCCGCCCAGGTGCCGAAGTGACCGAAGCGACTCAGCACCTTGCCGTCGGCCCGACGCAGCAGCACGGTCTGAAAGTTGCCCGGGTCGTTCATCACCATGAAGGTCTGCTGCGCATCCGGCCACAAGCTGACGTTGCCGACCGCACCCGACCCCTGGGTGTGCGGCTCGTAGACATATTCGGTCACGAACGTGCCGTCCTTGCGGAACACCTGAATGCGATTGTTCAATCGATCGCAAACGTAGACGAGCCCGTCCTTGGCGATGCGGATGCAATGAACCAGATTGAACTGTTCGGGCAGCATCGGGCCGCCGTCGTAGCGCGGCAGCTCTGCATCGGTGGGCGGCTTGCCGTAGGCACCCCATAGACGCTTGAACTTGCCGGTGTCCGCATCGAACACGATGACACGGTGATTGCCGTAGCCGTCGGCAATGAAGGCCTCGTTGGTCTCGGGATCCACATCGACTGCCGCGGCACCGCTCAACTGCGAGGGGTCCAAGCTGCCCTTGGACGGGCCACGGCCACCGATCTGCAGCAGAAATTTGCCGTTCGGATCGAACTTCAGGTACATGCCGTCCGGCGGGCTGCCATCGGCGCCGACGCGAGTCTGGCTGCCGCCGATCCAGATGTTTCCTTTGTAGTCGACATACAAGCCATGTCCCGCGCTCGGCCAGTCGTAACCTTTGGCCTGTTCAGGCCCGCCCCACGCGCGCCGCACATTGCCTTGCTCGTCGAACTCGATGATCGCCGGCGCCGGGACGCAGCACTTTCCCGTCGGTGGCACTTGCGCCGCGCCGCGCGCGTATTTGGGTACCAACTCAGGGCTATGGAACATCCACAGGTGATTGTTGCCATCGACATGGATGCCATTGATGAGCCCGAGCGCCCACTGATTCGGCAGTGGCAGTTTCGGCCAGCTCGTGTCGAGCTCATACTCCGGAACCTTGTCCGCCATCGGCTCCGACGCTTGCAGTACCAACGGCGCGAACAGCAGCACTATCAGTGCGAGCCTGATCAATGAACCTTGCATGCTCGACAGTCTCCCCAATCGGTAGAAAACAAATGCGCTGCAATGCGGGCGGCTCGATCGCCGCCCGCGATGGTCGGAAGGCTCAGAGGTTCATGCGGAACCCGACGGTAAACGTCCGGCCGAGCACGTCGTACAGCCGCGCATTCGCTGGAGCGATCGTATAGTTGAAGCCACCGGGATTGGCCGCCACGATCGCCGGGTCCTTGTCGGTGATGTTTCGCACATTGAGGAAGCCCTCGATCTGCATCGCGCCGACATCGATCCCGTACGACAGCGCGAGGTCGAAGTACACGGCGCCATCGATGTGGTTATCGCTGACCGTCACGTATTTCGTCGTGGACGTCGGGCAGTCGCTGCTGCACTCGATCCAGTCGTTGTCATACACACCGGAGCTGATGCCGCGCGCCGTCACTGACGCGCTGAACGACTCCAAGGCGTAGTCGATCGAAGCGTTCCACTTCCAGCTCGGCGGGCCGAACGACGTGTTCATTCCGGCCGTGTCGTCGACGATCCCTTCGGTCGTGGTCGCGTTGCGCTTGTAGTTGGTCGCGAGCGCGCGCAGCCGTACCGAGCCTGGCGCGCCATCGAGCAGATCGCCCATTTCGAAACGGTAGCTGGTCTCGAAATCGATGCCGCGCGCGACTTGCGACGTATAGTTGAACGGCGTGCGACGAACCACGAACAGGCTGTCCGTTCCCGGATGGAAGTCGATCGCCGAGCAGAACACCGTCTGGCCCTGATAGCAGTTGTCGATGATGTCCTGAGTGGTCGGCAGGCCGATCGCGTCTTCGATGTCGACACTCCAGTAGTCGACCGACAGCGCGAACCCCGGCAGCACTCGGGGCGTCAGCACGAAGCCGGCTCCGAAGCCGTCTGCCTTTTCCGGCGTGAGCAGAGTGTTGCCCAGACGCGGCGAAGTGATGTACTCGGTTGCATTGCCGAGCCATGGATTCGTTACCGCCGGCGCGCCGCCGCTGCCTCGGCTGAACAGCTCTTCCAGATTCGGCGCTCGGATGTCGTGGGACAAGGTGGCACGGAACCGGATGTCGTCCAGCGGCGTCCAGTTCAAACCTGCCTTCCACGTTTCCACGCTGCCCGAGGTGCTGTACTCGGTCACGCGAACCGCGCCGCTCACGTCGAGCGCTTTGAGTGCCGGCAGATCTTTGGCCAGCGGAATGACCGTTTCGACATAGCCTTCGGTCACGTCATAACTGCCCTGGGTGGACGGATAACCGCCGACCCACCAGCCGAAGCGATCGGAGATCGCGTCGTTCTCGCCCTTGCCGATCCACTCCTTGCGCCATTCGACGCCGGTCGCCACGGAAACATCGCCGGCCCAGGTCGCGAACGGCGTGCCGCTCAACGACACTGCCGCCACGTCCTGCGTGAGCTGCTGGTAGCGCCACATCTTTTCGCCATCGCCTTGCACATAGTCGCGTGCGGCTTGCGAGTTCACGCCGATGCCCATCGGATTGTACGGAACGCAACCGTTGCCGGGATCCGTCAGCGTCGAACGGCAGACGATCGTGCCGTTGGCAGGATTCACCACGGCATCGTAGGCCAGCGCGAGATACGAATTCACCCAGATGCCTTCTGTCATCACATGCAGGTCGGACACACCGCGCTGGTAGTAGGCATCCCATTCCCACTTCTCGCCGAGGCTGCCGGTAGCGCCCAGAACGAAGCGCGTAACGCGGCGATCGTTCACTGGGGTCGCGATGTCCAGATCCGGGTGCATCGTGCCGAGCCGGAACGTCGTCACGCCCTGGTCGAGCATCGCCTGGCGCACCGTCTCGGGGATGAATGCGTTGTCCACGCTGAGCTGGATACTGCCCGTGTCCTCCAGCGAGAACGCATAGTTGCGGTTCTTGTCGCGAGCGCTGGCAGCTTGCAAATAGATAGATACGTCATCGGTGAGGTTCCACGACACGCGCATGAAACCGCTATGTGTGCGAGAGCCACCGAGCAGACTGGCGCCTGCGCGCGTACCGCGCACCTGAGACAGCTCCCAATCTCCGCCGCGCATATCCGGATCGGACACCAGATCGCCGAAATTGAACGTATAGGGCTGACCGCCGGGGCCAAATGCGGTGCCCCGCAGCGGGCCGTTCGTGACGATGCCGCCAGCGATACCGGTACTCACCGACACCTGGTCCAGCAGCAGACGCTGCGGCTGGCCGTTGGTCGGCGTATAGCTCGGGTTGTTCATGAATTGCCAGCCTTTCAGATTCCAATCGCGGCGATTGATCGGAATGACGCTTTGCTGACGCGCGCTGGCGCTGAAAATGAAATGGCCGCGGCCGTCGGCGAACGGTGTGCCGAACGTGGCGCTGGCCATCCAGTTGTCGCCGTCGCCGTGGGTGGTCGAGCCGTATTGGGAGGTCGTCTTCAGGCCGGTGAAGGTCTTATCGAGGACGAAGTTCACTACGCCGCCGAGTGCATCGGAACCGTACACCGCGGAGGCGCCGCCGGTCACGACTTCGACTTGTGAGATCAGATCCTGCGGAATCAGATTCACATCGACCAGCCCGGATAGCGAAGAGGCGACCGAGCGCTGACCGTCGATGAGCACCAGCGTTCTGTTCTCGCCGAGTGCGCGCAGATTCAACGCGTTGATGTTGGAATTGCCGGTGCTCGCCGTGGTGACGGACGACGCGGGCGAGACACTGCCGGACAGTGCCGGCAAGGTGTTCACCGCGTCGGCGATGTTCGGCGAGCCGAACGACTGAATCTGTTCGACTCCGAGCACGCTGACCGGCGTCGGCGCTTCGTAGCCGTCGCGCATGATGCGCGTGCCGGTGACGACGACTTCCACCAGGGCCGTGTCGCCCGCGCCCGCCGCACCCTGCGACCACGCCCAATGTGGAGCGGTGAGCGACATCATTCCGAGCGCGGCATATCCGCCGATTCTTCGAGCGCGTCGGGTCAACGCCAGAGTGCGAGCAACCGTGTGCTCGAGCACGAACGATCGCCGATGAGTTTGCGCCTGCCCCGAAGTGAAAAGAATCATTGGTATCGACCTCCCCAGGATGAATTGGTAACCGTCACGCACGCTGGTCCAATGGAGGCCGGTGTCTCCCGATCATCCCCTTGGCGGTCGTCCCCCTTCAGCACCGGAACCGTATTCCGGTGAACGACTTCGATTGAATTATATAGACAATAGAAATTTAAAAGTCTAGTCAAAAGAGAGCGGCGGATTCGGCGGTAGTGCGCGCGTTTGGAATGAGCGCGACGATCCGTTGCTAGAGACTGTGCTGTTATTGGGCAGCGTACCGAGACAGCTTGCACGTTCATGTCGCAATCGCGACGCGTGGTGGTGCATCGACACTGCAGTTGATTGCACAATCATCGGCGATTTCTGCTCGAGCGCACGCTCGTGAGAAATCGGTTGGAGAGCGGAGCGATTTTGGTGCAATCGCCGCGGCGCGCGCCCCAAATAAGGAAGAACGCAGGTGCCGGCCGCCGGCGCGCCTCGGGAACGGAAAACTAAAGTGAGATGCAGCCTGACTTGCAAGTCGTCACGGCGGCCCGTCGGTCATTGCGCGGGACACCCGTCGGGACGTTGCGAAGCTGCGAGACCGACGCGGCTTTCGAGGGGCTCATCACGCAGACAGGAATGCCCTCGCGATCTGCAAGGGACTGCGGGCGGCGTCGCCACCGAAGCGACGCCACCCATCAGGCGGTTCGTCAGTTGCGCACCTTGGCAATCTCCTTGGTCAAGGTCGCATTGGCGTCGTCGCCATCCAATGACCACGAGAACAAGCCGCCCAATCCCAGGCTCTTCACGTACGCCGCCTTGGTGGCGATGACGGTCGCATCGTCGAAGCTCCAGAACTCGGTGCCGTTGTACGTCCACAGCTGCTTGGTCACTGGGTGATAGAACTTCGGCGCGTTGCGGGGCGCGAGTACTTTGTAGTCCTCGATGCCCTGCTCATACGTGCCACGTGCCGGACCGCTCGCTGGTTGATACAAACCATTGGTTCCACCGTTGGCGACACCGGTCCAGCCGCGGCCGTAGTAAGGAATGCCGACCACCAGCTTGCTCGCCGGCACGCCCGCGGCCAGCAGCTTGTTGATGGTCGTCTCGGTGGCGTACGTCTTCACCACGCCGGTCGCCGGATTGTGGGGATCCATGTACAGGTTGGATTGGAAGTTGGTGGGCCCCTGCGCTTCCCAGCCGCCGTGGTAGTCGTAAGTCATCAGATTGATCCAATCCAGGTGCTGCGCATACGCGCCCGGCTCGGTGTTGTCGATCTTGTCCGCGCCGGCACCCGCGGCGATCGTCAGGTAGTACTGACGCCCGGTCTGGGCGGTCAGCGCGTTCAATTGCCGACGGAACTCCGCCAGCAGCAACGTGAAGTTGGTTTTGTCCTGCGGGCTCACCGTGTTGTAAGGCTGACCGCCGCCGCCCGGATATTCCCAATCGATGTCGATGCCGTCGAAGACTCCGGCTGCGGCACCGACGCCGCCCGCCCCGTCCGCGACCGGCAGATTGCCTTTCAAATAGAGGTCGATGCATGAGGACGCCATCGTCTGGCGCTGCGCGGCCGTCATCGAGAAGCGACTGAAGTTCTTCGACCACGTCCAGCCGCCGAGCGAGATGAACAGCTTGATCTGCGGGTGACGCGCCTTGAGCTTCTTCAGCTGATTGAAGTTGCCCTTGAGAGGCTGATCCCACGTGTCTCCCACTCCGTCGACGGAGCTCGCGGCGTCATAGGACTTCTGATAATCGGCATAGCCGTCGCCGCCGTCGCCGTTCCCGCTCTCGGCGCGCGTGATGATGTTGCAACGACCGTCGTCGTACACGTTGCCGAAAGCATAGTTGATGAACGTGAGATTGCTGGCGGCGCCGCTGGTCTCGATGTTCTTCACGTGATAGTTGCGACCGTAGATGCCCCATTGCGTGAAGTACGAGCCGACTTGTTTGCCGCCGCCAGTGTTGCCCGTGCTGACCACGACAGCGACATCGTCGGTGCCGGTCGCGCCGAGATTGTCTGTGACGGTCAGGCGGAACGTGAGCGAGGTGCTCGTGGAAACTTGCGGAGCGTTGAACGTTGCCGTCGCGCTGGTCGCGCCGTTCAGTGTCACCGTGGGCCCGCTGGTTTGTGTCCAGCGATAAGAGGCGATGCTACCGTCGCTATCGGTGCCCGAGCCTTGCAGGCTGACGGCAGCGCCTGGAGATACGGAACGATCGGGGCCCGCATTCGCCGTCGGCGCCTGGTTGGTGCCGCCGGTGCAATCCTGCAGTTTGCGCCACACCCCCCATTCGCCGGACTGCGATGGGATTTCATTCTGCGTCCACCACTTCGCCTCGTACGCTGCGTTCTGATACGTAACGCGATGGCCCTGCGTGTAGATGGCCGAACTGCTCCATGCTGGCGAGGCGCAGGGTGCAGTCTGCGCCGTTGCCGATGAGGACAATAAGGTCCAGACGATCAGTGGCCCGAAAGCTGCTGCTAATTTTCTTGGGATGCGCTCGATCGATGTACTCACAACAAACTCCCTCCTTAGTAGATAGCTGATCGATCCCGGATCAGAGCTGCGCATGCGCCCGCGGTCTGACGCCGCTTGGGCTGTTCGAGCCATCGAGGGACTCGATAGCGCGTGAGTGCGTGGCCTCTGGCCACGTAGGGCCAATATAGTACCAATACTGGCGCGACGCCAATGTTTGTCTCGGGCGAGAAAAGGCTAGTTGAATATCAGCAACTTACGGATGCCAGGCCGGCAACTGCGGAGTTAATGGTCTTATAGTGGTTCTATTTAGGACGTGCAGCTCAGCGCCTGCCGGGGGATTCCAGGAGCTTACGAGACCGTCACTGATGGGATGCCGCCAGTCGCTTCGAGCCGTGCTTTGATCAACCAGATTTCCGCCTCATGCGAGGCGCACAGCTGGCTCCATCTGTCTGCGGTCATCTGGGTGGAACGCCACGCCATCAGGCTCACGTAACACTGGCTTGGAATCAGGTCGCAAGTTTCCGCGGCGACGATCCTGACGCTGATTCTCGGGCGCAGCGGCTCGACTGCGCCCACCAGATAGTCGATCAACAGCAGCTCGCGCGCCGCTTTCACGTGCAGTTGCAGGCGCTGTCCATCGAACAGCGAGGTGCCAACGTATCTGCCGGGCTCGGCAGTTGCCTCGGTGTGCATGCAACCGAGCGACCAGGTGCCCACGCTCAATGGATTGGACAGAAAGTCGAATGCGTGCTGCGCGCCGACGTTGACCAGTTCGGTCACGCAATGACCGTAGCCGCCGTACTGAGTCATGCCACTGTCCACCCGGTAGCCCGACAAGAGGTCGGGCATTCTACGCTGACCGGGGCTCGGCCCCTACTCCTGGACGGCCCAGCGGCAATACGCTCAGACGGGGCGGAATCGGTCTCGCAGGTCCTTCATCGCGGCGATGAAACGCGCCACGTCGTCGGCATCGTTGTAGAAGTGGTGGCTGGCGCGAAGGTTGGCATCCCGGAACGAGGTCACGATGTCGCGCTTATCGAGCTCCGCGAACAAGCCGGCGCTGTCGCGCGACGGCACGCACACCATAGCGCCGCGTCGTTCGTCCTGGTTCGGCGTAATAGCCGGCCAGCCGATGTCCCGCAAACCGTCCAGGCACAACCGCGTGAGACCGCGAATGCGCTCTTCAATGGCCGGCGTGCCGACCCGAAGCAACGTCTTCAAGCCCGCTTCGGCGGCATAACAGTTCACCACCGCCGGTGTGCCCGCTTCGAATCGACGTGCGCTGCGTGAGGGGCGATTGGCGGTGATGTCCATCGCAGTGATTTGCTCTTGCGCCCACCAGCCACTGTTGGTCGGCACCAGCGATTCGATCAGCTCGCCGCGCACGTACATGAAACCGATGCCGGCGGTGCCCAGCAGGTACTTCAACATGCCGCCGACGACGAAATCGACATCCAGCGCCTTCACGTCGATGTGACACGAACCGACGGACTGATACGTATCGAGCAGGACCTTGGCGCCCTTGGCTCGAGCCAGGCGCACGATACCGGGAATGTCCAGCTTCGCGCCGTTGCGGAAACAAACGTGCGTGATAGCCACCAGCTGCGTGCGCTCGTCGATCACGTCGGTGAACATCTCGGCCGGAATGTAGCCATCGGCGTCGCGATGAACGTGCACGACCTCCGCGCCTCGCCGCTCCTGCGCGTGCCAGATTTGGGCGTTGGTCGGGAACTCGAAATCGGTGACGACAACTTTGTTGCGTGGGCCGGAGAAATCCAGCGCGCTCGCCAGGGCATTGATACCGGCGGACGCCGAGGCAGTTACCGCGATTTCATCGGGCGAGGCGCACAGCACCTGGGCCATCAGGTTGCGGACGGCCTCGTTCTTGGTGACCCACACGTCCCAGTTCGCGCCGACCGCGAGGCGATCGTTCATGTACGACTCGAACGCAGCCTTCACGTCGTTCGCCAGCGCACAGTAGGAACCGCTGTTCAGATAAGTCTTGTGCTGGAGGACCGGAAACTCGTTACGCAACGCTGCGAAATCGACCGACATTGGCACACGCTCACTTCAGGGGACGAGGAACATTATATGCATTTGCATATGTATCTGTGCAACACACGCCGGCGCAAGCGGCGTGCGGCCAGCTCACATCATTGCAAGGTGACTGCCGCCGCCGGACGCTGGAACACGACCTTGCCGCCGACCATGGTCGCGAGCACCTGGATATCCTTGATCTGTGCTTCGGGCACCGAGAGATAGTCTTTCGACAGCACCACCAGGTCGGCGAGCTTGCCGGGCTCGAGCGAGCCTTTGACGTCCTCTTCCATCGTGATGTACGCGTTGTTGATCGTCATCATGCGCAGCGCTTCTTCGCGGGTGACGCGCTGCTCGGGCCCCATCACGCCCCACAGACGAGTGTCGCGCGTGACGAAGTAATACATCATCCAGAACGGATCGGCAGGCAACAGCGACCAGTCGCTGCCGCCGCCGACGAGCAGGCCTGCATCGAGCCAGTCGCGTACGGCCGTGGAGCCTGCGGCGCGTTGCGCGCCCCAGAAGTTGATCATGTCCTGGCCCGCCATGTACCCATGGAATTGCGTGGACACCACCAGGCCCAGATCCTTGATGCGCTGGTACTGATCGGGCCGCGTGTACAGCAAGTGCTCCACTGTCCAGCGCTTGCGCGCCAGCGGTCGCTCGCGGTTGGCTTTCTCGTAAGCATCGAGCACCAGATCCAACGCCTTGTCGCCGGCCGTGTGGATGGTGGCTCGCCAGTTCAGCCGGTTCATCAACGCGATGGCCTGCTCGAATTTCTCCGTGGGAATCCGCTGCAAGCCGAAATATTCTTCCGCTTTCTCGTGGCCCGGCGCATTCGCGTAGTGCTCGCTCATGAGCGCACCTTCGAAGCCGCCGTCGATGCCGAACTCGCCGATGCCATCCAGTCGCAGCATGTGATCGCCAAAGCCCGTGCTGACGCCCCAGGTCTGCAACTGAGTGGTGAGCTGCTCGATGGACAGCGAAGGATCCAGGCTGTAGTTCATGCTGACGCGCAGAGTCATCTCGCCGCTGTCGTGCAGCTGCTGGAACACGCGCATGTCAGCGGCGCTGATGCCCGGCTCGCGCACGCCGGTGAGGCCGGCCGCATTCATCTTGCGCTGACCTTCCTTGAGTGCTGCCAGTTTTTCCTCTGGCGTGGCGCGGCCTCGCGGCCAACGGTCGGCCAGGTGGGCGGCGTTCTCCATCAAACGTCCGGTCGGTTCACCGGTGCGTGGATCTTTCTCGATCACGCCGCCTTCCGGCGACGGTGTGTCGCGGGTGATGCCCGCTTGCTTCATGGCGTACGAGTTGAGGTACACCGAATGTCCGCCCTGCACCACCACCGGATGATTGGGTGACACCGGATCCAGGTCCGCCGCGACCGGCGGCCGATTCTCCTTGAACTGCGCGGGCAGCCAGCCCGAAGTGGTGTACACGAGCTCGCCGGGCGGCGTGCGCGCCACTTTCTCGGCAATCTTTTGTTTGACCTCTTCGATCGACTGCGCCAACGCAATGTCGACGCCCAGATAGGCGTCGACCGATTTGCTGAGGAAATGATGATGCCCGTCGATCATGCCGGGCACGACCGTGTGCCCTTTCAAATCGACGATGCGGGCGTTCGGACCGGCCAACGCCAGCATCTGCCGGTCGCTGCCCACGGCGAGGATGCGATCGCCACGAATGGCGATGGCTTCGCGAATGGTGAACTTCTCGTCCACCGTCACGATCTTGCCATTGCGAAGCACGATGTCGGCACCGATTTCCGCCGGCGCGGCGGCGTGTGCCGCCGCGCCGAGCATCATCGCCAGCGACGCCGCCCCGCTGATCCCGAGAGCTGCGATTCGCATGCATCCTCCTCCAGGCGTGCGTCAGAACTGATAGCCGAAGCCGACGCCGACAGTACGCGGCCGCAGCGGAATCACTTCCAGCGGACGACGCACGTCGATGGACGAGGTGACGATGGCCTGCTCGTCGAAGATGTTGTTGGCGAACACCTCGAACTTGTACTGCTCGCGAGCGAACGACAGGCGCATGTTGACCAGCGAATAGTCGCCTTGCTCGGTGTAGACCGGACGAGTGGCGTTGAAGTCGGAGTAGGAATCGCCGACGTATTGATAGTCCATACGCGCATTGCCTTCCCACGTGCCCAGATCGAAGCGATAGTCCGCGAACACGCTGGCCGTCACCTCGGGTACGTTCGGCACGCGATCGCCGTCGAAGCCGATGAGCTGCGGACGGATGCCCTGCGCATTGGGCGGGCCGTACGGACCGTCCTCGGACAGTTCAGCCTTGAGCACGGTGAGATTGGTGCCGAGCGTCAGGTCGATATCGAACGGAATGGTCTGCAAACCGAGCTCCACGCCGCGGATGGCCGCCTCGCCCGCATTGCCGATCATGAGCGCCTGGGAGTTGGGAATGTTCGCCGACACACGCACCTGCATGTCCTGCCAATCCATGTAGTAGGCGGCCACGTCCACTTGCAGCGCGCCGTTCAGGAACGCGCCCTTCGCGCCGATTTCGTAGCTCTTCACGCTGTCCGAGGTGTACGGCGGCAGCACCGTGCCGGTGGCGTAGTCGGGCTCGTTGTTGCCGCCGTTGCGGAAGCCTTCGGCATAGTTGAAGTACACCATGCGGCCGGCATCGAAGTTGTATTTCAGGTTGTACTTGAAGGTGGTGTCCGACTCGTCGGAGCTGGTGTACACCGGATCCTGCGGCACGGGACGAGTGCGCGCCTCGAGATTCTGGCCGCGCTCGTCGACCTCGAACTTGAAACTGCGCACGCCCACGGTAGCGACCAGCGCGTCCGTGAACGAGTAGCTCAACTCGCCGAACACGGCTTTCT
Organism: uncultured Steroidobacter sp.; assembly: GCF_937958065.1. Taxonomy (GTDB): domain Bacteria; phylum Pseudomonadota; class Gammaproteobacteria; order Steroidobacterales; family Steroidobacteraceae; genus Steroidobacter. Next base: position 62,795 of record NZ_CALFXI010000102.1, read on the forward strand.
GTTCGATCGTGTTGTTCACGACGCGATTGGAGTTGTAGTGCTCGCGGCCGATCAGGCGCTCGCCGTACTCGTTCACGTCGGTGATGCGCGAGCGGAAGTTGTTTTCTTCCTTCTGCCAGAACAGACCCGCGACGATCTGGAACGGGCTGTTCCAGTCGGAGGCGTAGCGCAACTCGCTGACCTCGATGCTGCGATCCTGCGGCTGATCGGCCGAGGCGCGGTACTGGGTCAGGGTCGGATTGGTTTCCGGGTCGAAGCAGGTGTCGGCCGTGCCGGCATTGATGGTGCAGAGGATGCGAGCGCCCGGGAAGCGATAGAAAATATCGCGCTCCATCTTGGAGACGCTCCAGGTCACGCTGCCGTTGTCCATCTCCCAGTTGAGCGCAACGTTGTACGCGTTCAACTCCTCTTCCCAGTTCGACTCGGTGTTGTTGCGCTGCTGGTATTCGCCGAACAGCGGCTGATAGTACGCCGCGCCCTTCGACGAGGTGTTCTGGTTGAGCCACATGGCGTCGAGCGTCACATCGTCGGTGACCTGCCAGCGCAGCGCCGCGCGTCCGCCGTTCACCCGCTGGTTGTTCACGCCTTCGCGTCCCAGCATGCGGTCGTCGATGAAGCCGGCCAGCGAGCTCTGGTAACCGACCACGCGCACGCCGACCTTGCCCTCGATCAGCGGCACGTTCAGCATGGCGTCGTAATCGTAGTTCGGGTCGTTGGCGTGAGCGGTGTAGCCCGCGTTCGCGTGCACCGCGCCCGAAGTCTGCGTCAGCTCCGGCTTGTTGGTGATCATGCGGATGGTGCCGCTCATGGAGCTGGCGCCGTACAGCGAGCCCTGCGGGCCCTTCAGCACTTCGATGCGCTCCATGTCGATCAGGCGGATGTCCGGCTGACGGCCGCCGCCGTCCTGGCGGTTGTTGCCGGTGATGATCAGATCGTCGAAGTACAGGCCGGTGGTGGCGGCGCCGGTGGACTGCATGCCGCGCAACACGATCTTCTTGTCGCCCGGGCCCTGGTCTTCGAAGGACAGGCCGGAAATGTTGCGGGCATAGTCGGAAAACTGGGTGATGCCCTGCGCCTGCAACTGCTCCGAAGTGATCGCCTGAAGCGCGATGGGCGTCTCGAGCACGGAGGATTCGCCGCGCTTGGAGGCCGTCACCATCACCTCTTGCAACACCACGTCCTCGGCGCCCTGGGCCACGTTGGCCACGGCCACCATCGCCAGGCAGGCCACACCTGCCCCGCTTCTAGAAAACCCACGCATCATCAGCTCTCCCGAAAATCTCATGGCTGCTCCCCCGGCGGTTCAACGATTTTTCATGCTGGAATATATTCCTTTGTATATGAATACGAAATACACTGCTCGCGCAAGTGAAATCTGCTTGCCACCGGCCACAGGAGATCCTCGTGACTCAAATCGACCGTCGAGCACTGTTATGTCTCACCGGCGGAGCCGCTCTGCTCGGTAGCGCGTGGAGCGCGGGCGCGGCCCAGAACGGTGCCGCCGCGGGCGCCGATGCGCCATTTCCGGGCATTTCCTCCGAGCTCGTGCACACTTGCGCGGCGCTGGTGAATGCGCCGGCGCGCGCCGCCTTCGATTTCCTCGCCGATCCGCAGTCGCTGGGGCGCTGGTCGCTCGGTGCGCTGAATGTCAAACCCACCGAAAAAGCGGGCGTCTACACCGGCTTTTCCATGTTCAATGGGTCGCAGGCGTGGCTCGCAATCGATGCGAAGCCGGAGCTGCTGCTGATCGACTACCGTGTCGGGACGCCGGACAACCTGGTGCCGCGAATCTTTGCGCGCGTCGTGCCGGGAACCGTCGTCGGGCTCAGGGAGGATCAGTGCTATGTCGCGCTCACCGCGTGGCGCACGGCCTCGATGACCGCGGAGCGCTGGCATCAGCTGCGCGCCAGCCACGAAGCGGAAATCCTGCTGATCGATTCGCAGATCGAAACCCTGCAGCGCAAGCGTTGAGACAGCAAGTGACGATGACGACGCCCGCGGCCGATAACTTTCCAGTGCAGGAGCTGCGCGCGCAGTTCCCGTCACTGGCTCGAGCTGGCAATTTCGTATTCTTCGACAACGCCGCCGGCGCACAGTTGCCGCGACAGGCGCTCGATGCCGTGCAAGGCCATCTGCTCGACCGCAACGCGCAGCGCGGCGGTCGGTTTCGCCAGAGCATTGCCGTCGACGAGGCCGTCGATGCCGCGCGTGCAACCATTGCCACGTTCGTCAATGCGCGCCGTCCGGAAGAGATCGCGCTCGGCATGAACGCCACCTCGTTCATCCGAACCGTCAGTCTGGCGATCGGGCAATCCCTGAGCGGGCGTGACGAGATCGTCGTGACCGATCTGGATCACGAAGCAAACATCGGCACCTGGCTGGCGCTGGCGCCCTTCGGCGCGAAATTCGTCTGGTGGCGGGTGCGCGAGGACGGCAACTTGCACTTGGAGGATCTGCTGCCACTCCTCTCCGCTCGCACGCGTCTGGTCGCAGTCACGCTCGCGTCGAACGCGATCGGAACGATCATTGACGTGCGCGCCGTAGCCGATGCCGCGCATGCCGCCGGCGCGGAGATTTTTGTGGACGCAGTCCACTTCGGCCCGCACGGCCCGATCGATGTGCAAGCGTTCGACTGCGACTATCTGGTGTGTTCCGGCTACAAGATCTTCGCGCCGCATATGGGCTTTCTGTGGGGACGCTATGAGGCGCTGCAGGCGCTGCCGACGTTCCGCGAGGATTTCATTCCGGATCGGCCGCCGTTCAAGATCGAGGCGGGTACGTTCGTATACGAGAACGTCGTTGGCATGTCGGCCGCGATCGAATATCTGGCGAGCGTGGGCGACCTGCTGGCGGGCAACGATGCCAAGCCCGCGGATTTGTTTGGCCGGGTGCGCCTTGCGATGCAGGTCATTCGGCTCTATGAACAGCGCTTATCGGATGAGCTCCTGCGCACCTTGAGCGATTGTGGCGCGATCATTTATGGCATCACGGATCGCACTCAGCTCGCGCGACGCGTCCCCACCGTGAGCTTCAATCTTCCTGGCATCGCGCCGGCAGCCGTCAGCGAACATGCCGCGCTTGCAGATATCGGGATCCGCGACGGGCATCTCTACACTCCGCGCCTGATGCAGGCACTCGGACTGGACATAGCCAGCGGCGCAGTGCGCGTCTCGCTAGTCCACTACAACACCGTCGCAGAGATTCATCGTCTGGGGAATGTGCTCAGTGCGCTGAGGCGCCGCCCTTCGGCAGCGCCGGCTGCCTGAGCGTCAGTCTTCATGCGAGATATTGTGCTCAACCTTCCTGAGGATTTCGGCCAGCAGCGCCATTTCCTTGGGGCTCACGTCCTGGAACGCCAGCGACTGGTGGCGCAGCGCGGACGGCACGATCTCGTCGAAGGCTTCCAGACCGGCGGCAGTGATGGAGATCTCGGTCACTCGCGAATCGAGCGCAGACAGCCGGCGCTGCACGTGCCCGATGCGCTCCAGCTGCGCCACCACGCGACTCGCGGTGGGCTGCTCCAGCAGCGTCGCCTCGACGATCTGGGTGATGCTCATCGGGCCGTAGGCTCGCAGCACGCTCAACACCCGCCACTGCGAGGTGTTGATTCGCATCGCCTTCAGGCGCTTGAGCAAGCGCGCGTTGAGCTTATTGGTGACGCGATACATGTGGTACGGCAGGAAGGTATCGAGCCAACGATCCGCTTGGATGGCAGCGACCGGCTTGCCTGCAAGGCCCGCACGCCCTTTGGTTGCGCGCGCCTGCTTGGCCGCACGTTTGGTCGCGGGCTGCGTCCGGGCCGCGCCCGTCGCCGGCTTCTTCCTGAAAGTCGTCTGCATGCTCAGGCCCCTGCTGCATTCGTTGATTGGCCGCGCCATTCTACGGTAGCGCGCCCGGCAGCGGCCAGAGCGGGCGCGGCGACAGGGCGAATTAAATTCGCTTGCATATGAAGTTCTCTATTACTGTGTATCCGCTGCAGGAGTGTTGCCTTGGCACGTGACGTCTGGAGCTCGACTTTCGGATTTCTGTATGCCGCAGCCGCGGCGGCCATCGGCCTGGGAACGCTGTGGCGCTTTCCATATGTCGCCGGCGCCAACGGCGGCGGGCTGTTCGTCCTTTTATATATCTTCTTCGTGTTCCTGCTGTGCGTGCCGCTGATGATCGCGGAGATGTCGATCGGCCGGCGCGGCCATGCCAGCGCCGTCAAAGCGGTCGACTCCCTGGTGGAACACGAGCGCGCCTGGAGCGGCTGGAAGCTGATCGGCTGGTTCAGCGTGCTCATTCCGTTCCTGGGCCTGAGTTATTACAGCGTGGTCGCCGGCTGGGCGCTCGATTACGCGCGCCTCGCGCTGGTCAAAGGGTTCACTGGCCTCGACGCCGAGCGTTCGCTGTCCACGTTCAGCGAGCTCATGTCCTCGCCGTGGCGCGCAGGATCGGTTCAATTGTTGTTTCTTGCCTGCACCGTGGGAGTCGTCGCGTGCGGCGTGCAGAAGGGCATCGAGCGCATCTCACGCATCAAGATCATCGCGCTGGCGGTGATCCTGATCGGCCTGGTGATCTACAACGCCTCGGCGCTCGGTCTCGGCAGCAGCCTGAAATTTCTGTTCGTTCCTGACTTCGCCACGTTCAAGGCCGAGAGCGTGCTGACCGCGCTGGGTCAGGCGCTGTTCTCCACCGCCATCGGCGTCGGCGTGATGATCACGTACAGCGCCTATATGCCACGCAGCGCTTCGCTGCCCAGAATGGCGCTGTTCATCTGTGGCTCGGTGGTCGTGACCGCCATGTTCGCCGGACTCGCAATTTTCCCCGCGGTGTTCGCCTATGGCCTGACGCCTGCGGAAGGTCCGAATCTGATTTTCGTCACCCTGCCGGTCGCGTTCGGGCAGATGCCGGGCGGAGGATTGATCGGCATCGTGTTCTTCGCGTTCATCGCGCTCGCGGCATTCACGACCGCGGTCGGCATGCTCGAGCCGGTGACCGCGTGGGTCATGGAACGAACGAGCTGGTCGCGCATCAAGGCCGCGGTGATCACGGGCGTGGCGGTCTGGGCCATCGGCCTGCCTTCCCTGCTTTCATTCAGCGTGCTGCAGGATTTCCATCCGCTCGCCGCGGTGCCGGGTTTCGTGCGCAAGAACTTTTTCGACGTGCTCGATTTCGTCATCGCCAATCTGCTGCTGCCGCTGAACGCTTTGCTGATCGCGCTGCTGATCGGCTGGGCCGTGCGTCGCACGACCACCGCGGAGCACGTGATTGCCTCAGCGCGCGTCACCGCCGTCTGGCGGTTCGCCGTGCGCATCGTCTCGCCTCTCGCCATCGTGGTGTTGTTCCTCAGCCTGTGGCGTTGAGACTCGTCCAAGGATTCTGCTCGACATGACTATCGCTGCCGATACGCGCACGCCGTCCGCCGACGGCTCCGCTTATTTTCTGTACCACTCCATTGGCATGTTTCCGAACAAGCAGCAGCTGATCGAAGCGGGGCTGAAAGACTATGCCCGCTTCTGGAGCACGCCGGATGACACGCAATGGCCACGCGCGCTGGAGATTCGCCAGCAGTTCATCGAACGCTGGCGCGCGCTGATCAATGCTCAGCCCGGCTCGCTGACGACGGCCGACAACGTCACCGCCGCGTTGTACAGCTTGATGGGGGCGCTGCCCCGCCAGTTCCTCCATGGTCGCCGGGTACTGGTGGCTGCCGACTGCTTTCCCAGCCTGCATTTCCTGTTGGCCGGATTGGCGGATCGCCTCGGATTCAAGCTGGATACCGTGCCATTGCGCCCCGGCGAGAACTGGGTGCGCGACGAAGATTTCATCGCGCGCTGGGGCCATGATGTCGGCGTCGCCTTGCTGACGCAGGCCACCTCCACTGCTTCTTATCGATGCGACCTCGATGCGCTGGTCACGCACGGCCATGATGTGGGCAGCCTGGTCGGCGTCGACGTCACACAAGGCATCGGACTGTTGCCCTATGACGCGCAGGCCCCGAAGGTCGACTTCACCGTGTCCACCACTTTGAAGTGGCTGTGCGGCACCTCGGGCGCGGGCATCCTGCATGTCCGTCCGGAACTGTTGAGTGAATGTCGCCCGGAGTTGCGCGGCTGGTTCAGTCAGGAGAATCCGTTCTCGTGGGATATCAACGCATTCTCCTACGCTTCCGACGCCAGGCGTTTCGACCATGGCACACCATCGATCATCGCCTTCGCCGGCAGCCTGCCCGCATTGGAGTGGCACGCGCAACAGGATCACGCGGCGCTGCTGGCACATAACCGCCGACTGTCGAGTGAGCTCATCGCGATGGCGGATCGGCTCGGATTGGACCTGCAATGCCCTCGTGATCCAGCCCAGCGCGGCGGCAGCGTCATGCTCAAGGTGCCGGACACTCTCAACCCGAGCACGCTGGTCGGCGAGCTTCGCGCTGCGAAGGTCTTTGCCGATTGCCGAGGCACGACGTTGCGACTGTCTCCGGGCAATCTCACGACGATGCAGGGCGTGCAGCGCCTGGAAGAAATATTGAGTCAGCAGCTGGGCAAGTAAGCGCTACTGACGGAGAAAATCGAGCTCGTCGAGCCTGCCTTCGGCGCAGCGATCGAGCAGCAGGTCGATACCGTGCGTGTCGACTTGCTGCTGTTCGGCAGATGTGATCGCCAGCATGTCGACGATCATCGACGGTGGCTGCAAGTCCGGCCACACCCTGTGCTTCGTCTCCCTTGATCGCAATCGGCATGTGTTCGATTCCGAACACCCTGGCTCGCGCCCGTTCTTCGCTCCGCGCCTAACCGATTGATCCTCGTTCGGTTTCGTGAGGCGAGACCCCGCTATAGACTATTGACCCCGTGGCGGGGAATGAAACGGTGCCTGTGCGTGTGGCGAAACTATCTGAGCGCGGCGTTACGCAATCTGTCGCGCAATCGGCTCTACGCGGCGTTGAACATCGTCGGCCTGGCGATCGGGCTGGCGGCCGGAATCTTCGCCGGGCTCTACGTACGCGAGGAGTTGAGTTACGAGCGATTCCTCCCGGGCCATGAAAATATCTATCGCGTCTCGATGACGCGACAGGTGCCCGGCACGGCCGCCGCGGCATTCAGCACTGCGTATCATCGGGTCGCGGAATGGCTCGAAAGTGATTTTCCCGAGATCCAGGCGATCGGCCGGCTATGGATGGTTCGCAAAGCCGTGCGCAACGGCGAGATCGAAACTCAGCAGCAAGTCGCCTTCGCCGATCCCGACTTTTTCCGTGTTTTCTCGTTGCCGACGATCGCCGGTGATCTCACCAATGCACTGAGCACACCCGATGACATCGTGCTCACCCGCCAGGCCGCTCGCAAATATTTTGGCGAGGACGCGCCCATCGGCAAGACGCTCGAGCTGGACCGCAACGTTGTCATGCGCGTCACGGCGGTGATCGAGGATCTGCCTTCCAACACGCATTTGAATTTTACCCTCATCGCATCCGATGCGCGGTTGCTGCAGGAGTTGTCGCAGCTACCGGAATTCAACGTCCGCAAGTTCGAAGCGCATACCTACTTCCGCCTGGATCCGCAGACCTCGATCGATTCGTTGCATGAACGCATGACGAGCCTGGTCGATCGTCATCAGAAATTTCCGCCCGGCATCCAGCTCCAGGTGGATGTGCTGCCGATCCGGGACATTCACTTGAGGTCCCAGGCACAGTTTCCGCTCGAGCCTCCCGGCGACCTGCAGACGGTCTATGCGATCGCAGCCATCGGCCTGCTCATCGTCGTGATTGCCGGTATCAATTTTGTGAATCTGATGACGTCCCGCGCCTCGCAGCGCGCAGTCGAGGTGGGCGTACGTAAGGTTGCGGGCGCGAGCAGGCGCGATCTGATGTGGCAGTTCATCGGTGAGTCGCTGATCTACGTGACGCTTGCAATGCTGGTGGCAATTGCCGCGGTCGAGCTGCTGATGCCCTACTTCAACGCGTTGCTGGACCGCAGCCCAGGTGACGACGGCACGCCCACCATCCGCTTCGAATATTGGCAAGATCCGATGCTCGGCTTCACCCTCCTCGCTGCGGTGCTCGCGATCGGTGTCACGGCGGGCTTCTATCCGGCGCTGGTCATGTCGGCGTTCCGCCCCGTCAACACAGTCAAGTCCACGCGCAGCGGCGGCGGATCTTTCAAGGTGCGCCAGTTACTGGTCGTGCTGCAGTTCGGCGTCCTGGTGCTGCTGATCCTGGCAACCACGGTCATTCATCGTCAGACTCAATTTGCCTTGAACGACGGCCTGCGCATCGATCGCGATCAAGTCTTGCTGGTCTCGTTCAGAAACCCGAACACCCGGCAGGGATTTCAGGAGGCCTTGCGCGAGATTGCTGGGGTTGAGGCAGTGACCAGCTCGCATACCGCGCCGACCAATCTTGGTACGACTCAGCTCACGGCGCAGCTCCCCGGCGGCGCTCAAACGGCGCTGCAGTTCACGCCGGTCGACTTCAACTTTCATGAGTTCTATGGCTTGCAGCCGCTCGCGGGTCGATTGTTCTCACGCGAACGTGGCACCGATGCGGTGCCGGCCAATCCGCAGGGCGGTACGCAGCTGGCGTTGATCGTCAATGAGGCCACCGTGCGCGCACTCGGGCTTGCCACGCCCGAGGCGGCGGTCGGACAGATGCTGAAGATCAAGGAATGGTCGCCGAATCTGGAGTATCAGATCGTCGGCGTCATCCCGGATTTTCCAGTGGATTCCATTCGCGTTGCCATTCAGCCCACGGTCCACTTCGTGGATCAGAACCGGCTCACCCTGATCAGCGCCCGGCTGAGCGGTCACGCCATTCCGGAAACGCTCGGCCGGATCAATCGGCTGTGGCAACGGCTCGGAGAGCCACGGCCCATCGAGAGCCAGTTTCTGAATGACTATTACGAGTCTCTGTACACCGGCGTCAGGCAGCAGGCGCGCCTGTTCAATTGTTTCACCGTCATCGCACTGGTCATCGCCTCGCTCGGGCTGTTCGGCCTGTCCGTGTTCGCGGCCCAGCAGCGCACCAAGGAAGTCGGCATCCGCAAGGCGATGGGTGCAGGCACCAGAGAGATCATGGAGTTGTTGCTGTGGCAGTTCACCCGGCCCGTGCTGATCGCCACTCTACTCGCGCTGCCAGTCGGAGCCTGGCTGATGCAACGCTGGCTGAACGGTTTCGCTCAGCGGATATCGCTCGACGCGTGGCTGTTGCTTGCAGCTGGTGTGTCAGCGCTGCTGATCGGTACGTTGACGGTCGCCGCCCACGTCTTCTTCGTTGCGCGATGGCGGCCAGCCGCAGCGTTACGAGAAGAATGAGCCTTGGCTGCCGAGCGGTTCGTCATCGGCCGCAACCCCGCCGAGATTCCGATGCCGCTTCAGCGCAGCTGGCTGTCCTTGCTGCCGCGGCGGTTGTAGCCGCTGAAGGCGGCCTGGTGCTTGTCTTCGGCTTCCTGGCAAGGAATGCACAGGCGCACGCCGGGGATGGCCTTGCGGCGGGCTTCCGGAATCTCGGCCCCGCAGTCGGCGCAATGGGTCAGGCTCGGGCCGCTGGGCAGCGCGCTCTTGGCACGCTCCACGGCGTCCTTCACCGTCGCGTCGATCTGGTCCTGGACTGCGCCGTCACCGGCCCAACCTGTGGCCATGGTCACCTCACCGCTGAATGCATGTTCGAATGCCAGTCATGAGGGCGAGTGTAAGCCGCGCAAGGGTCCGGAAAGCGGCTCGCGGCCGGCATCATATTGAGGCGACTACGCTTCTTTTCGGCCCATCCCGGAGCATGACCTAAGCAATCCGACCACAGCCGGTGGCAATCTTGATCGCATTGCCAAAAAACTCGCGCCGAGCCGTTGCCTTTCGAAGTCGCTGGAGTATATTCCGGCCATAGACGCTTGAGCGGACTGAGAAATGCCGCCGGGCGACTCAAGTACCCTTCTCAGCTATCGCTCGCCGTTGTTGTTGCTGGAATGATCGTGTGATCCTTGGCGCCATCAGCGGCTAACCCATCCGGGAGTCAGTTGAATGAGCAGCGCCTGGGAGAATTTTTTCGCCGCGACGGTCGTGCTTGCGTCCGCCGGGCCCATCAAGCATCGGCTGGTCGAAGCCTTTCGCGAGCACCTTGCCGATCTCGAAGAAGACGAGTTGCCGCGGGAGATCCGCGACGAATTCACCTCATTGTCGAGCGCCATGTGCTCGGTGCGCCCCATGAAGGGCGAGAACGCGATTCAGGCCACCGTCCGCAAGATGTCCGACTCGGAAGCCGGCGGCTTCGCAGTGCGTATCGTCGGCATGCTCGGCGTGCTGGCGCGCCTTCAGGCGGCGCAGCGTGCACCGAAATTGCGCGCCGTTGGCGAGGATTGAGCTCGCCCCGGTCGCGGCGCAGTCGATCAGTCCTCCAGCTTGAACTCGATCGTGTCCCAGCGGGCCGTGTCTTCGTGACGGGCCTGCCGGCGGATTGCGTCCGCGATGGACCGCTCGTTCCATTCGATGATCTCATCGCCGAGCGCCTCCAGCTGCACCGGCACCTTTTCCTTGATGCCGAATTTCTCCAGCACGATCACCGGTTTCTCCAGGCCCTTGGCGCAGTTCAACTGGAAGTCGATCAACTCCCGATGCCGCTGGTACAGCCCGGCCGGCACGATCACGCATTCGGCCAGGGCGATCTGTTTGCGTAATTCTTCCTTCATCGCCTCGCGCGAGCTGGTGGCGAACTCCGGATTGCTACAGTTGCGGTAGTAGAAGTTGTGCGAGCTCTCCAGATACTCGAACACGCGGTGATAATCGTCCGAGGGCTCGAACGCATGACTGACGAACAGCCGCACCGGATTGTGTTGAGAAATGCTGCCCACTTGGCTGGCTCCCGCCGCGATGATGGGCCCATTCTAATCCATAATGCTGCTGTAGAATGCGGCGGCCCGCGACCCTAAGCCGATGCTTCGAGCTCACGCGAACACGATGCGCTTCGTTCTGTACAACATCCGGTATGCCACCGGTTTCGGCCCGGCCTTCCACTTGCCGGTGCCCGGGGCAGGCTACCTCCGCAGCAATTCGCGCGTGCTCAATGGCATCACCGAGTGGCTCAAGTCGCTCGATCCGGACCTGGTCGGCTTGATCGAGATCGATACCGGCTCGATCCGCTCCGGGCTGGTCAACCAGGCCAAGCAGATTGCCGATTCGCTCGGCCACTACTCGACCTACCAGTGCAAATACGGCACGACCTCGATCAATCAGCTGATGCCGATCGTCCGCAAGCAGAGCAATGCGTTCCTCGCGGCGCCGCGCGTCGAGGGCGAGCGCTTCCATTACTTCGAGACCGGCATCAAGCGGCTGATCATCGAGCTGGAGCTGGAGGAATGCGCCATCTTCCTGGTGCACCTGTCGCTGAAGTTCCGCCACCGCCACGACCAGCTGCGGCACCTGCACGAGCTGGTGAAGCGCGCCAGCAAGCCGGTGATCGTGGCCGGCGACTTCAACACCTTCTGGGGCGATCACGAGATCTACCTGTTCATGGAAGCCTCGGGCCTGAAGAGCGCCAATCGGCTCGGCCTGCCCTCCTACCCCAGCAACAAGCCCCGCAAGGAGCTGGACTTCGTGCTGTATTCCAACGGCATCGAAGTGACTCAATTCGATGTGCCGGACGTGCGTTTCTCGGACCACCGGCCGCTGATCTGCGATTTCAACATCCGGCCCAGAACCTGAATAAAAAACCGCGGAGTCGATCATGACCGAAGCCACGGCCGCTGCCAGCGGCGCCGCTCACTGGCGATTGGAAACCGAAGCAAACGGCGTCGCCTGGCTGATCATCGACAAGGCCAACGCCGCGGTGAACAGCCTGTCGCGCGAGGTGATGGAAGAGCTGGATGCCATTCTCACGGCCCTGGCTCGCACCCCGCCCAAGGCGCTGATCGTCGCCTCGGGCAAGAACGGATTCATCGCCGGGGCCGACATCAAGGGCTTCGTCGGGATCGACTCGCCGGAGGCGGCGTACCAGATGATTCGCCAGGGCCAGCAGGTGGTCGACAAGCTGGCCCGCCTGCGGTGTGTGACGGTCGCCGCGATCAATGGCTTCGCGCTCGGCGGCGGTCTCGAAGTGGCGCTGGCGTGCCGGTACCGCGTGGCGGTCGACGATCCTTCGGTGACGCTCGGCTTTCCGGAGGTGCAGCTCGGCGTGCATCCGGGCTTGGGTGGCACGGTCCGAGCCGTGCAGCTGGCAGGCCCGGTGGCGGCCATGGATCTGATGCTCACGGGCCGGCACATCCGTCCCAAGCAGGCACTGCAGATGGGCCTGGTCGACAAGCTCGCGCCGCCTGCACAACTGCGCGATGTCGCCCGCCAGATCGCGCTCGACCCGCCGCCCGTGAAGACGATGTCGCTGAAGAACCGGCTGCTGAATCTGGGGCTGGTGCGACCCATCCTCGCCGGGCAGATGCGCGTGCAAGTGGCAAAGCGGGTTCGCCCGGAGCATTACCCCGCGCCCTATAAATTGATCGAGCTGTGGCAGGAGTATGGCGGCGCGGGTGAGCGCGCCTACGACGCCGAAGCCCGCTCGATGGGCAATCTGTTGTGCACGCCGACTTCACGCAATCTGGTCCGCGTGTTCTTTTTGCAAGAACGACTCAAATCCGCCGGCAAGAGCGGCGGCGAGCCGATCCAGCATGTGCACGTGGTTGGCGCAGGCGTCATGGGCGGCGACATCGCGGCTTGGTGCGCGGCCCGCGGCCTCACCGTGACGTTGCAGGATCGCGAGGAAAAATACGTCGCGCCTGCGATGGAGCGTGCAAGGAAGTTTTTCGAGAAGCGCTATCCGGATCCCGCCAGGCGCGATGAAGTGCTCGCGCGTTTGAAAGCCGATGTGCCAGGCGCGGGCGTGCCGCAGGCGGATCTGGTGATCGAGGCCATCTTCGAGAATCTCGAAGCGAAGCAAGAGCTGTACGCGCGTCTCGAACCGCAGCTCAAACCCAATGCCGTGCTCGCAACCAACACCTCGAGCATCGTGCTGGAGCAGCTGGCCGAGAAGCTGGCACAACCTCAGCGACTCATCGGGCTGCATTTTTTCAATCCCGTCGCGCGCATGCCGCTGGTCGAAGTCATTCACGCGGCGAACACGGACCCGCAGGAAGTTCAGGCGGGGCTGGCGTTCGCACGACGGATCGACAAGCTCGCGATCGCCTGTCGCAGCGCGCCCGGATTTCTCGTCAATCGCGTGCTCATGCCCTACTTGAGCGAAGCCGTGCGCGCTGCTCAGGAGGGCATTGCGTTCGCGTCGATCGATCGCGCCGCCGAGGAATTCGGCATGCCCATGGGCCCGATCGAACTGGCCGATGTGGTCGGTCTGGATGTGGTCATGAGCGTGGGCAAAGTGTTCTTCGAGACCGGCGCGGAAGTGCCGCCGGTGCTTGCGACCCGCTTTTCGGCCCGGAAATTTGGCAAGAAAACGGGCGAAGGCTTCTACGTGTGGCAGAACGACAAGCCGGTGAAACCGGCGCACACCGGCCAGAGCGCGCCCGAGGATCTGCAGGACCGGTTGCTGCTGCCCCTGATCAACGAGGCGGTCGCCGTGCTGCGGCAACGCATCGTCGAAGATCCCGATCTGATCGACGCCGGCGTGATCTTCGGCGCGGGCTTCGCGCCTTTCCGAGGGGGGCCTTTGCAATACGCCCGTACGCGCGGTGTCGATGCCATCGTCGCCCGCTTACAAGAATTACAAACGGTCCACGGTGACAGATTTGCACCGGACGAAGGCTGGGATTTACTGCGCTGATCGCGCCCGGTAGCGCGGTCTTACCGGTAAATCGGCTGTGCTACCATCCGGCGCGGATCTGTAAGCTCAGGTCTGCCCCGGATCCGCGCCGCCGGTCGTCGCGTTGCTCGGGCAACTGATCCCTTCGACACTGGAGACACATGGAAAGCAAGCCGCTCGATCTTGGCCTGCTTCGGTCATTTTCCCCGCTGGACGGATTGAAACCCGAGAACCTGCAGACGCTGGCGCGCAAGACCGTGCTCCGCGAGCTGTCCGCGGGACGCTTTCTGTTCAAGGAAGGCGATAGCGACAAGCGCACCTATTACCTGGTGAGCGGCGTGCTCGAGCTGCTGAAGGACGAACGCTCCGTCATGATGTTGCGTGCCGGCTCTCCAGAAGCACGCAGCCCCATCGCCCCTTTCACACCGCGACGCTATACCGCGCGTGCCGTCTCCGAACGGGTCGAGTTCATCGCCATCGACAGCGACATGCTCGACATGATGCTCACCTGGGACCAGACCGGTTCGTACGAGGTCGGCGAGCTGAGCACCGCCAACGAGCAGGCACCGCCGAGCGACGACTGGATGACGACGCTGCTGCAGACCAAGGCGTTTCATCGCATTCCCCCGGCCAACATCCAGGCGATCTTCATGCGCATGCAGCGCCTGGAAACCAAGGCCGGCGACGTCATCATCAAACAAGGCGACGACGGCGATTATTTCTACGTGATCGTCAAAGGCAAATGCCTGGTCACGCGCGAGACGCCGCTGAACAAGGCCGGCATCAAGCTCGCCGAGCTCGGCATGGGCGATACCTTCGGCGAAGAAGCCTTGATCGCCGACGCGAAGCGCAACGCGAGCATCACCATGCTCACCGATGGCGCGCTGATGCGGCTGGCGAAAGACGATTTCCGCAAGCTGCTCAACGAACCGATGCTGCAATGGGTGGACCTGGAACAGGCCCGGGACATCGTCGCGCGCGGCGGCAAATGGCTCGACGTGCGGCTGCCGAGCGAGTTCGACAACTTCCACCTGGACGATGCGCTCAACCTGCCGCTGTATTTCATTCGTCTGAAGCTGAAAACGCTGGACCCGAAGCTGCACTACGTCGTGGTCTGCGACACGGGTCGCCGCAGCTCCGCCGCGGCCTATATTCTCGCCGAGCGCGATTTGAATGCGTCGGTGCTGAAAGGCGGAATGAACGCGGCGAACCTGAAGAAATAAACGCCGCGGACGACAGTCACATCGTGTGCGTGGGCTTGTCGCCACCCAGGGCGCCCGCCAGATAGCTCTCGATCTTGCGCTGGGTGTTGCCGCGATCCTGTTCGCTGAACTGCACGCCGATGCCCGCCGTGCGCTTGCCCTGCGCGCCCTTGGGCGTCATCCAGATCACGCGGCCGGCGACCGGCAGCTTCTCGTCCTCGCCCATCAGGTTCAGCAGCATGAACACTTCATCGCCGAGCCGGTAATTGCTGTTGGTCGGAATGAACAGGCCGCCGTTCTTCACGAACGGCATGTACGCCAGGTACAGGGCACTCTTGTCCTTGATTGTCAGAGTCAGCAAACCGGGCTTGCTGCTGGGTTGACGCATGACCATGCGATCTTTCCGACGGGCCTTTAGCAGTTGAAAAAAGTGCTCAGCTCGCGCGTGCCGCTGGTCGCCTCGAAGGGGCCAGCGCCTCCAGCAGAGCGATCAGCCAGGATTCCATGGCCAGCTCGCGTTGGAGCGCGGTGCGGGCTAGTTGCGCTTTCAAGGCCCGGGTGCGATCCACCATGCTGTACAGCGCGCTTATGTTCAACGGCCGCGACGGGCTTGGCAAGTGCGCAGGTCCCCCTGGGAACGTGACCCGATCGTCAGTTCCGGCAATCGCCGTGCGCGCCAGGGAGGTGAGCCACAGATCCAGCCAGACCAGCCGGTCGATGAGCGCATCTTTCTCCCACTCCGCCGCGACCTGGGTCACATCGGCGTCGCCGGCCAGCAGAGCGCGCAGGGACTTCTGCATGTGCTCGTTGAGCGCGTCGAAGCGGCCGTCGGCGTACGCGAGCGCTTTGAGTGGCGCCCCGCCGCTGAATTCCAGCAAGGCGGGCGACACGCTCTTCCCGGACTCCTGCTGCAGCCAGGCCATCGCCTCGGCGGTCGAAGGGCGCGTGATGGTGAGCTTCTGGCAGCGGCTGCGCACGGTCGGCAACAGGCCCGAGGGTCGCGAGGTCAGCAGCACGAGCAAGCTGCCCTTCGAGGGCTCCTCCAACGTCTTGAGCACGCTGTTCGCCGCCCCGGGCGTCATTTGATGAGCGGGCTCGATGATGGCGACCTTGTAACCTTGGCGGAAGCTGGTCTTCGACAACTTCTCGCAGGCCGCGCGCACTTGATCGACCGAGAGCTGGGTTTTCTCTTCCTCGGGCGCGACCCAATGCAGATCGGGATGCGAGCCCGCTTTGATCAGCGCGCAACTCGCGCACGAGCCACAGACATCGAGCGCGCCGTCGACCGACTTCTCGCAAAGCACGGCGGCAGCGAGCCACGCTGCGAACGATTCACTGCCGAGACCTTCGGCGCCTTGCACGAGAATCGCGTGCGGCAGCCGGTTCGCCGTCCACGCCTGACGGAGTTGCGCGATCGCGCCCGAATGCCACGGCAACAAGCGCGGGCTGGGCAACGATTGCGGCTCGGATTGTTCCTCTTTCTTGGCCATGGGCTGAAACTGTAACGAAAGTTATGAACGCGGCGCCGGCGACAACTTCAACAGACGCTCGTCGATGGCCTGCTGAATGGCGACCGTCACGGATTCCAGGCTCTGGGTGGCATCGATCACGGCGAAGCGTTGCGGTTCCTGACGCGCACGATCGAGATAGGCCGCGCGCACGCGCTCGAAGAATTCTCGCCGCTCCTGTTCGAAACGATCGGTCGTGCCCGCGGCGTTGTTTCGAGCGCTCGCCCGCGCCACGCTGATATCGAGCGGCGCGTCGAGTAACAGCGTCAAATCGGGGCGCAACGTCCCCTGCACCATCTGCTCCAGCGTCGCGATGTTCTCGACTGGCAAGCTCCGGCCGCCGCCTTGATAGGCGTAGGTCGCATCCGTGAAGCGATCGCAGATGACGCACGCGCCGCGCGCCAACGCGGGTCGAATCACATTCTCGATGTGCGTCGAGCGCGCCGCGAACATGAGCAACAACTCGCAAGTGCTCGGCATCGGCTCATCGCTCGTTTCCAGCAGCAGCTCACGGATGCGCTCGGCGCGATGCGTGCCGCCAGGCTCGCGAGTGATCACCACCTCGACGCCCTGCCCGGCGACGAAATCTTTCAGACGGCCGATCTGCGTGGACTTGCCCACGCCCTCGCCGCCTTCGATGGTGATGAACTTACCGTGCATGAATCATTGGCCCTGAGCGCTCGGACGCGAGTTGCTGCGCAGCTTTTGCAGATACCGTTTCACCGCGGCGTTGTGCTCCGCGAGCGTACGCGAGAACGTATGGCTGCCGTCGCCGTCACCCGTCGCCACGAAGAATAGCGCGCCGTTGCTCTCGGGATGCACCGCTGCCCGTATGGAGTCGAGCCCGGGCATTGCAATGGGCGTCGGCGGCAAGCCCGCGCGCGTGTAAGTGTTGTACGGCGTGTCGCGCAACAGATCGGCGCGTCGAATGTTGCCGTCGTACGCGTTCATCATGCCATAGATCACGGTGGGATCGGTCTGCAAGCGCATGCCCCGCCGCAGCCGTTCGACGAACACCCCGGCGATCTGCGGCCGTTCGCTATCGAGCGCCGTTTCCTTCTCGATGATGGAGGCGAGAATCAATGCCTCGTACGGCCCGGCCAGCGGCAGATCCTTGGCACGCGACTCCCACGCCGTCTTCAACTCCTGCTGCATGCGTCTGAAGGCCATGCCGAGCAGCTCGATATCGGTGGTGTTGCGCGGGAATCGATATGTGTCCGGGAAGAACTGACCTTCGGGATGCACATCCGGCTGACCGAGCGCTCGCATGATGGCTTCTGGCGTGCTCGCGGCGTAGTCGCCTCGCACCGAAGGCGATTGCGCGAGCACCTTGCGGATGTCGGCGAACGTGGAGCCTTCGATGAAGGTGATGCTATGAAGCAGGACCTGGCCGGAGTTGAGCAGATCGAGCAGGCCACTCGGGGTCAGTCCGGGCGCCAGCTGATATTCGCCGGCCTTCAAGGAATGATCGCGCTTGGTGATTCGCGCCCAGGCCGTGAAGATCAGTGGCTGATCCAGCAGCGCGCGGTCATTCAGAGCGCTGGCAACCGTGCGCAGCGAAGCGCCCTTCGGCACTTCGAAGGTCGTGGGCTCGGTGATGGTGGCAATCGGTGTCTGCAGCCAGCGATGGCTCCACCACCCAAGCGCACCCGCCGCGACAATGCCGAGCACGATCATTACACCGAACAGACGCAACAGGGTTCGCATTCCGGTCCTTCAGTCGCTCAGCGCCAACGCAGTTGCCAGACGGCCTGCCACGCCGGTCTCGCTCCAATGCAACGAATCGAGCGATGCCACCGAGCGGATGCCACGCACCGCGTTGGTGATGAACACTTCGCTCGCAGTTTCCAGGTCGTGGGGCCACAGCGGCTCTTCGCTCACCGCCAATTTCAGTTTCGCGGCCGCTTTGATCACCTGCCCGCGCATCACGCCCTGCACCCCACAGAAGCGCAGATCCGGCGTGACCAATGCACCGTCACGAACGACAAACACGTTGGCCGACGTCGCGCACACCACTTCGCCTTCGGTGTCGAGCATCAAGCCTTCGTCGGCTTCGCCTTCGCGCCACTCGCTTTGTGCCAGCACCTGCTCGAGCCGATTCAGATGTTTGATGCCCGCGAGCCGCGCATTGCGGCCGAGTCGGATGTCGCACCATCGCAGGCGCAGTGCTTCATGCGGCGCTGGATTGAACGGATGCAGCGCCACGACGCGATTGCTCGCCATCCCGGGGCTCGGTCGATAGCCGCGTCCGCCAGCTCCGCGAGTCACGATGATCTTGAGGACGCCTCGATCCGTACCCGCCGTGACTTCCGCGATTTCACGCAGCAGTGTCGCCCGATCCGGCGGCGAAATTCCCAAACGCGCGCAGCCCGAGAACAAGCGTTGGCAATGAGCGTCGATGAAACGCACTCGACCGTTGACCAGCAGCGCGGTCTCGAACAAACCATCGCCGTATTGAAAGCCACGATCGTCCGCCGCTATCTGTTGCGATGCCTGGCCGTTGATGAGCATGGCGACCGTCATGGCCCGGCACCTTCGGTATCCGATCCCAACGCACGCAGCACGCCGCGAGCCTTGGCTCGCGTTTCCGCCAACTCGCGTTCCGGGATCGAGTCGGCAACGATGCCCGCGCCGGCACGTAGCGTGAGTTGATCCCCCGCCACTTCCAACGTGCGAATCAGGATGTTCGTATCCATGCTGCCGTCGCGGTTGAGATAGCCGAACGAGCCGGTGTACGCGCCGCGCGCGACGCCTTCGAGCTCGGCGATGATCTCCATGCAGCGGACTTTGGGACAGCCGGTGATGGTGCCTCCCGGAAACACCGCGCGCAGCACGTCGCCCGGGGTGACATCGGCGCGCAGCGTGCCGCTCACATTGGAAACGATGTGATGGACGTGCGCATACGACTCGATGGTCATCAGCTCGTCGACCTTCACGGTGCCCGCTTCGCAGATTCGCCCCAGGTCATTGCGTTCCAGGTCGATCAACATCACGTGCTCGGCCCGCTCCTTGGGATGAGCGTGCAGCTCGCGCGCCAGATCGACATCGGCGGCAGCAGTCTGGCCTCGCGGGCGCGTACCCGCAATGGGTCGCGTCGAGACCCGACCGTCACGCACCGACGCCAGGCGCTCGGGCGAGGAGCTCACGATGGTGATCCCTTCCAGCCGCAGGATGCCGCTGAACGGCGCCGGGTTGGTCTCCCGCAGGCGTTGATACAGATGCTGGGGCGTGATGCCGGCCGTCAGCTTCGCTTGCCAGCCGCGTGAGAGATTTGCTTGATAGACGTCGCCGGCGGCGATGTATTCCAGCGCGCGCTCCACACTTCGCAAGAACTGCTCCGGCGCATCTTCGCTCACTCCGCCCGATACCAGCGGCATCCCAGGTGAAAGCAGCGCTGGAGCGTGCGCGAGATCGTTCGCCATGCGCGGGAGCAGCAGCTCGAAGTCCGGTTCCGCGACGAGCCACGACTTGCCGCCGTTGCGTTCGTGAATGATGGCGGCCGGCACCCGAATCGCGCAGGCAATCGGCCCGGCGCTCGGCGACGCCAGCTTCAGTCGGGGCTCGATCTCGCCCGCCAGCTCGTAGCCGAGGTAAAGCAGCCAGCCGCCAGTGAACGGCAATTCGTGCTCGGCACGGGCTCGAACGCGCTCGGCTTGCCACCAATGATCGAGCGCGGGCAGGAACTGGCCATCGACGGTGCCGGTCCGACCGCTCAGCGAGCCATCGCGAAGCAGCGACAACCGCTCCTGGGGATGAGCGAACAGAATGTCGAAGCGCGTGCGCGCATTGCCGGCGGCGGCGCTTTCGAAGAGCGCGGGATAGCGGTCGGGAAAAGCGGCGTGCAACGCCAGCAGCGCCGACGAATCGGCGCTGACGGGTTGGATCACAGGCGCTCGCTCGACCGCGGGGGACCTGGGCGACGCCGGGCCGCTCATGCGCTCCCCCATGAAGTGGCTATGGCACTCAGTCGAGCTTCTTGAAGATCAGGCTGCCGTTGGTTCCGCCGAAGCCGAACGAGTTCGACAACGCCACCTCGATCGGCATCTGACGCGCGACTTTCGGCACGTAGTCGAGATCACAGCCCTCGCCGGGGTTGTCCAGATTGATGGTCGGCGGCGCGACCTGATCGCGAATGGCCAGAATCGAGAAGATCGCTTCCACGACGCCGGCGGCACCGAGCAGGTGGCCGGTCATCGACTTGGTCGAGCTGACGGCGAGCTTTGCAGCGTGATCGCCGAAGGCGCGCTTCATCGCGATGGTCTCGGCACGGTCGCCGAGCTCCGTCGAGGTTGCGTGCGCGTTGATGTACTGCACGTCGCTCGGGTTGAGCTGTGCATCCCGCAACGCATTGGCCATGGCGAGGCGAGCGCCCTCGCCGTCTTCCGGCGGCGCGGTGATGTGGTGCGCATCGCCGCTCATGCCGAAGCCGACGAGCTCGGCGTAGATGCGAGCGCCACGGGCCTTCGCATGCTCGTATTCCTCGAGCACGACCGAGCCGGCGCCATCGGACAGCACGAAGCCGTCGCGATCCTTATCCCACGGACGGCTCGCCGCCTGCGGATCGTCATTGCGAGTCGACAGCGCGCGGGCCTGGCAGAAGCTGCCCAGACCGAGCGGCGTGGTCGCCATTTCGCCGGCGCCCGCGATCATCACGTCGGCGTCGCCGTACTGAATCAGACGCATCGCCAGACCGATCGAGTGGGTCGAGGTGGTGCAGGCGGTCACCGTGGCGATGTTCGGCCCGGTGAGCTTGAAATCGATGGAGACGTGGCCGGAGATCATGTTGATGATGCTGCCGGGCACGAAGAAGGGGGAGATGCGCTTCGGGCTCTTGGTCTCCAGCCACTTGGTGTGATTTTCCTCGATGGTGTCGAGGCCGCCGATGCCGGCGCCCATCGCCACACCGATGCGAGCGGCGTTCTCGGGCGTCACGACCAGGCCCGAGTCCTTGATGGCATCGGCCGCGGCGGCGTAGCCATAGTGCATGAACGGATCCATGTTCCGCAGGCGCTTGGCCGGCAGATATTTCTCCGCATCGAAATCCGCCACGCCGCCATGGAAGCGCACCGGAAATGCGCTCACATCGAAACGGGTGATCGGCACGATGCCGCTCTTACCTTCGAGCACGTTGCGCCACGCCGAATCGATGCTGCTGCCGACGGGGGAAACGATGCCCAGACCAGTGATGACTACGCGTCGCTTGGACAAACGGTTACCTCACGAGAAGCGTGACTTCGATTGACGTGCCACAACTATTGACTGGGGACATGGAGGGCAATTGGCGGAAGACCGTGGATGACTGCGGCCTTCCTTGATGCTTCAGCGTGGCGCTTCCGAGATAGCTACGTCAGCGCCGGCAGCTCGCGTGCGAGGCCTTCAGGCCTGGTTGCGACGCTCGGTGATGTAATCGATCGCCTGCTGCACGGTGGTGATCTTCTCCGCGTCCTCGTCCGGGATCTCGGTTTCGAACTCCTCTTCCAGCGCCATCACCAGCTCGACGGTGTCGAGCGAGTCAGCGCCCAGGTCGTCGACGAAGGAAGCGTCGTTGGTGACTTCTTCCTCTTTCACCCCCAATTGTTCGGCGACGATGGCTTTGACCTGCTGTTCAATACTGCTCATTGTGTACGAGTCCTCTATGAGGTGCTTAAACCCTTCGCTCGAGACCGACCCTTTTTGTTCATGGGTGGGGTCGCACGGGGGGCGTATTCTAAGTTAGATGGCCGGTGGGGCCAACATTTACGAAAGTTGTTCGATTTTGGACGGACGTTGCCGGCGTCAGACCATGTACATGCCGCCGTTGACGTGCAGCGTTTCACCGGTGATATAGCCGGCCTGTGGCGACGCAAGAAACGCCACAGCATGGGCAATATCCTCGACGGAACCCAGTCGTCCCAACGCAACTTGTGCACTCAGCTGCTGTTGCTGCTCGGCCGGCAGCTTGGCCGTCATGTCGGTCGCGATGAAACCCGGCGCCACCACGTTCACCGTGATACCGCGCGAGCCGACCTCGCGTGCCAGAGATTTGGAAAAGCCGATGATGCCGGCCTTGGCCGCGGCGTAATTGGTTTGCCCGGCGTTGCCCATCACGCCCACCACCGAGGCGATGTTGATGATGCGCCCCCGGCGGGCCTTCATCATGCCGCGCAGGACCGCTTTCGACAGCCGGAACACCGAGGCGAGGTTGGTGTTCATGATGTCGTCCCACTCCTCCTGCTTCATGCGCAGGAGCAGGTTGTCGCGGGTAATTCCTGCATTGTTCACCAGAATGGTGAGTGCGCCTTCCCTGCTTTCGATGTCTTTGAGCGCGTTCTCGCTGGAGGCCGCGTCGGCCACGTTCAGCACGATGCCGCGCCCCTTGTAGTTGCCGGCAGCGAGCCAATCGGTGATCCCTTGGGCGCCCGCTTCGCTGGTCGCGGTGCCGATCACAGTGGCGCCGTTGCGCGCCAATTGCTCGGCGATCGCGCGGCCGATGCCACGCGAGGCGCCGGTCACCAGCGCGATATCCTGGGCCAATACTTGCTCGCTCATGACTGACTCCGGCAGGCCGCGAGCGCCTGTTGCAAGCTCTCGGGATCCTCGATCGAGAGCATCGCGATGTCCTTGTTCTTCTCGATGCGACGGTTGAGCCCGGTCAACACGCCTTTCGGGCCGCACTCGACCAGCACCCTGGCGCCGCCGGCGAGCAGCGCGCGCACGGTTTCGGTCCAGCGCACCGGCTTCACCAGCTGCTGCACCAACGCCTGGCGGATGCTGTCCGGCCCCTGGTGGGTCTTCACGTCGACGGTATAGATGTCGCGCACTTCAGGCTGCGCGAACGACACGTTCTGCAATTTCTCCGCCATGCGATCGGCGGCGGGCTGCATCAAGGCAGTGTGCGAAGGCACGCTGACCGGCAGCTTCATGGCGCGCTTGGCGCCCTTGGCCTTGAGCACTTCGATGGCCCGGTCGACGGCCACGGCGCTGCCTGCGATCACGACCTGTCCAGGCGAATTGAAGTTGGCGGCCTGCACGATCTCGCCCGCCGCGCCCTTCTGGGTGGCTTCAGCACAGGCGGCTTCGACTTCGGCATCGTCGACACCGAGGATGGCGGCCATCGCGCCCTGCCCGGCGGGAACCGCCTGTTGCATGGCCTGACCGCGAAACTGGACCAGTGCCACCGCGGTTTTGAAATCCAGCGCGCCCGAGCACACCAGTGCCGAATACTCGCCGAGGCTATGGCCCGCCATCGCCGCAGGCAGCGGACCGCCGTGCTTGCGCCAGACGCGCCAGGTGGCGACAGCCGCGGTCAGCATCGCAGGCTGCGTGCGCTCGGTGGCACCGAGTTGTTCTTCCGGGCCCTGCTGGCACAGCTGCCACAGGTCGTAGCCGAGCACCGACGACGCTTCGGCGAAGGTTTCCTGCACCAGCGGCTCGGCACTGGCCAGCGCGGCCAGCATGCCGACCGACTGCGACCCCTGGCCGGGGAATACAAAGGCAAAACTCATTGAACTCCTGTGGGTCTTTCGGCCACTTTCGCGACCCGACCTGGCATGACCAAGCGCATGCGGCGCGCGATTATAGCCATCGGCGCCAGGGTGGCTAGATCCTTGACTTTACGGCCACTTGCCTATCGGCGTGCAACCACAGGATGAACCCGGCCAGCGTTCCGCCCAGCGCGCCGTAGCGATGCGCCTCCACAACGACCGCCAGGTCCCCCGCCATGGGCAGTGCCCCCTGCCAGTATTCCCAGCTCAATTTGCCGAGCAGAATCGCCGTCAAACCCAGCGCCAGCCGCTTCGGCTGGTACTGCCACCAGGACACCGCGCCGGCCGCCAGAGCGCCATGCAGAACCCCGGACAGACCCACGTACCAGGCGATCTGTGGCTCCCAGAACACAAATGCGACATCGATCGCGAGCGCGCTCAGCAGCGCGATCAGCAGCCAGCCTCGCCAGGAGTAGTCCTGCTGAAACAACGCCGCGATCAGCGCGACGGCGGCGGCGTTCAGCAGCAGGTGGCGCGTGTTGCCATGGACCAGATGAGCTGTAACCAGGCGCCAGTATTCTCCCTGCAGCACCGCCTCCCGCTCATAGCGCAATAGCAGCCGACCGCCTTCGCCGAGCAGCGACAGCAGAACCAGCCCGAGCCACAGCAGTCCAATGCCCCGCCGACCCCGCCTCTCGGGCATCCATTGCCTGAACCGCTGCGAAAACGACAGGGCGGGCCCGGACAAGCCGTCACTCATTGGTACGATCTGCTTTGTTATGATCCGGCGCCTTACGCACCACGGTAGAGCTCATATTATCCACACCTGCACCCCGGCCCGCTGGAGGCAGCTGCACAGCGGTTTCACGCTGCTGGAGTTGCTCGTCGTGCTGGTGGTCATCGGCGTGATGGTATCGGTGGCGGTGCTCTCGTTCGGCGTGCTCGGGCGCGATCGTCAGTCCGAAGATGAATCGCGCCGCTTCTGGACGGTGCTGCGACAGGCCCGCGAGGAAGGCGAAATGCAGGTCGAGGACCTCGGCGTTTTCGTGTCCACCGGCGCCTACGAATATCTGCGCTACGATTCCCGCAAGAACGAGTGGCAACCGATCGACGGCGACGAGCTGTTCGCGCCGCGCCAGCTGCCCGAGGGGCTGCGCTTCCGGCTGCGACTGGAATCGCGCGAGGTGGTGCTCAAGCCCAACCTGCCTCAGCGCGGCGACAAGGACGAGAACCAAAGAAACCCACCGCACATCATGGTGCTCTCCAGCGGCGACGTGAGCCCGTTCGAGCTCGAGATCGAGCGTGAAGGCCAACCCGCGACGTGGCGCGTGACGGGGCTCGCCAACAACGATCTGCGCGTCGAGACGCGCGATGAGCGCAATCAATGGGGAGTGCTGCTGCAGACCAAGCCGCCTCAGGACGGCACGAACGCCAAACAAGCTCCGACACGGGTGTCCAGTGCGCGCTGACATCTCCAATCGCCGACGCTCGTCGGCATCCGGCTTCACGTTGATCGAAGTGCTGGTCGCACTGATCGTGGTCGGCCTCGGCATGCTCGCCGTGATCCAGACCGTGAGCCAGACTGCCAACAACACCTCGTACATTCGCGACAAGACCATCGCGCACTGGATCGCGATGAATCAGCTCACCAAGGTGCGCCTGGAGCCGAATGCGCCGGCCCTCGATAAATCGTCGGATGAAGTGAAGATGGCGGGGCGCGACTGGCGCTGGACCATGGAAGTGAAACAAACGCCGATCGAGTCGATCCGTCGCATCGAAATCAACGTGCGCCCGTCGGAGGCACCGGAAAAAAGCTCACTCGCCTACATCACCGGGTTTTACGGCACCGCCGTCGCACCCGCCGGGACGACACAGATCTCGTGGAAAGGCTCGCAGCAAGGCGGCGGTGGTGGTCGTCAGGGCGAGCGTCGCCGCGATTCGGAAACCGAGCCGCCGCCGCAACTCGAACCGGGCGAGCCGGTGCCCTCGGAGCCGGAGCCGCAACAGCCCTCCGAGGAGCCCAGCTCATGAACAGGGTAACGGCGCTATCGCGCATGTTCATGTCAGCCGCAAACTCACGAGGCTCGGTCGGTGGAGGTTCACCCGACAGCGCCCGCGAGTCCGGTTTCACTCTGGTCGAGCTGCTCGTGGCGATCTTCATCTTCGCCATCGTCAGCGCCATCGCCATGGGCGGCTACAACCAGCTGGTCAAACAAAGTGACATCGTCGATGCCGGCGCCGCGCGCACGCGCGCGATTCAATCCACGATGCAGCGGATGAACCTGGATTTCACCTCGCTCGAGCCCCGACCGGTGCGTCAGCCATTGGGCGACGGACTGCTGCCGGCGCTGCGCTCCGATGAGAAAAGCGGCAGCCCCGAGCTGGTCGAGTTCACGCATTCCAGCTGGAGCAATCCCGCCGGCCTGCCCCGCTCCACGCTGCAGCGGGTTGCCTATCGCATCGAGGACAAAAAGCTCATTCGCGACTACTGGCTGGCGCTCGATCGCACCATGACCAGCGAACCGGAGAGCGCGGTGCTGCTCGATGACGTGAAGAGCCTGAAATTCCGCTTCATGGATCCCAACCGCGCCTGGCACGAGCAATGGCCGCCGCTGGGGTATTCCCCTGGCGAGGCGCCGTGGGTGCGACCGATCGCGATCGAGATCACGCTCGATCTGGAGGACTGGGGCGAGCTGAAACGACTGGTGGAGGTGGCCGGATGAGCCGCTCCCGCGCTTTTGTGCGCGCGCCCGACAAACGGCACCAACGCGGTGTGGCGCTGGTCGTGGCGGTGTTGATCGTGGCACTCGCGACCATTCTCGCCGCTGAAGTCGGCTTCCGCGGTTATCTCGATCAGCGCCGCACAGTGAACACGTTCTCGCTCGATCAGTCGTTCGAGATCGCGATGGGCGGCGAAGCCTGGGCCTCGGATGCGTTGCGCCGGGACAAGATGCAAGGCACCAAGACCGATGACTTCACCGAAGAGTGGGCCACGCCCATTCCGCCGATTCCCCTGGAAGATGTGGGCGGTGAATTCGAGGGACAGCTGGAGGACCTGCAGGGCCGCTTCAATCTCAACGACCTGGTGAGCGTCGATCCGTCCGGCGCCAGCGTGGTGAATCAGCCTGCGGTCGAACGCTTCGCGCGCCTGCTCACACTGCTGGAACTGGAGCCGAAGTGGGCCGGCTACATCGCCGACTGGATCGACTCGGACAACAATGCGGGCTTTCCCGATGGCGCCGAGGATCCGGTGTACACGAACCTGTCGCCGCCCTACCGTACCGCCAATATGCCGATCACGCGTGCCAGCGAGCTGCTGGCGTTGCCGGAGTTCGGCGCGGAGCGCTATCGCAAGCTCGCGCCCTTCGTTACGGCGTTACCGCCCGGTCAGCACATCAATCTGTGTACGGCATCGCCCGAGCTGCTCGATGCGATGATCGGCGAAGGTCGGGAATTCACGCTGGCGCGCGATGCCGGCAAGCAAACGCGTGCGCAGCGCTGCTTTCCGACCGTGACCGAATTCCAGGCGAGCCTCTCGGCCCAGCGCAAAGAGGAGCTGAACAACGTGATCGGCGAGACCAGCGATTACTTTCTGGCGACCATCTGGGTCACCCTTGGCACTCAAAGGCTCACCCTGTACAGTTTGTTGTATCGAGGCGGCGGCGCCAATCAGGTCCGTCCCATCCTAAGAAGCTACGGAACGCTCTGATGCCGGAACTCCTAGTCGTCCGCTTGCATCCGATTGCGGCCGCCTCCTCCGGGGCGACGCAGGCGGCGCCCCCACAAGCCGAATGGTTGGTCATCGATAGCAGCGGTGCGCGCCGAGGCAATGTCTCGTGGGGCTCGCTCAGCGATGCGGCCGAGCATTCGCAGACACGCAAGACGATCGTGCTCGTGCCCGGCACCGACGTGTTGCTCGCCGAGCCGACGTTGCCGCTGAAGGGCGGCGCGAAGCTGGCGCAAGTCGTGCCCTTCGCGCTCGAAGAACAATTGGCCGCCGACGTCGAGGACATGCACTTCGCGGTCGGCAAGCGTGATTCGCGCCCCGGCACCCCCGTCGCCGCGGTTTCGCGTGATCGAATGGATGAGTGGGTCGCCACGCTGCGAGCCGCGGGTTTGTCCACCGACACTGTCTACGCCGAAACGAGCGTGCTCCCGACCGTGGCGGGCGCGGTCGCCGTGCTCATCGATGGCAAGCGCTTGTACGTCCGTCGCGAAAATCAGCCCGGCACGGTCATCGAGGTCGAGCCGCTGATCGAGGCGCTGCAGATGGCGCTCGCGAGCGGCGAAGAGTCGCGCGAGCACGTCACCATTTTCGTTTCCGAAGAAGACTACGAGCGTGAGCGCGAGCTGCTCGAAGGTTTGCGTGAATTCACCGCGAGCCTGCAGTTGAAGCTGTTGCCCGATGGTCCGTTGCCGCTGCTGGCTTCGAACATTGCCCAGTCGGGCGCGGTCAACCTGCTGCAGGGACCGTATGCGGCCAAGACCAAGATCAATATTTCTTTTGCGCCTTGGCGCTACGCCGCGGTCCTCGCGGCCGTGTTCGTGGCTTCTCACATCGGTGTGAAGACCTGGCAGTACTTCCATTACAAGAATGTCGAGAGCCAGCTGGACGCGCAGATCGCCGAAGTCTATCAACAGGCATTGCCGGGCGCTCCGGTGCCCAATCCGCTGGATGCGCGCCGACAGGTCGAGCAGGTCCTCGGCCAATTGCGTGGCACCGGCCCGACCAGCGGCATGCTCACCACGCTCGCCATGTTGAGCGAGGCGATGGCGCAGGCCCCCGATACCGACATCGAAGCGCTGCGCTATCAAAACAATGTGACCGACCTGCGCGTGCTCTCGCCGTCGGTCGATGCGCTCGATCGCATCCGCCAGGTGGCCGGTGAGCGTGGCGTGACCGCCGAAATCCAGTCCACCAATCCGCGCGATCAGAAGGTCGAGGGCCGGCTGCAGCTCAAGAAGGCAGGCGCGTGATGCAACAGCTCAAAGACAAGTTCAATGCGCTGCAGCCACGCGAGCGCATCGTCATGATCGGCGGCGCCATTCTGGTGCTGGTCGTTGCGGTGTACGTGCTGGTGCTCGCACCGTTGTACAGCGCCGTGGACGCGCAGGCCGCGCGGGTCAAGCAGAAGGAAGGCGACCTGGCGTGGATGCGCAGCGTGTCCGGCGAAGTGGCCGTGCTCAGCGCCAACGCACCGGCCCATCCGGGGCCGAGCAACGAATCGATGGTCGTGTTGATCGATCGTGCCGCGCGTGAGTGCGGTTTGGGCTCCTCGCTCACCGGCCAGACTCCGAATGGCGATCGCGGCATCCGCGTCCGACTCGAAGGGGCGGAGTTCGACAAGCTGATGGTGTGCCTGGGCCAGCTGCAGCAAGTGCACTCGGTGGACGTCGAGTCCGCCACCATCGATCGCGCCGGCAAGCCCGGCCTCGTGAATGCCAACCTGGTCCTGACCCGCGTCGGCGCATAACAACTCTATGAAGCGACTCTGGCCGTTGGTGGCGCTCGGCGTGGGCGCATTCCTCATTTTCGCCCTCGTCACCCTGCCCGCGAGCATCGTGACTTCCTGGCTGGCCTCCTCCGGTATCTATGCAGGCGGCGTGTCCGGCACGGTCTGGAATGGCCGTGCGCAGGTGCTGCAAATCCAGGGCGCGAATGTGGGCGGCGTCGAATGGAAGCTGCATCCGCTCGCGCTGCTCACCGCGCACGTCAATGCGGATGTGAAGGTGAACCGTATCGATGGTTTCGCGCAGTCGAAGCTCAGCGTGAGCCCCACCGGCACGATCAATTTCAAGGCGCTCACCGCTTCGTTCCCGCTCAGCGCATTGCCAGCCACTGTGATTCCCGGCGGATGGGCCGGCACGGTCAACGGCCGGTTTCAGGAGCTCACGCTGGAGAATGGCTGGCCGACGGAGGTGAATGGCACGTTGGAGGTGATGGACTTGAACGGGCCGGCGCGTCATCCAACGAAGGCCGGGAGCTATCGGATTCTTTTCGATCCGGCAGCGTCCACGGCGGACGTCTTGAAAGGCGCGATCTCGGATGTTGGCGATGGCCCACTGCAACTGAATGGCACCCTCCAACTCAAGCCCGATCGCAGCTACCTCCTCGAGACCCTGGTCGCCGCGCGCCCCGATGCTCCTCGCGATCTGATCCAGATGCTGGAGTTCCTCGGCCCGCCGGATGCGCAAGGCCGCCGTCCGTACACCACCGAAGGCACGCTGTGAGCGTGGGTGCCGGCTAGCTCCACTTGCCGCCCGCGACCTTCTGTCGGGTCGCAAAGAAACGTTCGGTCGCGTCGATCAACTTCTGCTGCTCGCCATTGATCGAGCCATCCAGCGCCGCGATCCGCCGCATCATGCTCAATAGCGAGCTTACCGCCGCGGGCTCGAACTTCGCCGCGCTCGGCTGCAGGATCTTGTCGAGATGATCGACGATATAGATTTCGTCGCGAATCAGATGTGAGCTCGCGAGCAACAGATCGGCGGCTTCGTCGCGCGAAATTTCGAATTCGCTCTGGAACAGGTTCTGCAACTCGCGCTTCTGATCCGAGGTGATCTCGCCATCGGCTTTGGCGATGCCGAGCAGCAGCACCGCCGCCACATCCATGGGCCGGTCCAATCGATAAATGGGCTTGGCGCCATAGGTACGGCTCCACTTCCAGCGCCGATACGCCAGGAACGGATTGATGGAGCCCAGACTGAAGCCGGAACGCTGCAGGGAACTGATCGCCCAAAGCAAGCCGGCCAGCGCGGTGATTGCAGCGATGATGACGTGCACGGAAGCTCCTGCCGGGTGCAGACGTGGTTTAGTTATATGGGATAGTTTAGCCAGGGTCGCAGGGCGGAGGCGACGTTTCTAGGAGCCGAGTGTGAGCCAGGTCACTGCTGGCGGGCTTGTTTCGGTCAGGGCCGACCTTCGCAGTCAGTCGACCCGCACTTCCCGCCACTGTTTCATCAACGGAAAATACAACGCCGCCCGTACCGGCTGATCCGGGCGGAACAGTTTCATCAGCCGGGCGTAGCGTTGTAACTGATCGCGGTAGCGGCGAGCTTCGTCGGCGAGGAATTGCTCCAGGCCGCCGCCTTCGTGCGAGCCGGTTTTGAAATCGACGATCCAGCGGACGCCGTGCTCGTCGACGAACGTGCGGTCGATCACGCCGGAGACGATTTCGCCGTCGAAGACACCGGTCAACGCCAGCTCGGATTCGGCCTCGCTCAATGGCGAGGAAAGGCCGAGCAGCCAGCGGCCGCGGTCGTCGGCGAGCGTCTGGCTCATCGCGGCAATGACTCGCTCGGCAGCGGCCTCACAGCGATCGGGTGGCACCCCCAGCTCGGCGAGTTCGGCACACAGTCGTGCTCGATTCGGAGCGGGCGATGGGCGGTCGGCGCCAGCGCGGACCAAGCGATCCAATTCACGGTGCACGAGCGTGCCGATGTGACGTGCGGTTTGCGAGGCCCAGTCGAACTCGATCTTTGCATCGAGGTCGCTGACGTTCACAGGCTTTGCCGTAATCGCGATGTCCGCGATCGGAGGCTGCCATTGCAGGGGCAGACGGCGAACGCGCAGCGAGGGAGTCGGTGCCGAAGCGAACAGATCCTGCTGCGGCTTGGTCTGCACACTCGACTCGAAGTGGGATCTCACCTCCGGCCAGAGCAGGCGAAGCATCGAGCCATTGAGCGGCTCGCGCAGCTCGGCGCCCTCCTCTGTTTCTTTCACTCGCACTCGGCCAAGCAAATGCAACGCTCGCTTCGCGCGTGTTGCGGCCACATAAAGCAGACGACCGCGCTCGCGAGCGCTGCGTTCGCGTTCCAGCAGTTCGATCCAGCGGTACATCGGATCGGCATCGGCGCCAGCGGCTTTGATGGGAGCGAATACGATGCCGCCTTCGTGGCCCGGGATACGCGTCCAGCGCATCAGCTCACGGCTCTCGCCGCGTAACAGCCGATCGAGTGCCGGCAGGATGACCACGTCGTACTCCAGGCCCTTGGATTTGTGGATCGTCATCACTTCGACGCGAGCACGATTCTCCGGCCGCGGCCGAGCAAACAAACGGTCCAGCTGTTCTTCCAGGCGCGCGGCATCGTCGAGATCGCCGGCAATCTCGATGTTATCGAGTCGCCGCAGATAAGCGTCCGCATCGTCGAGGTCCTGCGGGCGATGGAGCGTCGCCGGGCCACCCAGCGCATTCCAGGTCCGCTCGACCCAGTCGCGCAGAGACAGCCGTCCTCGTTGCGCAAGCGCAGCTTGGAGGATCGAATGCACGCGAGTGGCACGTTCGCGGCCGTCGTCAGTGAGTATGTCGCTCGATGCCAGCGCTCGTGCCAGCAGTTCGTTGACCGTCGATGCCCGGTTGTTACCAATGATCGCATGCAGATCGTTCAGCGTGAGCCCGCACCACGGCGCGCGCAGCACTGCGAGCCAGGATGTGCGATCGGCAAGATGCAGGAGCGCACGAGTCAACGCGGTCAGGTCTTGCACGACCGGTCGGTCGAGCAGCGCTTCGATTTCGATGGCCTGGAAATCGATCGACGCCGCATGCAGCTGGCTGGCGATCATGCCGACATGCGTGCGCGCTGTGACGAGCACGGCGACCGTCGTATCTGGATCTTCAGCGAGGCTTTTGCGCACCAGATTCACGACCTGGCGAGCTTCTGCCAGCTCATCTTTATCGAAGGACGGATGTACCTTCACCCCGCCTCGGGTGCTCGGCAGAGCGGCCACGCTCGGGCTGTAGCGCACGGCGCCCTGCTCCGGATTGTCGGTGGGCGAGAGCACGCCAGGGAACACGCGATTCACCCACTCGATGATGGGACGCGTCGAGCGGAAGTTGGAAGTGAGCTGCAACGGTTCGAGCCGCACATTGCGCAACCCTTCTCGCTGCAGCTGCAGAAACAACCCCACTTCGGCCTGGCGGAACCGATAGATGGATTGCATCGGATCGCCGACACAGAACAGAGTGCGTCCATCCCCTTCGGACCAGCCCGCGGTCAGTCGTTCGAGCAGATCGAGCTGTCCGAACGAGGTGTCCTGGAACTCATCGACCAGCAGGTGCTGCAAGCGATAGTCGAAGGCGAGTGCCAGATCGGTCGGCTCCTCGCTCGTCCCCAACGCCTGCAGTGCTCGCAACGCCGCTTCGATGTAATCCGCCTGCCCTTGCGATTGAAACACGATCTGCAATTCAGCGACCGCGACGGGCAAAACCGCGAGCAAGGCTTCGAGAATCGCCCACTGCTCCTCCGAGTACGTCGGACGCGGCAGATTGCGAAGCGCGCCCAGCTGCGCGATCAGCTCTTCGTCCTGACCCAACTCTGCGAGCGCCGCGAGCATCCGCTCCTTCTCCCGCGGATGCGTCGTCGGGAAGCCGCTCTTCTTCGTGACGGTTTGATACGGCGAACCATCGCGCTTCAAGAACACGCTCGCGAGCGCCAGCCAGCCATCGATGGTGTCACTCTGGGCACTGGGACATGCGTGGGCATTCGAGCACGCCTCCAGCAGCAGCCGCTTCTCCTCGTTGACGCCAGTGGCATCGCGCAGGTTGGATGCGGCAAACACGGCGAGATCCCAATACTCGCGACGGCGCACATCATCCATCAGCCCGCACAGCATCGTGAGATGACGCTTGATGACGTTCTGCAGCGTTTGTTCCAGCGCGCCGCGCAAGTTGTCGTGCGTTCCGGCACTGACGATCTGGTGCAGCCATTGATCGCGCTTGGCGAGCAGCTCACACAACAGCTCGGCGAGCAGATCGGTGCGATTGCCGAGATGCACGATCAACGATTCCAGCGACTCGGCGACGGACGAGTCTTCGCCCAACCTTTCGATCAGCCGACGTGCCGCGGTTTCATACAATGGCCACGGATCCTCGGCCGGCTCCAACGCAGAGCCCGTCCCCGCGAGGATCGGCAGACGCCGCGCCAGCGTGGAGTTGAGCGCATCGATGGTCTGAATACGCAGCCGCGAAGGATGTTCGGCAAGCTTCCAATGCCGCTCGATGTCAGCAGCGCGCACCGCACGTGCCAGTTCCCACGTCGCCAGCTTGTGTGCCGACTCCGGCGCCGGCCCGGCCGCCGCCTCGATGGAAAGCAGAATACGATTGCGCATTTCCGCCGCGGCCTTGCGCGTGAACGTGATCGCAAGGATCTGCTCCGGATGTTCCACCGTCGCGAGCAGGCGCAGATAACGCTGCGTGAGCAGCTCGGTCTTGCCGGAGCCGGCAGGCGCCTGGACGATGAACGAGCGCGTCGGATCGAGCGCGCGCTTGCGGGCAGCAGCATCGCTACTCATCGTGATGCTCCGCTTCGTCTTCCTGCGTGCGCTCGCTGATCCGGCAGAATGCGCTCAAATGACAGTAGGTGCACTCTTGCGGCTGCAATGGATCCACCACCGCCTGGCCCTCGACGAAACTTTCCGCCAGGTGCGTCAGCGTCTTGCGCCAGTGATCGACCAGTGACGGCCAATCGGGCGGATGATCGGGCCGCAGTCGGACATGCCCCGGATAGGCCGCGACGCCCTCTCCGATGAACGCGCCGTCGCTCCACCCGCGATATTCCACCGCGCCAGCCGCCAACACGACGTAGGCCAGGCCCCGCAGCGACTCGCCGTGAGCCAGTCCATACAACGGCAGCTGCGGCCTCAGCGGGCGTCCTGGCTTCGTATCCAGCCATTGCCGCGGCGAATGCGAGTCGCCGAGCTTGTAATCGATCAACAAATGACCGCCCCCGCCCAGCTCATCGATGCGGTCCGGCTGCAAGGTGATCGACAGGCCGCCGATGGCGTACGGCTCGGATTCTTCGCTCAAGCTCAACGCGAACGCAGGCCGCTGCTTCTCCAGTGCCAGCAGCTGCAGCACCTGCTTGGCGACATTGCTGACTTCCAGCGCGGCAAGACGCTGGCGATAACGAACCGTCGGCTGCAGCGCCTGCATGGTATGGCGCTCGGCGCTCGCCCACACTCGTTGTGACAATGTTTCTTCATCGATCGCGAGCAGGCCGGCGTGGTTGCGCAGCGAACGCCAGATCTCGTGCAGCACTCGATGCAGGATGATGCCGCGATCGATGGGCTCGACGCCGATGCTCACCGTCGGCATCGCTTGCGCGTCCAAGCGAAGCTGCGCCTGCGCCCGAAACGGGCAGCGTGACTGCAGCTCGAGTGTCATCGCGCCGCCTAGCGCGGTTTTCACTTTCAACCGCGGAGCGAGCTCGTCGCGCATTTGTTCGAGGAGCGGACGCTGATCGAACAACGTCCGTCGCAGGGGGCGGACCGACGCGATGGCGATATCACTGCCTTTGACGGTCGGCCAGGGCGACAACAGGGGACTGGGTTGCAGCTCGGCCTCGCCTTCTTGCCGTGGCCAGCTCAATATCACCTGTGGCGCGCTACGGATCCAACGCGCGAGCCGCGCTTGCGACAGCTGCATCACGCCTTCCGCCGTCGCTTCGGGAATCTTCGCGGCCCGCTGCAAGGCGACCGGCAGCAGAGGATCGGGATTGACGGGCTCGGGCAAACGCGCGGCATCCAGTCCAATCACCCAAGTGGCATCGAACGTCATGCCCGCAACGGTCGCGGGATCGATGACGGTGATCGACGTCGCCTGCGTCTCCGGCTCGAACGGCGTATCGCGCAGCAATTCCTGCAAGCGAGACAACGCCGCGGCGGCGGACAGCGGCGCGGTTACGGCATCCAGCGTGCCGAACTCGGCCAGCGCCGTATGAAACTTGGCAACGGTCTGATGTTCGACGCTGCTGAGCGAACGGTCTCCGGGCCAGCCCGCCATGCGCAGCCAGGTGTGGAATCGTTCAGCCCAGGCGCTCGCGCCGACCGAAGAGGTCTTGCCGCGGATTTCTGTCCCGATGTTGCGGGCGGCCTGTGCCAATTGATCGCAGCCCGTTGCGCTCGCCCAGCGTTCCAGCTCGAACCAGTCCCAGCGATCGCGTTGCTCTTCGCGCAAGCGAAAGTCGGCCATCGCACGACGATCCTGCTCCGCTTCGCCGCCAGCGATGAACGGTGAACGCAACAACCGTCCCGCATGCGTCGCCGGCCGATCATGCAAAGCGAACTGCAGGACCAACAGCGCCGCGTCCACGACGGGATACGACGCGAGCGGCGTCGGTGCTGCGATCACAACGGGGATCTTCGCTGACTCGGCCTGAATGTTTCGTTGCCCCGGGGCGAATACATCTTCGAAGACACGCTGCACTTCGGCGCGCCGTGACTGCAAATCGGCGACGACGACACCGACCGTATTCTTGCCCGTCGCGAGCTGCGCGCGCGCCCAGCGAGCGGCCAGTTCCAACTCATCATCCGAATCGCGGGCCGCGACGACCACGACGGAGCGCGATGTGTGCTCGTCCGGTTCGATCTCGGCAATCTTGCCCTGCCCCCGCCAACGCTCGATCAATCGAGCGACCGACGGCGGCAGGCTGTCGAAGCCCGCCAGCGCCAATGTTTCTTCGGGGACGAAGTTCGCATCGTGTGCCCAATGGGCCAGCCGTGTTTCATCGATGGCTTGCAGCTTTTCGCAGCGATGCAGGAACTCGGTGCACCAGGCGTGCAGCGCGCGACCCTCGGTGCTGTCGCTATCCTTAAGTGCGGCGAGCGGGATCAGATATTCCTGCATCCGTCGCCAGCTGCGGGCGGCGAGTCGGGCGGCGTTGGATGGATTGAGCAGGTCCTCGCCCCACGAGCTGTCGTTCACCAGCGCGTCCCAAAGGATTCGCGCTTGCGCGTTCGTCAGCAATCGAGCGTGATGAGCGTGCGTGCCGACGGCTCGCGCTTCGAGCCATTGCTGAGCGAGCCAGGTCGACCACGGCAGGATGCGAGGCGTGCGCCAGACGGATTGCCCCAGATTCTGCGCATGCTGGGCATAGCCCAGCCGCAGCGCATGCGCGAGCCTGCGGCTCGCGGTGAGCACTGTGACACCCTGATCTAAAAGCGAATGGAGCCGCAATGCCCCTTAACTCATGACTGGCGGACGACCTTCAGATCCGGCGCCGCGCGTGACACAGGCTCGGCCCCATCGGCGTAGCTGTCCAACAGTTCCTCCATGCGGCGGAACACGTCGGCCAGCACTTCGGGCCGCGGCAGATTGGTGATGCGGAAGTGCGTCTTGTAAGGCGTGTTGAAGCTGGTGCCCGGCGCGAGCAGCACGTGTTTGTGCTCGAGCAGGTCCATGGCGAAGCGCTGGTCATCGAAGGCCGGTAGCACGCCTGGCTTGACGCCGATGAACGCATAGATGGCGCCGCGCGGCGCATGCACCTGCAGGTACTTGCTCCTGGCGACGCCGTCGAGAATGGCCTGGCGCGATTCATACAAGCGACCGCCCGGGCGGGTCAGCTCCAGAATGCTCTGGTAGCCGCCGAGCGCGGTCTGCACGGCCCACTGGCCCGGCACGTTGCTGCACAAACGCAGCGATGACAGCTTGTCGAGCGCGCTCAAGTATTCGCGAGCCGACTCGACATCGCCCGAGAACGACACCCAGCCGACGCGATAGCCGCACGCGCGATAGACCTTCGACAGACCCGACATCGTGGCGCACAGCGTGTTCTGCACGAGGGTCGCCATCGGCACGAACTTCGCGTCGTCATAGACGATCTGGTCATAGATCTCGTCGCAGAACACGACCAGGTGATGTCGCTCGGCGATGCGGGCGATCGCTTCGAGCGTCTCGCGCGAATACACCGCGCCGGTCGGATTGTTGGGATTGATCACGACGATGGCCCGGGTCCGGCTGGTGATCAACGCCTCGATCTCTTTCGGATCGGGCTCGAAACCGTTCTCGGCGTGACACGGATAATGCACCGCCCGGCCCCGATTCAAATTCACCGCCGCCGTCCACAACGGATAGTTCGGCATCGGCACGAGCACTTCATCGTCGGTAGACAGCAAGGCACGCAGCACCAGGTCGATCAGCTCGCTGACGCCGTTGCCCATGAACACTTCATCGGCGCTCACGCCACGCACGCCGCGGCTCTGCTGCTGCATCACCACCGCTTCGCGGGCCGGAAAGATGCCCTTCTGGTGGCTGTAGGCTTCGCTCGCCTTGAGATTCTCGATCATCGCCAGCCGCATGGTCTCGGGCGTGCGAAAGCCGAACACGCCGGGATTGCCGATGTTCAGCGGGATGATGTCGTAACCCCGGCGCTCCATTTCATGGGCGCGCCGTGCCAGGTCGCCGCGAATTTCATATTTCACGTTGGCGAGGCCGGCACTGGGGCGGATGGTACGCATGATAGTCGGCACTGACTGTTGAACTGGCCCGGGAAGATAACAGAATCCCTGCGCTCAAAGTGCGCACAGAGTCATAGGAAACCAAGGATTACAGCCGGCCTCGCGCCTGCTCGGATCGGGCAGCACGGACCGGCTCAATGCTCGATCAGCAGCGAGCCGAACCCCTCGATCTTGTCCTCGATGCCCGTGCTGCGCAGTGCATGCCAGTAGGTACAGGTGTTCACCGCGAGCACCGGCTTGCCGAGCCAGCGTTCGGCTTCGGCGGCGATCGAGGCGAACGCCAGGTTCGTGCCCACCTGGAGGATCAGTTCGACGCTGCTGTCGTCCACTTCGCGGACCGCCCGGCGCAGGCGCTCGGGCGACTCGTGGGCCATCAGCAGCGGGCTGTTGCTCTTCAGGCCCAGCAGGTTCACCACTTCGAAGCCGCTGTCGGTGAATGAACGGCGGACCTGGGCGTCGCCCGAGGGCATGTACGGCGTGATGACGCTGATTCTGCGGATCCCGCCATAGCGCTGGATGGCGGCCAGGCAAGCCTGCACGCCGAGGATGACCTTCACCCCGGCGCGCGCCTCCAGGTGCGCCTGGACGGCGTTCGCGTCCATGACGCCTTCCCAGAAGGTCTCCGCGTTCATGCCGAACACGACCGCCGAAGGCGAACAAGCCATGACCGCGTCGAGGGCGCCTTCGATGTTGCTGCGGACCTGTCCCATCATGGCGACGAACTCGCTCTCGGTGCCGACCGGCGAGTCGGGAATCACGACGCGGGCCATCTGATTGGTGATGCCGCGCGGGCGCATGGCATCGAATTCC
This sequence comes from uncultured Steroidobacter sp., assembly GCF_937958065.1. Taxonomy (GTDB): domain Bacteria; phylum Pseudomonadota; class Gammaproteobacteria; order Steroidobacterales; family Steroidobacteraceae; genus Steroidobacter. The sequence goes on from NZ_CALFXI010000102.1 coordinate 101,716, forward strand.
GGCTGGACGATGGTGTTGGTCGCCGGGGCGATCACACCGAATTTCAGACGGGGAGCAAGGGCATCTGGCATGGGGACGCAATGTGCTTCGGGTTGAGGCCGCGCAGTTTAGCCGGTTGTCGACCGCTGCCACCGGTCACCGCATTCCACTTCTCGAAACACCCCGGCAACTTCGGCACTTTTCCCCTGCGGAACATGGCAGTACGCGACACCATGTCGATTGACTCGAAAGCTGCGTTCCAGTAGCGTGCCCGGCCGCTGCGGCGGCCTGCAGCCCCTCTCCTATTGCTGGATTTATCGGAGCCGAAGTTGAGCAAGATTCTGGTGGGCCTGAAGCGCGTGGTGGACTACAACGTCCGCGTTCGCGTCAAACCCGACGGCACGGGTGTCGTGACCGACGGCGTCAAAATGAGCATCAATCCTTTCGATGAGATCGCGCTCGAAGAAGCGCTGCGCATCAAGGAGAAAGGAGGCGCGACTGAAGTGGTGGTCGTAAGTATCGGGCCCGCCGATACTCAGCAACAGCTTCGCACCGGCCTCGCCATGGGTGCCGACCGCGCCATTCTCGTGCAGACCGACACCCCGGTCGAGCCGCTCGCCGCCGCCAGGATCTTCCTGAAGCTCATCGAGAAGGAAAGCCCGCAGATCGTCCTGCTGGGCAAGCAAGGCATCGACGACGACAACAACCAGACCGGCCAGATGCTGGCGGCGCTGTGGGATCGTCCGCAGGCGACCTTCGCCTCGAAGGTTGAGCTGGAAGGCGCCAAGGCCAAGGTCACGCGTGAAGTGGACGCGGGCCTGGAAACCATCGAAGTCGACCTGCCGGCGGTGCTCACCACCGACCTGCGCCTGAACGAGCCGCGCTACGTGAAGCTGCCGGACATCATGAAGGCGAAGAAGAAGCCGCTCGACACCGTCGCGATCGCGAGCCTGGGCGTCGACACCGCACCGCAGTTCAAGACGACCAGGTACGAGCCGCCCGCGGCGCGTTCGAAAGGCATCATGGTTAAGGATGTGGCCGAGCTCGTCGCGGCCCTGAAGCAGAAGGGGCTCGTGTAATGGCCGCCAAGATTCTCATCGTCGCCGAACATGCCGGCGGCAAGCTCAATCCCTCCACCGCCAAGTGCGTGGCCTGCGCCAGCACGATCGAGGGCGCGCAGATCGACATCGCCGTGTTCGCGGCCGATGGCGCGGCCGTCGCCGCCGAGGCCGCGAAGATCCAAGGCGTGAAGACCGTCCTGACGATCGACAACGCCGCGAATGCCGAACCGCTCGCTGCCGTGCTCGCACCGCAGGTCGCCGCGGTCGCCGCGAACTACACGCACGTGTTTGGTCCGTCGACCACGTTCGGCAAAGACTTGATGCCGCGAGTGGCCGCGCTGCTCGGCGTGGGTCAGTTGAGCGACATCATGGCGGCCGAAGGCGCTTACAAGTTCCGTCGTCCGGTGTACGCGGGCAACGCGATCATCACGGTCGAAGCACCGCAGGACAAGAAGCTGGTCGCGACCGTGCGTACCGCGTCGTTCCAGGCCGCGCCGCAAGGCGGCAGTGCTGCGGTCGAGGCTGCGAACGTTTCAGCGTCGCTGCCCTCTCACACTCGCTTCGTCGAGCGCTCGGCGGCTACGACCGGTCGTCCGGATCTGCAGACCGCGCCGCGCGTCGTTTCGGGCGGTCGTGCGCTCGGCAGCTCGGATAATTTCAAGATCATCTTCAGCCTCGCCGACAAGCTCGGCGCCGCTGTCGGTGCATCGCGTGCGGCAGTGGACGCGGGCTACGCGGCCAACGATCTGCAGGTCGGCCAGACCGGCAAGATCATCGCGCCGGAGCTGTACGTCGCGGTCGGCATCTCGGGTGCGATTCAGCACCTGACCGGCATCAAGGACGCACGCACCATCGTCGCGATCAACAAGGACGCCGAGGCGCCGATCTTCGAAGTGGCCGACATCGGCCTGGTGGGCGACCTGTTCACGGTCCTGCCGGAGCTGGAAAAAGCGCTGGGCTGATTCGCCCCCCTGCGCCGCTGAAGACAAAGGCCGCCGCGTGTCATGACGCGGCGGCCTTTTCATTTCATGTTCTGACGCGCGGACAGCGCCAGAACACCGGGCTGACGGCGCAGAGCGCTCAGAGCTGCGTCAGTACGTGCTCCGCGCTCGACACCTTGAACTCGCCCTTCTGCTCGACGTTCACCTGCTTCACCACGCCGTCATCCACCACCAGCGAGAAGCGCTGCCCACGGATGCCCATGCCGTACCCGGTGGCGTCCATCTCCAGGCCCAGGGCCTTGGTGTATTCGGCGTTGCCGTCGGCCAGCATCTCGACCTTGCCGTCGGCGTTCTGGGACTTGCCCCAGGCCTTCATCACGAACGCGTCGTTGACGGCCAGGCAGGCGATGGCGTCGACGCCCTTGCCCTTGATGTCACCGGCCTTCTCGACGAAGCCCGGCAGATGCTTGGCATCGCAGGTAGGCGTGAACGCCCCCGGCACCGAGAACAGCACGACCTTGCGGCCCTTGAAGAAGTCCTCGGCGCTGATCTTCTGCGGTCCCTCCTGGGTGATCTGCGTGAATGTGCCCGCAGGCATTTTGTCGCCGACCTTGATCATGAGCATCCCCTCGTTGCTGACGTGAAACTGGAACCCGGCATTGTAGTGCCGAATCCGAGTCACACAACCAGGGTTCCGCGTGCTCCGAGAATATGCGAGCGCATCAATGCCGAGCTCCAGTCGCCGTCGCGCGCTTCGAGGGCGCGGACGATCTCCAGATGGTGCGAGGCACTGCGGATCAGGTCTTCATCCTGATAAGTCGCGAAGGACCGCAGCATGTGCGGCACTTCGATCAGCGAAGCCAGCGCGGACACCAGGCGCGGGCTGGCCGCGAACTCGTGAATGCGACGATGAAATTGGCTATTGAGCGCACCGACGCGCTCGAGATATCCCTCCGGCTTCGCCAGCGTTTCGTGATATTGATCTTCGGCGAGCTGACGCAACTCGGCGATGCCCTCGCTCGTGATGCGCCGCGCGGCACGCGCCGCTCCATAGGATTCGAGCATGGCGCGTAATTCATACACGTCATCGCGATCTTCATGGGTCCACTCGGTCACGATCGCGCCCTGGTGCGGGACGAATTCCAACAGTCCTTCGGCGTGGAGTTTTCGCAACGCCTCCCTCACCGGCGTCCGACTCACCCCTGCGACCGCTGCCACTTCCTGCTCGGTGATACGAGCGGATGCTGGATACACTCCGCGCACGATGCGTTCACGAACCGTGTGATACGCCTTGTCCACTGCCTTGGCCATGGTGCTCCTTCAAACATTCGGTGATGGAGACCCGCAATGCGCCGCTGCATATTGATTGGGTATGAACGGGTCTCGTATGAGACCAGTGTATACGCGCCCTTTCATACCAAACAGCAATATACGCACGCCCTTCACTAACTTAAGTTAGGGGCGAAAACCCTGCCGAAGTGAGCCCACTTCGGCAGTTGGACGCTTCAGGCAGAAAGCCCTGTATCAGGCTGATGCTCTTGGGGTTACGACGGGGAAGCCGCCCGCCTTGGAGACCATGCTCGGCACTGCTTTGCCGCGCTGCTCGCCGAGCCAGCGAGCGGTCTCGATCAGTTTGGTGAGATCGATGCCGGTGTCATAGCCCGCGCGGGACAACATGTACACCAGATCTTCCGTGCCGACGTTTCCTGTCGCGTTCGGAGCGAACGGACAACCGCCGACGCCGCCGACGCTGGCATCGAGTGTGTTTACACCGGCGAGTACAGCGGCGTATGCATTCGCGACCGCTGTATTCCGCGTGTTGTGAAAGTGACAGCGAATGGCGACATCGCCGACCGCGGCACGCACCTGTTCGACGAGCGCCGTCACCTGACTCGGAACCGCAACACCGATGGTGTCGGCGAGCGCGATCTCGAGCGGTTGGGACTGCGCGAGACGACGACAAATATCGACGACGCGCGATGCCGGCACTTCACCTTCGAACGGACAGCCGAATGCCGTCGACAATGTCACCTGCATGCGCACGCCCGCCTCGCGAGCGAGCGGCGCAATCTCTTCGATGGTGCGAATGTTTTCTTCCATCGTGGCGCCCTGGTTGCGCTCGCTGAAGCTGTCGGTCGCGGCAGCGACCAGACCCACTTCGGTGCAACCGGCGGCGAGCGCGCGATCGAATCCTTTGCGATTCAACACCAGACCGACATATTGCACGCCAGGGACTTTCGGCAGACCGGCGAGCACCGCTTCGGCATCTGCCATCTGCGGCACCCGTTTCGGATTCACGAAGCTCGCCACTTCGATGCGCTTCAAGCCGGCGGCCACCAACCGACCGATCAGTTCCAGCTTGGTCGCCGTCGGCAACACTTCGGGCTCGCTTTGCAAGCCGTCGCGCGGCCCCACTTCGACAATTTCAATCGCTCGCGCCATTAGTAACTCTCGACTGCTCTCAATGACTTTCGCAAACATCGCCGTCGGTGATCGCGCCCAAGGACGCGCTGCTGACCTCGCGAGCGTATTTCGCGAGCACACCCCGACGGGCGTACGGCGCGGGCGCTCGCCACGCGGCGCGCCGCTTCGACAACTCCTGCTCGCTCAACGCGACCTGAATCTCGCGTGACTGCGCATCGATGGTGATCTGATCGCCATCGCGAATCAGACCGATCGGCCCGCCGACCGCAGCTTCCGGGGCGATGTGACCAACGACGAACCCCCGGCTGCCGCCCGAGAACCGACCGTCGGTAATCAGCGCGACCTTATCCGCGAGCCCCGCGCCCGCAATCGCGCTCGTCGGGCTCAACATCTCACGCATACCTGGCCCACCTTTGGGGCCCTCGTAGCGAATTACAACTACATCGCCCGCCCCGACCTTGCCATCGAGAATGGCCTGCACCGATGCTTCTTCGCCATCGAACACCCGCGCACGGCCTGTAAACGACAAGCCTTCCTTGCCGGTGATCTTCGCGACCGAGCCTTCCGGCGCGAGATTGCCATAGAGCACGACCAGGTGACTGTCGGGCTTGATGGGCTTGTCGAAGGCGTAAACGATGTCTTGATTCTTCGGATACGGCTTCACGCTCTTCAGATTCTGCGCGAGCGTCTTGCCGGTCACGGTCAAACAATCCCCGTGCAGCAGCCCTTCCTTCAACAGCATCTTCATCAGCGGCTGAATGCCACCGATGCGCACCAGCTCCGACATCATGTACTTGCCGCTCGGGCGCAGATCGGCGAGCACCGGCACCTGCCTGCCGATGCGCGTGAAGTCATCGAGCTCGAGCTTCACATTGGCGGCATGGGCGATGGCCAGCAGATGGAGCACCGCGTTGGTCGAGCCGCCGAGCGCGATGACGGTGGTGATCGCATTCTCGAACGCTTCGCGCGTCATGATCTGCGACGGCGTGATGCCCTGCTTGGCGAGCTTCACGACCGCCTTGCCGGCGTTCACGCAGTCCTGGATCTTCTGCTTCGACACCGCGTCCTGCGCGGAGCTGTTCGGCAAGCTCATTCCCATGGCCTCGATCGCGGACGCCATGGTGTTCGCGGTGTACATGCCGGCGCAGCTGCCCGGACCGGGAATGGCCTTGCGCTCGATCTCGTCCATTTGTTTCTTCGTGATCTTGCCGCTGGTGAACGCACCGCGGGCTTCGAACACGGAAATCACATCGAGATGGCCCGGGCCCGGACGAATGGTGCCGCCATACACGAACACCGCCGGCCGATCCAAACGCGCCAGCGCCATCATGCAGCCGGGCATGTTCTTGTCGCAGCCGCCGATCGCGACCACGCCATCGAAGCCCTGCGCGCCGGACACCGTTTCGATCGAGTCCGCGATCACTTCGCGCGACACGAGCGAGTAACGCATGCCGGGCGAGCCGTTGGAGATGCCGTCGGACACGGTGATCGTGCCGAATGTCGTGCTCTTGCCACCGGCGGAGTCGACCGCCGCCGCGGCCGCCTTGGCCAGCTTGTCGATGTGCATATTGCACGGCGTGAGATTGCTCCAGGTGGAGGCAATGCCGATCGCCGGCTTCTTGAAGTCCGCATCCTTGTAGCCGACCGCCCGCAGCATGGCGCGGCTGGGCGCCTGCTTCAGACCATCGACGACTTCACTGGAATAGCGGCGAAAATTGACGGCGGGCCTGGCAGCTTGTTTTTTCGTGGCCATGGTAACGAGCGCGCAAAGAACGATCGGCGACGGCCGCTATTGTAGTGGCCGCCGCCGAAGGCAAGGCAAGTGATTGGCGCAAAGTCAGATATTGATGATGGCGCTCTTCGGTGCGCCTTTGTTCGCGTGCAAACCGGCGATCCGCATGGCCAGCTCCAGCGCCTGCTCATAGTTCAGGCGTGGATCGACCTGCGATTTATAGGCGCGCGCGAGGTCCGCATCCGTCAGACCCCGAGCGCCGCCCGTGCATTCGGTGACATCCTCACCTGTGAGCTCGAAATGCACACCCCCGAGCCAAGAACCGAGTTCGCGGTGGATTCGGAAGGCCGACTCCAGCTCGCTGACGATGTTTTCGAAGCGCCGTGTCTTCAGGCCCGAGGTGGCCGTCTCGGTGTTGCCGTGCATGGGATCGCAGACCCACAGCACCGGGCTGCCGGTGGCACGCACCGCCTGGATCAGCGGCGGCAGACGCTTGTCGATGTCCTTCGCGCCCATGCGATGGATCAGCACGATCCGGCCGGGCTCGTTGTTCGGATTGAGGGTCGCGATCAGACCCTGCAGCCACTCCGCGCTCATCGATGGGCCGACCTTGATGCCCAAAGGATTGGCGATGCCACGGAAGAATTCGACGTGCGCACCCTCCAGCGCCGCGGTACGCATCCCGATCCAGGGCATGTGCGTGGACAGGTTGTACCAGCGCTGCGAGCGCGGGATGTAACGCGTCTGCGCCTGCTCGAGCAGCAGATGCAGCGCTTCGTGACTGGTGTAGAAGCGCGTCGTGGTGCTCTCGTGAATCGGCTGCCCCGAGGCCGCTTCGAAGAAATCGAGCGATTCGGAAATCGAATGCACGACCTTCTCGTACGCCTCCTTGGAAGGCGAATGACGCAGGAAGTCCAGATCCCAGTATTCGGGGTGATGCAGGTCGGCGAAGCCGCCATCGATCAGTGAGCGGACAAAGTTGAGCGTCAGCGCCGAGCGCTCGTAGCCCCGCAACAGCAATGACGGATCGGGGGTGCGCTCTTCGGCCGTGAAGCCCGGCCGATTGACGTTCGCGCCCCGATAGCTGGGCAGGGTCACGCCTTCGCGAGTCTCGGTGTCTGCCGAGCGAGGCTTGGCATACTGACCGGCCATGCGGCCGACGCGGATCACCGGCTTCTTCAGGCCATAGACCAGCACCAGACTCATCTGCAGCAGGATTTTCAGCTTCTTGGCGATCTTGTCGGACTCGCAGTCCTCGAACGTCTCGGCGCAGTCCCCGCCCTGGAGCAGGAAGCGCTCGCCGCGCTGGGCCGAGGCAATCTGCTCTTTCAGCGCCTCGACTTCCCACGACACCACCAGCGGCGGCAGCCGCGAGAGCTCGGCGACGACACTGTCCAGCGCGGCCTGGTCCGGGTAGCTGGCCTGCTGCTGCGCCTGCCGGGACTGCCAGCTGGAAGGGTGCCAATGAATCAGGTCGGGAGTGCGAGTCATAGCGGGCGGCAGCCTAGCACCCGCGCCGGGCGAAGCAAACGGACCGGAGCCGAAATTGCATACAGCTGGGTCAAAAATGCCGGCCGAGGCGGCCCGGACCGGCCCGACGTTTACAGCTCCGGGGCGTCCGGCCTTTAATGACACCTTTGCAGAGCGGTCCCGAACAGCACTCCGGGACGGCAAGGGAGCACGCATGGCGAAGGTTCTGATCCTCGGTGCCGGCAAGATCGGTGCGTTGGTTTCCGGGCTGCTGGCGGAATCCGGCTCTTACGAAGTGCATCTGGGCGACGTGAGCGCCGAGGCCGCCAATGCGGTCGTGAGTGCGCATCGCCTCCCCAACCTCCACGCGCACCATGTGGATGCAGCCAATGCCGAAGCGCTGCGCGCCCAGCTTCAGAAGCATCCGATCGATGCGGTCATTTCCAGCCTGCCCTACTACTGCAACGTTGGCGTCGCCGAAGCCGCGCGCGCTGCCGGCACGCACTATTTCGATCTCACCGAGGACGTCGAAGTCACTCGCGCCGTTCGCAAGATCGCCGAGGGCGCGGGGCATGCCTTCGTTCCTCAATGTGGTCTCGCGCCGGGCTTCATCTCCATCGCGGCGAATGAGCTGATCGGTCACTTCGACGAGCTGCGCGCGGTGAAGCTGCGTGTCGGCGCCCTGCCCCAGCATCCAAACAACGTCTTGAAATATTCCCTGACCTGGTCGACCGAAGGGCTGATCAACGAGTACGGCAATCCCTGCGAAGCGATCGTGGATGGCCGGCGGCTGGAAGTCGCGCCGCTCGAAGGCCTGGAAGAGATCGAGATCGACGGCACGTTGTACGAGGCCTTCAACACTTCTGGCGGCTTGGGTTCGCTCGCCGAGACCTACGGCGCACGCGTGCAGAACATGGATTACAAGACCATGCGCTATCCCGGCCATTGCGATCAGATGCGCTTGCTGATGAACGATCTGAAGCTCAATCACGATCGCGGCACGCTCAAACGCATCCTCGAAAACGCCGTGCCGCAGACGTTGCAGGACGTCGTGGTCATTTACGTCGCGGTCACCGGCAAGCAGGACGGCGAGCTGCGCGAGGAGAACTACGTCAACAAGGTCTATCCGCAAGTGATCGCCGGCCGGTTGTGGTCGGCAATTCAAGTCACGACCGCCTCGGGCCTGTGCGCCGTGGTCGATCTGGTGATCCACAGCGGCGGCAAGCATCACGGCTTCGTGCGTCAGGAAGATTTCCGGCTGCAGGACGTGCTGACGAATCGGTTTGGCAAGCACTACGCCGCGGGCGGCGGCAAGGAAGTGTCCGGCCACATCGTGGTCAGCGGACAGACCGGTCATCAACGCAGGCACTGAGCTGGCGCTCTTCCAGCATCGACTTCGAGGCAATGAGTCGGGCGCCTCTGCCACTCGGGCGGCAGGCTTGATAGCCTGTCGGCTTCGATGCGTCGATTGGAGAGTTCAGTGGCACGTAGTGAGTTCGCGATCGTGGGCGCCGGTGCGCTCGGTTCCATCCTGGCCGCTCATCTGGTTCGCAACGGGCATTCGGTCGCCCTGCTCGCCCGCGGGCAACGTGCTCAGCAGGTGCGTGAGCAAGGGCTTCGGATCAAGGGAGTGAGCGAGATCGCCACACCGGTCGAGGTGCTCACCGACCCGGCGCAACTGCGCGAAACCGGAACGCTCATCATCGCCACCAAGACGCCGGGATCCGAGCAGACCTTGGCCTCGCTCAGTCACGTGAACCTCGATCGGGCGCTGTCGGTTCAGAACGGCGTGATGAAAGACGACCTGCTGGCGCAGACGTACGGGCGCGAGCGGACCTTGGGATCACTGGCCGACACCAGCGGCGAGTTGCTCGCTTCGGGCGAGGTGCTGTTCACGCGCAATGTGAATTTGTTCATCGGCGAGCTGGACGGTTCGATGAGCGACACGGCGCGAGGGATCGTGAAAGCCATCGACGATTCCGGCGTGCGTGCGACGCTGATGCCCGACATCGTCTCGCGCGAATGGAGCAAGTTCGTGGGCTGGGTGGGCTTCGTCAGCCTGTCGCTCACGACCCGCGCCGTCACGTGGCGATTCCTGTCCGATCCGGATGCAGCCCTGCTGATCGTGCGACTGACGCGCGAGCTTGCGTCGCTGGCGAAGGCGCTTGGGATTCCGCTGACGGAGGATCGGGCGATCCTGCCGTTGGGCACGGTGCTCGGTGGCGACGAGGCGCAAGCGGTCGCAGCGGTGCAGAAGATCGGCGCCGACTATCAGACGAAGGCGCCGGAGCACCGCATGTCGGCGCTGCAGGATCTGCTCGCGGGCCGAGCGCTCGAGATCCATGAAACCCTGGGCTATGCGCTGCGCAAGGCGACGGAGCTGAAGCTCTCGTTGCCGCTGCTGGCGGATTTCTATTCGCTGGTCAGCGCGATCGATCGCACGCGGGATCGGTGAGGCGCGCGCTGCTCGTCAGCGCGCAATCTCCATGATGAAAGCTGTTGCGGCGAGCAGGCACGCGGCCGTCCGCACGTGGTTCCAGCGGGTCCAGGGACCCCGATAGGCGTGCCATTGGGATTCGAGGTCGTCGGCCGACGGTGAGACGGCCTCCAGCTTTTCGTTCAGCGGCACGTTGCACACCATCGTGACGCCGATCGCGCCGATCAGATAAAACAACGCCCCGGCGACGACCAGCGGCGAATTGAGCAGCCCGACCAGCAGTGCGACGCATAGCAGTGCCGTACCGAAGAAGGCCAGGAAGAACAGCGAATTCAGGATCGCCCGGTTGATGCTGTTCATCGCTGCCACGGCACCTGCGGCGGGCAGGCGGTCGAAGGCGCGCATCACGGTGTTGGAGAAGACGAAGAACAAGCCGCCGTTGAGGCCACTGCCCACGGCGGCCAGGATCAGCAGTGCGGTCCAGAGATGGGCCTTCATACGTCCCCCGTCCGATGTCACGACCTTACTGCAATCCTGCCTCTGCGGCCACGTTGTTGCGGCATGGAGCAATCGCTTTCAACTCGGTCCTTTACGCTAATGTCCGCTAACGCGTCTACGGTAACGCGGTTGCGGCCCGCCCTGTCCTGCGCATAGCTGCGGAGCTGCAGTTTTCGCTTCGGCGGGGCTCCTGCCGGCGGCCTTGGGCGTAGCCGTTTTGGCGTCGCGGTACCGCTTCGCGTGCGCGCAGCCTGCCGGCGGGTTGGGCTTCTCGGTGTCGTTTCGCGTTGCGTGCGGCCTGCCGCGGAGTTGGCCTGTCGGCTTTCGCTTCGCGTTGCGCGCAGCGTGTCGGCGGAGTTGGCCTGTCGGCTTTCGCTTCGCGTTTGCGCGCAGCCTGTCGGCGGAGTTGGCCTGTCGGCTTTCGCTTCGCGTTGCGCGCAGCCTGTCGGCAGAGCTGGGGCGAGGTGGGGGTCTCGGGAAACTCGCGAGCGTCTTTACTGTCGCGGGCTGTGCGTCGATGGCTGCCGCATGATTTGCTCCGTGGTCGCGTGACGGTCGGTGTCGCTCGCCCTTGACGCGCTAACGCGCTGCGAGCTGCAACGCGCGGCGTCATTTGTACTGCCAGCGTGCAACGGTTTGCTCGAATGGCGGCGGTGGCCGAGGCACTGTGGTTGCGAACTTCCCGAGCCCCCACCTCGCCCCAGCTCGAAGATGCACGTCTCGAAGGCGGCGCGCTTCGCGCGCGAGAGAGGGGCGCGCCCTTGCCCCCACTGAAGAATAGAATTGATCCCGGGAAAATACCCGCTGAAAGATTGGTTGCTGGCAAGTGCTCAAGAAAGATCTGTCCTTGGCCAATGCCACTGAAAGATTGCCCTGGGAAATGCCCGCTGAAGATTGGTCGCGGGCAAATGCCCAAGAAGGATTTGTCCCTGGCCAATGCCACTTATAGATTGGGCCGTGGCGCATGCCCGATGATCGATCGGTCTGTGGCACATGCTCGGCGCATCTGACACTCGACGCTTCTGCGGAAACGCGCGATCTGCGCTCACGAGGCCGGACCGTCCGGGACTCGTGTCCGTTCCTCTCTTTTCTCCATGCCAAACCTCTTGGGGCTCCAGCTCGGGCCGCGACGGGGGCGATTCAAACGACCCCAAGCAAGTGCCTTGCGGCAGCGGACAACTTAGGCTGCCCGTTGCACTTCCACCCTCGCCTTCTCGATCTGCTCGGCGATGCGCTTATCCGACACCGGCAGCACCGCCTTGAGATCCTGCGCAAACAGCGAGACTCGAAACTCCTCGATCATCCATTGCAGCCGATCGAGCTCGGGATGGGTTTCGCCCTTGGGCGCCTGCGAGCGCAGACGTTGGTAAGCCTGTGTCGCGGGCGAGAGCTGCTTCATCAACTCCGCATCGCGTTTCTGATTGCCGGGCGCTTTGTCGAGCCGCCGCGTGAGCGCTTTGAAGTACCGCGGCAAATGGGGCCAGAGCGCAGTCGGCACGCTCGCTGGGAAGTCTCCAGGGACAAGCATTTGCAGCTGCGCCTGCACGTCGGTCCGAAGCGCCTGGAACGTAGGACCTTCGAGTGCCGCGAGCTTCATGCGCGCATTGCGCAGTTCACGCAGCGCTGAGGTTGTGTGCTCGATGACACGATCGGTCACCTCGCCAAAGCGCGCGCGATGCTTGTCCAGCAACGCATCGAACTGTGCGGCCGAGCGCGGCAGCGCGTCCGCCTCGCTCAAGAAACATTCGACGAAACACTTCTCGGCCAACGCCTCGGCAATGGGCCGTGAGTTGTTCAAGCCCTGAGCCAACAGCATCAGCTCGGTGCGCTCCGAGCAACGCTTGCGGGCGTATTTGAACTGCTCGGGCAATGCGAGGATGGCGAGTCGCAAGATGCCCGAACGCAGCATGCCTTCGGCGTCTACCAACGTGGCCGCCTCGGCGACTTCGACACCTTCGCCACGATCACGCAGCGTGGGATAGACAGAGAAGCGCAGTCCGCGCCGCTGCACCGACTCTTCGACCGCGAGATCGCCGAAGTCCCAGCGACGACGCACCCCAGTCGAGGGCGCTGTCTTCTGCGCACCCGATTTCACTTCGGTCTCGCGTACGGCGCGTTTCAGTGCAGCGAGATCCCGGCCCTCGGCGAGCGTCTTGCCATCGAGGTCGGCGACTCGGAAGTTCACGCGTAGATGATCGGGCAGCGGAAGCGCAGCGACCTCTTCCGCCGTCACGGTCGTGCCGCCGACACGAGTGATCCACTCCGCCACGGCAGTATTGAATTCCTTGGACTCGTCGATTTCCGCCGCCGCACGCGCCGCATGCTCGGGGACGGGAACGAACGCTTTTCGGATCTGCTTCGGCAGACTGCGCAACAACTGGGTGATCGTCTCGACGCGCCAGCCCGGAATGGGCCGTGAGAAATCGCCAATGACCGCGTTGCTCAACAGCGGCTTCGGCAGCACGACCGTGACGCCGTCGCTGGCCGAGCCCGGCTCGAAACGATATTCGAGCGGCAACTCGTTCCCCGTGACCGCCAGGACCGGCGGAAACTCCTGCGGAGTGATTTCAGAGGCGTTACGACGGGTGATGTCCGCCATCGTCATGTGCAGCTGCTGGGCGTGACCTGGCGTTCTCAGCCACTTCTCCAGCGCCGACACCGAATTCACGGTCGCTGGCAGCCGCGCCAGATAGAAGTCACACAGCGCCTGTTCGTCGGCCAGGATGTCGCGACGACGGACCTTCGCCTCCATCACCTCGACCTGCTGGCGCAAGCGCCGATTGTGTTTCAGGAAGTCCGCTTTGAGTCGCGAATGGCCTTCGACCAGCGCCTCGCGCACGAATATCTCTTGGGCTTCGCGGGGCGATACGTTGCCGAGATTGATGCGTCGGCGCGAGGACAGCGTCAGGCCATACAAGGCGACTGCCTCGAATGCCGCAACGAAGCCGCGATCCTCCACCCAGTGCGGTTCGCTATAGCTGCGCTTGATCAGATGCGCGCCCGCGGACTCGATCCATTGGGGCTCGACGGCTGCGACGGTGCGTGCGTAGAGACGCGTCGTTTCCATCAGATTCGCGGCAACCACCCACTTCGGCGGCTTGCTCGCCAGCGGCGTGCCCGGTGCGATGACGAATCGCGTGCCGCGGGCGCCGTCGTATTCGCGCTTCTCATCGAGTGCGCCGATGTTGCCGAGGAAGCCGGTGAGAATCGCCTGGTGCAGATTGGCGTAATCCGCAGGCGCACTGTTGGGCTTGAGATCGAGCTCTTTGACCGTCTCGCTGAGCTGCCGATGCAACTCCTGCCACTCGCGGGCGCGCATGAAGGCGATGAAGTTCTCGCGACACCATTTGCGCAGCTGGCTGCCGGATAACTCGGCGACCTGCGTTTGATATGCGTTCCACAGGTTCAGCACGGCAACGAAATCCGAGCGCGGATCCGCGAACGCCGCGTGCTTCTGGTCCGCCTGAGTTTGTGCATCCGACGGCCGCTCGCGCGGATCCTGGGCAGCGAGGAACGATGCGATGACGAGCATCTCCGCGAGGCAGCTGTGATGACTCGCCGCCAGCAGCATTCGCCCGAGCCGCGGATCGACCGGCAGCGAGGAGAGCTGACGACCGAGACTCGTCACCCGACGCTCGTCATCGACCGCCTTCAACTCCTGCAGCAATCGATAGCCATCGTTGATCAGCCGGGTGTCGGGCGGATCGACGAACGGAAAGGCCTCCGGTTCGCCCAGTTCCAGGGCGGCCATCTGCAGGATGACGCTGGCCAGGTTCGTCCGCAGCACTTCCGGCGGCGTGAAGGCCGGCCGCAGATTGAAGTCCTCTTCCGAGTACAGGCGAATGCAGATGCCGGGCGCCTCGCGGCCCGAACGGCCCTTGCGTTGATCGGCGCTGGCTTGTGAGATCGGCTCGATCGGCAAACGCTGCACTTTGCCACGCACGCTGTAACGGCTGATGCGCGCGAGACCCGAGTCGACGACATGCCGAATGCCCGGCACGGTCAGCGATGTCTCGGCAACGTTGGTTGCGAGCACCACGCGACGGGAACCGTGCTTCTCGAAGATCTTTTCCTGATCGCGCGTCGACAACCTCGCGTACAGCGGCAGCACTTCGGTGCCGTGCAGGCGCGCTTTGGAGAGCGCATCGGCGGCGTCGCGGATCTGTTTTTCGCCCGGCAGGAACACGAGCACGTCGCCCCGATCCACTCGATCCAGTTCCTGGACTGCGGCGACGATGCCCTCATCGAGGGACAGTTCGTAGTCGTCCTCGTCGGTGCCTGTTAGCGGCCGATAACGCACTTCGACGGGATAACTGCGGCCGGACACCTCGATGATCGGCGCGCCGCCGAAGAACTCAGCGAAGCGCTGCGGATCGATGGTGGCCGACGTGATCACGACGCGCAGGTCCGGGCGCTGCGGCAGCAGGCGTTTGAGGACGCCGAGCAGGAAATCGATGTTGAGGCTGCGCTCGTGCGCTTCGTCGATGATCAGCGTGTCGTAACGGCGCAGTAACCGATCGTTCTCCAGCTCACGCAGCAGGATGCCGTCGGTCATGAGCTTGATGCGGCAGTCCGGGCCGGTGCGATCGTTGAAGCGCACCTGGTAGCCGACCGCGCCGCCGACCGTGGTTTGCAGCTCTTCGGCCAGCCGATTCGCGATGGCGCGAGCGGCAATACGCCGGGGCTGCGTGTGGCCAATCACACCGAAAGTGCCG
Organism: uncultured Steroidobacter sp.; assembly: GCF_937958065.1. Classification (GTDB taxonomy): domain Bacteria; phylum Pseudomonadota; class Gammaproteobacteria; order Steroidobacterales; family Steroidobacteraceae; genus Steroidobacter. The sequence goes on from NZ_CALFXI010000102.1 coordinate 116,973, forward strand.
CGGCCGGCTTCCATGCAGATCTTGGGCAACTGCGTCGTTTTACCGGAGCCGGTGGCACCGCAGACCACCACCACCTGGTTTGTTTGTAACGCCTTTGCAATCTCTTCGCGATGCGCGGTGATCGGCAGGCCAGCGTCGTACTCGACGCGCAGGGGCAGCGCTTTGAGTCGCTCGACGGTCGCCACCGATGTCTCGATGGACTGACGCAGGTTATGAACGGCACCGTCGGGCTCCGCGGGCGGAGTACGGCGCGCGAACAGGCGATCCAGCTCCCGCGACAGACGCGGCCGGTCGGCGAATCGCGTGTGGGGCAGCTGCTCGCGCAGCGCCAGCAGCGCCGCGGTGTAAGAGGAATTCGGGGTACTCATCGCGCAGCCGACTTGTATGCGATTGCCCCGGGAGGTTTCAAGTCAGACCGGCGCTATTTTAACCTCGATCCGGGCGCCGCCGAGCGCCGACTGATCGATATCGATGCGGCCGCCGTTGAGCTCGACCAGCTCGCGCACGACGGACAATCCAATGCCCTGCCCGGCCACGCGCTCATCCAGTCGGGCGCCGCGTTCCAGCACTCGGGCGCGCGATTCGAGCGGAATGCCCGGACCGTCGTCCTCGATCACGATGCGCAAGCCATCGCGACGGGCCGCCGGACTCACGACCCGGTCGGCGGTGATGCGCACGGTGGTCCGCGCCCACTTGAAAGCGTTATCGAGCAGGTTGCCCGCAATCTCCGTGAGATCTTCGCGGTCACCCGTGAAGGTGCAACCCTCGGCCACGGCCAATTCACACGTGAGGCCGCGATCCACGTAGACCTTCAACAACGCGCCACGCAATGCTTCCAATGCCTCGCGAACGTCGGTCGGCGCCGAGCCGAGGCCAGTGCCACCGGCGGCGGCGGCGCGACGCAGCTGATATTTGACGATGTCATCCATGCGCCCGACTTGCTCATCCAGCTGCCGAACCACGCTCAACTCGCGGCCGTTTTGACTGTTGAGCAGATTGCGCATGACCGCGAGCGGCGTTTTGAAGCTGTGCGCAAGATTGCCGAGCGTGTTTCGATAGCGCGCGAGGCGCTCGCGCTCGCTGCGCAGGAGCGCGTTCAAATTGGTGGTGATGCCGAGCAGCTCGCGTGGATAGCCGCCACCGAGCTCGGTGAGATGGCCCGCTTCGATGGCTTCGATTTCGCGTTCCACGCGCCGTAGCGGCGCAAGCATTCTTCGCGACAGCAGCGCGAACGCGCCCAGCAACAGCACCATCAGCGCCGCGAACCAACCAAACATCCGGCCGCGCAGACGAGCCAACTGCGCGTAGTACGGTTCGAGACTCTCCGCCACGCTATAGACGAACGAGCGCGTGACCCGATTCCGGAACTGCCACTCGATGCCCATGCTGAGCGACAGCACGGGCGTGCCATCGGCTCGCCGCAGCTCGCCGAAACGGCGCTCGCCGACCTGCACGTGCGGGAATTCGAGCCCGGTGCCGGTCAGGGATTTCGAGCGCCAGCTGGGCCGGCCGTCACTGCGCAGGATCTCGCCATACAGCCCCGAGCCCGGGTTGTCGAAGCGCGGCTCGGCGAGCTGATCGGCACGCAGCCCGCCGCTGGAATCCTCTTCCGAGGCCGACAGCAGCGCGATCACCTGCACCTCCAGCCGATCCTGGATGGCGCGCCGGCTCAGGTCCTGGAACACGAAATCCAGGGCCAGAATGGTGACGCCAAAGAACAGGATCAGCAGGATGCTGACCGAGACGAGCAGTCGTGTGCTGAGCGAACGCGGCTGCATCGTCCTCGCTACACGAAACTCAACTCGTGCCCCCCCAGGCACAGGGAAGTGCCCGCCGCCCCAGGCGGCGAGCGCAGGGGCAAAAGTCGCGTCTTTTGCCCGCTGCGCCCACAGCGCGAGTGGCAGGAGGCCCGAGTCGCTGTTTCATATCAGGCGGCAGCGGTATCGCGCTGAAGGGCGAAACGGTAACCCCGGCCGCGCAGCGTCTCGATCGGCTTGATGGTCTCGTCCGGATCGAGCTTGCGCCGCAGGCGACCGATGAACACCTCGATGGTGTTGCTGTCACGGTCGAAGTCCTGCGCATACAGCCGCTCGGTCAGCTCGCTCTTGGAGATCACCTCGCCGGCGCGATGGATCAGGTGGTCGAGGATGCGGTACTCGAAGCTGGTCAGATCGACCTTGCGGCCATTGACCGTGACCTCCTGAGTCCTCGGATCCAGCGATACCGGACCACAACGCAGCACGGGCTGAGCCCAGCCGCCCGAGCGCCGCAACAGCGCCTGCACGCGCGCCAGCAGCTCCTCGAAATGGAAAGGTTTGGCGACGTAGTCGTCGGCGCCGGCCTGCAGTCCTTCCACCTTGTCCTGCCAGCGATCGCGCGCCGTCAGGATCAGGATGGGAAAGCTCTTGCCTTCGGCGCGCAGCGTCTTGATCAGCTCCAGGCCAGGCAGCTTCGGCAGGCCCAGATCGACCACGGCCAGGTCCAGGGCATATTCCCGCCCGCAGTAGAGTCCTTCCTCGCCATCGGCAGCGGCGTCGACGGTGAAGCCGTGCTGCTGCAGCTGTTCGACGATGGATTCACGCAGGGTCTGTTCGTCTTCAACAATTAGGACGCGCATGGATCAGTTCATTGCTCCCGATTCTGCGTCCACGCTCACGTTCCGGACCTTGCCGTCGGCGCTGAGCAGGCGGATGCGATGTTCCACCTTGTCGCCATTGCGAACGGTCTCGGCTCTGACCGCCTTGGCTCGAAAGCGCCGTTGCGCCATTTCCACCGCCTGATCGAGCGAGATGCCCGAGGGCTCGATGCGGTATTCACGGCGCTGCCGGCGATCGATCAGCTCCTGCGCATTGGCGCTGGGTACCGCTGCGAGCAGCGATAGCAGTACCAACATCAGGTGCCAGAAAGTGCGCATGGGGGCTAAGTGTACGCACGGCGCGACGTATGTTCACGCCCCGCCGCACAACCTTTGAGAAAACTCCCGTTGAAGATGGAAATCGTTTGACCGGTCTCCACCTCATTCGGCCACGGCGACGGCCACCCTGACCCGAATGCGATTACCGGGGTCGTACGGCAGGCGGGTCGTATATTCACGACCGTTGTACTCGTAGGTCACCCGGTACCCGTCAATACGCTCTTCGTACCGTTTCTCATATCGGACTTCGCAACGCTGAACTATTTCTTCACGCACCGAAGCTGAACGGCGGGCGGCGGCGTCATAACCCACCGCGGCACCGACCGTGGCGCCGGCGACGGTGGCTGCATCCCGGCCCCGGCCGCTGCCGAACTGGTGACCGATCACGCCACCAATGAGACCGCCGACCAGCGTGCGAACCCCGACCGCCGGATCGGAAATGTGCGGGCGCTCCTCGACATAGCGGACGTCGTCGTAGCACTCGCGATTCGGCGTCTCGACACGGACCTCCCGCACGATGGGCTCGACGCGGGTCACCGGGGCGTAGTCGTATTCGCTCGAACCACTGCGCTCGTAGCGGGGCGGTCCAGCCAGGGCCACGCCGGCCAGCAGCACACCGGTCACAGCCATCGAAACGCGAGCGGCACTCATTTTAGATCTCTCCAGGGGCCCGGCATGCGCCGAGCGTGGGAGTCAACTTAGGGCTGAGGCCATGAATGAACCCTGAACCTCGTCGGGGGACTTGTTACCAAGTGTATTACTCGAGCAACAGGGGTGGTCGCGAGCAGCCGTCGCCGAGACTCGGCCAGCGGTTACGTCCGAATACGGCGTTCGCCTCGGGGGAACTTGCCGGCGTTTCAGGGACTGCGTCGTTCCTCGGCTTTGCCTTCGTCCCACAGCTGGTCCATCTCGGCCAGGGTCGCCTGCTGCGGAGTCTTGCCCTGCTTCGCCAGGCCGCGCTCGACATAGCGAAACCGGCGCTCGAAGCTCGCGTTGGTGCGCTTGAGCGCCAGTTCCGGGTCGATCTTCAGATACCGGCACACGTTCACCACGCAAAACAGCACGTCGCCGATCTCGGCGGCCAGCCGTTCGTGCTGCCGCTGGCCTTCAGTCGTCGAGGCTGTCGTGTCGGCCTGCAGGCAGACGTGCGAGCGCACCTCGGCCTTGAACTCCGCGATCTCCTCATCGAGCTTCTCGATCGCGCCGTGCACGTCGGACCATTCGAAACCCACCTGGGCCGCACGCTTGCCGAGCTTGTTCGCGCGAGTCAGTGCGGGTAATGCGATGGGTACATCGTCGAGGACGCTGCCCTGCTCCTCGCCCGAGCGCTTCTGTGCACGCTCGCGACGCTTCTGCTCTTCCCACGCGACGCTCTGCGCTTCTGCATCCGCGACCGATGCACTCCCGAATACATGGGGATGCCGGCGTTCCATCTTGTCGCAAATGGCATGGGCCACCGCATCGAAATCGAATGCGCCCTGCTCCTTCGCCATCTGGGCATGGAACACGACTTGAAACAACAGATCGCCCAGCTCGTCACGCAACGAGGCCAGATCGTCGCGCTCGATCGCATCGGCGACCTCGTACGCTTCCTCGACCGTGTACGGTGCAATGGTCTTGAAGCTCTGCTGCAGATCCCACGGGCAGCCGCGCTGCGGATCCCGCAGCCGGGTCATGATGTCGAGCAGACGTTGAATGCCGGACATAGGAATTACTCGGTTCGCAACAGTTTATATAGAGACGTCAACATCCCGGCGGTCGCGCCCCAGATGTTGTGATTCTCATAAGGAATGTCGTACACCTGCACGGTGACTGCGCCCAGCTCGCGGGTGCGCGAGCGATGATTGACCGGATCGAGGATGTGGCACAGCGGCACTTCGAACGCGCTTTCCACTTCATGGTGATCGAGCCGCAGCTGGAAGCCGGGCCGCACGAACCCCACCACCGGCGTCACCCAATAGCCCGACAACACCAGTTGCGGCTCGAGGTACCCGGCGAATGTGATGTACTCGCGAGTCACGCCGATTTCTTCCTCGGTCTCGCGCAAGGCGGCCTCGAGCGGATTCAGATCGGTGGGCTCGATGCGACCGCCGGGAAAACTGATCTGTCCGGCGTGATTCTTCAACGTCGAGGCACGCTGCGTGAGCAGCACGGTGAGCCCCGTTTCATGATCCACGATGGGCACCAGCACGGCGGCCGCGATCGGAGAAGCGGGAAAGTACGCGCGAATCGCCTCGATGTCTTTGGCGGAGAAGCCGGCGGGCACGGCCGTACTGGGATCGGGCGCCGCACGGGAGTCCTTCAGCCGCTCTTCGATGAGCCGCCGCAGGGCAATTCGATCGTTCAAATCAGCCCCCGCCGCCTGCGACTTTACCGCCGGCCTTGGTCAGCTCGCGCGGATCCAGATACTTCGACAGCTCCACATCGGACAACTGCGTGTGTTCGGCAGCGACGTCCTTGATGGGCCGACCCGTGGCATACGCTTCTTTGGCGATCTTCGCGCCGGCTTCATAACCGATGACGGGATTGAGCGCGGTCACGAGAATGGGATTGCGATCCAGCGCTTCGCCGATGCGCTGCTCGTTGACAGTAAAACCCGCGAGCGCCGAGTCCGCGAGCGAGCGCGCGGCATTGGCGAGCAGATCGATACTCTGCAGCAGGTTGTAAGCGATCACCGGCAGCATCACGTTGAGCTGGAAATTGCCGGACTGCCCGGCGATGGCGATGGTCGCATCGTTGCCCATGACTTGCGCCGCCACCATGGTCACGGCTTCGGGGATCACGGGATTCACTTTGCCGGGCATGATGCTGCTGCCCGGCTGCAGCGCCGGCAGTGAAATCTCCCCGAGCCCGGCCAGCGGTCCGCTGTTCATCCAGCGCAGGTCATTGGCGATTTTCATCATCGACACCGCCAGCGTGCGCAGCTGCCCCGACAGCTCGACCGCGGCATCCTGCGATGACAGCGCCTCGAAGTAGTTCGTGCTCGGCTTGAGCTCCAAGCCGCTCTTCACCGAAAGATAACGCGACGCTCGCAGCGCGAAGCGTGGATGCGCGTTGACGCCCGTGCCGACCGCCGTGCCGCCGAGCGCGATCATTTGCAGACGCGCACGAGACTCCATCACTCGGGCACTGCCATGTTCGATCTGGGTGCGCCAGCCGCTCATCTCCTGGCCCAGCGTCACCGGCATCGCATCCATCAAATGCGTGCGTCCGGTCTTGACGATGTGTCCGATCTCACCGATGCGTCGGCTGATGACCGCGCTCAGATAGGCAAGCGCCGGCAGCAGGTGCTGCTCGACCGCAAGCAGCGCGCTCACGTGGATGGCGGTGGGAATCACATCGTTCGAGCTCTGGCTCATGTTGACGTGATCGTTGGGATGCACGGCGATGCCGGCGAACTTCGAGGCCAGGCGCGCGATGACCTCGTTGGCATTCATGTTGCTGCTGGTGCCCGAGCCGGTCTGGAACACATCGACGGGAAAGTGCCGGTCGTGCTTGCCTTCGGCCACTTCGAGCGCGGCCTTCTGGATCGCCGCCGCATGCTTGGCATCGATGCCGCCCAGCTCCACATTGGCGGTCGCGGCGGCCCACTTGATGAGGCCGAGCGCGCGGATGAAGTCGCGTGGCATGCGCAGGCCACTGATCGGAAAGTTGTCCACCGCGCGTTGGGTCTGTGCGCCCCACAATGCATCGCCGCGGACGCGCAACTCGCCCAGGCTGTCCCGCTCGATGCGAAAGTCGTCGTTCGCCACACGTACCTCCGGCGGGCCGACCGCCGATCTGCGGTATGATTCTACGATGAACAACAGTCCCTTGAATGCGATTTCACCCATCGACGGCCGCTACGCTGACAAGGCCGCCGAGCTGCGACCCCTCTTCAGCGAACGCGGGCTGATCCGTCAGCGAGTCCGCGTCGAGGCGCTCTGGCTCAAGGCCCTGGCGGCCGAGCCGGGCATCGAGGAGCTGCGAGGGCTGCCGGCCGCGGCACTCACGGTGCTCGATGCGTTGGCCGCCGAGCTGACCGATGCCGAGGCGGCCGAGGTCAAGAAGCTCGAGCGCGACACCAACCATGACGTAAAGGCGGTGGAGTACTTCGTCAAGAGTCGCCTCGATGCCGTGCCGGCCTGGCGCACGCGTCGGGAGTTCGTGCACTTCGCCTGTACTTCCGAAGATATCAACAATCTCAGCTATGCCTTGATGCTCAGGGAAGCGCGCGATCAGGTGCTGCTGCCGAGGCTCGATACGCTCATCGGCCGGCTGCGCGCCCTGGCGCACTTGCATGCGGCGACCCCGATGATGTCGCGTACGCATGGCCAGCCCGCGACGCCGACCACGCTGGGCAAGGAAATCGCGAACTTCACTTACCGGCTGCGCGAACAGCGCACGCGCCTCGCCGCCGTTTCCATCAGCGGCAAGATCAACGGCGCGGTGGGCAATTTCAATGCGCACATCGTTGCCTATCCGAACGTCGACTGGCCGCGGCTGGGGCAACGTTTCGTCGAGTCATTGGGCCTGACATGGAATCCATACACGACCCAGATCGAGCCGCATGACTGGATGGCGGAATATTTCGATGCCCTGGCGCGTCTGAACACCGTGCTCGTGGCGCTGTGCCGCGATATGTGGGGTTACATCTCGCTGGGCTATTTCCGTCAGCGCGTGGTCGCCGGCGAGACCGGCTCATCGACCATGCCGCACAAGGTCAATCCCATCGACTTCGAAAACGCCGAGGGCAATCTGACCCTGTCGAATTCGATGCTCCGTTATCTCTCGGACAAGCTGCCGGTGTCGCGCTGGCAGCGCGACCTCACCGATTCGACGGTGCTGCGAAATGTCGGCGTGGCGGTGAGTCATGCGTTGATTGCCTGGCGCTCCATCGAACGCGGCCTGGAACGAGTCGATGTGGACGCGGACCGGCTGGCGGAAGACCTGGACTCGAACTGGGAGCTGCTCGCCGAGCCCATCCAGACCGTGATGCGCCGCTACGGCGTCGAGAATGCATATGAACAGTTGAAGTCGCTGACGCGCGGCCAGCGGGTGGATGCCGCTTCCTTGCGACAGTTTGTGTCCGGTCTCGCCTTGCCGGAGTCTGCCAAGCAGGCGCTGCTGGAACTCTCGCCAGCGCGCTACGTTGGCTATGCTGAGGAATTTGCCAGGAAGGTATGAGCGGCCAGCGGCGCACCGACCGGCTTGATCGTGAATAAAGATTAATGCGCAATAGCTTGATTCGCATCACAATTCAATCTTGCTCGGTGGCTATACTGGCATTATGACCCTGCGCCCCGACCTCACCGTAGCCGCCGTCGTCGAACGCGACGGCCAGTTCCTGCTCGTCGAAGAGCGGGTCGGCAATCGCATGGTGTTCAACCAGCCGGCGGGGCATGTGGAGCGCGGCGAACAGTTCATCGACGCCGTGATCCGCGAGACCCTGGAAGAAACCGCCTGGACCTTCCGGCCCGAAGCGCTGATCGGCGTCTACCTGTGGGAACACGTCGAGAAACAGAAGAGCTTCCTGCGCGTGGTCTATTCCGGCGAGGTGACTCATCACCATGCCGACCGGCCGCTGGATCGGGGCATCGAGCGGGCGCTGTGGCTGGACCGCGATCAGATCCTGGCCCGCTCCGCCCGCCTGCGCAGCCCGCTGGTGCTGCGTTGTATCGATGACTACCTCGAAGGCGCCCGGCATCCCCTTGATGTCGCGAAAAACGTCGTCAAAGATGGCGTGCTGTCCCCGGAAGTGCGTGCGCGCACGCTGGAACATCCGGCCATCAATCGTCTGCTCTGAATCCGACCTGAACTCGTGACCGCTCCGCTCGTGATCGTCGGCATGTCCGGCGGCGTCGATTCGTCCGTCGCCGCCTGGCTGCTGCTGCAACAGGGTTACGAAGTGCAGGGCCTGTTCATGAGCAACTGGGACGAGGACGAAGACGGCTACTGCACCGCTGCCGAGGACTATCAGGATGCTCGTCACGTCTGCGAGCAGCTGGGCATCCCGCTGCACAAGGTGAGCTTCGCCGGCGAGTATCGCGAGCGCGTGTTCAGTTATTTCCTCGACGAGTATCGCCACGGCCGCACGCCCAATCCCGACGTGCTGTGCAATCGTGAGATCAAGTTCGGCGTTTGTTACGACTATGCGCGCCGCCTCGGCGCCGAGTGGGTCGCGACCGGTCATTACGCGCGCGTCGAGCGCGATCCCTCGCACTCACATGCCAGGCTGCTGCGCGGCCTCGATCCAAACAAAGATCAGAGTTATTTCCTGCACGCGATGCCGGGCGATGCGCTGGCGCATACCCTGTTCCCCATCGGCGCTCTGCAGAAGAAGAGCGAAGTGCGACGGCTCGCTCGCGAACAGACGCTGCCGGTGTTCGACAAGAAGGACAGCACCGGGATTTGTTTCATTGGTGAAAGACCGTTCGCGCAATTCCTGGAAACCTACCTGCCCGCGCAGCCCGGTTCCATCGAAACACTCGAAGGGCGACGGGTCGGCCAGCACCGCGGGCTCATGTACTACACGCTCGGTCAGCGGCAGGGGCTCGGCATCGGCGGACGCAACGACGCCGGCGAAGCGCCCTGGTATGTGGCCGACAAGGACCTCGCTCGCAATGTGCTCATCGTGGTGCAAGGTCACGATCATCCAGCCATGCTTCGCAACGAAGCCTGGGCTTCGCAGCTCGCATGGGTGGCCGGCGAGCCGCCCGCGCAACGTTTCGATTGCACCGCCAAAGTGCGCTATCGCCAACCCGATCAGGCGTGCAGCGTCGAGGTGCTCGCGGACGGCGGCTGTCACGTCCAGTTCCACCAGCCGCAACGTGCGGTCACTCCGGGTCAGTACGTGGTGTTTTACGACGGCGAGATCTGCCTCGGCGGCGGCGTCGTCGACCGGACCGCGTAAAACTTTGCGCGATCGGCCGCAAGTCGCCAGGAATTTGTTCTGGGATTCCCTGCATCCGCCCCCATAGTGACGCGGCGACCGCTATAATCCCGCCGATTTGTCCCGGGGGTATGCAAGGGGAGACCATCTGCACGCCACGGGGTAATGAAGCATATGGGACGCCTTGTCCGAGGTGGCGTCCCTGGCGCTGCCAGCGCTCGAGCCAGCCGCGCCACTCCCTATCCTCGCGGAGGACGCATGAAAGACTCGTTTAAGGCGCGCACCACGCTCGCTTGCGGCAATCAGAATTTTGAAATCGCCAGCCTCGCCGCCCTGAAAGACCGCAATGTCGCTCGCCTGCCCTATTCCCTGAAAATCCTGTTGGAAAATCTGCTGCGCTTCGAAGACGGCGTCAACGTGACGCGCGATGACATCGAAGCACTGCTCAACTGGGACCCGAAGGCCACGCCTTCCTACGAGATTTCTTTCACGCCCAGCCGCGTGATCATGCAGGACTTCACCGGCGTGCCCGCCATCGTCGATCTCGCCGCCATGCGCGAAGCGATGATCAAGCTCGGCGGCAATCCCGATGAGATCAATCCGCTCTCGCCCGCCGAGCTGGTCATCGACCACTCGGTGCAGGTCGACGCCTACGGCTCGGCGCAGTCGATGGCCGAGAACAATCGCATCGACTTCAGCCGCAACACCGAGCGCTATGCGTTCCTGCGCTGGGGTCAGACCGCGTTCCAGAATTTCAAAGTGGTGCCGCCGAACACCGGCATCGTGCACCAGGTGAACGTCGAGCACCTGGCGCGCGTCGTGTTCGATACGGAGAAGGACGGCGTGCGCTGGGCCTACCCGGATACGCTGGTCGGCACCGACTCGCACACCACCATGGTCAACGGCCTGGGCGTGCTCGGCTGGGGCGTGGGCGGTATCGAGGCCGAAGCGGCCATGCTCGGCCAGCCGGTCACCATGCTGATTCCGCACGTCATCGGCTTCAAGCTCACCGGCACGCTGCCGGCCGGCTCGACCGCGACCGACCTGGTGCTCACGGTCACCGAAATGCTGCGTAAGAAGGGCGTGGTGGACAAGTTCGTCGAGTTCTTCGGCGACGGTCTCGCCAACCTGCCGCTCGCCGACCGCGCCACCATCGGCAACATGGCGCCGGAATTCGGCAGCACCTGCGGCATCTTCCCGATCGACGAAGAGACCTTGAAGTATCTGGAGCTCACCGGCCGCTCGCCCGAGCACATCGCCATGGTCAAGGCCTATGCGCAGCACCAGGGCATGTGGCGCAACAACGGCGATCCGCAGGCGGATTACACCGACGTGCTCGAATTGGATCTGAGCACGGTCGAGCCGTCGCTCGCCGGCCCGAAGCGTCCGCAGGATCGCGTGCCGCTGCGTACCGCCAAGCAGGTTTATCAGACGACTCACAAGAAGATGGCCGAAGAGCGCGCCGGCAAGAACCCGGGCGCCAAGGGTGCCGCGGCTGCGTCGATGGACGGCAAGTCGTTCGAAGTCGCCGACGGCGCGGTGCTGATCGCCGCGATCACGAGCTGCACGAACACGTCGAACCCCGCCGTGCTGATCGCCGCCGGCCTGCTCGCTCGCAACGCTCGCAAGCGTGGCCTCACGTCCAAGCCCTGGGTGAAGACGTCGCTGGCTCCCGGCTCGCGCGTCGTGACCGACTATCTGAACAAGGCTGGCCTGAGCGACGATCTCGATGCGCTGGGCTTCTACACCGTCGGCTACGGCTGCACGACCTGTATCGGCAACTCCGGTCCGCTGCGCCCGGAAATCAGCGAAGCCGTGAAGGCGGGCGACGTGATCGCCGCGTCGGTGCTCTCCGGCAACCGCAACTTCGAAGGCCGCGTGCATCCGGAAGTGAAGATGAACTTCCTCGCCTCCCCGCCGCTGGTGGTCGCATACGCCCTCGCCGGCTCCATGACCATCGATCTGACCACCGAGCCGCTCGGCACCGGCAGCGATGGCAAGCCGGTTTATCTGAAGGACATCTGGCCGACGCCGGCCGAGATCCAGGAGTTCATCGCCAGGTCGGTGGACGCCGCGATGTTCAAGAAGAGCTACTCGAGCGTGTTCGCGGGCGACGAGAACTGGAACGCGATCCGCCTGCCGAGCGGCAAGATCTACGCGTGGGACGAGAAGTCGACCTACGTGAAGAATCCGCCGTACTTCGTCGGCATGACCATGAAGCCGGGCGCGGTGACCGATGTCCGTGGCGCTCGCGCGCTCGCGGTGCTCGGCGACTCGGTGACGACCGATCACATCTCCCCTGCCGGTGACATTTCCAAGACCAGCCCGGCGGCGAAGTACCTCGTGGCGCAGGGCGTGCAGCCGAAGGATTTCAACTCCTACGGCGCGCGTCGTGGCAACCATGAAGTGATGATGCGCGGCACGTTTGCAAACATTCGTCTGCGCAACCTGCTGGCGCCGGGCACCGAAGGTGGCGTGACCATCCACGTGCCGAGCAACGAGCAGATGAGCATTTACGACGCCGCCATGCGCTACAAGCAGGAAGGCACGCCGCTGATCATCCTGGCCGGCAAGGAATACGGCACCGGCTCGTCGCGTGACTGGGCGGCCAAAGGCACGATGCTGCTGGGCGTGAAGGCGGTCATCGCCGAGAGCTTCGAGCGCATTCACCGCTCCAACCTGATCGGCATGGGCGTGCTGCCGCTGATGTTCAAGGAAGGTCAGAACGCGGCTTCCCTCGGCCTCACCGGCAAGGAGAGCTTCGAGATCATCGGCCTGAACGGCGGTGCCGCGAAGATGGTGACCGTGGTCGCAACGCCGGCTTCCGGCGCGCCGATCAAGTTCGAAGTGCGTGTGCGTATCGACACGCCGAAGGAGCGCGAGTACTTCCAGCACGGCGGCATCCTGCACTACGTGCTGCGTCAGTTGGCCTCTTCCAGCAAGGCTGCTTAACCGATCGAGGAGCGATCATGGCCGAGCACGTGCACGTCGCGGTAGCCGAGGGTGTTCTCAAACTCACGCTCGCAAGAGCGGACAAGAAGAACGCGCTGACGCAGGCGATGTACACGGCGCTCGCCGATGCACTGACCCGAGCCGAGACCGATCCCTCGGTTCGGGTCGTGCTGCTCGAAGCGGAAGGCGACGCCTTCAGCGCAGGCAACGACCTCGGCGATTTCGCCGCGGTCGCGGCCGGCAAGCTGGATCGGAATGCCATGACGACGCAAGCGTTTCTGAATGCGCTCGCGCATGCGCGTAAACCGATCGTTGCGGCGGTGAATGGCCTGGCGGTAGGCATTGGCGTCACGATGCTGTTGCATTGTGATCTGGTGTTCGTCGCCGAGGATGCGAAGTTGTCGACACCGTTCGTCAATCTGGCGCTGGTGCCGGAAGCCGGATCGAGTGTGTTGTTACAAGCGCGTATCGGTTATGCCCGTGCCTACGCGATGTTTGCTCTGGGTGAGCCGATCGATGGTCGCACGGCGGCCGCCATTGGACTCGCGAACGCGGCCCTGCCCGCCAATGAAGTGCGAGCCGCGGCACTGGCCGCTGCCAAGAAGCTGGCCTCGAAACCCATCGGCGCCCTGCTCGCCACCAAACAGTTGATGCGCGATGGCGCGGCGCTCGCGGCTGTCATCGCCAGGGAAAGTGAGATCTTCGGTGCGCGGCTGCAATCGCCGGAAACGGCCGAAGCATTGCGCGCGTTCGCCGAACGGCGTCCGCCGGATTTCAGCAAGTTCAGCGCTTAGAAAAAAAGCGCGAGATTTATATTTCCGCCCTCGGGAAAATAAACCGGTCCCCTTTCAGTAGCTGGGCTTGGGCTTTTTCTTGAAGGGTTTGCGCGGCGTCGGGTGCCGTTGCAGACGAATCGGCAACTGCGGTTCCTCCGGCTCGTCCTCGACCGACCATTTCTCCTTGAACATCTGCATCGCTTCGCTCTGCACGGCCGCGTGACGGTTGGATAGCATCAGCGATGACGGTGCGCAGACGCGCGCCCGGATCAGCCCCAGATCGGCGGCCGCATCGAACAGACTCGGATACCAGCTGCGCCACGTGGGCAACAGATCCTCGACCTGCTCGCGCAGGCTGCGTCGGTCTGAAGTTGCTGTGTCGGTGTCGGTCACAACGGCCCTTTTACCACAAAGGTTTTTGCAAATACGACGGCGAATCTCGATTGGCGCTCATCCCCGAGTCGAGTAGCAGCAGGCGATGGAGCAACTCAGGGACGATTTGCTATCGTCGGCGAGCCGACCTCGAACGGCGCTTACGATCGACACCAAGCCAGGGAGCACCGAACATGTCACCGAGCCCATCCGCGCCTCAGCTGCAGGGAAGTTGTCTATGCGGGGCCGTCACTTACCAGATCAGCGGCCCCTTCAACATGATGGTGCATTGTCATTGCTCGATGTGCCGCAAGCACCATGGCGCCGCCTTCGCCACCTTTGTCGGGGCGCCGCTGATGGGCTTCAAGTGGTTGAGCGGCCAGGACCAGACCGTCAGCTATGCCTCCTCGGAAAAAGGCCGACGCGAGTTCTGCAAGCATTGCGGCTCGGTCACGCCGACTTTGATCGAGCAGATGGATCTGGCGCTGGTGCCGGCCGGCAATCTCGAGGGCGATCCGGGCATCCGGCCGCAGAGCCACGTGTTCGTCGGCTCGAAGGCGCCGTGGTACACGATCACGGATGATTTGCCTCAGCACGAGGAGTTCCCGCCGGAATTCGGTGTGGGCGGCGTGACGCGGCCGGTGGTCGAGCCTCGTGAAGGCGCCGTGCTGGGCAGCTGCCTATGCAACAGCATCACCTATGAAATCACTGGCAAGCCGCTGCGCAGTGCGAACTGTCATTGCTCCCGCTGCCGTCGCGGACGAAGCGCCGCGCACGCCTCCAACCTGTTCTACAAGCTCGACGACTTCCGCTTCACTCGACAGGATGTGCCGATCGGCGACTATCGCGTGCCGGGCACGAAATACTTCGGCGTGTCCTGGTGCACGAAGTGCGGTGGCGCCGTGCCCCGCGTTTCGAAGGAGCGCAACGCCGTGGTCGTCCCGGCGGGTCCGCTGGACACCGATCCTGGCGTCCAGCCAGCGATGCACATCTACGTGGGCAACAAGGCCTGCTGGTTCGAGATCACGGATACGACGCCTCAGTTCGAGACGGCTCCTCCGGTCTGAGGCGATACCGTCGGGCGGGGCAAATCGAGGACGCGGATCGGGCGAATTGTGAAAGGATTCACCGCGCTTCCGATCCTGCGGCTCCTGCACTTCCCTGCGCCCGCTGCCTTCGGGCATCCTGCCCGACACGATCCAATGTAATGGCCGGAGCGAAACTCCGGTCTGGTATCGCGAGTCCTAAGATTTTGATGAGGCTTACGGCCGGCGCTGCCGGCCACGAGGAAAGCGCATGCTGATCCGACGTCCCCGCCCTGGCGACAGCGCCGCCATCCGGCCCTCCGAGATCACATCGGAGTCGGTGTATTTGAATCGCCGCAAGCTGCTGCAGGCGGCCTTGGCTGCGGGCGTCGCCGGCATCGGCACCGGCTGGGTCAGCGAGGCCGGTGCGGTTGCGGATCTCAAGGTCCAGCGCAACCCGAAGTACAGCCTGAGCGATGCTCCGAACAGCTACGAGGACATCACGACCTACAACAACTTCTACGAGTTCGGCCTCGACAAGGGCGCACCGGCGGCCAACTCCTCCCGCTTCAAACCCGCGCCCTGGACAGTTTCGGTCCAAGGCGAAGCGGAGAAGACCGGCACCTTCGCCCTCGAGGACATTCTCAAGGGCCACGCCATCGAAGAGCGCGTGTATCGGCTGCGCTGCGTGGAAGCCTGGTCGATGGTGATCCCATGGGCGGGCGTGCCGCTCGCCGACGTGCTGAAACAATTCAAGCCAACCTCGAAGGCGAAGTACGTCGCGTTCAAGACCGTACTGCGCCCCGAAGAAATGCCGGGCCAACGCTCCGGTGTGCTCGACTGGCCGTATGTCGAAGGGCTGCGCATCGACGAGGCGATGCATCCGTTGTCATTGCTCGCCGTCGGCCTGTACGGCAAGACCCTGCCGAATCAGAACGGCGCACCGCTGCGGCTGATCACGCCATGGAAGTACGGTTTCAAGGGCATCAAGTCGATCGTTGAAATCCGCTTCACCGAAAAACAGCCGCCGAGCACATGGAACATCTCGGCGCCGCACGAGTATGGCTTCTACGCCAACGTCAATCCCAAAGTCGATCATCCGCGCTGGAGCCAGGCACGCGAACGCAAGATCGGCGCCGGCTTGTTTGGCTCGCGAGTGCCGACCTTGATGTTCAACGGCTACGAGAAGGAAGTGGCGTCGCTGTATCAAGGCATGGACTTGAAGAAGTTCTACTGAGCGCTCCTCGTTCAATGCCCTCCGCCGTCGTCATCCGCCGCGTCATCAAGCCTGCCCTCTTCCTGCTGTGCGCGCTGCCACTGCTCTCGCTCGTGGTGGCCGGGTTCGGCATTGGTGGCGCGACGCTGGGCGCGAACCCGGTCGAAAAAATCCAGGACACGTTCGGCCAGTGGGGGCTGCGGTTTCTGGTCATCACGCTGGCGGTGACGCCGATTCGAGACTGGCTGAACCTGCCGTGGCTCGTGCAGCTACGTCGCATGCTCGGACTGTATGCGTTCTTCTACGTGCTGATGCACTTTCTCACCTGGTTGATTCTCGATCAGGGGCTGTACTGGTCGGGCATCCTGCAGGACATCGGCAAGCGACCGTTCATCACGATCGGGTTTGCGGCGCTGTTGTGTCTGGTGCCACTCGCGGTGACGTCGACGAACAAGATGATGCGTCGCCTGGGTAAACGATGGAAATCGTTGCACCGGCTGATTTACGTCATTTGTTTGCTCGCCGTGTGGCATTACTACTGGCAAGTCAAAGCGGACATCCGAGAACCGCTGATCTATCTCGCGATCGTGCTGGTCCTGCTTGGATGGCGCGCCTGGAAAGCTCGCCCGCGTCGGGCTCGTGCTTCTGCGGGGGCTGTCGCTGGCGCTGGCGAGGGCTAAGAGTCGGCACCCCCTCGCCGCTCGGCGAGCGATGATGCGCGTACAGGGAGGCGACAGTGGCTTGGCGGTGGCTGTCGGGGGTCTCGGGAAACTCGCGAGCGTCTTTACTGT
>NZ_CALFXI010000103.1 GCF_937958065.1 uncultured Steroidobacter sp.
GCGCAGTGCGCTCCGGCCGAGCCCGGTGCCGGGAGGAGGTAGGTCGCTCCCGGCGCCGCTACCCACCGACCTCCTCTTACTCCACGCCGACGCAAGCCACCGACGCCCTCTTACTCCACGCCGACGCAAGCCACCGACGCCCTCTTACTCCACGCCGACGCAAGTCACCGACGTCCTCTTATTCCACCCCGACGCAAGCCACCCGACGCCCTCTTACGCAACGTCGACGCAAGCGACCGAGGCTCAAGCAACCGGGAACACCACCCCGCTAACCATGGCCAGAGTCGCGCCGATGACGGCACCAGCAGCCACATCGGTCGGGTAGTGCAGGCCGAGCACTACGCGTGACGCCGCCACCAACGTGGCGAACGGCACCAACAACCAGGCCAGCTCCGGAAAGCTGGAGATGGCCAGGATCGTAAAGCTCACCGCATGCAGCGTGTGGCCCGAAGGAAAACTGTAGCGGTCCAGCGCCGGCGTACCCGGCACGATGCCCGCGAGCGAAATGTAGGGTCGCTCGCGCACCAGCCGGGACTTCAGATACTTGTAGAGCAGCACCCCGACGATGCCGACCGCGGCCATCCGCACCGACGGCATGATCGCCGCTTCGCCATAAATGGCCGGCAGCAGGAAGATCAGGACGTACCAGAACACGCCATCGCCGAGCCTGCTGACCGCGGCGAACAGATCACGAACCAGCCGGCGCTTCTGGCAGCCCCGGTTCAGACGCAGGCACCACGCGTACTCGTACGCATCGACCCGGCGAAATATTCCGTCCACTCGTGCGGTAGTCATACCGACTGCTCCTACATCGAAAGCGGCCGAGGCTGTTTCCCACATCAGCGTGGGGCCGGCAAAAGGCGCGACTCCTGCCGGGTTGCCTCCGCGATACCTTCGCGCCGTGCCAATTTGCGCCTCCGATGCTGCGAAGCCTTGACGAGGGCGTGACAGTTGTGTGATTTCGCCGGCAAGCATGCCCTGCCCGCTCGCATTCCCAGGTATTTGCCGGGCGCCCGCCGCGTTCCCGTACAATGTGACAGCCATGTGTCGTTGTGACCGCCGATAGTTCCACCCATGCGCCTGCTGCTGATCGAAGACCACCGTGACATCGCCGCCAATATCGCCGAGTTCTTCGAGGCGACCGGCGACACCGTCGAGCACGTGCTCGATGGCGAGCGCGGATTGCAGCTGGCGCTGACCCAGCCGTACGACGCCATCGTGCTCGACCTGATGCTGCCCGGCCTCGACGGCCTGTCGCTGTGCCGCCAGCTGCGCCAGGCTGGCCACACGCGCGTGCCGGTGCTGATGCTCACCGCCAAAGATCTGCTCCAGGACAAGATCGAAGGCTTCGAGGCCGGTGCCGACGACTACCTGGTGAAGCCCTTCTCGCTGGCCGAGCTCGACGTGCGACTGAAGGCGCTGCTGCGTCGGGCCAACGTGCCGCCGGCACAACGTCTGCTCACCGTCGGCGATCTCACATTCGATCTGGATACGCTGGAAGCCGAGCGCGGCGGCGAGCGCATCAAGCTGAATCCGACCACGCGCCGCCTGTTGATCGTGCTGTTACAAAACTCGCATCGCGTGGTGACGCGCCAGGAGCTGGAAAAAGAACTGTGGGGCGATCAGCCGCCGCAGGGAGATTTCCTGCGCGCGCACATGCATGCGTTACGCACGGCCATCGACAAGAACTTCACGACCAAGTTGTTACATACCGTCCATGGCACCGGTTATCGACTTTCGGCGGAACCGCCTCGTCCGTAAGGCTGGCGAGCGCTTTGCGCACCTGAGCCTGCGGGCGCGCATCGCCGGCACGATGATCGCGCTGCTCGCCGGCGCGGGCCTGATCCTGAGCGCCTGGGCATATCTCGCCGACGAACGCCTGAAACGAAACATCACGCTCGATCTGCTCTCCCAGGAGCTCACTCACTTCGAACAACGCATGCATGCGGATCGTGGCGCCGAGCCATTGCGCTCGGCGCGCCTGAGCATTTATCGATCCAGCGATCTGGCCGAGCTGCCGCGCCACATCGCCATGCTCAAGCCCGGCGAGATGCATCGCGTGCGCTCGGGCAAACGTTTGCTCGACGTGCTGGTGCGCGATGGCGATTTCGGCCGGCTCTACATCACCTACGACGTGACCAACTATGTGGTGCAGGAAAAGATCGCGCTGCTGGTACTGGGGCTGGGCGTGGTCGGCGTCGTCATCATCGCCGGCGCCGCGGCCACCGCCATCTCTCGTCGACTGGTCGAGCCGGTGACCGTGCTCGCCGATCGACTCACCCAGATCGATCCGGGTCAACGGCACGTCCGCATCGGCGCGCAGTTCGCGGGCAACGAGCTGGAGCCCATCGCTCGCTCCATCGACACCTTCATGGAACGGCTCGACGGCTTCGTCGAGCGCGAGCAATCGTTCACCGCCACCGCCAGCCATGAATTGCGCACGCCGCTCGCGGTCATGCGCGGAGCGGTCGAGTTGCTCGAGACACAGACCGCCGGGCACCCGGGCGCGACCAAGGCCATCGCCCGCATTCAACGCGCGGTCCGCGAGATGACTGAGTTCACCGACGCGCTGCTGGCGTTGTCGCGCGAGCCGCAGCTCGTCGCGCCCGCTGAAACGACTTGCGATGTCTACGCGGTGTTGGCGCGTGTGGTCGAAGACCAGCGCAGCGTTGCACCAGAAAAGCACATCGTGGTCGAGCTTCACGGCGGACCGCTGCGCGTAGCGGCCCCGGAGAGCATGGTGGCCATGACTCTGGGCAACCTGGTGCGCAACGCCGTCCAGCACGGCACCGGCAGCCAGGTTCTGTGCCGCTCCCAGGGGCGCGAACTGGTGGTCAGCAATGCGGGCTCGCTCCCAGCCGGCTTGCCGCGCGATTCCTCCGACGGCGCTCCTTGGGGCGCACAAGTCTCCGGTCAGCTCGAAAACATCCCACCGCGCTTTACCACGCATCCTGGCGGCCACGGCATGGGCCTGTACCTGGTCAGGCGCATCTGCGAGCGCTATGGCTGGGCAATCCGGCTGGAGGACTCCGCCAGCGGCGTGACCGCCACCGTGAATTTCTGAGCGTCAGCGCACGCCCACGAGCGCCCCGGGGCCGGCCGCGGCAGCGCGGTTGTGATAGCATGCCCGCCCCCAAAATACCGGCAACCTTCCACTTACGAACCAGCCCACGGAGTTCGTCGATGTCGACCGCAGTAAAACTGAACGTGCCCCCGCAGGGGCAAAAAATCACCATCCAGAACGGCAAGCTCAACGTTCCCGACCAGCCCATCATCCCCTTCATCGAAGGCGATGGCACCGGTCCGGACATCTGGCGCGCCTCCGTGCGCGTGCTCGATGCAGCCGTGCAGAAGGCCTATGGCGGCAAGCGCAAGATCCAGTGGATGGAGGTGTACGCCGGTCAGAAGTCGAACGATCTGTTCAACACCTGGCTGCCGGACGAGACCGTGCAGGCGTGCCGTGACTACCTGGTGTCCATCAAGGGCCCGCTGACCACGCCGATCGGCGGCGGCATCCGCTCGTTGAACGTCGCGCTCCGTCAGATGCTGGATCTGTACGTGTGCCTGCGCCCGGTGCGCTGGTTCAAGGGCGTGCCTTCGCCGGTGCGCACGCCGGATCGCGTCGACATGACCATCTTCCGCGAGAACACCGAAGACATTTACGCGGGCATCGAATTCGAAGCCGGCTCGCCGGATCTGAAGAAGTTCCTGGACGCCTTCAAGGCCGCGTTCCCGAAGCAGTACGCGAAGATCCGCTTCCCCGAGACGTCGGGCATCGGCATCAAGCCGGTGTCGCAGGAAGGCACCGAGCGCCTGTTCCGCTCGGCCGTCGAGTACGCCATCGTCAACAAGCGCAAGAGCGTGACGATCGTGCACAAGGGCAACATCATGAAGTTCACGGAAGGCGCGTTCCGTAACTGGGCGTACGCGCTGGCGGAGAAGGAATTCGCCGAACAGACCTACACCTGGGATCAGTGGGAGCGCACCAAGGCCGCCAAGGGCGAGAAGGCCGCGAACGAAGAGCAGGATGCGGCCAAGAAGGCCGGCAAGATCATCATCAAGGACGCGATCGCCGACATCACGCTGCAGCAGGTGCTGACGCGCCCCGAAGAGTTCGACGTGATCGCCACCATGAACTTGAACGGCGACTACCTGTCGGATGCGTTGGCCGCGCAGGTCGGCGGCATCGGCATCGCGCCGGGTGGCAACATCAACTACGTGACCGGCCACGCGGTGTTCGAAGCGACTCACGGCACGGCGCCGAAGTACGCCAACCTGGACAAGGTGAATCCGGGTTCGGTGATTCTCTCGGGCGAAATGATGCTGCGTTACATGGGCTGGACCGAAGCGGCCGACGCCATCATCAGCGCGATGGACAAGACCATCGGCCAGAAGACGGTCACTTACGACTTTGCGCGCCTGATGGAAGGCGCCAAGGAAGTGAAGTGCTCGGAATTCGGCGACGCCCTGATCCGCAATCTGTGACGTATCCATGAGCGTCCCCTCGCGGGGGAACGCTCATGACTCGATGAAGGGGAGCCCTCTGCCGCGGCAGAGGGCGTTCCCGAGCCGGTGCTGGGCAGGATGCCCGGATCCAGCGGGCACATGGATGTGCAGGAGCTGCCCCCTGTCGCCTCTGCCTGGCAGCCCGGGTAATATCTCAGACATCTTCAAGGACGCGTTGAACATGTCAGCCTCAGCAGCCACCGTTCTTTCTCGTGATGCATTGGTCGACACATGCGCTGGCGCGCTGGTCCAATCGTTCGCGGATTACAACGCGGAATTTCGCTCCATCACGCGCCGCGCGCCGCAACGTTTCGAAGAGCGCGATTGGCGCGGCAGCCTGCGTGACGCGGTCGAGCGTATCGAGCTCTACGAGAAGTGCGTCAATCGCGCCGTTCACCAGATGCAGGCGCGGCTCGGCGAAGATGTCACCGAGCGCGCGTTGTGGAGCAGTATCAAACGTCGCTTCACCGAACTGATCGACGCCCTGCCCGACCTCGAATTCGACAAGACCTTTTTCAACTCCGTCACGCGCCGCACCTTCGGCACCATCGGTGTCGATCCGGCGGTGGAATTCGTGGCGCTGGACCTGGATCCGATCGCGGCCGTCCGCTCGACGATCGAAACGAATGTTTATGTGAACCGCGGCTCGCTCGAGCTGCTGTTCGAAGAACTGCTGACCGATTTCCGCTTCCGCACGCCCTACGTCGACTTCGATCGCAGCGTGCGCACCATCAGCAACGAAGTGCGCGCCCAATGCGAAGTGGACGCCGACGCGTCCAGGCCGCCGCTGCAGGTGGAGCAGATCGAGATCATCCGCACCGTGTTCTATCAGATGACCCGGGCGTACCTGGTCGGCCGCATCTCCGGCCCGGGCTGGCGCCTGCCGTTCGTGCTGGCGCTGCAGAACACCGAGAGCGGCGTGCGTATCGACGCGGTGATGATGGACGAGAGCACCGTCAGCATCCTGTTCAGCTTCACGCGCTCGTATTTCCATGCCGACCTGGCGCACGTCGGCCAGGCCATCGTGTTCCTGAAGAGCATCCTGCCGCGCAAGCCGGTGAGCGAGCTGTACACCGTGCTCGGCCGCGCCAAACAGGGCAAGACCGAGCGCTACCGCGAGCTCTTCAAACATCTGCAGACCAGTGAAGACCAGTTCGTGCACGCGCCGGGCGACAAGGGCCTGGTGATGATCTGCTTCACGCTGCCCTCGTTCGATGTGGTGTTCAAGATCATCCGCGACCGCTTCGCGTACCCAAAGAACATCCTGCGCGAAGAGGTGCAGAAGAAATACGAAATGGTGTTCAAGCACGACCGCGCCGGACGGCTGGTCGATGCGCAGGAATTCAAACGGCTGAAATTCCCCGCGGCCCGCTTCTCGAAGGAACTGGTGGCCGAGTTGCAGGACGAAGCCGCCAACACCGTCGCGTTCGAAGACGGCTACGTGATCATGGATCACGTGTACATCGAGCGCCGCATGACGCCGCTCAATCTGTACATCCGCAATGCTTCACGCGAGGACGCCGAAAAGGCGGTGCTCGACTATGGCCAGTGCATCCGCGATCTGGCCGTCACCAACATCTTTGCCGGCGATCTGCTGCTGAAGAACTTCGGTGTCACGCGCCATGCTCGCGTAATCTTCTACGACTACGACGAGCTCTGCGCAGTCACCGATTGCCGCTTCCGCGACGTTCCGCAATCAAAGTTCGATGAGGACGACCTGCGTGCCGAGGCGTGGTTCCACGTCAACGACAATGACGTGTTCCCCGAGACCTTCATGCAGTTCCTGGGCTTCGACGCGCACCTCAAGGAAGTGTTCATGAAGGTCCATGGCGAAATCATGACCGCCGACTGGTGGCGCGGCATCCAGCAACGCCTCAAGGACGGCGAAGTGCTCGAAGTCCTGCCGTACCACCGCCACCGCGTGCGCGTGTTCAGCAGCATCTGATCGTCGCGATCAATCCGGCTCGGCCCTCGCGGGCTGCGCCGGACAACACCCTTCACCGTGCCCGCGTCACAATTCGCCGCGATTCGGCCCGTCCGTGCATGAGATATGCAAGCTGCGCATGACTGCCGCGCCAGACTGGATGGTCGCGCAAGGCTTCCCTAAGATCGATCGCTTCACGGCCTTTTTCATTTAGGAAATCAATGATGCAGCGATCGTTTCTGTCCCGCTCGTCCCTGGTCATGACCGCCGTGCTGGCCCTGCTGGGCTCGGCATCGGGCTCGGCGCAGGCACCCGCGCCTGCCAGCAAAGTCGTCTATATCCATGCCGGCACGCTGCTCGACCGGCCGGATACGGCGCCACGCGGCGCGTCCACGCTGATCGTGCGCGATGGCAAGATCGAAGCGATCCGCGACGGCTTCGTTGCACCGGAAGGGGGCGCGCGGCTGGTCGATCTGAGCAAGCAGTTCGTGCTGCCCGGCCTGATCGACATGCACGTCCACATCTTCAATGACGACAACAAGCTGCGCGGCCGCATCGAGGCGAACAATCGCGACGTGGAAGACAACTTCGTCATCGGCATCGATAACGCCCGCCGCACGCTCGAAGCCGGCTTCACCACGCTGCGCGACCTGGGCTCGGACGTCCACAGCGTCACGGCGCTGCGCGATGGCATCAACAACGGCATGCTGGTCGGCCCGACGCTGTACGTCGCCGGCCGCAGCATCTCCATCACCAGCGGCCACGGCGATTCGTCCAACAATACCAATCGCGACATCGCCGAGATGATCCACGAACACGCCAACAACACCTGCAACGGCGCCGACGACTGCCGGCGTGCCGTCCGTGCGCAGATCTCTCAGGGCGCGGACGTGATCAAATTTGCCGCGACCGGCGGCGTGAACAGCAACATCGCCGGCGGCCTGAATCAGCAAATGTTTGCTGATGAGATGAAGGCCATCGTCGAGACCGCGCATATGTTCGGCCGCAAGGTGGCCGCGCACGCCCACGGCAACAACGGCATCAAGGCAGCACTCGAAGCGGGCGTCGACTCGATCGAGCACGGCACCTACACCGACGCCACCACGAACGCGCTGTTCAAGAAGCGCGGCGCCTGGTTCGTGCCGACCATGGTCGCTCCGCACGCCGCGCTGGCGCAGGCTCAGGCCGGCGCTCGCAATCAGAACACACTGCTGAAGGCTCAGGAAGCAGTGGCCAGCCACGCGAAGAACACCGCGGCGGCGATCAAAGACGGCGTGAAGATCGCGTTCGGCACCGATTCGGGCGTCGGCGATCACGCCAAGAATGCCAAGGAGTTCGCGCTGCTGGTGCAGGCTGGCATGACGCCCGCCGCCGCCATTCGCTCCGCGACGCTCGATGCCGCCACGCTGCTGGGACAGGAAGCTCGCATCGGCTCGCTCGCCCCGGGCAAAGACGCCGACATCATCGCAGTCAGCGCCAGCCCGCTGGAAGATGTGACCCGTCTGGAGAACGTCGAGTTCGTCATGCGCCGCGGCGTCGTGCACAAGCTCGATGGCAAGCGCCAGCCCTTCCCGGAGCAGTTCTCGAGCAACTGATCGACTTCTGACCGTGCTGTAACTGCTGCGGACGGCGGCAAGCGAACCTTGCCGCCGTCTGTTTTGGCCGCACAAATGGCAACGGCGGCCACTCGATTCCCCGGCCTGCTATGCTAATTTCCCCTCTGGTCCGGGATCGGTCGGGAGACGCACGGTGTCGGCTCGCATCCTCCAGCTACCGCGCGACGCGGCGTGGCCGCTGCGCAGCGATTTCAAAACCTCCCTGGTCTGCTGGGGCACTTTCATCGCCCTGCTCTCGTGCTATTGCATGGTGTATCAGGTCGTCGTCGACAACGCGCCGGCGGACTTCGCGGCGTCGTTCAGCCATGTGTTCAAGAACTGGGGCGTGTGGCTGCTGAGCACGCCGGTGATGTTCGCCGCGCTCCGCAAATATTCGACCAAATGGCACGACCGGGCCGTCGAGTTCGCCGCCCTGGTGGCGCTGGTGGTGTTCATTTCCGCGGCCGTGCCGGTCGCCGTCGATTTGCTGACAAACGCGCGCGACGCGGCCACCAGCCTGATGATCTTTCTGCCCCGTTATGTGGCGGTCGTCGGCGTCGTGTATCTCATCTGGCACGTCTTCCTGAGAGAACGCCGGGTGCTGACCGAGGCGGTCGAGGCCGCACCCTCGTCCGTCATGGAACAGCCCACCGAGGCCCCGGAGCCCGAACGGCCCGCCACTCTGCTGGTCAGCAAGGGGGCCGACCAATGTTTGATCCAGATCAGCCGCATCGAATGCGTCAGCGCGGCTGGCAACTATGTGGAGATCGTCGAGCGCGGTCAGCGCTATCTGCTACGCGCGACGCTGAAGCAGGTGGAGGACCTGCTGCCCGCCAGCGACTTCATCCGCATCCATCGCTGCCATCTGGTCCGGCGCGACGAGATCGAACGCATCAAGAGCCAACCCTCGGGCAACGGCACCGTGCACCTGCGCGGCGGCCAGGCTTTGCCCATGAGCAAGAAACACAAACAGGCGCTGCAGCGGTACCGCCCGGTGGAATGAAGCAGCTCGCGCTCAGATCTTGATCCGGCCCAGCCAGATGTCCCGATACATCGCCCAGTCGCCCCGGAAGCTGTAGAGCGGCCGGCTGAAGCTCGCGGGTTTGTTCTTTTCGAACGCGAAATGGCCGATCCAGGCGCAGCCGTAGCCGCACAACAGGCCGACCAGCAGCCAATATCCATCGCCGGTGGCGAACAACAACACCAGGCAGCCGAGCGCCAGCGTCGAGCCGATGAAGTGCAACAGCCGACAGGCACGGTTGCTGTGCTCGCTGAGGTAGAAGGGATAAAATTCCTCGAAGGTCTGGAATGACTTCGGGTCGACGGCAGCGGGCCTGGTGTCCATGCGGCTTCCCCCTTCAATCGATTTACCGCATACCTTGCGCCAGCGCGCGGCAAACAGCAATGAGCTACGACGATATCCCCGACGTCCGCGATGGTTTGACGCGCAAGGAGCGCATCGTTCTATACGTGCTGCACCAGACGCAAAAGGAACGGGGCGACCACAACGTGCCCACGCCCATGCTGTGGGGCCGTGTTTGCGAGTATTTCTATATCAGCCCCGAAGAGCTGTCGAAAATGCTCGCGCGCCTCGGCGCGATGAAATATCCGGGGCAGCGCTAGGTCAGCCCGCGTTGACTTCCGCCGCGATCTGGTAGGAACGCAATCGCGCCGCGTGATCGTAGATCATCGATGCCACGATGATCTCATCCGCCCCGGTCCGCTCCGCAAACGCCTTCAGCTCACGACGCACGGTCTCCGGCGAACCGATCGCCGAACAGGACAAAACATCGTCGAGAATCGCCCGGTCGTGCGGATGCAGGCTCTCGTAATAGCCCGGCACGGGCGGCTGCAACTTGGTGGGCGTCCCGGAACGCAGATTCACGAACGACTGCTGCATCGATGTGACCAGGATTCGGGCCTCTTCATCCGTGTCCGCACCGAAGACATTGAAGCCCACCATGGCGTACGGCTTGTCCAGATACGGAGAGGGCTTGAAGCGCGCCTTGTAGATTTCCAACGCATGCATCATCTGCGCAGGCGCGAAGTGCGAGGCGAACGCGAACGGCAACCCCAACGCCGCCGCGACCTGAGCACCAAACAAGCTGGAACCGAGAATCCAGATAGGAACGTTCAGCCCCTGCCCCGGCACCGCCTGCACCCGCTGCCCCTCCTGCACCGGCCCGAAATACGCCATCAGCTCGAGCACATCCTGCGGAAATGCATCGGGATCGGAATTGAGCGTCCGGCGCAACGCGCGAGCAGTGGCCTGATCAGATCCCGGCGCACGGCCGAGTCCGAGGTCGATGCGGCCCGGGAACAGGGACTCCAACGTGCCGAACTGCTCGGCAACCGTGAGCGGCGAATGATTCGGCAGCATGATGCCTCCGGCCCCAACCCGTATGGTCGACGTCCCCGCCGCGACATGGCCGATCACAACCGCCGTGGCCGCGCTCGCAATGCCCGGCATGCTGTGATGCTCGGCGAGCCAGAACCTCCGATACCCCCACCGCTCGGCATGCTGAGCCAGGTCGAGCGAATTACGTAAGGATTGCGCGGCGTCACTGCCCACCGGAATGGGTGACAGATCGAGTACGGATAGAGTAGCCATGGCGGCAGAATATTGGAGCCGCAGCCAGAAGATTCAAGCCGTCCCGGAACGACTGACATTCACCGGCGAGAATGAATGGGATGGGGTGATACCACCTCGGCGCAGGTGGTCTGAGCGCCGTTGGTGGGCGGCGGCTCTCGGGAGTGCGGATTCGGTTTCGGTGAGGTCTTCGGAGAAGAGCGACGGCCGCTCGGCGGTGACTGTCGGGGTCTCGGGAAA
>NZ_CALFXI010000104.1 GCF_937958065.1 uncultured Steroidobacter sp.
AAGGGCTGCACCGTGAATGCACCGACCCACTGCAACTGCTCGCCGGCCAGGGTCGTGCCCGAAAAATCGTAGGCGTTTTCGTAGTTGGCGTCGGTCTTGAAGTCCGTGAGCGTGAATTTGATCGGCGCCACGACCGCTGTGAAAGGCTGCGCACGCGTGTTGTCGGTGAAGCCGATGCGGCCGTCTCGAATGTCCAGCCGCTGGATGTGCACTCTCGGCAGAGAGGCCGGCTCCTCGCTGGTCGGCTTTTCCGACTCGGGCGCCAGCTTCGCCAGATTCAGCGTGCCATCCTGGGCCACGATCACGTCGATGTCGGGGGCCGACAGCTCCACTTCCGCGAGCACGAGCGCCCGTTGCCACAGCGACGCGAGCTGCGCATTGACATAGAGATGCCGGAAACCGACCACAGGCGATCCGTCGGCCTCGCGCAGGACGAGTCCGCCGATACTGGCATCCAGGGCAAAGGGATTGAAGCGGATCTCGCCGATCGACACTTGACGATGCAACTGCTCGGTCACATAGCTCTCCAACTGCGCACGCGCGATGCGCGGCACGGCGAAGAAGCCGATCAGCGTGTACAGCAACACCAGCACCGCGATCACGATGACCGCGACGAGGTGCAGCCGGAGCAATCCGATCAGGGGAGCGAAGAACCGTTTGACTGTGCTCATGGGCCGGCATTTTCGCCGACAGCGGCGGGCAGCCGCCACCCCAAGCCGGAAGCGGGGCAACCCGCGCTAAGTCAATAGGTTCCAGGTGTCAAATGCGCTGCCCGCACTACAGCGCCGCATTCAGCAGCAGCACGAAGATCAGGCCGAGAGTGCCGACCAATGTTTCCATCAGGGTCCAGGAGCGGAACGTGTCGCGCAGGCTGACCCCGAAATACTCCTTGAACATCCAGAACGCCGAGTCGTTGACGTGTGAACACATCAAGCTGCCGGCGCCCACCGCCAGCACCATCAGGTTCGCATCGACACCGGTGATCTCGATCAGCGGCGCAACGATACCCGCTGCCGTCAGGCCCGCCACCGTGGCCGAGCCGAGCGCGATGCGGATCGCGAACGCCACCAGCCAGCCGAGCACCAGCGGATGGATGGGCACGTTGCCGAGCAAACTTCCCAACTCTGTGTTCACGCCGCTGTCGACGAACACCTGCTTGAGCGCGCCGGCTCCGCCGATGATGAGCAGAATGCCGGCGATGTCACGAATGGCGTGGCCGTAGCCCTCCATCAGCTGCCAGAGCCTGCGCCCGCGCGCCACTCCCAGAGTGATCGATCCCACGAACAGCGAGACCAGCATCACGAGCATCGGATTGCCGAGAAAATCGATGAGGGTCCGCGTCGAAGCGGTGAAGTTCCCGTAACCGAGCAGCGTCGCGCCGCTGATCAAAACCACCGGCAGCAGCGCGCACGCGAAACTGTTGAACGTGCCAGGCAATTGGTCCTCGGCCAGCGTCGTCGGCTTGAACAGCTCCGAGGGCGCGGAGGCGATGGTCTTCAGGGTGCGCGCAAACAAGGGACCGGCGATGAGCAGCGTCGGCACACTGATCAAACAACCATACAGCAGGGTCATGCCCATGTCGGCGTCGAACTGAGCGACCAGCGCGGTCGGCGAGGGATGCGGCGGCAGAAAGCCGTGCGCGATCGACAGCCCGGACAGCATCGGAATGCCCACCAGCATCGGCGGCAACTTCGCGCGATAGACCACCGAGAACACCAGCGGCACCATCAGCACGAAGCCGACGTTGTAGAACAAGGGAATGCCGACGATGAAGCCGGTGAGCGCCATCGCCAGCGGCACGCGCGCCGGCCCGAACAGATGCATCAGGGATTCGGAAATGCGCTGCGCGGCGCCGCTGTCAGCGATCAGTTTGCCGAACATCGCGCCCAGGCAGATCACGATCGCCAGCGAGCCGAGCATGTCGCCGATGCCCCGCTCGATGGTCCTGGGAATCTTCTCCAGCGGCAGTCCCAGCACCAGCGCCGCGACCAGCGAAGTGACGATGAATGCCACGAATGGCTGAACGCGCAGGATCGCGATCAACGCGATCAGCAGCGCGACGGCGAACACCACCCCGAGAATCGTCATGCGCCGGCGGCGCCCGTCTGGATCATGCGCAAAGAGCCCCCTTCGCCGCCGCCCGCAAGCTGCCCGCGAACCGATGTTTCTTGCATGGATCGACCAGCCCGGCTGGCCTGTTGTGGGCGCATGATGATACCGCTACCAGTCGCAGTCAATCGGTGCTAGCGTTGGCCCGCCGAAGAGCCCGATCAACCACAAAACAATCTTGGGGGATACCATGAGGATGGATTCGCGTGCGTTCCTGAGTGCGTGTGTAATCTTGGCTGTGCCGTTCGCCGCGGCGGCGCAGACCGAGCCAGTGATCGTCGAAGCGGAATCAGCCAGCGTCAGTTCTGCCTATACCGTCGGCACCCTCGCAGGCGCCACCTACGTCACCATCGTCAACGATTCGCCCGGCTTCGGTCCCCCCGCGACCGCGGACGGTGCGCTCACCTATTCCGTCACCTTTCCAGCAGCGGGAAATTATGACCTGTATGCGCGCTTCCGCGTCGGACCCGGCGGCGGCAACGACGATAGTTTCTATGTCGGCAACGGCTTTGGCGACAAGGTCGGCACGGGCGAATGGGTGCTGCTCAATCAAGTAGACGGCGGCGGCTTCACCGCGCCGGCCGACACGGTCCGCAATGGCGGCCCGGCGACCACCAATGTGTTCAAGTGGTTCAGGATCACCGGCTTCGCGGGGCCCGCGACCTGGACGGTGCCGGCGGGCAATCTCACACAAACATTTTCGGTCGCGGGCCGCGAGACCGGCAACTTCATCGATAAGTTTGCGTTCGGCCGACAGGGCTCGTGGTACACGGTAAACGATCTGGACACGGGTTCGGCCGCGACCGGTACGCCGCCGCCGCCACCGCCGCCGCCCTATACGCCGCCCGGCCCACCCATCGCGACCGGCAAGCCGAAATATCTGGGAAGTGCGCACAGTCCGGCGCAGACAGCGAATTTCGCGGCGTACTGGAATCAAGTCACACCGGAGAACGGCGGCAAGTGGGCCACCGTCGAAAGCACGCGTGACGTGATGAACTGGACGCAGGCGGATGCGGCTTATCAACTCGCGCGCAGCAACGGGTTCACGTTCAAGTGGCACGTATTGGTCTGGGGCAATCAGCAACCCGAATGGCTGCAGAATCTGCCACCGGCCGAGCAACTCGCGGAGCTGCGTGAATGGATGGCCGCCATCGCCGAGCGCTATCCCGATCTGGAACAGATCGAAGTCGTGAACGAGCCGCTGCACGATCCGCCGCTCGCTCCGGCGAATACGCCTCCGGGCCAGTCCTGCGGCGGTTGTGGCAATTATTACGAAGCCCTCGGCGGCGCGGGACAGACCGGCTGGGACTGGATCATCAACGCCTTCACGCTGGCGCGCGAATATTTCCCGAACGCCAAGCTGATGATCAACGACTACAGCATCACCAACGACCGCAATGCCACCGAAACCTACGTTGGCATCGTCAAGCTGCTGAAGGCGCGCGGGCTGATCGATCTGGTCGGCATCCAGGGGCACGCGTTCTCGACGACCGAGCCTGCGCCGATGCCGAACTTCCGGGCCAATCTCGACTACCTCGCGAACAAGACCCAACTGCCGATCTACGTGACCGAGCTGGACATCGATGGCAACGACGATCCGGTGCAGCTCGCCGGTTATCAGAAGATCTTCCCGCTATTCTGGGAACACGAAGCGGTCCGGGGCATCACGTTGTGGGGCTATCGCCCGGGCCACTGGCGAACGGCGCAAGGCGCGTGGCTGACTTATGAGAATGGCGCCGAGCGTCCCGCCATGCAGTGGTTGCAACGTTACGTCCGCAACAGCGTCGCCGAGGTTCCCTACCAGTGGTTCTCCGTCGCGGCAAACGCGCCGGCGGGAACGGTGGTCGGTACAGCGCAAGCCACCGACGCCGACTCGGACACGACGTTCTCGCAGTGGCAAACGGAATATTCCACCGGCGGAATATTCGCAATCGACGCCGACACCGGCGCGATCACCGTGGCCGATGCCGCGGCGCTGCAGGCCACTCCAAAGGGGACGATGCTCAAGCTGTATGTGTCCGTGTGGGACGGCTATCAGCGCAGCAAGCCCAACAAGGTCTTCATCGAAGTGCAATGACCGAAGTGCGCTAACCGTTGTCAGGGCCGGCTGCGGCCGGCCCTGCTTTGCCTGGATTCACAGGAGCTCGTCGTGATCACTCTGCGCGATCTGTCCATTGCCGCCCTCTCCGTCGCCGCCACGCTCGGAGTGACCGCACTCGCCGCGTCGAATTCAAAACCCCTGGGCTCGGTGGCCATCGATTGGAATGCGGTTCCGGTCACGCAAGAAGAAGTCCGCGCGGTCCGCCAGTTCCTCCGCGCACCAACCGCTACGTTGAATGAGCTCGAACTCCACGTGACGACGCTGCCTGCCGGCGCCACCTCGCATGCGCCTCACAAACATCCCAACGAAGAACTGGTGATCGTCAAGGAAGGCACGGTCGAAGTGCTGGTCGACGGCCAATTGAAGCGCGTCGGCCCCGGTTCGGTCGTGTTCAACGCCTCGAACCAGATGCATTCGTTGAGAAACGTCGGCGACGGCCCGACGACTTATCACGTCATCAACTGGACCACGGCGGCCACGCCACGCTCATGACTCACAGGCCGAGCTCGCTCAGTCCCGGGTGATCGTCGGGCCGCCGGCCCTGCGGCCAATGATACTTGCGCTCCGACTCGGCGATCGGCAGATCGTTGATGCTGGCGTAGCGCCGCTGCATGAGCCCGTTCGCATCGAACTCCCAGTTCTCGTTGCCATACGAGCGATACCAGTTGCCCGAATCGTCGCGCCATTCGTAAGCGAACCGCACGGCGATGCGATCGTCGGCGAACGTCCACAGCTCCTTGATGAGTCGATATTCCAGCTCGCGGCGCCACTTGCGCGTCAGGAACTCGATGATCTGCTCGCGCCCGCGCGGAAACTCGGAACGATTTCGCCATTGGCTATCGACCGTGTAGGCGAGCGCGACGCGCGCGGGATCGCGGCTGTTCCATGCGTCCTCCGCCAGACGAACCTTTTGAATCGCCGTCTCGCGAGTGAAAGGCGGCAAGGGGGGACGTGCTTCGCTCATGGGATGGCCCTCCGTCGTCAGCAAAGGATCCGCTCACTCGAACGCGTGCGCAAGTATCGATCCAAGCCGGCCAGGCAAGCCGCACGTTCACCATCGTGCAGCCCGCTTCGGCTGTTTCCCGACCCAACCCGCGCCACTCCGCACCGAATTCGTCCGCCGGTTCGGGTATGATCGTCTACGGTATTCCATCTGGAGCCGTGTTCCCGCCGTCATGAGCATCGTCGTCCGCACGCTTTCCGATCGCGTGTTCGAAGTGGTCCGTGAGCAGATCCTCAACGGCCGGCTGCCCAACGGCGAGCCCATCCGGCAGGATGCGCTGGCCAGCGAGCTTGGCATCAGCAAAATCCCTCTGCGCGAAGCGCTGGCGCGGCTGGAGCAGGAAGGGCTGCTGATCAATCACCCGAATCGCGGCTATTACGTGCAGCCGATGTCGCGCGCGCAGGTGGACGAGATTTATGCATTGCGACTTTCCATCGAGCCGGCGGCGGCGGCCTACGCGGCGAGCGTCGCAACGGAGGAGGATCGCGCGAATGCGACGCGAGCGTTCAGGGCACTCGACACGGCCGCTCACAGCAACCTCGCCGACGTGGCCGTTCGCAATCGCGAATTTCACATTGCGCTGGTCGAGCCCGGTCGCCGCGCCCTCACGACCCAACTGGTCGAGCGCCTGGCGGTGCTGGCCGAGCGCTACGTCATCGCGCATCTCGAACCGGCCGGCCGCGACGCCCGCGCGCATGTCGAACACCAGGCGCTGTTCAACGCCTGGCTCGAACGTGACAAGCGCAAGGTCGAGAAGCTGCTGAAAGAGCACATCCAGGGCACGCTGAAAGACCTTCGGGCCCAGCTCAAAGACGCGGGCTGAGCTCAGTCGCGCGTGACATAGATACCGTCGAAACAGCTGTTCTCAACGCGCCGAGTCCGCGACGGCGTGCAGATCGGCGAGAGCGGATCGGGCACCGGCAAGATGCCATGCCGGCACGGCGGTGCTAGCTGGCCTCCGCAAACAGGAAGTGATCGCGCACCGAGCGGGCGATTTCGGCAATCACGCGTTCGCGCGCTTCCATCGGCTCGTCGCTCTCCTTGATGAACACAGCGATGACGATCTGACCCTTGCCATCGGGCAAAGTAATCACCCCCACATCGTTCACCGTGCCACCGACGGTGCCCGTTTTGTGAGCGATCACGGTGCCCGCGGGCATCTGCCCCTGCAGTCGGCCGGCGCCGGTGCGACATCGTTGCATGATATCGATCAGCACTTTGGTGCTCGACACACTCAGCGCCTGCTGATTGAAGATCTTCGTCAACAGTTGCGCCATCGCAGTGGGCGTCGACGTATCGCGCACATCGTTGTCGAAGGCCGGATTCGGATGATTGCCGCGCTCCTCGAGTTGCGGATCTTTCTCGAGCGCGGCTTCGAGGACTTCATTGAACGGCCCCGGCGGCAGATTGAAAAAGTCACGCAACAAGCTGGCCGTGTCGCGATCGATGCGTTGATCTTCGATACCCTGCTTTCTCACCCACGCGGTCGCCGCCTGCGGACCGCCAGCGAGCCTGGTCAACACGTCGGTCGCCGTGTTGTCACTCAACGTGAGCATCAGCTCCAGCAGGTTCTGCACCGACAGACTGATGCCGGGATGGATCGCCAGACTGGCAATGCCGTCGGAGGGCACGATGTCGGTGGGTTGCACCGTGACCAGTTGTTCGAGTTGCAACTTGCCGGCATCCACGTTCGCGAGAATCGCGCCGGCGACCGCGATCTTGAACGTGCTGGCCATCGGGAAGCGTTCGCCCGCA
Source organism: uncultured Steroidobacter sp. (assembly GCF_937958065.1). Classification (GTDB taxonomy): domain Bacteria; phylum Pseudomonadota; class Gammaproteobacteria; order Steroidobacterales; family Steroidobacteraceae; genus Steroidobacter. Next base: position 6,969 of record NZ_CALFXI010000104.1, read on the forward strand.
TTCACCAGCACCCGCTCGCCCTTGCCATCGAGCAGCCACGCGGCGACGCCGACTTTGCCGCCGATCGGCGCCGCCAGTCTTGCGATCTCGGCCTCGATCACCGGCGCGGCGAGCGTCGTTTCAAGGGATGCCATGACGCACAAGAATAGAGCTGCCGGCCAGCGGCGCAATCGTTGTTTCATCGGATTCGTCCCTACGCGGTGGCCACTCGCCACAGATCCTCGCCCGAGAACTTCAGTCGCATGCACCGGCCATTGACGATCTCCCCGAACTGAATCCATTCGGGGCTATGGGGCACGTCACGCAAGTTGAAGCGGTCTCCCGCCGGTTCCAGCGGCATCATTCCATCGATCCACAGACGGCCCTTGCGCAGCACGATGCGCATGCTGCCGATCCAGGGATTCTCGTTCCGATAATGGCCGACGTAGGTCTGCCATTCCTTGGGCGCAGTGAATTGTTTCTCGCCTCGATACTTCGAGTTGGTGTACCAGTCCGAGCCCCAAGCCACTTCGACCACCGCGCTCTTCGGATCTTTGGCGTCGGCGCGACCGAACACCAGCGGGAAATGACTCTTGCCTCCGTCCGCGACGATGAATGCGCCCGGCGCGCCTGCCGGTTGCAGCGGCACTTTGCCGTTGGCGCGAACCAGAAACAGCTTGTCGCCGTCGTTCTGGATTTCCAGCTTGCCGCCGCCGCTCTGCTGATACGAGCCAGCATAGTCAGCCGCATCCGGAACGCGCAGCGCAGGATTGGGAGGCGGAATGTTTGGCAATGGTTTGGATGCCTGCTGCTCACGCATGAGCTGCACTGCGTACTCAGTCACCGCCGTCGGCCGATAGCCTTGCTGTGCGTTGATGGACGCGAACGCACCGACACCGTTGTCGATGTCGACCAGCAACGACGACATGAATGACACCATGCCGCCGGTGTGACGCACGACGGTGTGCCCATCGAGCTTGTCGACGGCGAGACCATAGCCGTAACTCGCGGTCGGGCCGAACTCCGGTGCCACGATGTGCGCCCTGGTAAACAGCGCGAACGATTCCTTCGACATCAGTCTGCGACCGTTCGGACCTTCACCGCCGTTCGCGATCATGCGCAGGTACGCGCCCATGTCCTTTGCCGTCGCGGCGACGGAGCCCGCGCCCGTGGTCACGATCAATCCTGCCGCTTCGGCGAAGCGTGCATCGCGCGTTCCCGGCCGATCGTTCTGGAACGCCGAATAGTTCTTCACCAGTCGCTCGCGGATATCGAGCGTGATCACCGGTTCCGACTGCGTCATGCCGAGCGGTTCGAGAATTCGCTTGCGAATGACCTCCGGCAGCTCGCGACCATCGAGCGTCCATGCGAGGTGGCCCAATGCCTCGTACGCCATGTTGCAGTAGTGGAAGTGCTCGCCCGGCGCATACGCCGCGCGATGGCGCAGCGACGGATCCGACGGCAGCAACGGCACATTGCCGGGCAAGCCCGCGCCGTGCGTCAGCAAGTGATGGGTGGTAATGGGCGCGAATGCCGAGTCGATGCGGAACCAGGGCAGGTATTCCACCACCGGCTTGTGCAGATCGAGCTTGCCCTCATCGTGCAGCTGCAACAGACAGACTGCGACGAACGACTTGCTGATCGAGCCGATCTCGAACAGTTGGTCGTCTCTCACCGGCACGCGACGCTCGACATCGCCAAATCCATAGTGCACGACGCGTCGCAAGCCCTTGCGATCGGCGAGCACCAGCGTCATGCCTGGCGCGTGCATTTCCTCCAGGTACTGGCGGGCGAATTCGTCCATGCGCGCGAACAGAGTCGCGTCGGCGCCGGACTGCGCAGTCCCTGCCGATTCGGCCACCGCGAACCGTCCCATGGCGGTGACGCCGGCCAGCAGGCCCGTCTGCAGCAACATCTCACGACGGCTGATCATGGTTCTCTCCTCAAGTGCCGGGCTGTTGCAAGTAGCGATCGATGAACTCGTGGGTCGCTTCGAACACGCGACGCCAGCTTCGATGCAGAATGAAATCGTGCACTTCGTCGGGAATGATCAGCAGCTCCGGCTCTACGCTCGTTTCCTTCCGCAGAGCGCGCACGAGCTCGACCGTTTGTGAGAACACCACGGCGCGATCGTCGTCGCCGTGCACGAGCAGCACCGGTGCCCGCCAGTTCCTGATCGAGCCCATGGCCGATGACTGCAGCGCCACCTCGGCCACCTCGGCGCTTGCGCCAGGCGCGGTCAGCTCCGGAAGAAACGACTTCCAGTTGTGCACGCCCGCCATGTCGACGCCGACCGCAAAATCCTGCGGATACCGCGCGAGCGCCAGGGACGTCATGATGCCGCCGTAACTCATTCCATAAACGCCGATGCGAGCCGCATCGATGTCGCCGCGACTCTTCAGATACGCAACCGCGCCGGCGATGTCACGAGCCTCGCTGCCACCGCCTGCGGCGAATTCGTCAGGCTCGCGGAAATTCAAACCATAACCCGTGCCGCCACGAAAGTTGACCGAAAGCACGACGTATCCTCGCGAGGCGAGGAACTGATTCATCGCATACATATGCGTGTATGCGCCCATGGGATGCCAGCCGAGCAGCATCTGCCGCTGCGGGCCACCGTGGAAAAACAGCACCGCAGGTTGTTTCGAGCGCTTCTTGCCGGCCGCCTCGAACAACTGACCATGCACGGACAAGCCGTCCGGGCTCTTGAACACGACTCGCTGAGGCACGACCAGGCGATCGCTGGGGAATGTCACATTCGCGCCGCTCGCCGGCATCGTCTTCAGAGTGCCGTCCGTCTGAACCTGCGCAGGCGACATCGGATTGCGTGCGGTGCTGTGCATGGCGAACAGCGCGCCTTTGGGGGTCAGCACCGGAAAATCTTCGATCCCTTCGCCCTTGCTGGCCCGCTGCGGCTTGCCGCCGTTGACCGAGACGCTCCACAGATGCCGACGATCGTCATCCTCGGCGTTGGACGAATAGATCACCTCGCGACCGGTCTGATCCAAAGTCATCGCGAACACTTCCGCGCCGTCCTGAGACAGCGCGACCGGGCGCGATCCCTCGCGGCTCAGATCGAGAGAGTAGAGGCGCAGCCAGCCGGTCGACTCCCAAGGAAACACCAGGCGATTGTCCGCGCTCCACAACAGGCTGGTGCTGCCTTCGATGGGCTGAAACAAGCTGCCCGGCCCGGCATCGGCGGTCCACACCTTGGTGCCTGCGCCGGTCGCGACGTCGCCGACCCACAGGGAGAAGGGCTCACCCTCGCGCTTCGCGAAGAACGCATCGGTGAGGAACGATTCCGCGAGCGAAGGCATACGAATCCACGCGAGGCGCTTGCCATCCCGCGACCAGCGCAGGTTGAAATCACGATCGACGCCGGGGCTCAGCCAGCGAATGTTTCGGGAAGCGAGCTCGATGACGCCCACCACCGAGTAGTCCTTGCGATTGCTGATGAACGCGAGGCGCTTGCCATCCGGCGACCACGACAGCTCGCTCGCCGCGCCGGCCTCCTGGATCAGCTGCGTTGCTGCGTCGGCTCGCGCCAGGCTGGCGATCCAGATCTGCCCGCCACGCACGAACACCAGATCGTCGTTGACCGGCGAAGGCACGGCGGCACTGCCCGGGCCGAACGAGCGAATCTCGCCGGTATCGAGCCGCACCGAAGCGACTTCCATCTCGATCGGTCCGGACGCCGCGCTCAATGGATTGACGGGCCCACCGCCCTCGAGGCTGCCGCCGCGAGCGAACACGATCGTCGAGCCATCGTGCGACCATTGCAGATCGGCGAGCTCGATGCCGTTGTCGCCTTCCTGGCGTGTGAGCGCGCGAACCGTGAGCTTTCCGTCGTTGCCCACCTCACCCAGATAAATATTCCTGGCGCCGAGATGATTGGCGATCCAGGCGACTTGCTCGCCTCGCGGCGACGCCATCAATCCATACGGAAACGGGGCGCTGAGCAGCTGTTCGAGGGTGATCGGTCGATTCGCGGCCTCGACTCCTGGGTCGGTCACCAGGATGCCGAGCAACAGGCATAGCGACAGCAACACCGCGCCACAGGGACGAGCGCGGCGGAACGACTGGGATTGCGTCATCACGACTCCCGATTGTTGTATCCCCCAGGCCAGTCTAGGGAGGGCGCCATTCCTGTCAAGATAATTTTCTCCATACAGGATAAAATGCTCCGAATGGAGACTGCGCGGAAACCAGCGAGCCGCCGGCGAGTGCGGCCTGCATCGAGCTGCGAGCTGAAACAGTTACGCCGCGCCGAGGCGGCGCCTGGCTTTCGCGGCGACTTTCCTGTGGGTGGGAGATCTGGCCGCTTTCGGCTTTTCAGCGTTGCCAGCGGCGGCGGTCTTGGTAGGCTTATGCGCTTCGCCGCGCGCCTGAGAAATCAATTCCTGCTGAAGGTTGGCCGCGGCCGAGGCACATACGGCGAGGATCGTCGCTTCCTCGAAACCGTCGGCGACGAGGTAGCCGTGACCCATTTCGCTGTCCAGATACACGTACTCACCCGCGCGCAGCGTAATGGGATCGTAAAACTCCGAGTGCACTTCGATGGCGCCTTCGAGCACGTACACGAATTCCTCGCCGGCATGACGCAGCAGTTCCCCGAACTCCTGCATCGTCCTGGAGCGCACGCGGCTGATGATCGGGATCATGATCTTGCCGCGCAGCTCGGTGCACAGATAGCGATAGTCGTAGTTCTTGGTCGCTACGCTCAGTGCTTCGGCATCGCTCTTGCCAACGCTGCGGCGGGCCATGCCCTTGGGCTGCGCCGTGTGCGCCGAAGAATTGAGGAATTCCGACAGCCCCATGCCGAGCCGGTCGCTCAAGTCCACCAGCTTGTCGTAGGTCAGCGTCAGGTGGCCCTTCTCCACCTTGGCGAGCGTGGACAGCGGAATCGCCACGCGTTGACTCATCTCGGCCAGGGTCCAGCCGTTGCTGGTGCGGATGTGCCTGACGATATTTCCGAGGCTGGGCTTGGCCTTTACCATACAATGCAAATCATAGCGGCAGCGCTGCTCCGGCGCAGCTCGCTTCGCGCCCTCGAGGATCACACATGAGTTTTACGATCACCCCGCACGCTTCGCCCGTCAGCCCCCAGACCCGTGAGAAGACCCTCGAGGATCCCGGTTTCGGCCGCGTCTTCACCGATCACATGGTAACGATGCGCTGGACCGCGGAGCGCGGCTGGCACGACGGCAAGGTCACGGCCCGTGCGCCGCTGGCGATCGATCCCGCCTGCGCCGTCCTGCACTACGCGCAGGAAGTGTTCGAAGGCATGAAAGCGTATCGCACGGCCAAGGGCGAAATCGTGCTGTTTCGCCCCGACATGAACGCGAACCGCTTTGCGCGTTCGGCGGAACGGCTGGCGATGCCGGCGATGCCCGAGGCGCTGTTCATCCAGGCGGTCGAAGAACTGGTGAGGATCGACAAGGACTGGGTGCCGAGCGGTGCCGGCAGCCTGTACCTGCGCCCTTTCATGTTCGCGAGCGAGGCATTCCTCGGCGTGCGCCCGGCGCACGAGTACATCTTCTGCGTGATCGCCTGCCCGGTCGGTCCGTACTTCAAGGGCGGCGACAAGCCGCTGAAGCTGTGGGTGTCGGATCAGTACACTCGCGCCGCGCCCGGCGGCACGGGCGCAGCGAAATGCGGCGGCAACTACGCCGCGAGCCTGATCGCTCAAGCCGAAGCGGCCGAACACGGTTGCGATCAGGTCGTGTTCCTCGACGCCGCCGAGCATCGCTGGATCGAAGAACTGGGCGGCATGAACCTGTTCTTCGTCATGAACGACGGCTCCCTCGTCACGCCGCCGCTCACCGGCACGATCCTGCCGGGCATCACCCGCACCAGCCTGATCGAGATCGCGCGCGGTTTCGGAATGAAAGTCTCGGAAGCGCCCTACTCGCTGGATCAATGGCGCGCGGATGCCGAGAGCGGCAAGCTCAGCGAAGCCTTCGCGTGTGGCACGGCGGCGGTGGTTGCGAGCATTGGCGAGATCGTCAGCTCGTCCGGTTCGTTCCGCGTCAAGAATGCCCAGGGCGCGACCGTCGCCAGCAAGCTCAAAGAGCAGCTGGTTGGGATTCAGCGCGGCAGCATCGCCGACGCACACGGGTGGGTTCGCAAGGTCTGAGCTGACTAGCAGGAGATCGAGTCGACGGCGCGAGCCGTCGATCGATCGAAGATCGTGCAGGACGCCGTACACATGCCTGGTCGTGTCGGCGTCATCGGCTCACTCCACCGTGACTGGATACCCCGCTTCGCGCCAGGCCTTCATGCCGCCATCCAATGCGACGGCGCCTTTGAAGCCCATCTGTCGCAATGTCGCTGTCGCCAGCGTCGAGACTCTGCCGAATTCGCAATACACCAGGATTCGGCGCGTGGGATCCGGCAGCTCCTGATTCACGCGCAACTCCAACTGCCCGCGCGGCAGATGCTGCGCACCTCGAATGTGACCTTCATTGAAAGCGTCACGCTCACGCACGTCGAGCACCAGGAAATCGCATCGCTCGGATTCGATGCACGCTTTCAATTCGGCGAGCGACATGAAAGGCACGATTGCCGCCGCCTCGGCCAGCATCTGCGCGATCGTCTTGCCGCCCGTCATGTTCGTGCGCAGCGCCTCGGTGATGTGCGTGGGCATGGTGAGATTCAGATTCTGCATCATCTCGATGAACGCGCCACGGTCACGCTGTTGCAGCCTCGGATTCTCCGCCAGCTCCTGGCCGATGGTGGTGTGCGTACGACCTTTGTATTCGTGCGCCGGAAATACCTTGGTCGCCGGGTCCAGCTTCAACACGTTGTTGAACAGGCTGTCGTAGAGCGCGCTGGCGTCGCCGGTGGGCAAGTCGGTGCGCCCGGTCGCACCGATCAGCAACGTGTCCCCGGTGAAGACTCGATCCTCCAACGTCAGGCACATGGAATCGCCGGTGTGCCCCGGCGTATGCATCGCCTGGAGCCGCAGCTTGCCGACCACCAGCAACTCGCCACTCTGCAAGCGCAGATCGACGAACGGCGCCGGACTCGCCACGTGCATCACCACGGGCACATTGAATCGTTTCGCCAGCTGTTGCGTGGCGGAGAAATGATCCGCGTGCGTGTGGGTGTCGACGAGGTATTTGATCCGCAGTCCATCGCGTGCCGCCAGCGCGACATAGCGATCGACCTGGCTCAGCTCCGGATCGATCAACGCCGCGGCGCAGGTCTCTTCACAACCAACGAGGTAAGAGCGGCAACCACCGGAAACCACGGTCTCGAACAACATGGCACGCTCCAGCCCGAGTGAGGCGATCAGTCATCGTAGTAGCAAGCCGGCGCGACCCGCAACTATCCGCAAAAGTCGTCCGCGCCTTCGTCGTGAGAACGGGCACCGCCTCGCCCCCGGGCACGGATCGACCCCACCAGCACCCTTCGCATATTCCAATGGCTCACCCCCTGTCGGAGCTCGTCATGCGAAAAGGTGCTGCCAATCCGAACGCAATCACCCGTCGCGCCAACGGTCATGGCACGCCCGAAGTTCTGCCCCGCCCCGCCTTTCACTTCACCGGCGAGATCGGCCGCACCTTTCTCGACTCCGACCCCGCGAGATTTCCACAACCGGCGCGCGCGCCGGCGGGCGCACCGAACATCCTGCTGATCCTGATCGATGACTGCGGCTTCGGTCAGTACAGCACCTTCGGCGGCGGCATCCCGTCGCCGACGATGGACAAGCTCGCCGCCGAAGGCCTGCGTTACAACCGCTTCCACACGACCGCTCTGTGCAGTCCGACACGCGCGGCGTTGATCACCGGCCGCAATCATCATTCAGCCTCGTTCGCCGGGATTACCGCGTGCGCGACGGGATACGACGGGTATACCTGCATCCTGCCGCGTAGCTGCGGGACCATCGGAGAGGTGCTGCGACAGAACGGCTACATGACGGCTTGGATCGGCAAGAATCACAACACACCGCCGTGGGAAACCAGCGCGGTCGGGCCGTTCGATCGCTGGGCCAACGGGCTCGGCTTCGACTACTTCTACGGATTCAACGCCGGCGACATGAATCATTGGAATCCGGTGCTGTTCGAGAATCGCAATCTGGTGCCGGCCTCGAACGATCCGAACTACCACCTGACCACCGACCTGGCCGACAAGTCCATCGCCTGGCTGCAGCGGGCCAAGGCGATCGCACCCGACAAGCCGTTCTTCTTATATGTGGCCACCGGCGCCACGCACGCTCCTCACCAGGCCCCTCGGGAATGGATCGACAAGTTCAAAGGCCGGTTCGACGAGGGCTGGGATGTCTACCGGCAACAGACCATCGAGCGCCAGAAGAAACTCGGCGTGATTCCGCAGCAGACCCAGCTGACGAAACGCTCCAAAGGCCTGCCCGCCTGGGAATCGCTCAACGCCGGTCAGAAACGCCTGTATGCGCGGATGATGGAAGTGTTCGCCGGTTTCGCCGCGCAATGTGACCACGAGCTCGGACGCATCGTCGAAGCCGTCAAGCAGCTGCCCGATGCCGACAATACCCTGATCATCTATATCGCCGGCGACAACGGCGCCAGCGCCGAAGGCGGATTGGAAGGCTCGCTGTGCGAGAACGCGTTCTTCAACGGATTCCCGGAGCAGTGGCAGGACGACATCGAGGCCGTCGACGAGCTCGGCGGGCCGAAACACTTCAATCATTTTCCGTCCGCCTGGGCGCATGCCATGAACACGCCGTTCCAGTGGACCAAGCAGGTCGCGAGCCATTTCGGCGGCACCCGCAATCCGATGATCATTTCCTGGCCCGCGCGCATCAAGGACGAGGGCGGATTGCGCGATCAGTTCATTCACACCATCGACATCGTGCCGACGCTCTACGAGCTGTGCGGCATCACGCCGCCCACGGAGCTGAACGGCGTCAAACAAAAGCCGATCGAAGGCGTGAGCTTCGCGCCGACGCTCGACGATGCGCAGGCCAGGAGCGGCCGCAAGACGCAGTACTTCGAGCTCGGCTGCAATCGCGGCCTGTATCACGAGGGCTGGATGGCTTCCTCGCCCGCGTTCGTGCCCTGCGATTCGAATCGACAGGAATGGGATCCGGACCAGGAGCCCTGGGAGCTGTACAACATCGAGGAGGATTTCTCGCAGGCCCGCGATCTCGCCCAGCAATATCCGGAGAAGCTCCGGCAGCTGCAGGACCTGTGGCGGGTCGAAGCCGCGAAATACAACGTGCTGCCGCCGGACTGGCGCGGGACGATGCGCATGAACGCAGAGCTGATGGGACGACCGAACCTGATTCGTGGCCGCAGCTCCATCACTTACTATCCTGGCATCGTCGGACTGCCGGACACGGCGTCGCCATCGATGTGCAACAAGTCATGGAAGATCACGGCGGAGATCGAGGTCGCGGACAGCAACGCCGAGGGAATGATCATCACCCACGGCGGCCTCGAAGGCGGTTACGGTCTATATCTGAAGCAAGGCAGGCCGACGTTCGTCTATAACTTCCTGAGCATCGAACGCTTCACGTTCGAGGCAAACGAGCCATTGGCTCCCGGCAAGACGCAACTCGTCGTCGAGTTCGACTACGACGGCGGCGGCTTCGGCAAGGGCGGCCAGATCACGATGCGCGCGAACGGCAAGCCCATCGCGAGCGGCCGCCTGACACACACCATTCCGATTCAGTTCTCACTCGGCGAAGGGCTCGACGTCGGCATGGACAGCGGCTCGCCCATCGACTTCACCTACCAGCTGCCGTTCAAGTTCACCGGCAAGATCTCGCACGTGCATATCGACCTGGGCCGCTGGAGGTCGATGAGCAAGCGTCCACGACCGCGGCCTGAATGGCTCACCGTTTCAGGATGAACTCCGCATCGACCGTGTTGCCCACCGGAAAGCCATACTCGCCGACCTTGCTGAATCCATAGCGCTGATAAAAACGCTGCGCGCCGTAGTTCTCGGACCAGACGCCGATATACAGCGGCGCGCGGCCCTGCGACTCCAGCCATTCGAGCCCCTGCTCCATCAAGCGTCGGCCAAGCCGAAGGTTGTGAAACTCGGCGAGCACATAAAGCTGCTGCACCTCGCCCGCCTGCGCTTCCAGGTTCTCGACCGGCAGCTTGCACGCGCCGACCGCGATGAATCCGATCTTGCGACCGCTCTGATCCTCGACCACGAACACGCCGCGGGTCGGATCGGTGAGCGCCCGAGTCCAGCTCTCCAGCGAGTGGTTCTTCGAGAGAAACGCCTGCAGATCTTCAGGCGGATACAAGTGGCCGAACGTTTCCGTGAACGTAGCGGCCCCCAACTCGGCCATAGCTGCGGCGTCAGCGGGCGTTGCTTTGCGGATCGAGGGCGTATCGGAGGCGATGGACATGGTCGTGACGGCAAGGGAATGTGCGCCAACTATACTTCCAATCGAGCCAGTGCGCGCACGATTGCGTCCCGCGGTCGCCGCCTCCCTTTGCGGCGATCGCATTCGGCGATGAGCATGAGGAAGCGATAGTTCGCGGCGTTGAGTGCCCGGCTCTCCGGGCTTTCAACACTCGTCCGCTAAGCGCGATACACCGGCGTCGCCTCTCTGATGTTATACGGATAGGTGCTCGGGCCCCCACGCAACCCATCACTCGACGACCCTCCCCGCCGGACCGCGTCGATCAGGGGCCGCAACTTCGTGAGATCCATCTGCGCCGCGGCCTCTCCAATGCCCCGCGCCACCATCTGTGCGACCTCTGCGTGCATCATGGTGTCCGCATCGTCCGCGTAAAGCAGCACCTCGGACAAGCAGTGGGCCATCGCGCGGACTTCGAGCAGTAGCGCCCGCGTATTAGCGATGGCTTCTTCGAGGGTCCGCGGCGGCGGTGCTGTTAGCAGGGCGCTGGTGAGGTCGCGCGACGGCTCGGAGTCGGCCGCTGCGGCTGCACTCAAGGCCTTGGCCGCGGACTTGAATGGATTGCGACGCCCACGCGTGGGCTTCGAAACATCATCTTGGTCGGCCATGTCGTCCTCCTGGTTCGGTGCTGGTGAGGCGCTCGACGGTCTTGGCGCAGTCGGCGCCGACTTTCATGCATGGAGTCACTCTTGATACGAGTCGTGTGGGGGCCGCTCGAAAGTTGAGGATGGGTTTCGGGCGGTGGTCGGGGTGCTTGGATGTCAAGCACGGTCAGATCTTAGCTCAACGCGGCAGACCTGTATATAACAACAGGCGACCGCCATCGCTTGTTTCTAATGTTTTTTTGGTTCGCTTGCGCGCGATCATGCGCGGTACGCGCCGCGGGTTTACGCGCGGGGTTGGATCCGCGCGAAGCGCTTCGCGCAGGCGCGGACTCGACCAAGATCAGGGCAAGTTCGAGTCCGACCCGCTTTTCACAGTCAGCTTGCTATTTACACCCCACGGTCCGGATTGAATCCGAGCCCCCAATCGTCCGCCCACCAAAGACTTCCCCTCTAAGGGTGGCGGAATCATCGCCGCAACCGATGCCCGTCTGCTGAGTTTTGAAGTGCAGGATCATATCGGTATTCCCGTCTGCATCGACATCCTCCAAGGCAAAGTGCACCGGAGCGGCCTCGGTGCCGGTTCGACCAAAGAGGACCGTGGCCGGATCCACGGTGGTGGCATCGAAGCGGTCAGTAGTCAGAATGGCCACTGGAATCCTTCCATTGCTCTTCGGGTTGATGCTGTTCGGGAAGCTGCCGGGCTTGATGTCGATGATTACAGGGATCAGCACGACACTGAAAGTCAGGCTATCCCACGCGGTGTTCGGGTTGTCGCTTGTCAATTCGATTGCGTGGATCGGCGTCGTTGACGACAGCCCGAGAAACACAGCGGCAGCGTTGAATGCCTCGAAACTGCTGTCCACAGGAGCAAATACCCGAGTGACACTCCCCAGCTCGACATTGCTCGTATCGAACGCGCGCAATGTAAGAGTTCGACTCGCGCCAAGAATAGTCGCGGCTCCCGTGAGGCCGATCTGATTCCAGGGCTTACCCGTCGTTTGAATTCTCAGGACGGCAAAAGCAGGAAACAGTGCGCGATTGGCAATCGGAGCATCGCTGTTCCCTGTTATTGGAACGGTGAGAGTATCGATGACCACATCCGGCGTCGCTGTCATGTCGAACATGGGCAGGATATCGTTGGCAGTGCTGCCCGGCTCTTCGAAATCGATCGTCGTTGCGTCAACGATGTCGTCGATGGAGGAGATGGGCACTACGTCGGCTCGAGAGCAGACAGCTGCCAATGACAACAACAATCCCATGGCGATGATCCCAAGCGGACCCGGACGCCGGCGCTGGCCAAGGATGATGTGAGCATCTGTACGCCTGACGCATGCCACGTTGTCGGCTGGCTGGTCTTGATGTCGCATGATGGCTCCTCGAGCAAAAGGCGCTCCGCCTTTGCGAGTCGCAACTACCGGCTCGGTATGCGGTGGTTCGGAGACCGACGATCACCGTCTCGCCCTTCATTCCCTTACTCGCGCCGGTCATTCGCAAGTCTGCAGTTCTACCTAAAACCCGATATGCGACTATCCCCTACCGTGTCCAGCGCGAACATTCGCCGGCCCGATCTATCGATCGAACGCCCGCTGCAATGCTTCCTGGCTGCCGAGACCGTTACTCAACAGCAGCATCAACAGGATTCGCGCCTTTTGCGGAGACAGGTCATCGCCCATCACGGCGCCCGCTGCGGCCAGGGTTTGGCCGCCGCCTTCGAAACCGTAGTTCGGCAGCACGCGGCCATTCGGCACGCGCGACGTGATGACGACAGGCACGCCTCGCCCGATCGCGTCCTTGATCGCGGCATACACAGATGGGTTGACGTTCCCCATGCCCAGGCCCTGCACGACGATACCCTTGGCGCCGTGATCCACCGCCGCCTTAAGCAGGTCGCCGTCGGCGCCGCCGTACGTGGCGATGATGTCGACACGAGGCATACGATCGGCTCGCAGCTGGACGTGCTGACGGCGCAGCGGGGAACGCGAATACACGATACGGTCGCCGTACACTTCGCCCAAAAATCCGAACTCGCCCGACTTGAATGTCTCCACACTGGCCGTGTGCGTCTTGGTCACGCTGCGGGCTGCATTGATCTGTCCGTTCATGGCAAGAACGACACCCTTGCCGCGAGACTGCGGGTCGACTGCGATGCGCACCGCGTTGGTGAGATTGCGCGGCCCGTCGAAATCGGATTCGGACGCGTTACGTTGCGCGCCGATGAGTACCACCGGCTTGTCGGAGTCGACCGTGAGATCGAGCCAGTAAGCTGTTTCCTCCAGGGTATCTGTTCCGTGCGATACAACGACGCCCGCTACTTCGCTACGTGCGAGCGAGGCTGTGACCTCCTTCGTCAATGCCGCCCACCGAACGGGATCCATGTAGGCCGAGGGCACATTGGAAAGGTTCTTGACCTCCACGGTCGCGTACTTCGCCACCGCGGGCACCGTCGCCATCAGATCCTCGCCCGAGATGGCCGGCACCGGCGCGTTCTTCTCCGGGTCGATCTTCATGGCAATGGTGCCGCCGGTCGCGAGCAGCACCACGACTGGCTTGTCCTGCGCAACCGCGGCGGTCGCGAGATTCCAGACGAGCAACGCAGTGAGAAGTATGTGTTTCAGTCGCATGGGGAGCTCTGACCTGTCGGTGACAGGACACTGTACCAGCTCAGCCCTCACATGCTCGATCGCAGTCTCCGGCTTGGGATACGCGTGCATAGGCATTGCAGGGGCGCGGCCGCGCGGGATAGCCTGTTGATCAGGGAACCGCGCCGAGAACCCAAGCGTCATCGGACAGTGCCGCCGGGGGCCCGACACCGTGGGAATGAGGATACCCGTTGCCAGCTCGGAATCTCTCTCATGAGCGCCTCCACATGATCAACGGACTCACGATCAACCGCGCCAGGCCCGTGCTGCTTGGCGCCGTCGCAATTTTCGTCAGCTTGGGAGCTGCTCTCATGTCGAGTCGCGCGAACGAGCCCAGCGAGAGTGATGATAAGCAGTCTTCCGGGACAGGGGCTGCGGGTGCACTTCTGCAATCGCTACCGGACGCCCAGCGATCACGAGCCAAGTTGCCATTCGATTCGTCTGAGCGCACCAACTGGAACTACGTCCCCAGGAAACGTGCGGGCGTCGCGCTGGCAGACCTCGATGCAAACCAGAAAGCGCTGGTCGATCCACTGCTGCGTTCCGCGCTGAGCCCCGGAGGATTCAACACTGCTAAACAGATCGTGCAGCACGAATCGATCCTGGCGGAGATCGAAGGCAATCCGCGGCGCGATCCGGAGCTCTACTACACCGCCGTGTTCGGGGAACCGGGTCCGCGCGCACCTTGGGCGTGGCGATTCGAAGGCCATCATCTTTCCGTCAACGTGACCCATGTCGACGGCGAAACTCAGGTCGTCGCGCCACTCTTCATGGGCTCCAACCCCGCGCGCGTACCGCACGGTCCGAAAGCCGGCCTGCGATTGCTCGCGGCAGAAGAAGATCTGGCTCGCGAGTTGATACGCATGTTGCCGAAGGAACGACGCACCCGCGCGATGCTTGCAGAGGACGCTTTCCCCGACATCGTCACGCGCAACGACCCCAAGGTACGTTCGCTGAACATCGAAGGGCTTCCAGCAAGCGAGATGTCGCAGCCGGAGCAAGCGCAATTGCGCAAGCTACTGGACGTGTACGCCGGTCGCATGACGGAGAGTGCGGCACGAGAGCAGCTCGATCGCATCGAGCGCGCGGGCTTTGACAAGCTGCACTTTGGATGGGCGGGCAGTCTCGAGCCGGGCAAGCCGCACTACTACCGGGTGCACGGCCCCACTGTCCTCATCGAGTACGACAACACTCAGAACAACGCCAATCACATCCACAGCGTCTGGCGCGACTTGGAACGCGACTTCGGCGGTGACCTGCTTCGTGCGCACTACCAAGCGCATCAGACCGGTGACCATGGTCACGATCACTAGCCGCGCACCTACCGCAGGTAAGCGCGCGGCGCGAATGACGACACAGCCGCGAAGCTGCTAACTTTTCGGCTGATACAACGTCGGCGGCGGCGGTGCCAAACGTGGCGAGCCGGACTTCACCCACGCGTCGTAGCGCATGCGGAGCGTGCGCACCGGATTGGCGCTTTCGCCGCGCTTGATGTCGTTGTCCATCACGCTGATGTAGGCGAAGTATTTGCCATCGTTGTGAGTGACGCCCTGCTGGTCGTTCTTCTCGGCGATGGCGATGTAAGAAACGTGCGCCGTCTTGTTGTCACAGGGGACGAAGTCCATCGGGTTGGATCCGCAGTTGCAGCGGTGATCGCCGCCGTTCACATCGGCCGCTTCCATCGCGGCCATCACGCGATCGGCGAGCGTGCCAGTGGCGCGGGTGAATGCGAGCGCGGCCAGATACACCACCTGATCGCCAAGCAGCGTGTTGCCCTGAACCTGATAGTAGATGTCCGGCCCCACCTGGCCACCGAAGTACAAGGACGACCGCGAGTTGCTGGTCCCGTTGAATCCGGCGCGGTTGTTGCTCGCGGTGATGTCCTTGCCGTTGGGCATGGCCAGGATGCCGAACTGCCGCCGCTCGATGTTCGGATCCTTCTTGAGCATTTCGATGATGTCGGCGGGCGGCGTGCCCTTCTTCAGTTCCCGGTACACCAGCATCTGGTTCTCGTGCGTGTTGTCGGCACCGGCCTGGCAGGCCGCCACGCCCACGCCCGGCACGATCACCGCCTGCAGGTCCATCAGGTCGCGCGCAGCGACCGGCTCGCGTTTGGGAAATGCCTCTTGCCGAACGCAGGTCGCCGACGCGATCACCACCTGACCGCTACGCGCGTCCAGCGCAATCACCGACCACGTCGCCCACGCAGGCGTCGAGCCCGCGAACAGAATGAATGCCAGCGCAAGATATTTCATCATTGATCCATCCCCCTCGTTCGGCCGAGCATACCAAGAATCGAACGAAGAGATGTTGCGCAGCCGGCGTGTCGGCCGCCGATCTTTCACTCCTGCAGCTGTGACGCAACCGCATCGATTCCGGCCTGGGCGCATTTCTCGTCCACCTCGGCCGGCGCGCCGCTCACCCCGATGCCGCCCAGGGGTTTGCCGCTGGCGGTGAAGATGGGGAGTCCGCCGCGAACGCCCAGCAGGCCCGGCACGTGGCCGACCGCGGGATTCGATTTGACCCAACCGCCGATTTCCGCCGAGGGGAAGCGGAATCGAGCGGCGCTTTCCGCCTTGGCCATGGCGGTGGGACCGGTGCCGCTCGAGGTGCCGTCCATGGCCACGAAATAGATCAGTTTCGCGCCATCGTCATAGATGGCGACATCCACCGGCGGCCCATTGTTCTCGCGCTGATGATTTACGCAGGCCATGGCCATCTTCTGCGCCAGTGCCATGCTCAACTGGGGCTTCGACGGCAGCTTCGAGGGCGGCTCCGCGACAGCAACGGATGCCAGCGCTCCACAACTGAGCAACATCGCGAGTGCATGGACCTTAGTGTGCATGTTTGTCTTCCTTCTTCTGTGAGCCGCGCTCCGGCGCGGGCACGAGACGATAGATGCCGCTCGAAGCAGGCTCGGGATTGTTGAGGAGCACATACAGATAGCCGTCGGGGCCGCTGGCCACATCGCGCACCCGACCCTGTCCTGACATGACGGTTTCATCCGAGGCGACCGTGGTTCCATCAAGCGTCAGCCGATGCAGCTCGCGCGCACCCTGGCCGCCGACGAACAGGCTGCCCTTCCAGCGGGGGAATCGGTCTCCCATGTAGAAAGCGATGCCGCCGGGAGAAATCGATGGCGTCCAGTAACGAGCAGGCTCCTCGATACCCGGCATGCTGGGTGTCGCAGTCATGGCGGTGCCGTCGTAGTTCATCCCGTACGTGGCTCGCGGCCAACCGTAGTTTCGGCCCCGTTGTATGTGGTTGACCTCATCGCCGCCGCGCGGGCCGTGTTCCGACGCCCAGATCGTGCCTGTAACGGGATGCGCATCCATCCCTTGTGGATTGCGATGTCCGTAACTCCACACGGATGCATATTCGCCCTCTCCACGAAACGGATTGTCTTTCGGCACGGATCCATCGAGGTGCAGCCGATGAATCTTGCCGTTGGGCCGACTCAGATCCTGCGCCATGTCCTGGCGTCCCCGATCGCCCACGCTGAAGAACACATAGTCGCCCGCGATCGCCAGGCGCGAACCGTAGTGATAGGCGGTATCGATGTGCTGCTCCACCGGCACGCGGAAGATATTCTGCTGCTCGACCCACCGATCGTCCTTGATCCTGCCTCGAACCACCGCGGTCATCGCGCCCCGTTCGCTTCTTTCACTGTAGGTCAGATAGATCCAATCGCCACCGGCCTGCCGCGAATGCACTTTCACATCCAGCAAGCCGCCTTGAGATTTGACGAATACGGTCGGCGTACCCGCGATTGCGGTACGTTTGCCGTCGACGATATGCCAGAGCGTGCCGTCCAGCTGCGTGCTGAGCAGCGAGCCATCGGAGAGAAAATCCATGGCCCACAGCGTGCCCGTCATTTCAGCCACGGGCTCCAGAGTGAATGTATGCAGCTCGCTGCTGAAGACAGCGCCGGCTTGAACGCTGTTGGCTTGCTCCAGCGCCTTGAGCCGATCCGACTCGCGCTGCTCGCGGATGAGGATGACCAGCGAGCGAATCTGCTCCGCGCTGAGTGCCGCTTTCCACGCCGGCATCGCCGTACCGGACACACCATCCCGAATCGAGCGGGCGATGGCTTCGTCGCTATCGCCATTGACCCATTGGTCATCGACCAACGAGCTCGCGCTGCCGCCGCCGAGTGCGGGGCCGTGACAGCCCGCGCACGACTCCCGATACAGAGTCATGGCCGCGCCCGTGCCGATGTTGTACTGAGCCAGAGCATTGCTGCTGGAACCAATGAGCAGCAGCGCGAGCAGTGCTTGCGGCACAGGCCAGGATTTCCAGTTGGAATAGCGGGTCCCGTCTGGGATGGATTCGATACGTTCGCTCACTGAGTCTGTCGCTCCTCGCCGTAGTGGCGGGAGCGAAATCTAGTCGGGCGAAGCACGCACGTATTGTAAAAAGTGGGCCGCTAAAGAACGAACTCCGCGGTCGCGGGCGATCCATTCAGAGTTTGCAGATCCAGGGCCAGACAGAATTTCGCCACGTCGACCGAGAGCCGCTCGCGGAAGAAGCGCGTTGGCGTTCTGCCCGTGAAGAATTTGAATTCCTTGCAGAAGTGAGATTGATCGTAGTAGCCGCATTCCAGAGCGCCGAGGCGACCCGCCTCGGCCTTGTCGGAGAGGCTGTTGAATGCGTGTTTGAACCTGAGAATCTTCGCAAGTGTCTTGGGCGGAACACCGACGCGCTCCCGGAACGCTTTCTCCAACGTTCGATAGTGCACTCCGCACCGGCCAATGAGCTCATCGATCCCCAAGGTGCCTCGGGACTCGAACAGCTCTCGAATCGAGAAACTCAGCATGTCATTGAAGTCCGTGGATAGCTCGCGCAGCAACGCTTGATCCAGGATTGCCTTGATGGCGGGCTCGGAGTCGGCATCGAACAGCCGACTCTCGAGCTCCGAGAGGACGGACGCGTTCACATCCCCGAGCTGCAGCGGCCTGCCCGAAAGATCGTGCAGCGGGCTGCGCAAGAACGAATGCAGCACTTGAGGCCACAGCTTGACCCCGATCATCGCGAGCCGGCCGATTCGCGAGCACGACACGCCACAGGACTTCGTGCCGACGATGTAGCTGCCTCGCAAGATATGACGCTGAGTCTCGGTGCCGCAGATCTCTTCGCGCCTGAAGCCATCGGCATACGAGAAGATGATCTCCTCGAAACCGTCGGGCGCGAGGTATTCGTCGATTTGGGGTGACCGGGTGTCGTCCTTGAGAATCCAGTAATAGCGAACCCAGTGGCGCAGCGCCGGCGCCGGTGGCAGCACTTTGAAATAAAGTGCATCGGTCCGGGTCGAGTTACTCGAGGCGATCCAGCTCATGGCCTGCGAGCCTGCTCAACGCGAGTCTGGGACGAGGTGCGCTCGATGGGCATGCGCGTGGAGAAAAACTCGACCAGGGTCTCGGCAGCGGGCGGATCGAAGTTGCTGAGTCCCACCAGGACATAGCCCAGCTCGGGATAGATCCGCAGCTCCGCATTCATTCCAGGCGCCCCGCCGACACCCCCATAGAAGCGTGTCGCGCCCTCGCCCTGAAGGGCGAAGCCGTAACCGAAACCGCCGCCGAGGTTCTGCGGCGACGTTGCAGCGGCAAGGAGGCGTTTCGAAACGAGTTTGCCGGCCTCCAGCGCTCGCGCGAACCGCAGCAAGTCGCCCACAGTGGAGTAACCACCACCGGCCGCCATACCCCGATAGGGCAGTGTGTGCTCGTTCGACATCCACCGCGCATCCTTCTTGGTGTATCCCTGGGAGCGCGCCGGGACATCGACCGACTCGGGCAATGAAGCCGTCGATTGCATACCGGCTTTCGCATAGATGTGTTGCTGGACGTAATCGTAATAAGACAGGCCGCTGACCGCCTCGATCAAACGGCCGAGCAACACATATCAATAATTGGAGTATCCATCCCGAGAGCCAGGTTCGTACTCCGGTCCCCGCTTGCCGAACAGCGCCACGTAATCGGCATGCTCCTTCAGTCGCAACCGTTGCGCGTCGAACTCGGGACCAAAGATGTCGCCCATGCCGCCGGTGTGCGTGAGCAGATGATGCAGCGTGACCTTCGCAGCGACATCGCGATTGGGATAGTCCGGAAGATACTGACCCACGGTCCCTTGCAGCGACAGCTTGCCGGAGTCCACAAGCTGCAATATGGCCACCGCCGTGAACATCTTGTTCATCGAGCCCAGACGGAATTGGGTCTCGGCGGTCGCGGCTCGCGACGTTGCGCGATTCGCGGATCCCCACGCCTGCTCGAGCAGCACTTGCTCACCTTTTGCAACCAGCAGTGCGCCGGAGAATTGATCTGCCGCGGCCTTCTGAGTCGCCCGCTCCTCGAGCGCCGCCAGCGCGTCGGCCATCGCCATCCTCGGCGGCGCGAACTGCGGCGGCAGCGAAGCGGGACGGATCTCCATAATCAGGTTGTCACCGCGGCCGTCGCCCTTGACGGTCACCTCCAGGTACATACCCCGTTCGGACTCGACCTCCCTCATCAGCGCCAACACGTTGTTGGGAGTGCTGCGTTCCAGCTGCAACAGTTCGAGGCCGCCCGTGTACGCACGAAAGTCCAACGTCTCGGCCACCTCCCCTTTGCGGGCGTACTTCTGCTTGAACGAGGCTATTTGTTTGGGATCGGCTGAATTGAAGGACGAGAGCCAGTCCGAGAACGCGCGTCCCGCCGGAGTGTTGGGAATCTCGGGTCGAGCGAGCGCGGAAATGCAGGTCAGCAGCAGCGTGAGAAACGATAACGATGCAGCAACCTTGTTTCGATGGCGAATCATCGACAATCCTCGTCCGTGTGACCCTGCCGAGCAATCCAATGGGCTGTCGGTTCAGCCCAACCTTTGCGTCCCGAAGTCCTGCCGCGATGGCGGGACTTCGGATCAGATCGAGTTCAGGAACCCGCCGTCCACTGCAATCGCCTGTCCAGTGATGTACGAGGCGCGATCCGATGCGAGGAATGCCGCCAGCGCGGCGAACTCCTCCGGCTTGCCGATGCGGCCGGTCGGAATCTTCGGCCCCATGGTCGCATCGTCCACGCCGAGCTCCGTGAGCCGCTCGGTGGCCGTGTAGCCGGGCAGCAGCGCATTCATGGTGATGCCGTCTTTCGCGACATCCCGGCTGACCGAGTTGATCAGCCCCAACAAGCCGGCCCGCAAGCTGTTTGAAATCACCAGGCCCGGTTGCGGTTCGCGGGCAGAGATCGAAGTGATGGCGAGGATGCGCCCCCACTTGCGTGCACGCATGTGAGGTAACACGGCGAGGATGCTTTCCACCGTGCTCATCCACAGATTGTCGAACCCCTTTTGCCAGTCGGCCGCGGACATGCGCTCGAAGGAGCCCGCCGGTGGACCGCCAGTGTTCGTCACCAGGATGTCGACGGGCCCGCCCAGCGCCTTCGTGGCCTGAGCAACCAAAGCCTCACAATTGCCCGCCAACGAAACATCGCCGGCAATGCCGATGGCGCCGATCTCGGCCGCGGTCGCCGCGATACGAGCCGGATCGCGAGAAACGATGGCGACCTGCACGCCTTCCGCAACCAGTTCCTGCGCGACGGCTTTGCCGAGCCCCTGGGACGCGCCGAACACCAGTGCACGACGTCCCGATATCTTCAGATCCATCACAAACCTCCGGCGGCAATCAGACGCGAGGATCCGGCGCGACCTGATCGGGCCGGCCTTCCTGAAGAATCATACGGCCGTCCGTGGTCGCCGCGCGCCGGAACTCCGACAGCCGTTGATACTCCGGATCGTTGTACCAGGCTTCGGCCGAAGCGCGGTCTGGAAATTCGAGGATCACCATCCGCTGCGTGAAGGTCTCGCCTTCCGAGGTCGTGACCTGATCGCCGCGCGTCAGAAACCGGCCCCCGTATTTCTGCAGGGTCTTGGGCGTGTGATCCGAGTACTTTCGGAAAGTGACCGGGTCGTGGACCTTCATCGTGCAGATCATGTAGGCGGCCATACGCGCTCCTCGTTGTGCGCTCGAGTGTACTGTCCCGCAAGCACAAATTTTTCCCAAATGGCCTGTGCTACAGTGCCCGGCACCCTGTTCCGACGCCCGATGCGTCGAGGTCGAAGCATGCAAGCCGATCAGGTTCGCGCCGTCGTCGATCAGTTTGAAACCCATGTGAGGAATCGCACCCGGTTCCAGCTGTATCGCTTCGACGGTCGTCCCGCGACCCTCGATGAGGCCTATGCCATCCAGGACGAAATCCTGGCGCGAGCGCTTCGTTCCGGCGATGGGGTGGCCGGCTACAAGATCGGCCTCACCACCCAGAAGATGCAGCAGTTCTGCGGCGTGGCCGAACCGATCGCCGGACGTATCCTGAAAAGCACCGTGCACGCGAGCGGCGCGAGCATTCGCAATTCCGAGTTTCATCGGCTCGGCATCGAAAGCGAGCTGGCCTTGCGCATCGGCAAGGAAGTCCCCGTCTCGTCCGCAGCACCCAACGGCCAGGATTTGATCGGGTGCGTCGATGCCATCGCGGCGGCGTTCGAGATCATCGACGATCGCGATGCCGACTACGCCCGGCTCGAAGCCAGCTCGATCGCGGCCGAGAACAGCTGGAACAAAGGGATCGTGCTCGGCGAGGCCACCTCGCCTTCCGCCTTTGGCGATCTGCGCGGTCTGCACGGTCGGTTGCTCGTGAATGGCGAGCCCGTCGCGACGGGCTCCAGCGACGACGTGATGAATGGCCCGCTCTGGGTGCTCGCCTGGGTCGCTCGCTTCGCCCAAGCTGCGGGACAGCCGCTGCGGCCCGGTCAGTGGATCATGACCGGCTCCATCATCCCGACGAAGTTCGCCGTCGCCGGCGACGTCTACTCGTTCCAGCTCGGGCCGCTGCCCGCGGTCAACGTAACCATCCTCTGAAGTCAGCGTCTCGACCAGCGATGTCGCGACCTTTCACCGTGCATGCGAGGCCAGCGACGCCCGTTCGTGGCGCAGTGGCCGCGCATGAGCCTCGCGCGCGGCAATTCGTCTGCTCACAAACGCCTCCGCACGATCAAAAAACAGCGCAATGTCACGCTCGCGTGAATTGTTTTCGCTGGCATGCATCCTGCTTTCGCCGAAACAGACCCAACCCACCCTGGAGTATCAATGCGATTGCATCGTTCGTTCGGCCTGGCGACGCTGGCCGCATTGCTGATCAGTTACACCGCCGGCCTGCGGGCGGCGAGCATCGACTTCGACGCGGCGACCATCGGCGATCTCAACCAGGCCTTCCAGGCTGGGACACTGACCTCCGAGCAACTGGTACAGCACTGTCTCGCGCGCATCGAGGCCTATGACGAGCAGGGGCCGAAGCTCAATGCGGTCCTGACGCTGAATCCGAAGGCGATCGAGATCGCCCGCGCGCTGGATGCCGAGCGCAAGAGCAAAGGTCCTCGCTCGCCGTTGCAC
This sequence comes from uncultured Steroidobacter sp., assembly GCF_937958065.1. Classification (GTDB taxonomy): domain Bacteria; phylum Pseudomonadota; class Gammaproteobacteria; order Steroidobacterales; family Steroidobacteraceae; genus Steroidobacter. Next base: position 29,961 of record NZ_CALFXI010000104.1, read on the forward strand.
GGCATACCGGTGCTGTTGAAAGACAACTTCGATACGTTCGATATGCCCACGACCGGCGGCTCGGTGCTGCTGGAAAACTGGGTGCCGCCGGACGATGCGTACGTCGTCAAGAAACTGCGCGATGCCGGCGCCATCATCCTCGCCAAGGTCAACCTGTCCGAGTTCGCTTCCGGCGCCGCTCACAGCTCACTGGGCGGCCAGACGCTCAATCCTCACAATCTCGCGCGCACGCCCTCCGGCTCGTCCGGCGGCACCGGCGCCGGAATTGCAGCTGCGTATGCACCCCTTGGCTTGGGCACCGACACGGGCGGCTCTATCCGCGGACCCGCCACCGCTAACGGCATTGTGGGTTTGAAGCCCACGCACGGTCTGCTCAGCCGCGACGGCATCATTCCGCTCTCGCTCACATTCGACACCGGCGGGCCGATGGCTCGCAGCGTTTATGACATTGCCGTGTCGCTCGGAATCATGACCGGCGTGGACGCCGCCGATCCGGCAACCCAGAAGAGCAAAGGAAAATCCGTCACCGACTACACTCGTTATCTCAAGGCCGATGCGTTGAAGGGCGCGCGCATCGGTATCGCACGCGATTTTCTCGGCGCGGACCAGGACGTCGATTGGGTGATCGAATCGGCACTGGAGTCGATGCGCAAAGCGGGCGCGACGGTCGTCGACGTGCGGTTTCCGAAGTGGCTGCTGGATGGCAAAGAAGAGTTCTATGCGGCGGTTCGCCGGCCGGAGTTCGCCGTGCAGATCGGCCAGTATCTCGCCGCAACCGGCCCCGGCTATCCGAAGAACCTGGAGCAACTCATCGAGCGCTCCAACGAGGTGAGATCGCTGCGTCCCGGCGGCGGCGGCCCGAACCCGGTGCGCTGGACGCTGTTCAAGAAAGAAGCGGAGAGCGGCAAGCTCGACGATTACCGTTATCTGTCGGTGCGCGATTACGCGCTGCCGATGGTTCGAACCGTGGTTGAAGGCATCCTCGCGGCGGAGAAACTCGACGCCATCGTCTATCCCACTTCGCCTCGCCGCCCGACCCTGATCGCACAGGACAATCCGGCCCCCGATGTGAACTCGGCGACCAACATCGCCAATCTCACCGGCTTTCCCGATCTGATCGTGCCCGCGGGCTTCACCACCGACGACCTGCCGGTCGGTATCTCGTTCTTCGGCCCGGCCTTCAGCGAGCCGAAGCTGCTGGCGCTCGGTTACAGCTTCGAACAGGCGACGCGCGTGCGGCGTCTGCCCGTGCATACGCCGCCTTTGTCGAATCAAACGATCACGGTGCCGACCGCGTCGTCGCTGTAATCATCTCATTTGCCGTTCAGGCTGAAGCGCCCTGGCCCGAGCAGCGCCAGGGCGATCGCCGTGAATAGAAACATTCCTTGCAGCTCGAGCGCCCAGCCGCCCGTCTTGTCGAGCGCGAACAGCTCGCCTCCATGCACGAGCGTGAACGCGAACAGCATGTTGATCGCGATCAGGCCCGCGCCGATGCGCGAGTACCAGCCGAGCAGAACCAGAATGGGCGCGAGCACCTCACCGATATAGACGGCATAGGTGAAGAAGGCCGGCAGGCCGGCGCCGGTGACCGCGCCCGTCAGGCCGCCGACGCCGCCTTTGAGTTTTGCCATGCCGTGCAGCAGGATCAGAATGCCCAGCGTCAGACGCAGAATCAGCTTGCCAATGCTGTCGTTCATGTTGCTCCCCCGATCCACCCGAAGCGTCCACTCGGGCCGATTGTAGACCCCGAGCGAGACTGGATGGAGCCTTGCGAAGGGCTCGTTCCCGGTCACCGTGCCGCGATCTTGTCCTGCGTCCGGGTCTGGAAATCGCTGGCGTCGTGACGTTCGTGCAGCTGGCTGGCGGGATCGCCGCTCGTGCGGTTCACCATGCGACCGCGCACCAGCGCAGGACGGGCCAGCAGCGCGTCGGCCCAGCGCAGCACATTTTTATATTCGTGCACGGACAGGAATTCGCCGGCGTTGTACAGCCAGCCTTTGACCATGGCCCCATACCAGGGGAACACGGCGATGTCGGCGATCGTGTATTCGTCGCCGGCCAGATACGTGCTGCGCGCCAGATGGCGATCGAGCACATCGAGCTGGCGCTTGGTCTCCATGGCATAGCGGTCGATTGCATACTCGATCTTGGTGGGCGCATAGGCGTAGAAATGTCCGAAGCCGCCACCGAGGAAAGGCGCGCTGCCCATCTGCCAGAACAGCCAGGAGAAACACTCTGCGCGCGCCCGCGGTTGTGACGGCAGGAACTCGCCGAATTTCTCCGCGAGGTACAGCAGGATTGCGCCGGACTCGAACACACGAATCGGCTCCGCACCCGAGCGATCCATCAGCGCCGGAATCTTCGAGTTCGGATTGAGCTCCACGAAGCCGCTGCCGAACTGATCTCCTTCGCCGATGCGAATCAGCCAGGCATCGTACTCCGCGCCGGCATGGCCGAGCGCCAGCAGCTCCTCGAGCATGATCGTGACTTTCTGCCCGTTCGGCGTGCCTTGCGAGTACAGCTGCAACGGATGCCGCCCCACGGGCAGCGCCTTCTCATGCGTCGCTCCCGAGACCGGTCGATTGATGTTCGCGAACTGGCCGCCGTTCGGCTTGCTCCAGGTCCAGACTTGCGGGGGCGTGTACTCATCGGCGGGGTCGATCGCGTGGTCGGTCATGGGACACCTGGGTCGGGTTGCGGGTCTGTCCGGAGAATGAAACAGACAGCCCCGCAAGCCAACCTCGGCAACTCAATCGTGCCGCCAGGGCAACAGCGTCAAGCGCGGGCTCGGCGATACAAACCGCTCAGCGTTCTACCACAGATACTTGGCCTGGAAATTGATCTCGCTGCCTTCCAGCGGACGGGCCAGCAACACGCCACTGGTGCCCGCGGCCGTACCGAAAATGCGCGAATTGCTTTCGGTGAGACCGAGCTCGTCGGTCACGTTGGTACCACGCAGGGCGAATTGCCAGTTCTCGCCGACGCGCGTGGTCACGCCGAAATCCCAGGTGTAATACGAACCCAGCTGCTGCAAGCCGGATTGGTCCTGCGTGCGATCGCCGACGTGCGTGTAGGTCACGTATGCCTCGACCTCACCCCAGACGAACGGGAATCGATAGCTCGGGGTGAGGACGTAGCGCAGCTTCGGCTGACGTTGCAGCTGCTTGCCCTCGATGGTCGCGCAGCCGTTGCCCGTCACCAGGTTGGTGAACGGCACGCAGGCGTCGTAGTCCGTGTACTTGCCGTCGAGATAGTTGGCCACGACCTGGAAGCGGAAGTTCTCCACCGGCGTGAGCGTGCCGATGAAGTTCACCCCTTTCGACTCCGAGCCGTGGTAGAGCTTTGCCCCGGTCGGTGCGCCGGACGCGTCGGTCTGCTGATATTGCAAGCCGGTGAAGTCGCGGAAGTACGCACTGATGTCGGCATACAGAAACTCGTTCTGGAATTTGAAGCCGATCTCGTAGTTCCGGACGATCTGCATGGGAGGCAGGCTGTCGTTGGTGCTGCCGCGGATGCCGTTATCGAAATCCGCGAAGTGTCCGCCGCGGTTCACGCGCACGTATGAAGACATCGAATCGGTGAAGCTGTAGTTCGCGCCGACGGTCCACGAGGTCAGGTCCTTGTCGTAATCGGTCACAGCGAGCGTGCCATCGCACACCGACATCTCGTTGTCATAGATCGTCAGCGGGTTGCCGTCGAGATCGACGTCCGTCAGATTGCACACCCGATTGGTGGCGTCCTGGTTCTCGAAGCGGACCGAGGCATCCAGCAGCCACCGATCGATGCGCCACGTGTCCGACAGATAAACGGCGTGGTTGAAAGCATGACCGCGCTGGCTGATGTTGAATGTGCCGTAATCGAGAAAGCCCTGATCGTCGGTCAGCTGGTAGGTCTGCCCGCCCGAAACGTAGCTGACCGTGATGGGCCGTGCGTTCGGCGTATTGGTCATCAACATCTGGTTGCCGAAGGCCCACTCGTCGGCCATTTCGTAGTAGGCCAGATACACGCCGAAGGTCAGCGTGTTGCCCTCGAACACCTCCTTGCTCAGGCGGAAGTCGTTGTTGAAGTTGGTCAGTTCCTTGTGGATGAACCACCAGCCTTGATGAATGACATCCTGCGTCGGCGCGACCGCGCCACCGCCGACGAACGTCGCCGTCGCCGAGCCTGCCGGCAGCTCGAAGCCGCCCAGATCGGTGGAAATGGTGTAGAGCGCATCGCTGAGCAAGGCTGGATTGGTGCCGGAGAACAGCGCGTTGGTGTCCGCATCGCCGGCATTGGCGAGGAACTTGTTGCTGATCGACCAGCCGTTGTCGAAGTCGTGATCGTAGTTCGCGCCGGCGAACCACATGTCGGCGCCGCGGCCGTTGGCAAGATCGGCGGTGGTGCCGCCATTGGGATAGCCGGGCAGGCGCACATGCTGGATCGCCTTGCTGTAATAGGTTCCGGTCCGCGGATCGAAGCCGGGGTACGGATGGAAATTGTCGGTGCCGGTCTGGATCAGTGGAATCGGCGTGATGAATTGATTCTTGTCGTTCAGATAGCGTGCATACAAAACCAGGTCGCCGCGCTCGGACTCGCGTTTGAGCGTGGCCGTCAGCTGGCCGCCTTCGTCGGCGGGAAACTGGGGATCGCGCACGCCATCGGAGGTGCGATAGAAACCGCCGACGCTGCCGTACCAGCCTTCGGCCACCTTGAATCCCGTGAACCCATCCAGGCGCCAGAGATTCTCGTCTCCATAAGTCAGCCCCAGACTGCCGGACGGCTGCTCGGTGCCGGTCTTGAGCAGGAAGTTCGCGGTCGCGCCGATCTGACCGCCGGCGAACACCACCGAAGGCCCGCCTTGAAGGATTTCCACGGAGCGCACCGTATCGTCCAGACGCACGATGCTGGTCGTTTCGAAGAACGACAGGGTCGGCATGCCGTACACCGGCGAGCCCATCAGCAACGTGGTGAAGTACGGCGCATCGCCGCCGCCCGGAAAACCCGCGATCTCGATGTTCGCGCCGGTCTGGCCGCCGGTCGATTCCGGCCACATGCCCGGCGAGATCTTCAGCAGGTCGGCGGTGCTCTTCGGATTCGATTGGCGAATCTGCTCTTCGTTGGCGGTGACGATGTTGTAACTGGCTTCGAGTTTCTTCACGCCACCGAGCGCACTGCCTGTAACAACTACAGTTTCGAGGCCGGTCGCGGGCGCCTCGGGTGCTTCCGCCGGTGTTTCTTGTGCGTGAACCAGAGCCGGAGTGAAAGCGGTGATCACGGTCACCCAGCCGGCTCGCAGACGGTGCTGACTCGTACGCATGACTCCCCCTTGATCGGCGCGTTGTCGCGTCGACGACACGTGTAACCAGGTGTTTGCCAGCGTCGTTTTGTCTATCACCAACAAAACGGGTTGGAAATAGGTTGTCAACGCAAGCAAACGACTACGCGCCGGATGCAGGTGTGGTTTCCATGCTGTCAGCCAGTTTTAGGCTCAGCGAAAACGTCGCGCCTTCGCCCGGTGTGGACTCGGCCCACACTTCACCTTCCATTCTTTGTACTGCCTTGCGCACCAGTGCCAGACCGATGCCGGTGCCTTCGTATCCCGAAGCATGCAGCCGGTTGAAGATCTCGAAAATCTTGTCGCGATAGGCGGCGTCGAAGCCGATGCCGTTATCGCGCACCCTGAGCACGTAGCGCCCGAATTCGATGCTGGAGTCGATGCTGATGCGTGGCGTCTCGGTCTTGCGCGAGAATTTCAATGCGTTCTCGATCAGGTTGGTGAGTGCGATCCGCAAGCCCTCGCGGTCGGCCATGACCGGCGTACTGTCGAGCTCGATGCTCACCTGCGCGCCCGCTTCGCGGATCGGCTCGCTCATCGAGTCGACGAGCGCTCGCACGAAACTTCGACAATCGATGGATTGCAGGCGCTGCTCGCGATGCTCCAGCCGCGAGTAGTCGAGCAGGCCGTCGATCAGCGCGGACATGCGCTCCGAGCCCTGACGGGCCCGCTCGAGATAACTACGCTCGGTATCGCTCAGCTTGTTCGACGCGCTCTGTTCGAGCAGTGCAGAGAAGCCGTTGATCGCGCGCAAGGGCGCCTTCAGGTCGTGCGCCACCGCGTGCGCGAAGTTGCGCGATTCTCGATATGCCTCGGACAGCTCGCGGGTGCGCTGAGTGACTCGGCATTCGAGCGCATCGGCCAGCTCGCGATAGCGACGCTCGCTGTCGCGGAGCGACTGCTCCAGCTCCTTGAATTGAGTGATGTCCACCAGCGATCCCAGCGCGCGCACCGGACGGCCTTCCTCGTCCAGCACTGCCGAGCCTCGCGCCAGCATCCAGCGATACGAGCCATCCCGATGCCGCAGGCGATATTCGAACACCAGATCGCCGCTGCCGTGACGTATGAACCTTTCCAGGATGCCCATGACCCTGGCGTAGTCCGCCGGGTGCACCCGATCGCTCCACGCCGTGAATTCGTCCGGAAATTCGTCTTCGTCGTAACCGAGCTGCCGTTTCCATTCGCGAGAGTAGCGAACCATGTTGGAGGCTGGCTCCCATTCCCAAAGTCCCACGCTGCCCGCTCGCGCGGTGACGTCGATCACACGTTCCAGATCACGCCGCTGACGGTCGACTTCCTGCACCATCTCGCGTGCGCGTGTGAGTGCATTCTCCGAGCTGTCGAGCGCGGCCCGCATCTGCTGGCCTCGCCAGTACAGCCAGGCTTCGCGCGACGCCAGGATGACCGCAAACGCAACGACCACCACCGTTCGCAGCTGAATCATGCGTGGCGTCGTTTCCTCGGCGAACCAGACAGCGGTCACCGCTATGCTGAGCAGCAGAAACGAGGGCACCAGCGCTTCGACCCAACCCTGACTCTGCCGGACCGCGAACGATTCTTCGCGGCCGTGCGCCTTGGCGGTGACCTGCGCCTCCGCGCCCCACTGATGAAGCGCGAACGCGAGCATCCAGCCGATGTTGAAGAAACTGGCCGTGTCGTAGCTCGCGCCGACGAGCTCGCGCGTGTACACCGCTCTCGTGAGCACCTGCACGCCGAGCGACAGCGTGACCAGCCCATACGCCAGCAACCGTTCGCCCCAGTGATACGACCACAGGAAATAAACCGCGACGATGAAGGCGAGGGAGATCGAAGCATTCTCGGCGACGACGATGAGCGCGTTGACGGCGGAGCCCGACATCATCTGGAAGGGCTGGGTCCAGCTGGTGATCAGGATCGACGCGAGCGTGCAAAAGAGCAGGCCCACATTGGCGACACGCAGCCAGGTCATGCGGCGCTCCTGCTGGGTGGCGCGCAGCATGAACAGGCCCACCAGCATCAGCGGTCCGAACAGGACGTAGCCGACATCCGCATAGCTGGGAAACGGTGCGCGCACGTCGAGCACCAATTCGAACACGCTCCAGATGGTCTGCCCCGCCGCCCAGGCCACGCAGGCCAGCCCGAAAATCAGCCACGCTGCCCGATCCCGGCCTTGCAACGACAACGCTGCGCGAAAACTGCTGACGGCGGCCAGCAGCGCCGAGACGGTCCACGCGATGTCATTAACAAATGTTGCTGTCTGGTAGTCGGCGATGCCGCCGGAGACGATGATGGTGTGCAATATCAGGGCAACAGCCCAGATTTTCACGAGCGGCCTGACACCCCTGAAGCTGCGATCGTGTTGTCTCGACCTCGACGCGCCCGCCGCGTCTGGAAACTTGCCCTCACCCGCGACCATCGATGCGAGGTTCTAAAATGAACGACCTGCAAATGTAATTGCCGCGCCCGCCCGCGGTTCCCTGCAGCGCGCCAAGGTCGATTGTGCCGCGCAACAGCAGGGTGGCGGGCGGCACTCGCCCGCCACCCGGCTCATTCAGGTCTCGGGCTTCTGGACCGGCGGCAACCTGGCACTGATTTCGGACACGTTGTCCTTGCCGGCGATGGCGCAGACCGGATGTGAAAAATCATTGGCGAGGCTCGGCACCGGCACCATGCCGATGTAGTTGATGTTGTCGTCGCCTGCCGCACTGACGCCACCGGGCACGAAGTCCAGATTCAGTGTGTGCCGGGTGCGCCACGCGATGTTGTGATCGGCGCACGAAGTGTCGCCGCTCACGCCGATCGCGCCGAGCAGCTGTTGGTTCCTGTCGTAGAGTGCCAGCCCGCCGCCGAACACATTCACACCGCCGATGCGGAAGCCGACCATCGGATCGTTCGCCTGCCCGAAATTGCCGGCGTTGCCTCGATAGGCAACCTGCGGATCGACGGGATTGCTGAACTGCAGACCGAACAGCGTGCCGCCAGGCTGCACCGCTGCGTACAGATTGGCCGTCGAAAGCGCCAGGCTCGGCAGACTGAACGCGTTCGCGGTATTCGCTTTCTGTGCGGAAATGACTCTGCTGCCAGGCCATTCCGAACCGCGGTCGTCGCCGGTGAACGCAACGGCGCACACGATGCCGTCCCGGTTGACGATCGCCCCCCACATGTCGAGGTTGAAGCCGCCGTTGGATTGCTGGCGCGCCGCGGTCAATGCAGCCTTCAACTGCGAGTGCGACGGCAACGCCCCACAGCCGCTGCTGTTCCCCTGCCCCTGATTCTGTGCGACTGCCGACGCCGAAACCACCGCCAGCGCGGCGGCCATGCACGACGTCCGTACGAGGTTCTTGTTCATGAGCTTGCTCCCATTGTTTGTTGCGGAGTGATGAACGATCACTACGGACGTACGCGGCATGGCTGCTACGATCCGGGTATTCCTGCAAACACGTCCGATGGTGCGCCCTGCACATGAGCTCAAGCGGCCTGAAAGGCATCACGCTCGTCGATGACCAGCGCCTCTTATACGCTTGGCGCTTGCAACAAAACAAACATCAGGTCACCGACGAACGCCGCGGTTGTTTCCTAAGCACAACGGGAAGCCACTACCTGCACCCTGGAATGTTTCTAATTTGCCGTGCAAGTGTGCAGATCGAACGGGCGGCTGGTCTTCGTCAATCATCGCGCCTTCGCAGCGGCACGAATCGCACCGGCGCGACGACCGTCGAGGTCACCTTTCCGGTTGCGTCTTTTTCCAGCACGCGCAGCTGCTGTGTGGCGGCGATGGGCCCGACGGGCACGACCATCCGGCCGCCAGGTTTGAGCTGATCGAGCAACGGTTGCGGTATATGGTCGGGCGCTGCCGCGACGACGATGCTGTCGAAAGGTGCGTGTTCCGCCCAACCGGCATAACCGTCCCCCGCTCGCACCGTGATATTGTGATAACCGAGTTTCTGCAGGACTCCTGCGGCACGTTCGGCGAGCGTGGTTTCTATCTCGATCGAATAAACCTGCCCGACGAGCTCCGCAAGCACCGCCGCTTGATAGCCAGAGCCCGTGCCGATGTCGAGCACGCGATGATTGGGGGCAGGCCGCACCAGCTCGGTCATCAAGGCGACGATGTAAGGCTGCGAGATGGTCTGGCTCTCGCCGATCGGCAGCGGCGTGTCGTGATATGCGAGGCGCTGCTCGCTGCCCGGCACGAACTCATGCCGCGGTACTTTGCGCATCGCTGCGAGCACACGCTCGTCACGAACGCCTCGGTCTGCGATCTGCCGGCTCACCATCTCGGCACGTTGTGCCGCATAGTCATCCGGTCCCGCGCCCGCGCCACCAGGTTCGGGAGCACAGAGCAAAGAGAATATGAGGGCGCGGGAGAACAAGCAGCGGGACCTGGCCATGGGAGCCTCCGGAATAACGGAGCGCTGCCAGCATCATATAGCTCGCGGACGCGCCGGGACAGCCGCTGAATTACGACACCCGGAATTACGAGACCCGTTAGCCGGGCGGCACGAAGTGGAACTGAGCCGCCTCGATCCGCGCGTTCGGCTTCGGCTCGAAGGTCGTGGTTGCCCGCTGAATGGCAGCGCCCTGGCCCGTCGGCGAGTCCTCGAATACTTTGTGAATCATCAGGGTCTCGGCATCTATCCAAAGCGTCGTGACACGCACGCTCTCGCTCCAATGATTGAGCCGTACGCTGCCCGTCAGCAGATGCACGAGCCGGCCACCCAGCTTTTGCGCGCCGCCGTACTTTGGCTCCGTCATCGTCACCAGCGCGCCTTGCAATCCGGCGTTCTGGAACAGCAGCGGTGGAATCAGCAGCGCCGTTCCCGCCGTGGGCAGCATCCCCATGGCGAACGCCTGCGCTCCCTGCCCTTGCGGATATTCTTCCGCGACTCGGGTGGCAGACCACCAGGAGTGGAATGTATCGCCGCCGCACCAGATGACGAATCGTTCGGCGTCCGGGCCGGCACCTTTGCGGAAGTCGAAATAAAAACGGCGCGGCGCGCCGTACCGGGTCACGAAGCGGTATTGCTCCCGGATCATGGTCGCTCCGATCGGCTGTTCCTCCAGCACGATGGCGCCCTGATCGGAATACGAATCGAGCGCCGCATAGGTTGCGCGCACTTTCGTGAGTAGCTCGACGGGATCGGGCGCGACCACGCGTTCCGACGGCTTCGGAACTACGCAGCCTCCGGCTCGAATGCCAGGCTTGGCGCAGGCGGCTGCGGAATCGTCATCAGCCGCGCTCGTTTGAGCGAACGTGAGCGAGCCGAAGCACAGCAGTGCCAGGATCAATTGCAGGCGGGATTGCATGCCTTCACCTTCAACACGTAATTGCCTTTGTTCTCGGCCGTCTTACGCTCGCGCGTAAAGCTCCGCTCGATGCTCATGGTGTCGCCGGTACGCTTGACCTTGAACTCCGCCGGTCCGTCGTTCATCGCGCGCGTCAGTATGAAATGCGCGCCTTTGTAAGGCAGTGCGTAGTCGTTGACCGTCGGCCAGAGACTGAGCACCGGCAACAGCACCTGCACCACCTTCACGCGGCGATCGTCGAAGTCGAGCGCCGCGGGCTGCAATTCGATTCGCAGCGTGTCGCCTCGGAGATCGCCACGCACCGGCACGCGATAGAACGCCGGCGTCAACACATAGCGCGTAATGAGCCCGCCCTGCTCGATGGTCGTGGTGATCGGATTCGGGTCGGGCAGATCGCTGCCAGCCAGCGGATTCTTCAACAGCGGACCGAAATCGTTCATGGCGACCGGCTCGATGCGCAAGGTTCTGAACACCGTGCCCATCGCCAGCTTCGGAAACAGCACCGGCACGGCGTTGTCCCAGGATTTGAAGCTGGTCGCGTTGCCGAGAAACTCGCCCGTCAACGCGATCGCATCGCCCCTGGCATTGCGCGGATATCGGAGCACCAGCTCGCCAGCGATGGTCACGGTGTATGTCCACCACGCCTGACCGTTCTCGTAGATCTCCACGCTCATGGAGCCGCTCACCGGTCCCTGGAACTGCTGGCAGAACTGCTCGAAGATCCGATTGGCCGCGAAGATGGACAGATTGAACGCCATCTTCTGCTTGCCGAGCTCGCGCTCATGTCCTGCCACGCCCACGATGGACACCCGGCCGCCAGCGCGCTTCGGCTCGTAGAACGTGGTCGCGCCTTTCCACGCACTCTCGATTGCTTCCTTGACGACGGGTGAGCGCTTCACGGCGGGCACCATGCCGACCAGCTTGGTGGGCGCGTTCTCCTTGGCCCAGTCGAGCAGCCATTTGCCGGGCTCCACCAACAGGCCCAGATAGAAATCGCAGAACTTCAACCCATTGACGATCACGTCCAGCTGATCGCAAGCGACATTTCCTGCGCTCAACTGTGCCAGCGCCCGCGGCGCTTCCGCATTTGCGCGGCGTGCAGTATCGAGCCAGGTATTGAATCGTTTGGTGAGGCCGGCGGTCGCCCGCCGCGTGCGGGGCTCGATCTGGTGCAGCTTCTTGATATGAATGACGCCATTGATCCAGGGCGGCGGGTCGTCACAGTCCGGCGCTTCGTGCAGGGCTCTCCGGAACTCGGCGATCTGCTTGATGAGCTCAGCCCTGGCCGGCGATTCCGGAATCGTCTTGGCGCGCGCCTCGATCACGTCGACGGCTTGGCACACCGTCTGGCGCAGCTGCGTCGCTTCCCTGTCGAGCTCCTGTTCGGGAATCTCCGCGCACTCGTCTTCGAAGTCGGGTGTCTCCGTCTCGAATGATTTCTCGCCGCGTTGCCCCCCGCCCTCGATCACGACCTCGTACTCGCCGTCGACCTGGGGCGTGTAAGTCGTTTCGAACCGGCCGGTGCCGGAGACTTTTATATTCAGAATCGTCGGCGGCAAACGCCGCGCAGGCGCCGAAGAGACCACACGGGCATCCGCATCCTGCGGACAGCGTGACTCCGCCTCGGGACTGGCATCCAGAACATAGTATTTCGGTGGCGTGATCGTTACTCGCAAGGTCTTGCCGAACAGAGACGATCCAGTCGCCCCATGGATCTTCATCGGAAATCCGGTGATGCCCTTCGCCGGCTGCGACGGATCCGGCAGCATCGCTGGCGAGACATTCACCGGCTCGATGAAGAAATAAATCGGCGCCTGTATCGAGCTCGATTCGGGATCGCCCTCGGCGGCGCTCGTGGAATTCAGCCACGCGAGGGCGCAAACAAACAGCAAGCAGATCCTGCGCGCCATCATCGCTTGACCAGTTCCACACGCCGGTTTCGCGCGCGGCCTTCGATCGTGTCGTTGGTATCGCGCGGTGCGCTCGCTCCGTAACCCGCGGTGTCGAGCCGTGACGCTGCGATTCCGTAGCGCTTCACCAGCGCATCCTTCACCGCCGCCGCACGCCTGCGCGAGAGATCCTGGTTATATGTCTGGCCACCGATGGCGTCGGTGTGTCCGCCGATCGAGAGCGACCAGTCTGGATGCTTGCGCATGACCTCGGCGATCTCGGCCAGGCGTGGCGTGGACTCCTCCCGGATTCGATCGCTGTCGAACGAGAAGTGAATGTCATAGATCACCGCCTTCCCGGCGGCAGCGAGCTGCTGCTCGAGCTCGGCCGCACCACCGTTGCCTGAAGGCGCCGCCGGTGTCTCGCAGCGATAGGAGATCTTCACGACTTGCAGCGTCTCCCGATCCGACGCGGTAGTACGACCACAGAGCGTCTTCGCCACATCGGGCGCGGCCTGCTGCATGGTCTGGCACAGCTCGATGGTTTCGCGATTCATCGGCGGCACGCCGTCGATGCCGAGGCGAAACCTCAGCGCCAGCGGATTGCTCTCGTCATCCAGCACGAACAGCTCGGATAGATCGCCGACGAAATCGCCGCGCGCACGCACTGCCGGCAGCAGGACCTTTTCTCCGTTGACGACGACCGGCAGCTGCACCGTGTCCAACCGCTTGATCTCGGCGGTCGTCATGAAGTCATAGAGATTCGGGCTCTGGTTGCGATCCGCCGGAACGTCGCCCGAATAGGCGTTGGACAGGCCGAGCTGCGCGTGCCCCTGCGTTTTGAGCGCCTTCAGCACGGCGCTCGACACACCGATCGCGGTTGTCTCCGGAATCAGCTCCGGCATGCCGTCGATATAACGCTGGGCGTAGAGGGTCGCGGCATCCAGGTCCTGCCGGCGGACCGAGCGATACAGCGTCGTCCTGCGCACCTGACCGAAGTCGCTCGCGAGGAAGTCCGTCACTGGGTGTTCCGCCGCGTACTTCAGACGCACGGTCGCGCCGTCGACGGCCTCGATGGTTTTGATCGATTCGTAATCGCCGTTCGGCTGACTCACCGCCGTGACGATCTGCAGCCCCGGACATAACGGAATCCGGGGGGCACCGCTCGCGGCAACGGCTTGCGCCAGGCAGGCCAGCGGCACGACGCCAATCCATCCACTGCGAATCACAGATGCATCCTCGTTGGGCTATCCCACCCAAGGACGCAATCCGCCGGCGGATCACGCCAGCGGCGCTCCGCCGATCAGGAGGCGTCGATCTCGATCGTGTTGCCGGCCACGACGCGGCCTTCTTCGCATTTGACTTTATCGAGCGGCGTCAACGAGATCTTGCCCGAGGCGCGCACGGTGGCCACGCGGGACTGGTCGAGCTGGTACTCGCTGTGGAACTCGACGGCATTCTCGGGGATCACCTCCCACTGCACGCTGTGCGCCACTTCCGGCTCGTGCTCGACCGGCGGCCGATACACCCAGCACTGGCCGGGCGCGAGCTCGCCGCGGGAGACTTTCTTCCATTGCCCGGTGGTGCGTCGCTCGACGTGCAACACCACCTGCCCGCCGGGCTGCACCTTGGTGGGCGATGCCGATGCCTTCAATTCGACCGCTTGCTGTCCTTCGAGGACATAAACGTACGGGCCACGCTGTTCGCCGCAACCGGCAACCAGGGCAAACAGGGCGGGAACGAGCAGAATAGCTGGGGATCGCATGGGTGATTCTCTACCTCGGCGCTATGTTGACGGAATCCTGCGCGCGAGGTCCAGCTCGACGCCGGTTTTCCGCGCCGGGCGTGATGCTTCCGGTCCATCGCGAGAGAACTTCCCGATCCGGCCGATCTCTCGCGCCTATCCCCAACACCAATTTCACCTGGGACCAGGTCGATGACGGATTCGCCTACCGACCCATTGCCGTGTTCGGGCCGATGCGCGACACACCGCTGCTGTGGACCGACCCGCATGGCTTCGTGCTCGTGCACTACCCCTTCTATCTCCAGAACAGATCGCATCGTAAACAAGCTCGACACCGGCGAGCCGTACCAGCCCGAGAAATGCGGCGCGACCGCGAAGGCGGACGGCTGACCGCGGAACCGGAGCGCACATTGCGCGCTTCTTGTAACATCCGCCCATCCTGGCCGGGGGACTCTCCATGAAATATTCAGCGCTGCTGCTGTCGATGTTGCTGGCCGGTTGCGCGGCGCAGCCGACGGTCAAGTCGTGGATGGATCCAAAGTCGTCCGTGACGATCACGGCGCAGACCGAACCGCTGGTGCTGGTGCGCGCTGAACCGGCACCGAGCCTGAACGAGCGGGACTATGCGCAACTGACCGCGATCGAAGTGAATCGCATGGGCGAGCGCAAGCTGTATCTGGTCGCCATTCTGTGGAGCTCGGCCGATCTCTGGTCGAATCAGAGCGGGGTCTTTCAGAACGCGTTTCGACAGATCGAAGTGAACGTCGGCGATCGCACCGTCGCGCTCACGCCGCACACCGGTGCAGTCTCGGAGCTGGGCATCAGCCAGGCGTTGCCGTTGCCCATCCCTGGCTCGAGCCACATTTATTTTCCGATCAGCCGCGACGACCTGCGCGCCATCTCCCGCTCCAGCCGCATCGAGCTCACGGCACGTGGCGTGCCGGAAGCGCCACGGCGCTACGAGGAATGGCAGGACGGACGCCGCAGCCTCAACGACTTTCTCGGTCAGCTGCCCGAGATCAACCAGCCGCAATCCTGAGTTGGGTGTTCAGCGCTGGATGCCGGGCACGCGAATCGCGCGCTCGTCACCGATCTGCAGCGGGATGAGCCCGAATTGCCGGCGCCACGGCGAAGTCACATCGTTGCCGAACATCGTCGACCAGTAGCGACCTTCCTTGTCTCGAAACGGCGTGCCATGGCCGGCGTGCGGGGCACCGAGCCTGCGCTTGGTGTAAGGACCGAACAAGGATTTCGAGCTGCCGTACATCATGTCGTAGGTTCCATGAGTGCGCAGGGGACCATTCCACTCGGCGCCGGTGACGAAATAGGTATCGCCGATCTTGATGAGCGCGTTGCCTTCGTAGCCGATGTGCGCACCGTCGGTATCGACCAGTCTACGCACCGGGCCGTCGAAGCCGTCGCGCTTCGCATTCAGCTTGCCAATGCTGCCGCCGCCCCACAGCAGATACAGCTCACCGTCATCCTCGAACAGGAAGCCGTCGATGCCTTCGACGAAATGTTCGCGCGCGACGTTCGCATACGGACCTTCGGCCTTGCCGCTGGTCGAGCGATAGATCCAGGTCTTGCCGCCGACATCGCGCTCCATGATGGAGAACGCGATGTAATAGGTCTGGTCGCGCGCCACCCAAGTGATCTCGGGCGCCCACAGCTCGGCGGTGTTCTTGAAGCTGCGCCCCAGGCCCTGCCAGTTGAAAACGGTCCCGCTCTTCTGCCACGTTTTAAGATCCGACGAGCGCCAGATCGTCATGCCGCCGTGGGGATACACGAGGCCGAACCCTCCTTGCGTACCGACCAGATAATATTGGCCGTCGCCACCGAGCGTGACGGACGGATCGCGCAAGAACTCACCCGGCAGCAGCGGACGCGCGGATGCGACGGCGCTGTTCTCGGTGAGAATGTTTGCTGACTGACGCAGTCGCCCGTCGGGCGAACGCTCCAGCGGCACCAATCCTACTTGCTCACAGAACAGCGAAAAGTCATCTTCGCACTTCGGGTTGTAGCTCGCATACAGCGCGCCCTGTGCGTCGCGCACGATCGACGTTTGTCCTGCGTGAGGCACGGCGAGGTAACGCAAGGAGAACGGGCCGTAAGGTGTCGGCGCTTCCGCCATGAACACATCGTCGGTCGGGCTGCGCATGCGGCCGGTGACTTCATTGGCCACCAGCACATAACGAGCGTTGTCCTTGAACATCGACGCCCCCGCCGAGCCGACGCGTCCTCGCACCGGCCAGTCCTTGCCCGGCGGCGGATTGGTCGCGAACAGCGCTGGATCCGGCTTCAGGAACCGTGGCGTTTCCGTAAGCCGCTGCAGATCAGGCGCCAGTCGCGCAATCATCCCCGCGCCCCAAAGCAGATAGGCCGAGCCATCGTCGTCCATGAACAATGAGGCGTCGGACGCATTCTCGACGAGACACGGCGAGCCGGCGTAAGGCTCCGCAGGACGTGCGACCAACCCGCGCGCCACGCGAGCGCAGCCGCTCGCGTCAGCATAAGTGAGATAGATCGAGTCGCCGTGAATTGAAACGTCCGGCGCGGCGATGCGCTCTCCCTTCGCATGAACGATGCCGAGCGAGCGCCAGTTGCGACGATCCGTCGAGGTCCAGAGTTGAATGCCGTCGCGAGGCAGCTCTCGCAGAACGGTGCCCGTCAGGAACCATTGATCGTTCGAGGCACGAGCGATCGACGCGTCCAGCAGCGCCCTGGAGGAAAAGAGAGATTCGACCGGCCGCGCCTGCGCCGATGGCTGCACGGTCGCGTTCTTATCCATCGACGGATGGTCGAGGAAGATATCGTCAGCGGGCGGACGGCGCTTGGCCTCGCCGAAGGCCGTCGACGCGCACAGCGCCAGCATCACTGCCAGCGCTGCAGCGCCTCGTCCGATTCCAACGATACCAGGCATTACGGCTCGCTGCGTTGACGGGCCTGCACCGAAGCCGACCATTCATTCCACAGTTTGGCCATGGCCGCGGCGCGCTTGGGTTCCGCTTTGATGAGGTCGCGGGTCTCGCTGCGATCCTTCGCCAGATGATAGAGCGACCACGGCGCGTAGACCTTCGACTGCGGTCCTGGCGCACGTGCGACGAGTTTCCAATCATCGAGGATGACCGCGCGCGATCCTTCGTGCTCGAAGAACAGCGGCTTGCCGCGCGACATCTTCTTGCCCGACAGCGCCGGCACCAAGGACACCCCATCGATCGGCGGCTGACCTTCGGTTCGCGGTTTCACGCCGGCCAGCTCATAGAACGTCGGCGCGATGTCCATGATGTGGCCCAGGCTGTCGACCCGAGTGCCGGGCTCGAGCTTGAGTCCTTTCGGCCAGCTGACGATGAAAGGCGTATGCACACCGCCGTCATAGGCTTCCGCTTTCCAATAGCGCCACGGCGTGTTCGCCGCATTCGCCCAGAAAGCGCCGATGCCGGCCATGCTGGTATCCGATCCCAAGGTCGGCTGCTCGGCACCGTACTGGATCTTTCTGCCGTCGCGGGTCTCGCTCTGGCGGTCGTAACCGGGTTGATAGCCGCGTGAGCCGGTCATCGTCTCCGGCGAGGCGCCGTTGTCGGCGAGAAACACGATCACCGTGTTCTCATACTGGCCGGTTCGCTTCAGCGCATCGATGACCCGGCCAATGCCCTGGTCCATGACATCGATCATCGCCGCATGCACGGACATCTTCGCGGCAGCCTGCGCGCGCTCCGCCTGACTCAGCTGATCCCACGGCTTCTCCGGGTTCACCGCCCAGTCGCCGGTCAATGCCGCCTTCGGCGTGGTCGCTGGATCGATCAGGCCGAGTTTGACCAGCCTCGCGTAGCGTTCTTCCTGCAACTTCTCCCAGCCGCCGTCGTATCGACCGCGATACTTCGCGATGGCTTGCTCGGGCGCATGCAACGGCCAGTGCGGCGCGGTGTAAGCGAGATACATGAAGAACGGACGTTCTTGCCTCGCGAAGGACTCGATGTCACGAACGGCGCGATCGCTCAGCGCATCGGTGAGATAGAAATCCTTCGGCACGGTCCGGACCGGCTCGAAACCCTCCACCAGCGAGAACGGATCGAAATAGCTGGAAACGCCCCACACCAGGCCAAAGTGAGTCTCGAAGCCGCGCGCCGCCGGATACGTGGAGCGATCACCGAAGTCACGATCGAAATAGGCCTGGTGGTTGATCCACTTCAGATGCTCCGCCGGATCGGCGATCGGAGTCGCCCGCGTGAGATGCCACTTGCCGACCATCGAGGTTCGGTAGTTGGCATCTTTGAACTCCTCCGCCACCGTGCGCACGTCGACGACCATGCTGCCGCCGTTCTCGCCCATGCCGACGCGATGCGCATAGCGTCCGGTGAGCAGGTTGGCACGCGACGGCGAGCAACGGGCCGAGTTGTAGAAGTTCGTGAACTGCAACCCGCCCGACGCGAGGCGGTCGATGTTGGGCGTATCGATCTCACCGCCATAGGCGCCGACGTCGGAATAACCGAGATCGTCCGCCATGATGATCAGAAAGTTGGGACGCTCATCGGCGGAGCGCGCCGCCGATGAGGTCTGCGCCCAGAGCGCGGCGCCGATTGCCAGCGCCGCTCCAACCTGCTTGAGCAGACGATTCACTGCCATCGAATCACAGCCTCACGCGGACGCCGAGCGTGTAGATCGTGTCGTCGTAGCGGAAGTCGCGATTGATGTATGAATAGTCGAAGTAGCTCTTGTACCGGTTGCGCAGGATGTTGCTGCCACCGATATCGACGCGGATCGCATCCGTGATGTCGTAGCCGACGCTGAAATCCAGACGGCCGCCCGGACGCACGTAGTTCAGCGCCGTCGGGGTGTAATCCAGATCGTTGACGCGATCGGCTTCGATCGGACGGACGATGTTCAGACCCGTCGTGTCCTGATCGTAGTAACGCGAGCGCGCGGTGTAGACCAGTCGTCCCGAGATGCCGAACTTTTCATACAGCAGGCCGACCGTGTAGTTGTCCTTGGACACGCCCTGCAACGGGAAGCCCGCCAGCGGATCGTTGCCCTTCACTTCCGTGTCCGCATACGTGTAGTTCGCGAACGCGCCGAGGCCCGACCAGGCGCCCGGCAGGAAGTCGAAGAACGTCTGGCCGCTCAGCTCGATGCCTTGCAGTGTGGCGGCACCGACGTTACGCGGCCGGCTGATGTTGTAGATGATGCCGTCGATCATTTCCGCGTTCGCGGCGGTAATCACGCGATCGGCCAGATCGCGGTAGTACACGGCGGCCGATACCATGCTCGGCCCGAAGTAATATTCGAGCGTCGCGTCGTAGCTGTCCGAGATCTGCGATTTCAGATTCGGATTGCCCGAGCTGCCGGAGTTGATCACCGAAGGATTGGTCGCGACCACATAGTTGAGGCCCGGATTCAGCGCCGTGAATTCCGGACGACGCATGGTCTTCGCGTATGAGAAGCGGGCCTGCAAGCCGTTGTTGAAATCGATACGCGCGCTCGCGTTCGGCAGCACTTCCGTATCGGTCGTGTCTGCAATGCGCGGTACGACCACGCCACTGACGATGCCCGCACCCTCGATGTGCCGTTCGGTACGCGTCGGACGCGCGCCGATCAGGCCGTCGATCGTCAGACCGCCCACGGGAATCGAATAATCCAGCTGCAGGTAGGCCGCATAGGTTTCTTCGGACGCATCGAAGCGACGCTCCGGCTGGAATGCCGGGTTGCCCGTCGGGACGCCGTAGATCTGACGCAGGACATTGCGGCCCGCGGTCGAGCGCAGGTAATCCGGATTCGGAATCAGGAAGGCCGCACCGTCGTTGATGCGATCGATACCCGGAGCGCGCACCAGGAAGTCGGCCGGCAGCGGCAGCCCGTCGAGCGCCGTCGCCATGTCGCCGCCCGGCGCCGTGCGATTGAACTGCACCTGCTCGAACAGCGCGCTGCGGTCGGCGTAACGAACGCCAGCTTCGAGCGCGCGGATGAAACCGAACGCGCCATCGAGCTCATGACGCACGTCGAGCCGCGTCTGCCACAACTCGCCGGTGGATTCGTCGAAGGTCTGGTTCAGACCATTGCGCAGGTACCAGCCACCTTCCGTGCCCAGCGGATTGCCGGGGTGCCAGGTCATGCCGCCCTGATTGATATCGGTGTTCACGTCGACGGTGATGCGCTTGCCGATGTCGACGATGAAGTTGGAAAAGTCCTGCTTGGACTTCTGGAACGCGGTGTCGAACTTGACGCTGGTCGGGCCGCTGTTCCACTTGAAGCCCACCGCGCCGAGATAGTTGTCGACGTCCTGCGTGCGAGACTGCGTGCTCGTCAGGCCGCGCACGTTGGAGAAGCGCGCGGACTCCATATTGCACAGCGTGTCGGTCGTGAAATTGGGCGCGGGGTTGCCGAATTCGTCGCGCCGGCCGAGGTCGTTGCGATTGGGATTGAATCCATCGGGAGTCACGCGCGCCAGGAAACACCGGCTCTCGTCGACGGTCAGACTCTCCAGTTCCGTCTCCGGGAAGAAGAACGGCGTCGCGATGAATGCGGACTGCACTTCTGCGCGGTAACCGGCATAGAGGCCGTCCAGGTAGACCTCGAGGTTGTCGGTCGCCTGCCATTGAATCGCGAGGTTCGCCTGCGGGCGCTCGTACCAGCCGTAATCGTTCAAGCCGCCGAAGGTGTTGGGCGCGAGCACGCCGGGGACACCATGCGGCGCGCCGATCAGGCTGCGGCGCTCGGCGACGAACGAGATCGGACGATCGAAGTCGTTCTTGTACCAGGTGACGTTGAGCAAGGCGCCGATCTCGCCGTTACCCACCTGCCAGCGATCGGTTGCGAGGAAGCCGAACTGCGGGTTGATGTCATCGACGTTGTCTGGATAATTGGCGCGCCCGGTGAGCACGAACGTGCGGTCATTGAAGTTGAACGGCTTGTGCAGGCGCAGGTCGGTCACGCCGGCGATGCCGCCTTCGATCAGATTGGCGGTGCTGCTCTTGATCACGTCGACTCGAGACAGCGCCTCTGCCGGCAAATCCTGTACAGCGAAGCCACGGCCGGTGGTGGAAAAGACCTCGCGTCCGTCGAGCGTCGTCAGAATGTCGCCCAGGCCGCGGATCAAAACGCCCGTGATCTCGTTGTTGGAGCCGACGCTGACCTGGATACCCGGCACGCGTTGCAGAGCGG
The DNA here is from genome assembly GCF_937958065.1 of uncultured Steroidobacter sp. Classification (GTDB taxonomy): domain Bacteria; phylum Pseudomonadota; class Gammaproteobacteria; order Steroidobacterales; family Steroidobacteraceae; genus Steroidobacter. Next base: position 51,352 of record NZ_CALFXI010000104.1, read on the forward strand.
CCGCCGTGGTCGCATCCGGGAACTTGCCGATGTCTTCGGCGACGATGGAATCGACGACCTGCGGCGATTCGCGCTTGATCTCGGCAGCACGCTCCAGACTCTGACGGATGCCGGTGACGACGATTTCCTCGAGCTGCTCGCCCCCCGCGGCCGCCGCGGTCTGCTGCGCCAGCGCACCGCTCGCCGAGCCGAGCAACGTCGCCGCCGAGATCGAATACAGAAAGGAATTCCTGAGCCTCATGCTGCCTCTACCCCCATAAGGAACGTGATGGCGCACTCACCGCGCGCACTGTGGTGCGGTACTGAATCATACCCATTAAAATCTGACAAGTATTATTTGTCTTATAAATCTGTTCGAGCTAGGCTGGGCTCGTCCGATCAGGGGAACTGCCATGACTGCATTGAAGATTTCGCGACGGCTGCTACTGGCTGCCACGCTGTTCGCCGCCGCCGCCGGCGCGTTGGCGCGTCAACCGGATCCGCCGGGCCAGGTGCGCCCCGGCGAGCAGCCCGTCAACGAGGCCTATCTGTTCGCCCACATGACGCACGCCGACTACGGCCGCCTCTACTACAGCGCCAGCCTCGACGGGCTGCACTGGTATCGCCTGAACGATGGCAAGCGCATCACCGACGACTATCGCGGCCACCCGGACATCGCCCGCGGCCCCGATGGCACGTATTACATCGCCGGCAATGAAAGCGATTCCGCACCGACCATCAACATCTGGTCGTCGCGCGATCTGATCGAATGGAAACGCTTCAGCACCTACACGCCGGACTTGAAAGCGACGCCCGGCTACTCGCACGCGCTGCAGAGGATCGGCGCGCCGAAAATCTACTTCGACGCACCTTCCAAACAGTTCGTGATGACCTGGCACACGCCGCACCTGGAAGGCACGCCCGAGGACGCCGAGCGCTACTGGGCCAGTCAGCGCACGCTGTATGTGACGTCCAAGGACCTGAAGACATTCTCGGCGCCGCCCAAGCGCTTGTTCTCCTGGGAGATGGGCACCATCGACGTGTTCTTGCGCCAGGCCGAAGGCAAGTACTGGGCGATCATCAAGGACGAGACCTATCCGACGCTCGACTGGGTCACCGGCAAGACCATCCGCATCGCCAGCTCCGAGAAGCTGCTCGGCCCCTACGAGAACCTGAGCCCGCCGCTCAGCCCGAACTTCCGGGAAGCGCCGATGCTGATTCCGTCGCCAAATGGCGAAATCTGGTATCTCTATTACGAGCAGTATCCGGGCGTGTCATACGGGCTGTCGGTCGCCGACAAGCTGTCCGGGCCCTGGTACCAGATCTCCGGCTACACGTTCTTTTCGACCTGGGACAAATACAGCCTGCCCCCCAAGGTCCGGCACGGCGCCATGATCACGATCTCACGCAAGCAGTACGACGCGCTGGTCGAGCGCTTCGGCATCGAACAGCCCGCGCCGCAGCCGTCCGCCAGGAATTGAGCCGGCCCAAGCTGAACGCCAGCTGAGTGTGCACATGGAGGTGCCGCAGCTGTCCGGGAGCGCAGGGATGCGCAGCACCGGCGTCGGGTCCGAGCCGGCTCGGGGTGCAAATAAAAACAGCTCCGGGGGCTGTCAAGCGGGTTGGCCGTAACAACGCTCTGCCCTACGATTCGCCCCCATGAGCTTGCGACTTTGCCGATGGCTTTGGACCTTTGCGGTATTCGCGGTCACCGCCGCCCAGGCGGCTACCAATGCCCCGTTCGATCTGCGGGGACCGACGCTCGAGGTCACGGTTTCGCGCGATAAAACCACGCTGCCCATCGCCCAGGTTCCGCATCTGGCCGAGGGCGACAAGCTGTGGATCAAAGCCGATTTCCCGAAGAGCCAGTCCGAGCACTACCTGCTGGTGCTCAGCTTCCTGCGCGGCCCGACCAATCCGCCGCCGAAGGACTGGTTCTTTCGCTGCGAAACGTGGAAACGCGGTTGCGCCGAGAAGGGGCTGACGGTCACGGTGCCAGAGGGCGCTCAGCAGGCGCTGATCTTCCTGGCGCCCGAGGACGGCGGGGATTTCAAGACACTGGTCAACGCGGTGCGCGGCCGACCGGGCGCGTTCGTGCGCTCGACCCAGGACCTGAACCAGGCAACGCTGGATCGCTCGCGGCTGGAACGTTATCTCACGGCGATTCGCCACCTGAACGCCGCCAACCCGGCGGTGCTGAAGGACACCACGCCGCTGCTGGCGCGCAGCCTCGGCATCCGGGTCGATGAGAAATGTCTGGACCGGCTGCCGCAACTGCAGGCCCCCTGCCTGATGGAAGGACAGGAAACATTGATTCTCAACGACGGCCACAGCATGTCCATCGTGGAGGCGCTCACCACCGGCCCGGCGAGCGATCTGGTCATGGCGGCGAGCGCGACGCCGCAGGCGAACTACGGCTATTACAGCCCGTATCTTTCTTCGCTGCTGGATCTGGGCCGCCTGTTCGATTCGTTCCGGGTCGCCAACTATCAATACATTCCGGCGCTCGCCACCGCGGTGGACAAAGAGCTCACGCTGACGCTCAACACGCCGCCGTCATTTCAGAATCCGAAGTCGGTGCTGGTCGCGGCATTGCCCGCAGTTGAGGAAGCGCTGCCGCCGCCGCTGCACGCGGTGAGCCCGAAAGATATCTACTGTGCGCGCAAAGATCGGCTCGTGCTGCCCGTCGAGGGCGCGCCGCTGGTGTTCGCGACGGAGTATGCGCACCACACCGTGCTTCGCGTCACGGGCAAGAATGGCGAAGTGATCGAGCTGCCCGCGATGGCGGATGCCACTCAGGGCGGCTTCCTCGTCGACACCTCGCCGCTCGGCAACGCCAGTCTCGCCGACCGCTTCCGAGGCTCGCTGCATGGTTACTGGGGCTTCGACAAGTTCGACGGCCCCGGCTTCCAGCTCGTCAACACCCATTCGCAAACCTGGGCGCCGGCTTCGCCGGAGGACAGCTCGTTGATCGTCGGCCGCGCCAATACGATTCATCTGCAAAGCGGCAGCGTCGCCTGCATCGATCGCATCATGGTGAAGGATCCCAGCGGCAAGGAATTGCTCGTCGATTGGTCGCCGGTCAAGGCGAACGAGGTGGAGATCAACCTGCCCTTGCAGCAGGCCCAGCCCGGCGCGTTGACCGTGCTGGTTTCGCAATTCGGTTCACCCGAGCCTCACGCCGTCGAGCTGCGCGCCTATCCCGAAGCCGGACGCTTCGAGAGCTTCACCCTGCATGAAGGCGAATCCCACGGCGTGCTCAAAGGCAGCCGGCTCGCCGACGTGGCGACCCTGTCGTTGCAAGGGCTCGAATTCGTGCCCGCTGCCGCCACCACCTTCAATCCGGAAAGCGATCAGCTGCGGCTGGAAGTGAAACCTGCCGAAGCGACCGACGCGCCCGTGCCGAGCTTGCAGCAAGGCGACACCGCCAAAGCGAAAGTCACGCTGCGCGACGGCCGCAGCTACGCCGTCAACGTCGCGGTGGCCGCACCGCGTCCGCGCGTGGAACTGGTGGGCAAGAGTGTGCAAGTCGTGTCCGGCGACTCGAGTAACATCCAGCTCGCGAGCGAGAACCAGTTGCCGCAAGACGCGCAGCTGATCTTCTCGGTGCGTGCGAAATCGCCCGCCATCTTCAGCCGTGAAGCCACCATCGAAGTGGCCAGCGCCGATGAAGCGCTCTCGACCACACTGAGCCTCGCCAACCGCACGCTCACGCTTGCTGACAGCAAAGTCGCGGTCGCAACCTTCGACCCAACCAAAGCCTTCGGCTTCTCCGCGTTCGGGCCGTTGAAGTTCCGCGTCGTGAACAAAGGCGTCGCGGGCGACTGGCAGCCGCTGGTGACATTGGTGCGATTGCCGGTGCTGAAGGATCTGGACTGTCCGTCGGATCCCGCGCAATCCTGCAAGCTCACCGGCGTCAATCTGTTTCTGGTCGATTCGGTCGCCAGCGATCCCGAGTTCAAGGAGCCGGTCGCCGTGCCCGTCGGCTTCCCCGGCCGCGCCCTGCCCGTGCCCCGCCCGAGCAAGAGCGGGCTCTATCTGAAACTTCGTGACGATCCGAGCGTCATCAATGTCGCGGCACTGGTTGCAGAAGAGCCGCCCGCCCCGCCGGCGCAAGCCACCTCTGCCCCGACGGAACAACCCGTCACGGCTGCAACTTCTGCACCGATGCCGAATCCGAATCCTTGACACGGAAGTCCGGCAACGGTTCAGGCGAACCGATACTCAGCCAGCCACTCGGCTATGAAACGAACGAAGCGCGCAGCATCGGCACCATTGATCACACGATGGTCGTAACTGAGTGAAAGCGGCAGCAGCTGTTTCAGGACAGGATTGCCGCCCGCGTCCGCTACGAATCGATCCTGCGTTCGGCAGATACCAAGGATCGCCACTTCCGGCGCATTGATGATGGGAGTGAACGCCGTGCCGCCAATGTGCCCGAGCGACGTCAACGTGAAGCACCCCCCAGCCATTTCGGCGATCGACAACCCCTTGGTGCGCGCCTTCTCGGAAATCTGCACGACTTCACGGGCGATCTGACCCACATCCTTCTGATCGCAGTTGCGGATCACAGGGACCAGCAACCCGCTCGGCACATCGACCGCGACGCCGATGTTGAAGTAGCTCTTGGCAAACACCGTCGTGCCATCGGCGCTCAGCGAGCAGTTGAAATTCGGGTACCGCTGTAATGCTGCGGCGCTGGCCTTGACCAGCACAGGCAGCAAGGTGCGCTTGTCGTCGGGATGCGCGGCGTTCCATTCCTTCCGGCGCCGCTCGAACTCTGTGACATCGGCGTCATCGTGATGCGTGACATGCGGGATGGACACCCAATTGCGGTGCATCGCGCGGCCCACGAATCCCTGGATCTTGCCGACCGGCCGCACTTCGACCGCCCCATACTTGGAAAAATCGTCGACGGGCCATGGCAACAGGGCCTCGGCTGCAGTGCTCATCGTCTACCGACCTTGTGGAACGCGGGCAGGAATTGCCCATTGCCGTATTGATCGGCATACGCCCGCTGGCGGCCCGTTCGGGTGTGAATCGGCAACGGCTGCTGCCCGCGGCGGAGGGCTGGGCCTATCCGCCGCGCATGGATCGAGGAACAACTGACTTGCCAGGGCACTTCCTACCCGAGGAAACACTCAACTCGAGGATCCTTTGGAGCTGCAGCGATTGCCGACGCCCTGCCGGTGGAACGCGCCGCCTCGCGCCGGTCTGTGGGCGGCGTTTGGGTAGCGCTGGGTATGCCGGCATCGACATGGGCATTGGTTCCTCTGAAGTCCAGCGAACGCGCCAAGTCGCGGCTTTCTGAAGTGCTCGATGCCGAACAGCGCAGGCGGCTGTTCTTTACACTAGCGAAACGAGTGATCCTCGCCCTGCATCGGAGCCGGAGCGTCGACGCTGTCGTCGTCGTCACGTCGAGCCGCGAAGTCGCCCGGTTCGCCTGTTCGCTGCGGGCGCTGACGATCATGCAGGAGGCTGATATCGGGATGGCACCGGCGCTCGACTCGGCGCTTCGAAGCTTGCAAACGATACCGCCCGAGCGCGTATTGATGCTGCCCGGTGACCTGCCGTTGATCTCCGCGCTCGCGGTGGATGCAATCTGCGACGCTCAAACCGTGCGCGACCAGGTGGTGCTCGTCCCTGATCGTCGACACGAAGGCACGAACGCACTGCTCTGCTCGCCCGCGCACGCGATTGCACCGTGCTTCGGAAGCTCCAGCTTCGCGCGACATCTCAACGCGGCTCGCGCGGCCAACATTGCGACACGTGTACTGGAGATCGAGGAGCTCGCGCTCGATCTGGATTGCGTCGACGATCTTGAATATTGGCGCAGCCATCCCGGCACTCTTTCGCGAGATCGCCTGGCGCCGTTGCACGCGGCCGTCGGGTAATGCAATGAAACATCCCTGGCTCGAATCGCGACCTGGCTCGGAACAGTGCTACGAACTGTTGTCGCACCCAGACTGGCGTGAGCTTGCGCCAATCGCCACACAGCTTCGCGAGCAAGGCTGGGGAACACGCGTCAGCTACTCGCGTAAAGTGTTCGTTCCGCTGACGCAGTTGTGTCGTGATGTCTGCCACTACTGCACGTTTGCGAAGACGCCCAGTCGTTTGGCGAAGCCCTATCTCAGTCCAGGAGAAGTGCTGCGGATTGCTCGAGACGGCGCCGCGCTCGGCTGCAAGGAAGTGCTGTTCACGCTGGGCGATCAGCCCGAGTTGCGTTATGCGCGAGCGCGAGACGCGCTCGCGGAACTGGGCTTTGCGACGACCTTGGCTTATCTCGAACACGTCGCTGCACTGGTGCTACGTGAAACTGGGCTGCTGCCGCATCTCAATCCCGGGTTGATGAACGCGGAGAGCCTGAGGGGGCTGCGACACGTCGCGCCCTCCATGGGCATCATGCTGGAATCCACGGCGGAACGTTTGTGCCAGCGTGGCGGCCCACACTACGGCTCACCCGACAAGCTTCCGTCGCGAAGGTTGGAGACTCTGCGCCTGGCCGGTGAGGCGCGCGTGCCGATGACCAGTGGCATTCTCATCGGTATCGGCGAAACACGGCGCGAGCGCATCGATGCACTCCTGGCATTGCGCGATCTGTCCGATCGCTACGGCCATCTCCAGGAAATCATCATTCAAAACTTCCGCGCGAAATCTGGCACGAAGATGCAGCACGCGCCGGAGCCGTCCACCGATGAGTTGTGCTGGACCATCGCCGTCGCCCGCTTGATGTTCGGTGCAGCGATGAGTATTCAAGCCCCGCCGAATTTGTACTGCGGCGATCTCACCGATCTGATCGCGGCGGGCAGCAACGATTGGGGCGGGGTCTCACCGCTCACGCCCGATCATGTCAATCCGGAGGCGCCGTGGCCGCATCTCGATCGGCTCGCGTCGGACACGGCGCGTGCCGGGTGCGATCTGGTCGAGCGGCTCACGATTTATCCCAGCTATGTGCGCACTCGTCATGAATGGCTTGCGGAGGAGCTGCAGGCGCCGGTGCTGAGGCAATCGGACGGCGCCGGATGGGCACGCGTCGGCCGCTGGTGCGCTGGAGCGGCAGAGTCGGCGCATGCAGATGATCATCGCGATGTGCCGCTATCGGCAGTGTCGCGACGCTCGCGAATCGCCGACCTGGTACAGCGAGCCGCAGCTGGCAACGAACTGGTCGAAAGCGAGATCGCCGAGCTCTTCAGTGCGCGCGGCGCCGACTTCGTTCGCACTTGTGAAATCGCGAATGAGGTCCGACAGCGAACCGTCGGCGACACGGTCAGCTACGCAGTCGTCCGCAACATCAATTACACGAACGTATGTTTGTACAAGTGCGGGTTCTGCGCGTTCTCCAAGGGCCGCACTCATGAGCACCTTCGTGGCAAACCGTATCTGGTCGACCTGGATGAAATCCGCCGCCGCGTGCGTGAAGCGTGGGAACGCGGCGGCACTGAAGTGTGCATGCAGGGTGGAATCCATCCTTCCTTTACCGGACACACCTATTTGCAGATCTGTCGAGCAGCGAAGCAGGCGCAACCGCAGATTCACATCCATGCGTTCTCGCCGCTCGAGGTCAGCCATGGGGCGCAAACGCTCGGCATTTCGGTGCAGGAATTTTTGATCGAGCTCAAGCAGGCGGGACTGGGCTCGCTGCCGGGCACCGCGGCGGAGATTCTGGACGACGACATTCGCCGCGAGCTCGCACCTGACAAGCTGAGCACGCAGCAATGGTTGGACGTAGTCGCTCGATCGCATCGAATCGGGCTGCCGACGACCTCGACGATCATGTTCGGGCACATCGAAGGATATGAGCACTGGGCGCGCCATCTGCTGCTGCTCCGGCGATTGCAGAGGGAAACCGGCGGGCTGACTGAGTTCGTGCCGCTGCCGTTCGTACACATGGAAGCACCGATGTATTTGCGTGGGCGCGCACGCAAGGGGCCGACGCTAAGGGAAGCCGTGCTCATGCATGCGGTGGCACGCCTGGTATTGCATCCGCTCGTGCCGAACGTGCAGGCGTCGTGGGTGAAGCTCGGGCCGCAATGGTCGCAACGCTGCCTTCAGGCAGGTGCGAATGATCTGGGCGGCACACTCATGAATGAGTCCATCAGCCGCGCCGCCGGCGCCACGCATGGGCAGGAGCTCGCACCTGGACAGATGCAGCAGCTCATTGCGGAGTTGGGCCGCCCGTATCGGCAGCGAACGACGTTGTACGCCAACGCGAGCACTGAGCAGATCGCCCGAGCCAGCTGCGCGGCGCCGCTGGCCACGCCGCATAACGCGCCCGTGTCGGGTCGAGCGATGCGCGTCGTCGCGTAACCCGCAACTCCTCCTCGCCGCCAAAGCCGGCGCCGCGCTTCCTGTGCTCCGACGCGACCCGCTGGATTACCGGACAGACCTCCCGGCGACGAGCGGCCCTTCCCTGGCAACCGTTGCTTGCAATATGAATGCGCCGTTGTGACCGGAGGCGACCGGATTTCGCCTCGAAAATGCGCGAATGCCGCGGCCATTTGCACCCGGGCGCGTCCCTCGCCATTCTTACCGCCCCGACGCTGTCGTCCTGTCTACCGAAGATCGAGCCGATGTTACTCACCCCCACGCAGCAAACCATTGCCGATTCCGTCCGCGAGTTCGCCCAGGAACGGATTCGCCCGAACGCGCTGAGCTACGAGGCCGCGCGCGCCTATCCGCCAGAGTTGTTCCAGGAGCTCGCCGAGCTGGGCCTGATGGGCATGACCGCGCCCGAAGAAAAAGGCGGCGCGGGTGCCGATTACGTGTCGTATGCGCTGGCGCTGATGGAAATCGCGGCTGCCGACGGCGCGCTGTCCACCATTCTCTCCATCCAGAACAGCCTGATCGTTTCCGCGCTGCTCAAGGACGGCAATGCCGAACAACAGGATCGCTTCCTGCCCGAGCTGCTCAGTGGCCGCATGATCGGTGCCTTCGCATTGACTGAAGCCGACGCGGGCTCGGATGCCTCCGCGCTGCGCACGCGCGCCACCAAGGTCGCCGACGGTTATGTGATCAACGGCAGCAAGCAATTCATCAGCTCGGGCAAGATCGGGGGGCTCGCCATCGTGTTCGCGGTCACCGATCCGGACGCGGGCAAGAAAGGCATCTCCGCATTCCTCGTGCCGACCGATCGCCCCGGTTACGTGGTCGACAAGGTCGAGCACAAGCTGGGCCAGCTGGCGTCGGACACTTGCAGCCTGCGCTTCGACGATCTGCGCATCGAGAGCGCGCTGCGCCTGGGCGCCGAAGGCCAGGGCTATCGGATCGCGCTGTCGAATCTCGAAGCGGGCCGCATCGGCATCGCCTCGCAATCCATCGGCATGGCGCAGGCCGCGCTCGAAATCGCCGTGGGCTATGCGAAGGAGCGCCGTTCGATGGGCAAGGCCATCATCGAGCATCAGGCCGTCGGCTTCCGTCTCGCCGATCTCGCCGCGCGCCTCGAAGCGGCCCGGCAGCTGGTGCTGCATGCCGCCAGTGTCAAAGACACCGGCGCTCCCTGTCTGAAAGAAGCATCGATGGCCAAGCTGGTGGCTTCGGAAACCGCCGAAGCGGTTTGCTCCGGCGCCATCCAGACGCTCGGCGGCTATGGCTATCTCGAAGAGTTCGGCCTGGCCAAGATCTATCGCGACGTGCGCGTGTGCCAGATCTACGAAGGCACCTCCGACATTCAGCGCATGGTGATTGCACGCTCGCTGTAACCAGGTGCGAGACCGCGTCGTGGCCCACGCCACGCCGCGGTCTGGCATTGAATCTCAAACCCGGCCCACGATCGGAATCAGTGCGCCGGTAATCGCGCTCGAGCGATCCGACAACAGAAACACCACCAGATCGGCGATCTGCTCGGGCGCGACCCAGCGACTGTGATCGGCATCGGGCATCTCAGTGCGATTTGCCGGCGTATCGATGATGCTCGGCAGAATGGCGTTGACACACACGCCCTTGTCCTTCAGCTCGTCGGCGAGCGCCTCGGTGAGCTTTGCGACGCCAGCCTTGGACGCGGCATAGGCGCCCATGCCGGTCCCGGCTTTGATGGCGCCGGCCGCGCCGACATTGACGATTCGCCCGTGCTCTGCGCCGAGCAACGGCAACGCGGCCTGCACGGCGTTCACGGCAGTGCGAAGGTTGAGATTGTAGAGCTGATCCCAGGCAGCGATACCGCCGCCTTCAATCTTCTCCCAGCGAAAGCCGCCGGCGATGTTGACGAGGCCATCGAGCCCGCCCATTTGTCTGGCCGCGGCTTTCAACGCGGCTGCCGCGACATCGGGCAGTCCGAGATCGACTCCACCGAGCAGCACGCAACCGTGCAGCGACGGTGGCGCTTTGTCAGGCGATGAGAAGTCGATGCAGGTGACGGCTGCGCCCGCCGCGCGCACGACAACAGCTACTTTGGAACCGAGCGCGCCGAACGCGCCGGTGATGACGATCTTCCTGCCGGACAGGTTCATGGCGAGCTCCGCATCGAGTCATTCGTTGACTGGATGCTATCAAAACCGCGCACCCGCTCGGCGGCTCGGCAGTGCGCGCGTTTGCGGCGAGATCGATCGCACCGATACACCTTCACCGTGTACGGTGATAACTTAACCGACGAGGAGTACCGCACCATGGCCCAGCCAATGCGACCGGTATCGGCACGGGCCTGGGGGGCTCCGGCGACCGCAGGCGTTTCGATCCGAGCAAAATTCGAAAGAGGTGACCTCGTGCGCAGCTATGACACTTTGACACTGGCACACAAGGACCGGGTGCTGACCATCACGCTGAATCGTCCCGACGTGCTCAATGCCGTCAACCTGGAAATGCATGATGAGCTGGCGGACGCATTCACCTTTGCCGCCGCCGATACGCAGTCCGATATCGTCGTGTTGACCGGTGCGGGGCGCGCGTTCTGCGCCGGCGGCGATCTCGAGCACCTGGCCCTAAATGCCTCCAAGCCGGAGCTGTTCGATCACGAGGCTCGCATTGCCAAGCGCATCGTGTTCGCCATGCTGGATCTGGACAAGCCGCTGGTGTGCCGGATGAATGGCCACGCGCTCGGCCTCGGCGCGACGCTGGCATTACTTTGCGATGTGGTCATCGCTCACGACGGCTCGAAGATCGGCGATCCGCACGTTTGCGTGGGCCTGGTCGCGGGCGACGGCGGCGCGGCCATCTGGGCGCAGCGAATCGGGCTGGGGCGCGCGAAGGAATATTTGCTGACTGGCGAGCCGCTCACGGCCAAGCATGCCGCGGAGATCGGGCTCATCAATCAGTGCGTCACGCCGAGCCAGCTCGATGATGCCGTGACGGCATTCTGCAACCGGCTGAAGCATGGCTCCATGCAGGCCATTCGCTGGACCAAAGTGCTGATGAACCTGGAACTCAAGCGCGTCGCGCTCGGCGTCATGGACGCCGGCATCGCCTACGAGTCGGTGTCGGCGCGTTCCGCCGATCACCGTGAAGCGGTCAAAGCCATGCAGGAGAAGCGCCGGCCGGTGTTCTGCACGGACAACACACGGTGACCGATGAATTCGATTGAGCCGATGCATTCATCCGAAACGACGACGACGCACGCAACAGCCAAAGGCCCACTGCACGGCGTGCGCGTGCTGGAATTTGCGGGCCTCGGGCCGGCGCCCTTCTGCGGCATGCTGCTCTCAGATCTGGGCGCACAAGTGATACGGATCGCGCGACCCAATGCGCCGGCCCAACCTTTCGATGCGATTCTCGACCGCGGCCGCATGACGCTCACCGTCGACTTGAAACAGAGCGTCGGCGTCGCCGCGTGCAGAGCCCTGGCGAGCAGCGCCGACGTGCTGATCGAGGGATTTCGTCCCGGCGTACTGGAAAAGCTCGGTCTCGGACCGGACGTGCTGCTCAAAGACAATCCCAAGCTGATTTATGGACGCATGACGGGCTGGGGACAGTACGGACCGAACGCACACACCGCCGGCCACGACATCAACTACATTGCGCTGTCCGGCGCTCTGCATTCGATCGGCGACGCGGCGAAGCCGACACCGCCGCTGAACCTGGTCGGTGACTTCGGCGGTGGCGCGTTGTATCTCGCAATGGGCGTGCTCGCAGCGCTGTTGAACGCGCGCAGCACCGGCGTCGGTCAGGTCGTCGATTGCGCGATGACCGATGGTGCCGCGTCGCTGATGAGCATGATGTTCGGCATGCGAGCGGGAGGTCATTGGCGCGAGCAGCGCCATGCGAATCTGCTCGATGGCGGCGCGCCTTTCTACGACACGTATCGCTGCGCCGATGACAAGTGGATCTGCGTCGGCGCGCTCGAACCGCAGTTCTTCGCCGCGCTGCTCGGCAAGCTGGGAATTCCGGTGAGCGATTATCCCGATCATTGGAACCCGGCCTGCTGGCCGGCCATGCGCGCTCGCTTCGAAACGATTTTTCAGAGCCAGCCGCAAGCGCATTGGTGCGCGCTGCTGGAGAACAGCGATGCGTGCTTCGCGCCGGTGCTGCCGATGAGCGAAGCCATCCACCATCCGCACAATGTCGCCCGAGGCACCTTCACCACTCATTCCGGAATCGTTCAACCTGCGCCGGCGCCACGCTTCTCGCGCACACCGACGACGATTCAGGACAGTGCCCGAGTCGACGTGAATACGCTGCGCGCGTGGCGAATGCCGGAAGCTCTGATCGACCAGCTCCTGCCAGCTCTGCGCGCCTGATCCACACCTTCGATTCATCCAGCACGGCTGGCCCGGACGCGCTGGCCGACTGGCACAGCAGCGCGAGACCGCCCGACGCCGCGGCTTCGCCGGAACAAATGCCGCCCGGCCGGAATTGCTGGGCCAGAGCGTCGATCTGAAATGACAGCTCCGCTCCGCATCCTCAGGACGGTGCGCATGACAATGACGGACGCCCTGCATCTATTCCTGGGCCACAGCGCCAGCGGGCAAGTGGTACGCCGATACGACTGGGCTCGCACGCCGCTCGGACCCATCAGCGGCTGGTCGCATTCCCTGCGCACCATGGTGGGCGCGATCCTGGATTCCGCCTTTCCCCAGTGCCTGGTGTGGGGCCCCCAGCACATCATGATTCACAACGATGCGTTCCTGCCCATCCTGGGCAACAAGCCGTGCGCCATCGGCCGGCCGTTCGATGAGGTCTGGGCCGAAGCCTGGCAGATCATCGAGCCGCTGGTGGAACGAGCCTACGCGGGCGAGCCCACCTTCATCGAAGATTATCCCTTGATCGTGGATCGCGCCGGCCACCCCGAGCAGGTGTATTTCACGTTCTGTTACAGCCCGATCCGCGACGACGATGGACGGGTCGCCGGCATGCTCGACACGGTGATCGAAACCACACCCAAAGTGCAGGCGCAACAACAAGCCAGCCTGATCAACACGGAGCTGGCCCATCGCATCCAGAACACGCTCGCCGTCGTCAATTCCATCTGCGATCAAACATTCCGGTCGGCCAGCTCGCTCGATGAAGCCCGCATCAACTTCTCGCGCCGCCTCAAGGCACTAGGCCAGGCACAGATGGTGCTGACGCAGTCCAGCTGGATCAGCGCACCCATGGCGGCAATCATCGAAGGCGCCCTGGTCCCGCACAGCACCGCGCCAGGAGAAATATGTGCGCAGGGACCGCCGGTGAACCTGTCGGCGCGACAGGCGCTGTCGCTGAGCATGGCCATTCATGAGCTCGCGACCAATTCCATGAAATATGGCGCGCTGTCTGCGCCCACCGGCGAGGTCACGGTGCGCTGGTCGCTGGAGCCGATAGACGGCGACCACTGCTTGAGACTGCGCTGGACCGAATCCGGCGGTCCCCGCGTTTCACCTCCCGAACGGCGCGGCTTCGGTTCCCGACTCATCGAAGAAGTGCTCGCGCATGACTTCGGCGGCAAAGTCAGCGTCTGCTACGCGCCCGAAGGGTTGCGCTTCGAGCTGGCCACGAAGCTGAGCAATCTGCCCGATCAGGGCACGCACGGCGGTAGGTAAATTCGCAAGCCCGCGTCGCTGGAACGTAATGCCTCGCCGCGTGTTTGCTTTACACGAAGGTGATTCGAGCATCGACGAATGGCCAAGAAGACCGCAAAAAAGACAGACGACACGCCCGCGCCCCTGCTGGCCCATGGCGGCAAGGTGCTGAGCCGGGTCACGGTGGACGCATACAACGCCGGGATGCGCAGCACCGAGGGCTTTCTGGGCGATCGTGCCAGCCGCCGAGCGTTTCAAGACATCCTGGACGACTGGCGCGATCGGGTGAGCCGCGCCGGCGACGATCCGCTCGGCGATGAGCCGAGCGAGCAGATCAGCAAGAAACAGCTCGACAAGATGCTCACCGAAGGCGACGGCGAAGCTGCCGGCGTGATTCACGGCGCGATCGAGGAGTTCGCGCAGGAGTTCGCCCAGGTGATCCGGCGGTTTCTGAAGCTGAAAGAATGGCAGGCCACCGAAGCCATCGTGGTCGGCGGCGGTCTGCGCACCAGTCGCATCGGCGAGCTGTCGATCGGCCGCACCGCGGTGCTGCTCAAGGCCGAAGGCATCGATGTGGATCTCAAGCCGATCCGCAATCATTCCGACCATGCCGGCTTGATCGGCTGCATACAGCTGGTGCCGTCATGGATCCTGTCCGGACACGACAGCATCCTCGCCGTCGACATCGGTGGAACCAACATCCGTGCCGGCATCGTGGAACTGCGACGCAAGAAGCGCTCGGATCTTTCCCAGGCCGCGGTCGGGCACCTCGAGCTGTGGCGCCATCGCGAGGATGAGCCGGAACGTGAAGATGCCGTGCAACGGCTCATCGACATGCTGGCCGGTTTGATCAAGCGGGCGGAGAAAGAGGGCGCGAACCTTGCGCCGTTCATCGGCATCGGCTGTCCCGGCGTGATCAGCGCGGACGGCTCGATCACGCGCGGCGGTCAGAATCTGCCGGGCGATTGGGAACACAAGGATTTCAATCTGCCGCAGCAGCTGCGCGCCGCCATTCCCAACATCGGCGATCACGAAACGGTGATCGTGATGCATAACGACGCGGTCGTGCAGGGATTGAGCGAAGTGCCGACCATGCGGGAGTACGAGCACTGGGGCGTGCTCACGATCGGCACGGGCCTGGGGAATGCGAGATTCACCAATCGGTTCAGCGAGGATGAGAAAAAGGAGTCGGAAAAGGAATAGCGTCGCCTATGAGCTCTGGAGCACTGCCTTCGCGGCCCGCTGCCCGCTGCTGAGCGCACCGCCGACGCTGGATGATTCCTCCATGTCCAGCGCTTCGCCCGCAAAGAACAAGGTCTGCTCCACCGGTCTGGCCAACTGCCGCTTGGCCCGGCCACCGCCGACGCCCGCATAACTGTATGCGCCGCTCGAATACGGATCGCTCTGCCAGTCGTGCCAGTACACCGCTTCGAGCATCTTCCGATAATCGCGACGCTTGCCAAATATCTGCGTGACGCTCGCCAGCGCCGGCCGCAACACCTCATCCGTGCTTCGCGAGACCAGGCGCATCGCCTTCGGTCCACCACTCCACGCCATGAGCACCGGCGCTCGCACCGGCAGCGTCGTCCAGAACGTCGGGAACGGCGCGCCTTGCGCATGAAAGAACGCGACATCCCGATGATAGCCGTTGTCGATCTCCGCCCAGAACGGCCGGGAGAAACACAACACCAGCTTCACCACCGGGCCCATCAGCAACCGCGACAGGGGCGCCTGCTTGCGCGGCAACGTTGGCGTGAACAAAACGCTGCCTGGCGTGAGCGCCGGCAGCTGCAACACCGATAGCGGCAAGGTAATGATCGCCCGAGCCGCACGCACCACTCCGGGCTCTCCATGCCGGACGAACGAAACATTCACCTCACCGCGCCGCCAGCGCACTTCGTTGACTGCACATTCCAACTGCACACAGGTCTTCGCAGGATCGAGGCTGCCCGCCAACGAATCCATCAACGCGCCATAGCCTCGCTGCGGCCGAAACGTCGGCGCGTCCGCGGCACTGCCGCCGCCCCACTCTTTCAATATTTCGACGGCACTCGCCCGCGCCGGATCCGCTGCGTCGAATCCTTCGACCAGCATGGTCGCGAACGCCCGAAGGGTCGGCGACAACTGCCGTTGATGTTTCTGCAAGAATTCGGCGAACGGGACGTCGGTGCGCGGTTTGGGAATGCGCCCGAGCCGCGCCTTCAGGCTCTCGAACAGATCTTCGGCGCGTTTCATCCGGCGTGGCTGGGGTACGCGATAACGCGTCTGCGCAGCGTCCACCGCCACGTCGCCCGCCAGCCGCAGCTGCTCGAAAATCGCCGGCGATTCGCCATGGATGAACTCGGCCCCGAGCTCCAGCGGCACGGCCGCGCCGCGTGGACGAACGGTGAGAATGCGACCACCGATGCGATCGCGCGCTTCGAGAACGCAAACGGATTTGCCATGGCGGCTGAGATGCGCCGCTGCCGCCAACCCCGCGGCACCGGCCCCGACGACGATCACGTCGTATTCGTCGTTCGGCCTACTCATGCAACCGCTTCAAGGGCTGTTCCGCCGGCCCGGCCAGCACCTCGCCCGTCGGGCGGAAGCGCGAGCCATGGCAAGGACAATCCCAAGTGCGGTCGGCACTGTTCCATTTGACCAGACATCTCATGTGGGTGCATT
This sequence comes from uncultured Steroidobacter sp., assembly GCF_937958065.1. Taxonomy (GTDB): domain Bacteria; phylum Pseudomonadota; class Gammaproteobacteria; order Steroidobacterales; family Steroidobacteraceae; genus Steroidobacter. The sequence goes on from NZ_CALFXI010000104.1 coordinate 67,917, forward strand.
GAGGCGCCAACAACGTCAGTTTGCCGGATTCGTCGCGCCAGGCCGCGACCTTCTTGCCCTGATCGCTGACGATCCGGCCTTCGCCCGGGCCCACCTGCTCGGGCGAATCGAGCTTGGGCCGGCGCAGCCGATCACGCACGAAATGATACGGGTAATCGACGTTCTCTTGCACGTAGCGCCAGGCGCCGCCATGGAACGGCGAGCGACCCACGGCGAGCAGGCTGGACCACGGGTTGTCGCGCCCCAGGAACCGATCCCGCGCCATCAACGCGCTCAGCGTGCCCAACGTGTAGCCGTTGCCGGAAAACCCGGTGGCGATGAACTCACGCTCTTCGTTCTCGCCGATGAAGGGCATGCCATCATCGGTTTCTATGACTTGACCCAGCCAGCGCCGATCGACCTTGGCCTGCGGCAGCACCTCGAACAAACGCCGCGTCAGCCTGTCGAACACGCGCTCGGGATCGTCCTCCTGGCCGGTCTTGACGTCCTCGCCGCCAAAGATGGCGTATTGATGATCCTCGCGCTGCTCGATGCGCAGATATTCATAGGGATCGCCGGTGTCCCAATACAAAGCTTCGGGAACCGCGCCGTTCGGCAGGCGGGCGCCGAGCACGTAAGTCGTATAGAGCGCCAGCTTCGTCTGAAACAAGGTCGCGGTCAGCGCGCCCTTCTTGCCCATCAACGGATTGTGAGTGGCAATGACCAGATACTTGCAGCGAATCTCGCGACCGTTGGCATGCACCGTCATGGGATCGCCGGCGTCGACGGACTCGAACGCCGTGTTCTCGAACACCAGCCCGCCCTGCTGCTGGATGACGGTGAGCAGCCCTTTCAGATAGCGGCGCGGATGAAACTTCGCCTGCTGCGCAAACTGCACGCCGGGCATGTTGCTGTAAGGCAGGCTGTCGGCATACGTGGCATCGAAACCGAACGACTGCGCGAGCTCGGCGTCCTTCTTCAATGCTTCGATCTCGCGAGGATGCGGCATCTGACCGATACGAGCATGCAGATAGCCCGGCACGCGGACGAACTCCGCATCGTTCCCCGTCTCCTCGACGATGCGCTCGATCGTGTCGATGGCAACGACTCCGCCTTCCCAGAACTTACGCGCCGCGTCCGCGCCAAATTTACTTGCCAGATGATGCAAGCGCTCGTCGGTGACGTAGGTGAGATGCGCAGTGGTGTGTCCACTGTCGGCACTGGCGACGGTCGCGCGATCGATCAGCGCAACCCGCACCCCCTCCTGGAGCAGCAGATACGTCGTCGTAATGCCGGTAAGTCCGGCACCGACGACCAGCACATCGACGTCGAGATCCCGCTGCAGCGCTGGAAATTCCGGCAGCGGGACGTTCATCCAGAGCGATTGATGAGTGGGCGATGACGACATGGCGGCGGCGCAAGTTGCTGTCGGGATCTGAACGTGCGTGTTTTCCGGCAAGTTCCGACCGGCGGGCGTGCGGTATTCCCGCACATACAACTTCACAACTCTGTCACCGCTGTAGTGTGCATTGCTTCGAGCAATGCAACTGCAAGGCAAATCAATGCGCAACACGCACACGTTGAGCGCATGAACGATGTCACCCGACGCACGGGTGGTCGAGCGCCAAGCATGCTCCGGTCATTGCGAGGACAGCACAGGAGCGTGCCGACATGGAAAGTCCGTTTGTTAGAACCGGCCCACTCATGGAGCTGTCGAGTTATCCGCATTGGCTGCAAGAAGTCATCTCCGAGTGCAACGACGCGCGACAGGCCGTGGTCGCTCACGAAATCTTTCAGCAGATGCACGCGGGCGTGTTGCCGGCGGCGCCGATGCGCCGCTTTCTCGCCAGCTTCTGGCCGGTGATTGAGCAGTTCCCGCAATACATGGCGATGAATCTGCTGAAGGTGCAGTACGGTCTGGGCGCGGGCCACGCCCTGGCGAGGAAATATCTGATTCGGAACATTCGAGTGGAGCAGAACCACGTCGACTACTGGATCGACTGGTCGCAGGCCCATGGCCTGACGCGCGACGACCTGCTCCGCGGCTGGCGCTCCAATTCAGCCGACGCGCTCAGCCACTGGTGCTGGCACACCTGCGAACGGGACCCCCTGGCAGTCGCGATGGCAGCGACGAACTATGCGATCGAAGGCACGACGGGCGAATGGGCAGCGTTCGTGTGCAGTTCGCCGACGTATGAGAATGGATTTTCGAGCGAGGTGCGCAAGCAGGCGATGAAGTGGCTGCGCGTTCACGCGCACTACGACGACACGCATCCGTGGGAGGCGCTGGAGATCATCGCAACGCTGCTGGGCCATGAGCCCGAGGCGCGCGACATCGCGAATGTGAGATCCGCGATCCTGAAGAGTTATCACTACATGAGCGCGGCGTTCGACGATTGTTTCGCCGAACAGCAGAGAGCGCCGAGGCGGCAGCACCGCCCCGGCGTTCCGACGTTACTCGCCAGCTGAGCTCGAGCCTCAGGCGGCTTTGACGTCCGACTCGATCTTCGGCGCATCCGCCTTCGGCAGGCTGAGATCGGCCTTGATGTCGATCCGACGCGGCTTCATCGCCTCGGGGATCTCCCGCTTCAGGTCGATGGTCAGCAGACCATTGGCGAGACTGGCCCCGGCGACGCGAACATGATCCGCCAGCTCGAAGCGACGCTGGAAGGACCGTCCGGCGATGCCCCGATGCAGATACTGCGTCTCTTCATTGGCAGCCTTCTCACCGCTCACCAGCAGCAGATTACGCTCCTGAGTCACATTCAACTCGTTCTCACCGAAACCCGCCACGGCCAGCGTGACCCGGTACTGGTCCTCACCGGTCTTGACGATGTCATACGGCGGCCAGTTATCGATCGTGGACACGCGCTGGGCGTTGTCGAGCAGATCGAAAATCCGGTCGAAACCCACGGTGGAACGGAACAGGGGGGAAAAATCGAACGCAGTTCTCATGACCATATCCTCAATGAGCGAAATGGAAAATATTCACGGTCCCGAATTCTCAGCAACCGCGGGAGGTATGTAGGGACGCCGGAATGGGCTTCAAGGGGGCGACAAATGCCGGAGTAAACGTTTGGCGCACGCCGACCAGGGCCACGGGTGGGGGACCGGATAGCGAATGGTTGCCCCGGGCGGGGTGCCGCAGTGCGTGTATGGCTTGCTGGACCGGGGGGTGACCGCGGGTTGCCGGGATGTTAATTGAGGGTTGGTTCTAAGAACGGTGTTGGCTTGGCAGGCGACTGCGGGGGGCGCTTGATTTGAGGTTGCTGATAAGAGCGTCGGTGGTTTGGCGGTGGCTGTCGGGGGGCTCGGGAAACTCGCGAGCGTCTTTACTGTTGGCGGGCTTTGCGTGGATGGCTGCC
>NZ_CALFXI010000105.1 GCF_937958065.1 uncultured Steroidobacter sp.
GCTTCGATCTTCGAGAAATCGAGCACGTCATCCACGATCGCGAGCAGCGACTCGGCGGAGCGATGGATGCCTTCGACGAACCGGCGCTGGGTCGGATCCATGCGCGTATCGAGCAGCAGCTCGCTCATGCCGAGAGCGCCATTCATCGGCGTGCGCAATTCGTGGCTCATGCGCGCGACGAAATCGCTCTTGGCTCGACTGAGCACCTCCAGCTCGCGATTGCGCTCCTCGATCTCGCGGGTGCGCAACTGGACCGTTTGCTCCAGTTCGATGCGCCGGAACAGCTCGCGGCGACGATTCTTGCGCTGAATGTGCCACCACGAGCCGAGCAGCAGCAGGGCCAGCGTCACGTACAACGCCTTGGCCGCCGGTGTTTGCCAGGGCGGAGCGGCCACTTGTATTGGAATCGTCAGGTCGTGTTCGCTCCAGATTCCGTCGGCGTTCGAGGCTCGGACCCTGAACACATATTTACCGGCGTCCAGGTTCGTGTACGTCGCCCGCCGCTGCACGCCCGCCTCGTTCCAGTCGGCGTCGAAGCCGTCCAGGCGATAGCGATAGCGGTTGTTTGCCGGCGATGCGAAGTCGAGCGCCGCGAACGTGAACGTGACGAGCTTGTCCTGATAACTCAGCCGCAGCGGCCGCGACGCCGTGGGCAGGTCTCTCGGCTCCAGTGTGCGATTCAGGATGGTCAGGGAAGTCAGAGCGAGCGTCGGCGGCGGCGCATCGGTCGCAATCGCATCCGGACGAAAGGCGTTGAAGCCGTTGTTGCCGCCGAAGTACAGCTTGCCGTCGCGGCCGCGGTAATGCGCGTTGAAGTTGAATTCTTCGGCCTGCAGCCCGAGCGCTTCGTGAAACACCTTGAAGGAGCGATTCTGCGGATCGAAACGGACCAGGCCGTTGTTCGTGCTCAGCCACAGCTGGCCGTCGTGATCCGACTCGATGCCATACACGACCTGGTTCATCGCGACGCCTCGCGACTGGCTCTCGAAACGAATCGACTCGGGCTGCTCGGACGAGCCGACCACGAGATCGAACCCGCCGCCGGCGGTGCCTACCCACAGCTTGCCGGAGCCGTCGACGTGCAAGGCATAGATCGTGTCGTCGCTCAGGCTGTTCGGATCGTTGTCGTTACGTCGGAAATGATGAAAGCGACCGGTGGCGCGCTCGAGCAGATTGAGGCCGCCGCCGATCGTGCCGATCCACAGGTTGCCGTGCGTATCCTCGGCGATCGCGCTGGCACGTGGGCTGCTCAGGCCGGCGGAATCCGGCTCGCTGTTCGGATAGCGTCGGATCTTGCCGCTGGCACGCGGGAGCAGGGCGACGCCGCCGCCAAACGTTCCAATCCATACATCGCCCGCCCGGTCCTCGTGCAATGTCATCACGCCATCGGCGGGGAGCGACTCAGGATCGGCCGAGTGTCGATACGAACGCAGCGTGCGCTGCTCGGGATCGAACCGCGCGAGGCCACCGGACATCGTGCCGATCCACAACGCGCCAGCACGGTCGTAGAGCAGGGCCATGACACGATCGTCCGGAAGTTGCGGTGAGCTTTGCGCCGAGCGTCCGTAACGGCGCTCTTGCCCGGTGTGCGTGTCGATCTCGACGAGTCCGTCGGACGTGCCGATCCACACCCGCCCTTTCCCGTCGTCGGCGAACGCATTCACGCCTTTGTTACGAACCGCAGCGCTCAGATAATGACCCAGCGCCCAGCTGTGGGGATTCCAGTGACTGGCGCCGCCCGCACGCGTGCCGACCCAGAGCACGCCGCCCCGATCCTGATACAGCGACATGATGTCGTCGTCGCGCAAGCTGTGGGCATTGTCCGCGTCGCGGCCATAGCGAACGAACGTTTCCGAAGCGCGATCGAACAAGCCGAGCCCGTCCGAGGTGGCGACCCACAGCCGGCGCTCATCGTCTTCCAGGATCGCAAGCACGCGATCGCCGGGGAGGGTGCGCGCGTCGCCGGGCACATGGCGAAACGAGACCACGCGGCCGCTCTCCGGGTCGAAACGATTGACGCCGCCGGCGAGCGTACCGATCCACAGCGCGCCCGTATGGTCTTGCTGAATGGAGCGGACTCTCACGTCGCTGAATTCGGCGCCGCTGCCCGCAGTGCCATAGTTGACGAATCCACCCGTCGCAGCATCGTAGCGGCTGAGGCCGCCATCGCTGCCAACCCACAGTCGACCCGCACGATCCACGTGCAGCGCGAACACCGAGTCCGAAGCAAGCGAGCCGGGATCGTCCGGGCGGTGGCGAAAGTGACGTACACGGCCGGTGCGTGGATCGAGCATATCCAGACCGTGCTGCTGAGTTCCCACCCAGACGTTGCCGTCCGCCGCGATGTGCAGCGTGCGAGTGGCATCGCTCGCGAGGCTGTCCGGGTCGGCGGGATTGTGTTTGTATTGCTGGAAGCGGTCGCTCTCGCGATCCCAGCGGGCCACACCGCCGCCCACGGTCGCGAGCCACAGGTTGCCGTCACGATCCTCGGCGATCTTCCATATGTAATCGCTGGCAAGCGCCTGCGGATTGCCTCGTTCGCGCCGATATTCCCGGACCGAGTAGCCGTCGTA
>NZ_CALFXI010000106.1 GCF_937958065.1 uncultured Steroidobacter sp.
CGTTTTCTTTTCCGCTCCCGCTCGCGTACTTTCACGCTCATGCCGCTGAAGTTACTGACGCTGAACATTGAGCAGGATCGCCATCTCGATCGGGTGGCGCAGACGATTGCCACGCACTTGCCTGACATCGTCTGTTTGCAGGAGGTGTTCGAGAAGGACTGCGCGAAGCTCGCGGCAGTAGGCGGTTATCAGGTGAAATACGCCATCAGCACGCTCATGCCGGAGGGAACGGCCGGCAACACGAGCCCACGCAGTTGGGGTGTGGCTGTGCTGACCAGGGTTCAACTGATCAACCAAACCGTCGCGTACTACTCCGACGATCCGCGCATCCGCATCTTCGATGCGCCGAACGACCTGCGACGGATGGTGGTCATGACGGAGCTACAGCACGAGGGGCGGTTCTACCGATTCGGCACCACCCACTTCACCTGGTCGATGGCCGGCGCGACCACCGAAGAGCAACTCGCGGACTTCGCGAGACTCAAGCGGGTGTTGCTGCCGTACTCGGACTATGTGCTGTGTGGCGATTTCAATGCGCCCCGCGGCGGAGATCTGTTCGCCAGATTCACGGACGAGCTGGGGCTCATCGATCACCTGCCACCGAACGTCACCACGACGATCGATCCGCAGTTCCACTATGCCGGCGCGTTGGAGCTGGCGGTCGATACCATCTTCTCGACCCCTGAGTATTCGGTCACGGACGTGCAGGTGCTCGAAGGGATCAGCGATCACAAAGGAATATTGGCGCGGGTCGCTCGGCCATGACGATGAGCGAAGCCCTGACTGCAAACATGCGAACGCTCGTCTTGGTGCTCGATCTCGCCGGCACGTTCGTGTTCGCGCTCTCGGGCGCGACGGCGGGGGCGCGGCGGCATTTGGATATCTTCGGCATCCTCGTGCTGGCGTTCGCCGCGGCTTGCGCTGGCGGTATCGCGCGGGATGTTTTGATCGGGGCCACGCCGCCGGCGGCGATCACTGATTGGCGGTATCTTGCTACGTCGATGGTGGCCGGCATCATCGCGTTCCGATGGCACACGGCCATCGAGCGCATGGCGAATCCGGTTCGAATGTTCGACGCCGCGGGGCTGGCTCTGTTTGCGGTGGCGGGCGCTCAGAAGGCGCTGGCGTTCGAGCTCAATCCAGTCATGGCGGCGTTGTTCGGCATGTTGACCGGTATCGGCGGTGGTGTGGTTCGCGATCTGTTGCTGGCGCAGATTCCATTGGTGTTGCGTGCCGAGCTCTATGCGGTGGCGGCCCTTGGCGGTGCGACGGTCGTGGTGTTGGGCGATCGGCTCGGGGCGCCGCCGCTGCCGACTGCTCTGTGCGCAGCTGCGTTTTGTTTCGTATTGCGCGTGCTGGCGATCAAGCGTGGCTGGCACTTGCCCAAGGCGTTTCAGCAGCCGCCGCAGAAATGAACGCGTCACTCGATCCGGCGCTTGATCAGTTCCTCACCGGAGGACTGCAGCTTGGCCGCCGTTCGGGTCTTGTGCTTCAAGGCCAGGAACACGAATAACGCATCGATCAACGCCAGCTGGGTCACGCGCGAGGCGAGCGGTGCCTGAAAATATTTGATCTCGCTCGGCGTCGCGTACAGGCAGTAGTCGCTATGAGTCGTGATCGGCGATTTCATGGCGTTGGTCAGGCCGATGGTGGTCGCGCCCTTGGCTTTGGCGACCTGCAGGCATTCCACGGTTTCGCGAGTCGTGCCCGACAACGAGATGCCGATGGCGACGTCGCCCTTCTCCAGCTGAGTGGCGGCCATGAGCTGAATGTGCGAATCGAAGTGGGCAGACGCCTGCAATCCGAGCAGCAGGAATTTGCAGTACGCGGTGTGAGCAACGGGATAGGACAGGCCGATTGAAAACAGCTCCACACGCCGGCTCTTGTCGATCACTTGCGCGATTTTTTCGAACTGCCCGGGCGGATTGATCTGCAACGTCTCGGTCAGGCTCTGGGCGTGCACCTGAAACACTTTCTCCAGCGTCGAGCCGCTCTCCTGCGTCTGTCCGGCGGGTAAGCCCGACTGCGCCAGGTCCCGGGCCAGCGCGATCTTGAATTCGGCGAAACCCGCCACGCCGACGCGACGGCAGAACGCCACGATGGCGCCGACACTGGCGCCACAGTCGTCTTTCAACTGTGCGATCGACGAGGTGATGACCCGCTCCGGATCGGCGAGCACACAGTCTGCAATCAACCGGTCTGTCGGATTGAGGGAGGCGAGGATGCCTTTGATATAGGTCAGCAACGGCCGCCGGCTGTCGCCACCCAACGTGTCGGTCGATGCCTTTGAGGATGAGTTCTTGCGTCGCACACGACCATTCTATGAGCAGCCTTGACAGGGCACCAGCAGCCGCGTAATTTTGAATCAAGTTCAGTCATACTACAAAACTTGTGAACTTCGTTCAGTGCGTCCGGAACAGTTCACCAGCGCCAGTCTCTATCGTCCGCGCGGAACCCCCAATGTCGCTCGAATCCATCCCTCGCCTGATGCAGCACGCACGTCGTCACGACTATGCGCTCGGGTATTTCGAAAGCTGGAGTCTGGAGTCCGTGCAGGGCGTGATCGATGCGGCCGAGGCAACGCGCTCGCCCGTCATCATCGGTTTCAATGGCGAATGGCTGGCGGAACGGCAGAACGCCTCGGCCCAGGAACTGCGCCTGTATGCCGCGCTCGGGCGGGCGGCGGCCACCGAGGCCAATGTCCCGGTCGGCTTCATCTTCAATGAATGCCCGAACGATGCGTGGGTGGAACAGGCCATCGGCGCGGGCTTCAACCTGGTGATGCCTGCCGATCCGCACGCGCCGCTGGAGGATTACACCCGTCGCGTGAAGCGGCTGACCGCGCTGGCCCACAGCCATGAGGTGGCGGTGGAAGCGGATTTCGAAGCCGATGCGCTCGACGCGGTTGCATACGCCGAAGGGGCCGCGAAGTTCGTCGCCGAGACCGGCGTCGATCTGCTCGCCATCAGCGTCGGCAACGAAGAAATCAAACTGGAAGGCCGTTCGCCGCTGGATCTGAACCGTCTCGAAGCGGTGGGCCGGCGGGTCGATGTGCCGTTGGTGTTACACGGCGGCACCGGCATCGAGGACGACTCGATCAAGGCCGCCATCCATCTGGGGGTCAGGAAGATCAACTATGGCACCTATATGAAGCAGAAGTATCTTCGAGTGATCCGCGAGGCGTTGGCCACCGCCGAGCCCAATCCGCATGCACTGCTCGGCGATGGCAGCCAAACCGATCTGATGGTCGTCGGTCGTCACGTCGTGAAGGACGCGGTGCTGGAGCGAATCGAGCTGCTCGGGTGCTGCGGTAGGGCTTGATCTATGCCGGATGTGGGCTGTGCAGGGCTGCTGGTCGAAGACACATTCTGTGGTCCGCTCGCGGCGCTGCCGCCGCAGGGCGCATTGCTGGCGCTGGATGACATGCCGGTGCGGGCCGGAGGTTGTGCCGCCAATGTAGCCATCGATCTTGCCAAGCAGGGCATCGCCGTCGACCTCGCGGGCTGCGTAGGGCGCGACGGATCCGCCGACGCGTTGCTGAAAACGTTCGCCAGGCACGACATCGGGTGTTCCCGGATCGTGCGAGTCGAGCATCATCCGACCAGCCGCACCATCATCCTGCTGATCGAAGGGCAGGATCGTCGTTACCTGCACGTGATCGGCGCCAACAACGCGTTCACCATCGATCAGATCGCCTCGGAATGGCTGGCGTCGCTGAAGGTGTTTTATCTCGGCGGCCTGTTTGCGCTGCCGGGGATCGAGTTCTCGAAGCTCGCGGCGCTGTTGTCGTGCTGTCGTGAGGCGCGAGTTAAAACCGTCGTCGACGTGGTGGTCCCGCACGGCCAGGCAGGACTGGCGCAATTGAAACCTTTGCTGCCGCTCATCGATGTGTTCCTGCCGAATGATGACGAGGCACGCGCCTTTACCGGGTTCGCGGATCCGTTCGACCAATTGCGCGCGCTAACCGATGCGGGTGCGAACACCGTGATCATTACCCGGGGTGGCAGCGGATCGGTCGCGGCATGCGACGGAAAGACCTGGACCTGTGGCGCCTACAGCATGGATGTGGTCGATCCGTCCGGCTCCGGTGATGCATTCACCTCGGGCGTCATCCGCAGCCTGCTGCAAGGCTGGGATCTGCCGCAAACACTTCGTTATGCAAGCGCCGTCGGTGCATCGGCCACCAGGGCGGCGGGCACGACGGACTCCGTTTTCACGGCCGCTGAAGCAGAAGCTTTTGTGATCGAACACCCGCTGACTGTCACCGAGGGTCGCTGACGATGGAAGTGAATATGAAGATGCCGGATCTCGCCACCAACGAAGGGGTGGAGCTGGGCATCACCCGCTGGCTCGCCAACGAGGGCGATGCCGTGAAACGCGGCCAGGCGCTGCTCGAGATCGAGACCGATAAAGCGGTCCAGGAAGTGGAGTGCATCGCCAACGGCACGCTCACCACCATTCATGTGCCCTCGGGGCAGAAGGTGGCCGTCGGCACCGTCATTGCCACCATCAAGGTGAGCTGATGTCCGACTACGACCGCAAATTCCTGCTGGATCTCTATGAGCGGATGGTGCTGATCCGCGAGTTCGAGGACACGGTCAAGTTCCTGTTCCTCGAAGGCACCATGCCCGGGACGATTCATCAATGTCAGGGCCAGGAGGCGACCGCTGTCGGGGTGTGCGCGGCGCTGGCGCCCGACGACTGGATCACTTCGACGTTCCGTGGCCATGGTCATGCGCTGGCGAAGGGGCTGACGCCACAAGAGCTGATGGATGAGTTGTTCGGCGCCGAGACTGGCTGCTGCAAAGGCCGCGGCGGTTCGATGCACGTCGGCAACATGAACAAGGGGATGGTCCCGGGTATTGCCATCGTGGCGGGTGGCATTCCCTTGGCCGCGGGCATGGCGCTGTCATTCAAGCTGGAAAACAAGCCACAGGTGGTGGCGTCCTTCTTTGGTGATGGCGCCATTGCCGAGGGAGCGTTCCATGAAGGCGTCAACATGGCGGCGATCTGGAATCTCCCGGTCATTCTGGTCTGCGAGAACAATCTCTACGGCGCGTCGACCCATGTCGATCTGGTGATGAAGAACTCGCGCATCTCGGATCGCGCGAAGTCTTATGGATTCCGTGGAGAGACAGTGGACGGCAATGATGTGCTGGCAGTGTATGAAGCCGCGCAGAAAGCAGCTGCCGAGTGTCGGGCCGGCAAAGGTCCGGTGCTGCTGGAGTTGCTGACCTATCGCCGCACCGGACACTCGCGTCGCGATCCATGTCATTACCAACCCAAGGATGAGCGTGAGGTATGGGCGCAGCGCGATCCCATCGAGCGGTTCGCCGCCCGGATCGGGCTCACGTCCGAAGAACATGAGCTGATCAACACACGCATCCAGAAGTTGCTCGCCGAAGCGGTCGAGCGCGCGAAGGTCGCGCCTCATCCGAGTGCGAGCGGCCTGACCGAGTATGTTTTTGCCGAGGCGTCGCCGCGGTCATCTGCGCTCAGTGAACATGTAGACCCCGTCGTGAGCGCAGGTGGTTCAACGCGGCGTCTCGGCATCGCCGAGGCGCTGCGCGAAGGCATTGCCGAAGAAATGGCTGCCGATCCGCGCGTGTTCTGCATCGGTGAAGACATTGGGGTGCCGGGAGGATGGGGTGGTGCGTTCACGGTGACGCTGGGCCTGGAGAAGAGCTTTCCGCAGCGCATGATCAACACGCCGATCGCCGAGCTCGGCTTCTTCGGCCTGGCCACCGGCGCGGCCATGATGGGCATGCGGCCGATCGCCGATGTGCAGTATGGCGATTTTCTGTTCCTGGCCAGCGATCAAATCATCAACAACGCAGCCAAGCTGCGCTACATGTCCGGCGGAACCATCAGTGTTCCACTGGTGATGCGCGCACCGGTCGGCGCTACGGGCCGAGGTTCGCAGCATGCTCAGAACATGGAACGCTATTTCACGGGCGTGCCTGGATTGAAAGTGGTTGCGCCGTCGAATGCCTATGACGCCAAAGGGTTGCTCAAAGCCGCGCTCCGCGACGGCAATCCCGTGCTCATGTTCGAGCACAAGCTGTTGTACGGCTCGAAGGGCGCACGCGCCGAAGGCGGCGCGGTCGACGCGTCGAGTGACATCCCGGCGGAAGATTACATCGTGCCCATCGGCAAGGCGGCGATTCGTCGCGAAGGCAAGCGAGTCACCGTGCTCGCGTGGCTGCTGATGGTTCATTACGCGATGCAAGCGGCCGATGAGCTGGATGCGGAAGTCATCGATGTGCGCAGTCTGTCTCCCATCGACTGGGAAACGATCGGCGCATCGGTGCGCAAGACGGGTCACGCAGTGATCGTCGAAGAGGGGCCGATCACGGGAGGAGTCGGCGCCGAGATCGCTGCCGGCATCGCCGAGCGTTGGCCGTCAGTGCGCGTGACTCGCGTGGCCTCGCCGGATGTTCCCGTTCCCTTCACCCCAGTGCTCGAAAACGCTTATCGCCCGGACGTGGCGCGCATCTCGAAGGGCGTGCGCCGGATATTGGAGGAGAGCCATGGCTGACACCGAAGCACTCAAAGAAGCAAAGAATTTCCATGAGGACGTGCCGATGCGCACGCCCGGATTCTTTCTGCGGGGCGCGGGCTCGCTCGACTGGGGCATGAAGAATCGTCTGGCGCGCATCTTCAATCCCGAAACCGCGCGTACGGTCATGCTGGCCATCGATCATGGCTATTTCCAGGGACCGACCACTGGCCTGGAGCGCGTGGATCTGAACATCGTCCCGCTGATGCCCATGGCCGATGCGTTGATGCTCACGCGCGGCATTCTACGAACGACAGTGCCGCCGGCCATCAACAAGCCCATCGTCATGCGCTGCAGCGGTGGTCCGAGCATTCTGAAGGAGCTGTCGAACGAGGAACTCGCGGTCGACATCGAAGATGCGATCCGGATGAATGTTTCAGCGCTGACCACGCAGGTATTCATCGGCGGTCAGTTCGAGACGCAGTCGGTGCACAACATGACCCGGCTCGTCGACATGGGTCTGCGCTATAGCATTCCCACGATGGCCGTCACCGCGGTGGGCAAGGAACTGACGCGGGATGCTCAGTACCTGCGCCTGGCTTGCCGCATCTGTGCCGAGCTCGGGGCGCAGATCGTCAAGACGTACTACTGCGCCGAAGGCTTCGAAACGGTCACGGCCTCGTGCCCGGTGCCGATCGTGATGGCGGGTGGCAAGAAACTGCCGGAGTTCGATGCACTGACGATGGCGTACAACGCGATTCAACGCGGAGCGGCCGGCGTCGACATGGGTCGCAATATTTTCCAGAGCGACGCGCCGCGCGCCATGATGCAGGCGATCCATAAGGTCGTGCACCACGGCGTCAAGCCCAAGGAAGCGCACGAGCTGTTCCTCACGCTGCGAAGCGAAGAGTCCAAGGTACATTGAGATGGCGCGATCACCCCTCGTTGATCGATTGCGCACATCGGCGCCTCAGATCAGCGTAGGGGTGCTCACCGCGGACTGGATGACGCTGGGCTCGCAGCTGCATCTGATCGAAGCCGCGGGTGTCGAACTGCTGCATTTCGATGTGATGGATGGCGTGTTCTGCCCCATGTTGACCCTGGGCCCGCCCGTGGTCGCCGGGCTGAAGACACGTCTGCTCAAGGACGTGCACCTGATGATCGACGATCCATTGAGCAAGCTGGACGCTTTCGTTGCGGCCGGTGCCGACATCATCACCGTGCATGCAGAGTCCACCCGTCATATTCATCGCGCGCTGCAGGCATTGGGCAGGATGACGAACGCGAACGATCCAGATCGCGGCATCGTGCGTGGCATCGCCTTGAATCCGGGCACGCCGCTGGACGTGCTCGATCCGCTGGCGGGCGAGTTCGATCTGGTGCTGCTGCTGGCGGTGAATCCTGGCTGGAGCGGTCAGAAGTTCATCGCCTCGGCCGGCGAACGAGTCAAGCGACTGCGGGAACGTCTGGGAGATTCGGCTTTGATCTGTGTGGACGGCGGCGTCACTCGCGACAACATCGGGCAGATCGCCCGGCTCGGCGCCGACATCATCGTGACCGGGAGCGCGGTGTTCGATGGCAAAGCCCCGTTGGAGAATGCCAAGGCCATGCAAGGCGCGTTGCGATGAACAGCTTGTGGAATGACGAGGACGCGGCCCGCTTCCAGGGTCTGCTGGGGCAACGGGTCTACAGCTCGCGCCTGCTCGGTCGCGATCCGTCGCTCGTGCTTCATGGCGGGGGCAACACTTCGGTCAAGCTGCTCGAGCCAAACGTCTTCGGCGAGTCTGATGACGTGCTGTACGTCAAAGGGCGCGGCGCGGATCTGGCGACGATCGATGCGGCGGGCTTCTCGCCGTGTCGTTTGCGCCGGTTGTTACGACTCGTGACTCTTCCTGAGCTGTCCGATGAGCACATGGAGAGCGAGCTGAAGTTGTCGCTGACGCGTGCGTCCGCGCCGGCGCCGTCAGTGGAAACGTTGCTGCACGCTCTGCTGCCGCAGAAGTTCGTCGACCACACGCATGCTGACGCGCTGATTGCCGTCATGAACTCACGCAATGGCTTCGAGCGATTGCAGGAAATCTATGGCACGCAGGTGGTGATCATTCCATATGCGATGCCGGGCTTCAGGCTGGTGCGGTTGTGCCGCGAGATTCTTTCGAAGGAAGCGACGCGTGAAACCATCGGCGTCGTGCTGATGCATCACGGGTTGTTCACGTTCGGCGATACCGCGAAACTCTCCTACGAGCGGATGATCCATCTGGTCACTCAGGCGGAGCGCTACCTCCAGACGCACGGTGCTGGCCGAGTCGAGTGGCCCGCTCAATCGGTGAAATCAGTGCCACGCGTCGAGATAGCCGCCCTTCGTCGGGAAGTCAGTTGTGCGGCCGGTGCGCCCATGGTGATGGCCGTGCACACGGATCCACAGGCGCTGGGCTTTGCGCGCCGTCCCGATGTTCTCGAGTTGTCACAGCGGGGCGGCGCGACACCAGATCACGTCATTCGTACCAAACGCGTCCCGATGGTTGGTCGGGATGTAGCGGCGTACGCGGCTTCCTATCAAGACTATATGCGAGCTTATTCGGGCGGGCGCACCGTGGCTGTGATCGACCCGGCGCCGCGGGTGATTCTCGATCCGGAGCTTGGCATGGCGGTGCTGGGCCGGAGCGCCGAGGATGCGAGCCTCGCCGAAGACATTTATCGGCACACCATCGACATCATCATGGGCGCCGAGCGGCTCGGGGGTTGGAAGGCGCTGCCGGCCAGAGATTTCTTCGATGTCGAGTTCTGGGATCTGGAACGCACCAAGCTGGCCAGGCCCGATCCCGAAGCCGTGTTCCTGGGGGAAGTTGCGCTGGTGACCGGCGCGGCCTCGGGAATTGGCAAGGCCTGCGTCGATGCGCTGCTCGCACGCGGTGCGGCAGTCGTTGGGCTGGACGTGGCCCGGGCCGTCACCCAGCTGTACGACCGCAAGAGCTACCTGGGCATCGAATGTGACCTCACCAGCGAGCAGCAGATCGGCGCGGCGCTCGACCGGGCCGTACGCAGCTTCGGCTCGGTCGATATGCTGGTGTTGAATGCCGGGATCTTTCCAAAGAGCTCGCCCATCGCCGCGATGTCTACGGACTTGTGGCGCAAGACCATGAGTATCAATCTGGATGCGAATCTGGTGCTCATGCGGGAATGTCATCCGTTGTTGCAGCTCGCGCCGGGCGGAGGGCGAGTGGTGATCATCGGGTCCAAGAACGTCGCTGCGCCCGGGCCTGGCGCGGCCGCTTATTCGGCTTCCAAAGCAGCGATGCAACAGCTGGCGCGAGTGGCGGCGCTGGAGTGGGGCGGCGATGGCATTCGCGTGAACTGCGTTCATCCGAACGCGGTCTTCGATACGGCGATCTGGACGCCCGAAGTGCTGGCCGCGCGCGCTGCTTCTTACAAGCTCAGCGTCCAGGAATACAAGACCAACAACGTCCTCAAGGTCGAGGTCACCAGCAGGGACGTGGCAGAGCTCGCGGCCGAGTTGTGCGGGCCCAGATTCTCCCGGACCACCGGTGCGCAGGTTCCAGTCGATGGCGGCAACGAGCGGGTCATCTGAAAGGGGGCACGATGAAACGGTCCGAAATCAATGCGCTGATCGATGACGCGATCGCGCTGCTGCACGAGCATCAGATTCGCCTGCCGCCGTTCGCCTACTGGAGCCCCGACGACTGGGCCGCGAAGGGCGAGGAGTGCGATGAGATCCGTCAGTGCAAGCTCGGCTGGGATATCACCGATTTCGGCTCCGGCGAGTTCGAGAAGGTCGGTCTGGTCGTGTTCACCGTGCGCAACGGGCATCACAGGATCGCTCCCTACAACAGGAAGCCTTACGCCGAGAAGATCCTGGTGATCCGTGAGAATCAGCATACGCCCATGCATCACCACATGCTGAAGTCCGAGGACATCATCTGCAAATCGGGCGGCAATCTGCTGATCCGTCTGTTCAACCGCGGCGCCGAGGGCAGGCTTGCCGATTCCGATGTCGAGGTGTCGCTGGATGGCGTGCGCCATCGAGTCAAAGCGGGGCATACATTTCGGTTGCAGCCTGGCGATTCCATCACGCTGACGCCGTATCTCTATCACGAGTTCTGGGCCGAGGAGGGGACTGGGACTGCGATCGTCGGCGAGGTCTCGTCGGTCAACGACGATGAGACGGACAATGCTTTCTACGCGCAGGTCGGGCGCTTCCCCACCATCGACGAAGACGTGCCGGTGACGCACAAGCTGTGTACTGAATACTGATTCGGTGCCGAATGACCCGCGAGTCCACCGTCAAGATCCAGGGACAGGACTCATTCCTGCTGGGGACACGGGAGGTCGAGCTGGCGTTGACGCGGACCGGCGGCATGCTGGGGCCGGTGATTTTTTTTCCCAGGGACGAAGAACCCATCCGGCCCTACGCCATCGCACCTTGGGCAGAAGAATCATTGCCAACCGATGTGCCACCAATGCTTCGAGCGTTGCGCGGCGATTGGTTCTGCTCGGCGTTTGGTGAGAATGGCGAGGCGTATCGAGGTCAGCGGTTGCCTCCGCATGGCGAAACGGCCAATCGCGATTGGGATGAAATCGATCGGCAGGAGACCGATGAGGGCTGTTGGCTGCGGCTGGGTGTCGACCTGCCGCTGCAGGGAGGCGCCTGCCACGCGACCACTGCGCTGCTTGCAAATCAGTCCATCGTCTACCAGCGCCACGATCTCTCGGGGCTGACCGGGCCGATCAATCCGGGACATCACGCGACCCTGGCATTCCCTGCCGACGACGGCGCGGCGCGGCTTTCGTTCAGCTCGTTGATTCATGCGCGCACGTATGTCGAGCCAACGGCACGGCCCGAAGAGCGTGGCTATTCGTGGCTGAAGACCGATCGGGAAATCGCCGATCTGCGCGCGGCGCCATGTATCGACGGGTCTACGACCGATTTGTGCCGCTATCCCGCGCGGCGGGGTTTTGAGGATCTTGCGCTGCTGTGCGCGGATCCGGCGCAGGAGTTCGCTTGGTCCGCCGTGACATTTCCGGAGCAGCGCTATGTCTGGTTCGCGTTGCGCGACCCCAGGCAACTTGCCTCGACCTTGCTGTGGTTCTCCAATGGCGGACGGCATTTTCCGCCTTGGAACGGACGCCACGTCAATGTCATGGGCATCGAGGACATCACCGCCTACTTTCACGCGGGGCTCGCTGCTTCGAGTCGCGAGAATCCTTTGAGCGCGCGCGGCATACCCACCTGCTTGCGGCCGGATGCGCGCGGCCGACTATCGATCTTCTATCTCCAGGGCGTCGCGCGCATTCCGGCTGACTTCGATTGCGTCGCCGATATCGAAGCGCATTGGAGGGATAACAGCATCGTGCTGCGCGCGGAATCGGGAGCGGCGGTGGCAGTCCGATGTCATCTCGACTTCCTGCGCACGGGAACCTTACCGGGGCTCGCAATACAATGACACACACGCTCAACGGTACTTTGATCCGCACGGTTTTCGTGGCTGCGCTCGGCGGCTCTTTGCTCGGCTTCGACACGGCCGTGATCGCCGGTTCGACGCAAGGATTGACCAAGGTGTTCGGTTTGTCGCCGAGTGCACTGGGCTTTACGGTTTCGGCCGCGCTCTGGGGGACGGTGCTGGGTGCGATGGCCGCAGGCTGGCTCGGCCGCGTGCTCGGCGGTCGTACGAGCCTGTTGATTCTCGCATCGTGTTATCTCATTTCGGCGCTGGGCTGCGCACTTTCGCCATCCTGGGCGTGGCTGTTGATCTTCCGCTTCATAGGCGGTCTCGGTATGGGCGGCTCATCCGTGATCGCGCCGGTGTACATCGCAGAGATCGCGCCGGCAGCCTGGCGCGGGCGACTGGTGGGCGCGTTTCAGATCAACATCATCGGCGGCATCCTGCTCGCGTATCTGTCGAACTATGTGATCGGACTGTTCGCATTGGGCGATCTCGAATGGCGCTGGCAGTTGGGAGTTGCAGCTGCGCCCGCGGCATTGTTTCTCTTGATGCTGATCGGTATCCCGCAGAGCCCGCGCTGGCTGGTCGCGCAGGATCGCTTGCCGGAAGCCGAGCAGGTGCTCCGCAAGCTGGGTTCGGAGAAGCCGCTCGGCGAGCTGGAAAGCATCCGCATGTCGCTCAAGGCGGATGCGAGCCCGAGTGCCGATCGGTTGTTTCAATGGCGTTATCGCCGCCCGATCCTGCTCGCGCTGGTGCTGGCCATGTTCAACCAGCTGATCGGCATCAACGCGGTACTCTATTATCTGAACGACATCTTCCAGATGGCGGGCTTCGATCGGACTTCGCAGAATGCGCAGGCAGTGGCGGTCGGAGCCACCATGCTGATCGCGACGATGATTGCGCTCAGTCTGATCGATCGGTTCGGCCGGCGTACGCTGCTGTTGGTCGGCTCGGTCGGGCTGGCGATCTGTCTGGCCGCGATCGCGACCATCTTTCAGATCGAGCAGTATCAGCAATGGCTGCTGCTGTTCCTGGTCGGCTATGTCGCGTTCTTCGCGTTCTCCCAGGGCGCCGTCATCTGGGTGTACTTGAGCGAGATCTTTCCCGATCGGGTGCGCGCACAGGGGCAGAGTCTGGGCAGTTCGACGCACTGGATCATGAACGCGATCGTGTCCGCCGCGTTCCCCGTGGTCGCAACTCAATCGCAATCGGGGCCGTTCTTCATGTTCCTCGTCATGGTCGTCCTGCAGTTCCTGGCGGTGCTGATGTTCTTCCCCGAGACCAGCGGAGTCAGGCTCGAAGACATCCAGCGGCGGCTCGGCACGACGGAGGGCGCCGACAGCGCAGTGATCGTGCCGGGTGCGCGCGAAGCTCGGTAGACTGCAGTCGAGTCTCCTACACACCCGTGAGCGCTTGCCGCTGCCGGGGGAACTTCGATTTGGCTGACTCATTCCCAGTACGTAGCGGCGAGTCTGCGAGAGGAGATCGGCCATGCGTCACCTGCGACAACTTGCGCTCATCTTGTGCTTGTTTTGCGTAATCCCGGTTGCTGCTGCGGCAGGCCAGAGTCAAGCTGTTACCGACAGCGCCCTCACTGCGAAAGTGAAGTCGGCCCTGACCACCGGTCGTGGCGCGGCGGCACGCAATATCCAGGTTGAGACGCGCAATGGCGTCGTTCAACTGCGCGGGTCCGTCAGCTCCGAAAGTGAGAGATCCGCGGCGGTGATGCGTGCCCGCTCGGTGACGGGCGTTGCCGAGGTTCGCAACGAACTGAGCATTCGGCCTGACCATCGACCGGCGCCGCGGCCGATGTCGCCGGAATGATGCTCAAGGCGTGCCCGCGAACCCTTTGGCCTCCCTGATGATCCGGTTGGCCGAAATGACGGTCCACGCCGCGATCGGGCAGCCGCCGTCGTGCAAGCGTTGAGCCGTCCACCAATTGCACATGCGCGGAAAGAAGAAACGTCGCCTGGCGTAGTAGAACTTGTTCGGCTCGGGCGTGCCCTGCAGCGGCACGCCGAAAGCCGTGGGCGAAGCTTCCTTGAACTGCGCCTCGATCGAGTCCGCGAGCTTCCGCAATCCTTCCGCCGAAAGCCGCACCTCGACGACTTCATCGGCCAACAATGCATCCGGCGTGGGCCGGTCGAAGCCGATGACGTGAACCACGCTGGCGGCGGAGAAGAACGCCGCGCGCAGCGCCTCCCACCAGGTTTCTTCCGCCGCCGGCAACTGGTAGTAGCGAGCGTCGCCCCAACCGAATTCGAGATAGCGGGAATCGGGAAAGTCGGCGAGTACGGACCAATCGCGATTCGGCCAATCGGCGGCGGCGACCGCAACGCCGGTATGCCAGGCGCGCTTGACCACGTATACCGAGCGTAAAGAGTCGGCCGGCGTGGTCGGCTCGTAGCAGGCTTGGTTCGAAGCGCAGCCCGAGAGCAAACCCGCCAGCAGCATCGTGGCAAGCGATGACATCAGTTGTCGAACGCCGAAGGTCATTCCCCACGCACGCTACATGAAGTGTGACCAAAGCGGCAATCTGCACCCGCCAGGTCGCGCAGCGCGTGCCGCCCGGGGCTGATAAGCTGAGTCGTCCAGCATGGCTAGCTTCGCCGTGCGCAATGCTGCTGGCACCAGAATGCTTCCCGAAACAGAATCTTCGCCGCTGCCCGAAGCCGCGCCTCCTCCGGCCTCAACCGGGCCGCGTCCATCGTGGCTGCGCGAGTCGGTACGTTTGCTGACATTGCGGCCCGCTGATGGCACAGCCCTGACAGGCAGCGCGGCTTCGATCGCTTTGCCGGCGATGGTTGCGTTCGCGCTGTGGGCTGGATTCGATTGGCTGAACAACCTGCCTGACGCACGCTTCTTTCCTTACGCGTTCCCGGCCGTGAGCTGGTATGTGCTCGCCGCATTGCTGGTGGCGCTCGCGTTGGCGCGGATCTCGCGTCCGGCAGTGTCCCTGGCGCGTGCGTGCTCGTTGCTGGCGCTGCTCGCGCCAATCATCGTGATTGCGCAATTCGTTGTCGAGCGCTTCGTGCCAGAGCGATGGATACCGCTCGCGCTACTGGGTGTCGCCCTCTACGCGGTCGTCTACTGCCTCACCGGATTGCGTTCCCTCGTTGGAAGCAGGCAAGTCTTCGCGACTGCATCGGGGGCGTCGGTCGCCATCCTTGCGATCTGGCTGGGCCATGTTTTGTATGTAAGCCCGATGCTCTGGACGTCCGGTGACGATCTGGACGCCGGGTATGCGGATCAGGATTGGGGCGCCGCCGAGCCCATCCTGTTCCAGCAATCCGCAACCATCGATGCGGCGGTTGCAAAGCTGGTGCGGCCAGAGGGCGAGGCGCCGGTCGGCTTTTTCGTCGGCTTTGCCGGTTACGGTGAGCAGAAGGTTTTCTCCGAGGAGATCCAGTTTGCGGCCGAGCGGTTCGCGAGGCGCTATGACACGGCCCAGCGCACGCTGCTGCTCATCAATGATCGTCGCTCGCTGGAGAAATATCCGCTCGCCAGTGGCACTGCGCTGACGTATGCGCTGAAGGGGGTAGCATCGAAGATGCGTCCCGACCGCGACGTCCTGTTCCTGGCGTTGTCATCGCACGGCTCGGAAGATCCATTGCTGTCGGTGACCAACGGCTCCTTGCCATTGCGCGATCTCTCCGGTGAGATGCTGGCCGAAGCGTTGCGGGAGTCCGGCATCAAGTGGCGCGTCATCGTGATCTCGGCGTGTCACGCCGGGGCATTCATCGAGCCGCTGCAAGACGAGCATACGATTCTGATTACCGCCGCCGCGGCCGACCGGTCCTCGTTTGGCTGCGCGGACGATCGCGATCTCACCTATTTCGGCGAAGCGTTCTATCGGGATGCCTTGCCGGAGGCGAGCTCGCTGCGGGAGGCGTTCGACGAGGCCAAGGCGTTGATCGCCGAACGCGAGCAGGAAGAGGGAGTCGAGGCATCCTTGCCCCAGGCGTACTTCGGCGAGCAGATCGAAAAGCAGCTCGCTCTCATGTCCGGCGACCGCAGCTGATCAGGGCTGCACGACCGGCAGTGCGCGTCCGTCGAATTCGCCGGCGGGAACGTCGAGCCCGATGAGCTTCGCCAGCGTCGGCGCGAGATCCACCGTTTCCACGGCCACCGGCTGCTCGAAGCCAACGATGCCTTTCCACCAGAACACGAGCGGCACGCGACGGTCGTAACCCCAGGGCGAGCCGTGCGACGCGGTGTAATCCGTGTCCACGTTCCTGGGCAGCGAATAGAGGGAGATGTAGGGCTTCAGCAGCACCACCAGATCGCCCGAGCGCTGCGCATTGAAACTGGCCTTGGCGCGCTGGAGCAGCGTCCATTCATCGACCGGCCCCGACGGTGCTTCGGCCGCGATCAGCTCTTCCTTCGTGAATACCGCGGCCACCTGCGGGTGATTGCGGTAGTGCTGAGCCGTGGCATGCAGCACGCCGGCACGACGATCCGCCGGGATCGCGGCATTCAAGTAAACATCGTTGGCGAATTCCAGGCCGCCGAGCAGCACGGGCTTGGGCAGACCGGGCAGTTGCTTCTGGATCGCGATGCTGACGTTCGCTGCCAGCAGGTTCGTATCCAATCGCGCCGCCTCGGTGACGCCGCGCTGTTTGTTTCTTTCCGTGGTGTCGATACCGCCATGATCTGCAGTCATTGCCACCACGTACGGAATGCCGGTCTTGTCCAGGCCGGCCAGCAGTCGCCCGATCGATTGATCGAGCGCGAGTTGCTGCGTGCACATCTCGGCACCTTCAGTGCCGTAGTAGTGGCCCGCGTAGTCGGTGCCTGAAAAGCTCACGGCGAGCAGATCGATGGAATGCTTGCCGCCGAGATTGAAGCTCTTCACCGCGGCGAGCGCGGCGTCGACGGTGAACGCGTCCAAGGCCGGCGTCGCGCGCCAGCGTTTGGAGTTCGCCGGAAGATTCTTCAGCGTGCCGATGGAGATTTCGTCGGTCACCTTCGTTTCACGCGATTTCGAGGCGCAGGCCGGCGGCAGCTTCAGCACCGAAGGTCGGCCGTACGACTTGCGCACGTTCGCATTGACCTTGCCGCCGATCTCCTTGGGAATGCTGGATTCCTTGCCGGGATAAGTGACGAACCCGGCCTGGGTCCACCACAACGTGAGATCGGCGTGGTGACCGCCGAGCATCACCGCCGATCGATCCTTGCCGGCGATCGAGACCACCTGTGTGGTCGGGTCGCGCGCTTTCATGCGGTCGCCGAGCGTCGGCACCAGCAAAGCATCCGGGGAGATGACTGGTTTGTCGGCCGAGCTGCCCGCCGGGCCGGGTTTGTCGACGCAGTACACCGCAAATGTTTCTTTGCCGTTCACGGTCCGCGGCAGCAACGGGTCCTGCCAGTCGTTCGCGATGATGCCGGTCCGTGCCGGGCGCATGCCGGTCAGAATGGTGGAGTGACCCGGGCAGGTTTCGGTCGCCGCATGGCTCTGGTGTCCTTTGGGGAACACGGCGCCGCTGGCCAGCCGCTTCAGCCCGGCTCGATACAGCGGGCGGTACTCGGTGAACACGTCGGCGGAGAACTGGTCGACGGCGATGGCGACGACGAGCTTGGGTTGCGGGGCTTCGGCTGCGTGCAGCGGAGCTGCGAAGAGAGATCCGACGAATACGCTGGCGGACAGGCAACGCGTGATTGCCGAGCGAAAGGGTGAATTCATGGATTGACGCGAATGGACCGGCGGCCCGGCATTCTACGGCGGGCGGTGCTCTGCGTCAGGTGAACGTAAATTAAGGCAGCGCCGCGAAGGCGGCGCTCTGGTCTGCCACTGCCTCGTCAGTCTTACAGGAGCCGCGGCGAGCGCGGCTAATGATTGTGTCGCGGCGTCTTCCTGGCCACTTGCCGGTATTTCAGCGCCATCTCCATGACGCCACCGGTATCGAGCTGGCTGACGGTGGCGCGATACAGCTCTTGCCACGGCGTCGCGCTTTCAGGCACCGGAGGAATGCCATCCCGCTTGCGGCGTTCGATCTCCTCATCCGACACCAGCATGTCACAGCGGGACTGATTCAGATCGATGCGAATGATGTCGCCGGTTCGCAGCCACGCGAGTCCGCCGCCAGCGGCACTTTCGGGCGAGGCATTGAGGATCGAGGGGCTGTCCGAAGTGCCGGACTGCCGGCCGTCGCCAATGGTGGGCAAACTGGTGATGCCGCGCTTCAGCAACGCATCGGGCGGCTGCATGTTCACGACTTCTGCCGACCCGGGCCAGCCGAGAGGACCGGCACCGCGAATCACCAGTACGCTGCGCTCATCGATGTTCAGCGCCGGATCGTTGATGCGAGCCCGATAATCGTCGGAGCCGTCGAATACCACCGCCCGGCCTTCGAACACGTTGTCGTGTCCTGCCTCGCCCAGATATCGACGACGGAAATCTTCGGTGATCACACTGGCTTTCAGGATCGCGAAGTCGAACAGATTGCCGCTCAATACGACGAAGCCGGCGCGCTCGCGCAAGGGCTTGTCGTAGGTCGTGATCATCTCGCGGTCGCGGCTCGCGCGGCCTATGACGTTCTCTCCCAGCGTGCGACCGGTCACGGTCATCGCATCGGCGTGCAGCTTGCCCGCTGCGATCAATTCGTGCAGAACGGCGGGTACGCCGCCGGCCCGATGGAATCGCTCGCCTAGATATTTCCCGGCAGGCTGCATGTTCAGGAGCAGCGGAATCTCATGCCCGTACCTGGTCCAATCCTGAGGATGCAGTTCCACGCCCGCGTGTCGTGCCATCGCAGTCAGATGCGGTTGCGCGTTGGTCGAACCGCCGAGCGCCGCGATCGCAGTGATGGCATTCAGGAACGATTCGCGCGTGAGAATCTTCGACGGACGCAAATCTTCGAACGCCATTTCGACCGCGCGACGACCGGTTTCATACGCCATCTGGCCACGCTCACGATACGGCGCGGGAATCGCGGCACAGCCCGGCAGTGACAGGCCGAGCGTTTCCGCAACGGCATTCATCGTCGACGCCGTGCCCATGCTGTTGCAGTGGCCGGGCGAGGGCGCCGACGCGGCGGCGGCATCGAGGAATTCCTGCTCGGTGATCTGACCGGCAGCGAGGCGCCGGCGGCTCTTCCAGATGACGGTGCCGGAGCCCACCAGCTCATCTTCGAACCAGCCGTCGAGCATCGGGCCGCCGGACAGCACGATCGCCGGGATGTCGACGGTCGATGCCGCCATCACGGCGGCTGGCGTGGTCTTGTCGCAGCCAGTCGTCAGCACGACCGCGTCGATCGGATAACCGTGCAGGATTTCAACCAGGCCGAGATAGGCGAGATTGCGATCGAGTGCGGCGGTCGGGCGACGGCAGTTCTCGAAGATCGGATGCGTGGGAAATTCCATCGGAATGCCGCCGGCATCTCTGATGCCTTCCTTCACTCGCGTCGCCAGATCGACGTGGATGCGATTGCAGGGGGTGAGATCGCTGCCGCTCTGCGCGATGCCGATGATGGGCTTGCCGCTCATCAGCTCCTTCGGCGTCAGGCCGTAGTTCATGAAGCGCTCCAGGTAGAGCGCCATCATGTCGATGTGATCGCGGGCGTCGAACCAATCCTGGGAACGGAAGCGGCGCTTAGCCGTCATAACGAACCTCATTCGGAGCCATGCCGGGCGTGCCGACGCGGGTCGCGAACAAGCCTCCAGCGAGCGGTTGCGCGGCGAGCTGTTCTTTCGACAAGCCCTTCCACGCCGTGGTGATGTACAGGGTGCGCAAGTCGCTGCCCCCGAAGGCAACCTTGGTGCAGTTGGCGACTGGCATTTCGATGGTTTGCAACAGCTCGCCGGTGGGCGCGAAGCGCTGCACGGCCCAGCCGCCGAACAGGCCGATCCACAAGCAGCCATCGGTGTCGATGGCCGGGCCATCCGGATAGGCGTCCGGCCGGTCGATGCGGGTGAAGATGCGGCGGTTGCTGAGCTCGCCGTCGTGCAGATCGAAGGCGTAGATGACTCGTTCCAGGGTGTCGACGTGATACAGCGTGCGGCCGTCGGGGCTGACCGTCGGACCGTTGGTGATCACGTACTGTTCGTCGCAGCGTCGCAGGCCGCGCTCGTCGAAACGATACAACGAGCCGGTCGGCTGCGACTCGGCATTGTCCATGGAGCCGAACCACAAGCGGCCGGCGCTGTCGACGTAACCGTCGTTGAGTCGATTGCGCGGCTTGTCGGAGTCCACCCGGGTGATCGGGTCGAAACTGCCGCTGGCCGGATCGAAGCAATAGAGACCGCTCTTCATGCCGGCGATGAAGCGGCCGTGCGTCGCTTTGACGACGAAGCCGACTTCCTCCGGCGCGGCCCACGAATCCAATGCGCTGCCGCGGGTGTCGAAACGATGGATCTGGCGGCCCTTGATGTCGACGAACCACACGGCCTGCTCCGGTGCGGACCAGAGCGGACCTTCACCCAGCTGGGCGCCGACGGCGCAGACGCAATCGACCTTGAGCATTGCTAGTCCGTGAAATGAGTGCGCCGGTTTATCTCCAGCCGGCGTCGACGAAATATTCATGGGCCGTGCACATGCGCGCGTCATCCGATGACAGGAAGACGACCATGTTGGCCACGTCCTGCGGCTCCACGCGCGCCTTGAGGCATTGCTGGCCGAGCATGCGTGCCTCTTCGTCCGGCGTGTGCCACAACTTCATCTGACGCGGTGTGCGAACACCCCCGGGGACGACGCAGTTCACTCGAATGCCGAACGTTCCCAGGTCGCGAGCCAGTGCGCGGGTCAATCCTTCGATGCCGGCTTTCGCGGTCTGGTAGATGGACAGATCGGGCAGGGCGAGATGCCAGGATACCGAGCCGAGATTGATGATGGCGCCGCCGCCGGCCGCTTTCATGTCCTCGGCGGCAGCCTGCGCGCAGAACAGGAGGTGGCGCAGGTTCACGGCGATGCGATCGTCCCAGTACTTCTCGGTGATTTCCGGCAGCGTGTGACGGTCGTCATTGGCCGCGTTGTTCACCAGGATGTCGACGCCGCCATCCAGGTCGGCCCGAATGCGGGGAAAGATTTCCCGGATCGTGTCGATGTTCTTCAGATCGCAGTGATAGTAGCGAGGCGGCGTGGCGCTGCCGGCCAGCCGCTGCTCGAGCTGTTTGGATTCGTCCTCGGCGATGTCGAGAAACGCCACGCGCGCGCCCTGGCGGACGAACGCTTCGACGATGGCTGCGCCGATGCCCGAGCCGCCGCCGGTGACGACGACACGTTTGTTACGAAGCGAGGGATAAACAGTGTGGGACATAAATGAGCTGAGATGAGCTTAAGTGGAGCGCTGGGCCAACAGGCCCCGGCTGGCAAGATTGCGCATCAGGTGACCGATGCCGTGGGACCACGGCGGCGCCTGGTCCGAAGTCGTGAGTTTGTTTTCCAGCGTGCCCAGATGGGGCGAGGACACGCGCACGATGTCGCCGATTTTGTGCGTGAAGCCGCGGCCGGGCACATCGCGATCGTCCGTGGGAGCAAACATGGTGCCGAGGAACAGTGCAAAGCCGTCCGGATACTGATGCTGGCTGAGGGTCTGTTCGACCAGCTCCAGCGGATCGCGGCTGATCAACGACATCGAGCTGCTGCCTTCGAGCTTGTAGCCGTCCTCGCCTTCGACGGTCAGTGAGACCACGGTCTGGCGAACATCGTCGATGCTGAACGTCGCGTCGAACATGCGAATGAACGGACCGATCGCGCACGACGCATTGTTGTCCTTCGCCTTGCCGAGCAGCAGCGCGCTGCGGCCCTCGATGTCGCGCAAATTCACATCGTTGCCGAGCGCAGCGCCGAGCGTGCGGCCTTGGGCATCGCATGCGAGCACGATCTCGGGCTCTGGATTGTTCCATTGCGATTCCTTGCGCACGCCGATCCAGTCTCCCCAGCCCACGGACGAGAGCACGGGAGACTTGGTGAACACTTCGGCATCCGGTCCGATGGCGACTTCCAGATACTGGGACCACAAGCCATCGGCGATCAGCGCTTCTTTCAAGCGGATCGCGGTGGCTGAACCGGGTTTGACGGAGCGGATGTCGGCGCCGACGCGCTCGCCCAGCGCATCGCGAATGGACTGAGCTTTGGCGTAGTCACCGCGGGCGCGTTCTTCGATCACTCGTTCCACCGCGGAAACCGCGAACGTCACGCCGCACGCCTTCACGCATTGCAGATCGACTGGCGCGAGCAAACGCGTTGGCGCAGACGCGCCGTCGTTGAAGGCGGCTGCGAGCCCCAATTGCTCGAGCGGGCCGAGATCGTCCCCGGCCGGGACGGTGCTATTCCAATGGTTGAGCAGGTCCGAAACGGTCGGTGCGGTTCGCGACACGTCTCGAACGCGACCGCGAGTGATGACGACCGGAGTCGGCCCGGCAGCCGTGGCGATGCGGCCAACGAGCGTAGCCTCACGCCAGTCGGCCGGAAGATGGGCGAGTAATCTCATAAGTCGAATCGATCAGAGTGCGTTGGCAGTGCTGGTCTTGGCGGCGGCGCCGGTCAGGCCCTCGGGCTTGTCGGTCCACAGATGTTGAATCGCTTCCAGGCTGTGTCCCTTGGTCTCGGGCACGAAGCGCCAGACGAACAGGGCGGCGAGAATGCTCATCACGCCGTAGATCCAGTAGGAGAAGCCATGGTTGAACAGGGCGTTCAGGGTCGAGTTGCCGTCCAGGACCTTGAACGACCAGGACACGAACAGGTTCGCGATCCATTGCATGGCGACCGCGAGCGCCATGGCCTTGCCCTTGATGGCGTTCGGGAAGATTTCGGCGAGCAGCACCCACACCACCGGGCCCCACGACAGCGCGAAGCCGGCGATATAGGCAACCACCGCGATCAGCGCAGCGGTGCCGACGTTGTGACTGTTGAACAGGAAGCCCAGCGACAGCATCGAGACGGCCATCACCACGCCGCCCAGGATCAGCAGCGGCTTGCGCCCCCAGCGATCGACCGTGACCAGCGCGACCAGGGTGAACACGATGTTCGCGACGCCCACGATGATGGTCTGCAGCAGCGCGCTGTCCGTCGACGCGCCCATGTTCTGGAACATCAGCGGCGCGTAGTACAGCACCGCGTTGATGCCGATGAACTGCTGGAATACGGACAGCATGATGCCCACGAACACCACCAGTGCGCCGAAAGCAAACAGTTTGCCGGTGCGCTCGTGCAGCGAGTCGTCGATCTCCTTCAGCACGACGCGCGCTTCGGTCTCGTTCGTCAAGCGTGACAAAACATTCCGCGCCTCGTCCATGCGGCCTTTCATCACCAGCCAGCGAGGCGTCTCCGGCACGAGCAGCAGCAGTCCGAAGAACAAAGCGGCGGGCAGGGCGGCCGACAGCAGCATGTAGCGCCAGCCGGTCGAGAGCACCCACTGGTCGTCACCCTGCGAGGCGATGAACCAGTTTACGAAGTACACCAGCGTCATGCCCACCACGATCGCGACTTGCTGATAAGTGACGAGCTGGCCGCGCTGCTTGGGCGGAGCGATCTCGGCGATATACAACGGCGAGAGCATGGAGGCCACGCCGATGCCCACGCCGCCGAGGATGCGATACAGGATGAAGGCGGTCAGCGCTTCCGGACCGTCGCCGCCGACCCACAGAAAGCCGAATTCCGGATAAGCCGAGCCCGCCGAGGACAAGATGAACAGAATGGCCGAGACCAGCAGGCCGCCGCGTCGGCCGATCTTTTGTGACATGGGGCCGGCCAGCGCCGCGCCGATCACACAGCCGAGCAGGGCGCAGGAAATGGCCCAGCCCGACAGGCTGGCCGCGCTGGTTTCCGGCAGGCCGCGCGGATCGATGAAGTTGTGGTCGATGGCCCCGACCGCGCCGGAAATGACTGCCGTGTCGTAGCCGAACAGCAGTCCGCCGAGTGCGGCGACGAACGCAAGTCCACGCACCAGCGTGGGATTCAGCTCGGCGGTGGGAATCCCCTGTGACATAAATGGCGCCCCCTGGGATGACGCGTGTGAATGGATTGGCAATGCGAGGCTCTCCACGGCCTCATATCGATGAGCGTAGTGATAGCGCTATCAAAATTCAAGCGCGGACTGGCCCGACGCAAGACAGGGCTATGGAGGGGACCCGCGCTCCGTAGCGCGGAATCAGCCTGGCGCGGGCGCCGCGACCGAGTCGCGTTTGACCAGGACGTGCGCGACGACGTGATCGACCACGACGCGGGCTTCGCCATCTTTACGCCGACGGATGCTCCGCAACAGCAGATCGATGGAAGAGGCCGCCATCGCGGCGATGGGCTGGCGGATGGTGGTCAGCTCCGGCCAGACCGTGGTGGCGGTGGGCGTATCGTCGAAACCGACCACGGATATGTCGCGCGGTACATCCATTCCCCGGCGGTGCGCGACCGACACCGCCGCGGCCGCCATGTCGTCGTTGCTTGCAAAAATGGCAGTTGGCGGCTTCTTGCGCGCGAGCAGTTTTTCGGCCGCTTCCAGGCCCGAGCGATAGGTGAAGAAGCCTTGCTGAACCAGGGTCGGATCGACCGGCACGCCGGCGGCCGCCATGGCGGCCTGGAAACCTTCGTAGCGCAGGGCGCTGGCCGTCTGATTGGGATGGCCTTTGATGAAGGCGATGCGCGAATGCCCGAACGAGAGCAGATGTTCGGTCATCTCTTGCGCTGCTCGAAAGTCATCGATGCGCACGCCGGAGATGTCGGGCTGAAAGCGGCCGGAGGCGATCGCCACGACGGGAATTCCCGCAGCCACCAGCTCGGAACAAACAGCCTTCGATTCACACAGCGGGGGCGGCAGGATCACGCCCGCCACGCTCTGCGCGATCTTGCGAGCCGCGGCCCGTTCGGTCGCGCGCGTCATGTGATCCCACGTGTCGAGCACGAGCTGCGTGGCCGCCTTGCTGGCCCCATCCAGCGCGCCGACCAGCAGCTCGCTCAAATAGGCGGAGCTCGGGTTTGTATAGATCAGTGCGATTCGAGTTCCCGATGCGGCGGCTAGCGAGCGGGCGGCGGCGTTCGGTGTGTAGTTGAGCTCGCGCACCGTGCGCATCACCAGTTCGCGCGTCGCGGCTCTCACATTGGCGTTGCCGTTGACCACTCGGGACACGGTCATCGGCGATACGCCGGCTCGCTGGGCCACCTCGTGAATGGTGACGGCGGCACTCTTGCGGCGGGTCGAAGTGGCCGAGTTTCGGGCCTTGCGGGGTGCGTTTTGCATGAAAGTCGTGAGCGCGGGGCTGAGGCTCGAATGAATTCAGCACATTATCGCCTCGGAGCGGTGAAGGGTGGAAGCGCGCCGAACGACCGTGTTACCGTTACCAAAACGCGGATGGGTCGATGGTAGGGGGACGAGATGGCATCAGGTCATCGTGCGCTGGGTGGCGAGCGCGCGCCTTTGTTTCGAGCGATTCTGGCTGTTTGGGCGCTGTGCGCGGCGCTTTTCATGCAGCCCGCCGCCGCCGAGGATGGCTATGAGCT
Organism: uncultured Steroidobacter sp.; assembly: GCF_937958065.1. Classification (GTDB taxonomy): domain Bacteria; phylum Pseudomonadota; class Gammaproteobacteria; order Steroidobacterales; family Steroidobacteraceae; genus Steroidobacter. The sequence continues at coordinate 25,394 of NZ_CALFXI010000106.1, forward strand.
GTGGCTGCGGTATCGTTCGCTCCCTGCCGAACAACGTGTTTTATACGTATCTGCCACCAGTCAGCTGGTGATGCCGACGCCTTCGTCGACCCTGGTCGCCGCCAAGGACGAGCTGTTGCGCGGGTTGCAGGGCTTGCTGTCACAACGGCCCGCCATTGCGGACCGTGTCTCCGCGCCTGGGTTGTTGGTAGGCACGCCGGGCTCGAATGCGCAGATCGCACAGCTCGATCTGGGATTGAAGGCGCTCGCGCCGCAAGGCTATGTCATTCGTCACCGGCGCATCGATGACCGGCAGACCATCGTCATCGCCGCCAACGACGACGTGGGCGTGCTCTATGGGGTGTTTCATTTCCTGCGGCTGCTGCAGACCCATCAGCCGCTAGGCAATCTGAATATCACCGAGTCCTCGCGCATTCAGCTGCGCATGCTGAATCATTGGGACAATCTGGATCGCACCGTCGAGCGCGGCTATGCCGGCTTCTCGCTCTGGGATTGGCACAAGCTTCCCGATTACCTCGACCCGCGCTACACCGACTACGCGCGCGCCAACGCATCCATCGGCATCAATGCGACGGTGCTCACCAACGTCAATGCCAACGCGACGATGCTGACGGCGCCCTATCTGGAGAAGGCCGCCGCGCTGGCGAACGTGTTCCGTCCGTACGGCATCCGAGTGTTTCTAACGGCACGGTTCAGTGCGCCGGTGGAGATCGGCGGCTTGAAGACAGCCGATCCGACCGACCCGGCCGTGCAGCAATGGTGGAAGGCGAAGGCCGCGGAGGTCTACAAAGTCATTCCCGACTTCGGTGGCTTCCTGGTCAAAGCGAATTCCGAAGGACAGCCCGGTCCGCAGGATTACGGCCGCACGCATGCCGACGGTGCGAATATGCTGGCCGACGCCGTGAAACCTTTCGGCGGCATGGTGATCTGGCGCGCGTTCGTTTACTCGCACGAGCAGCCGGACGATCGCGCCAAGCAGGCCTATGACGAGTTCGTGCCGCTCGACGGCAAGTTCCGCGACAACGTGCTGGTGCAGGTGAAGAACGGCGCCATCGACTTCCAGCCGCGCGAGCCGTTCCATCCCTTGTTCGGCGCCATGCCGAAGACGCCGCTGGCCATGGAATTCCAGATCACCAAGGAATATCTGGGCTTCGCCACGCACCTGGTCTATCTCGGCGCCTTCTACGAAGAAGTGCTGCGCGCGGACACCTATCGCCCGCGCCAGGGTTCGACCGTGGCGAAGATCCTCGACGGCTCCGTGCATGACTACTCGCACACGGCGATTGCGGGCGTGGCCAACATCGGCACCGATCGCAACTGGAGCGGCGCGCAGTTCGAGCAGGCGAACTGGTATGCGTTCGGGCGTCTCGCCTGGAATCCGATGCTGTCGTCCAAGGACCTCGCCGAAGAATGGGTGCGGATGACGTTCTCGAACGATCCGCAGTTCGTGCAGCCCGTGGTGGCGATGATGATGAAGTCGCACGAAGCGGTGGTCGACTACATGACGCCGCTCGGCCTGCATCATCTGATGGGGCGCGGTCATCACTACGGTCCTGGCCCCTGGGTCGAAGGCGGCCCGCGCGCCGACTGGACGTCCGTTTACTACCATCGCGCCGATGCGAACGGCATCGGCTTCGATCGGACCAAGACGGGCAGCAACGCCGTCGCTCAGTACGCGCCGCCGGTGGCTGCTCAGTTTGGTGATCTCAAGCGGGTCCCCGAGCAGTTCCTGCTCTGGTTCCATCACGTGCCTTGGGACTATCGCACCCGGTCCGGTCGCATTCTCTGGGACGAGCTGGTGTATCGATATACGCGCGGCGTCGATACCGTTCGGGAGATGGAAGGAACGTGGCAAGGCCTGGCGAGGTTCGTCGACGCCGAACGTCACCAGCAGGTCGCCGCGTTCCTGAAGATTCAAGAGAAGGAAGCGAAGTGGTGGCGCGATGCCAGCGTCGCGTACTTCCAGACCTTCTCGAAGCGACCCTTGCCCGCCGGCTTCGCGCCGCCCGAGCACTCGCTCGAGTACTACAAGTCGCTCGAATTCCCGTACGCACCGGGACATCACTGATCATGAGGGCTCGTCGTATGTCCAAGTGGCTTGCGGGCGCGATGGTGTCGTTGGGGGCGGTGCTCGCGGCGTCGGGCGCAAACGCGGCGCTGCTGCACGACTTGTTTCAGGACCACGTGGTGCTGCAGCGGGAACGGGCCATCAATGTCTGGGGTCGTGCTGCGCCGGGCGAATCGCTCACGGTGACGTTGGCGAACTCGAAGGTACAGGCAACGGCGGATTCGACCGGGCTATGGCGATCGAGCCTGCCCAGCATGAGTGCGGGCGGTCCGTATGCGCTGTCCGTCAGCGCGGCCTCGGGCGAGAAGCAGGTCGTCAACGATGTGATGATCGGCGATGTGTGGTTGTGCTCGGGCCAGTCCAACATGGTCCTGCAAGTCCACCGCGCGCTCGACTCCCGCTCCGAAATCGCCAACTCGACGAACGACTCCATCCGCATGCTCACCGTGCCGCTGGCGAACGATCCGGTGCCCCAGTATGGCTTCGCCAGCCCGGTGCAATGGTTGAAGGCGTCGCCGACCACTGTGCCGGAGTTCTCGGCCGTCTGTTTGTATTTCGCACGCGAGCTGCAGAAGAAAGACAAGGTGCCGATGGGCTTGATCGCTGCGGCATGGGGCGGTTCGAAGATCCAGGCGTGGATGACGGAGCCCGCGCTTCGCTCCCTCGGAAATTACGATCGCGCGCTCGATGCGTTGGTGCAGTCGAGCAAGGATCCTGTGGCCGCAGCTTCGCAGTGGGCCAGCATCTGGGAAGGCTGGTGGCGCGAGCGGACCAACGACAAGGCGGGCCAGGAGCCCTGGAGCGCGAAGCCCCATGGCGAGTGGAAAGCTGCGCCGATCGAGCGTGGCTACTGGGAAGATTGGGGCATCCCGGAGCTGTCGAACTATAACGGCCTGTTGTGGTATCGAACGAATGTGACTTTGACCAAGTCACAAGCCTCGCAGCAGGCCACGTTAGCCTTGGGACGCGTGGATGAGTCCGATCAGGTCTGGGTCAATGGTCGGCTGATCGGCGCCGCGGGGCCGGGCGGCGAGAAGTCGTATCCATTGCCGCCGAAGGTGCTGCGGGCGGGAGAGAACACAGTCGTCGTCAGCGTGCTGGATACGTACGCGAACGGTGGCCTGCCGGGTCCAATGGAGAGTCGTGCGCTTCGATTCGCCGACGGCTCGAGCGTCGTTCTGAACAGAGAGTGGCGCTACCAATTGCCGCCCGCCAGCGCCGCGTTCCCGTTGCGCGCACCTTGGGAGGCGGTCGCCGGATTGGGCGTGATTCACAACGGCATGATTGCGCCGCTGTCGAACCTCGGCTTGCGCGGTGTGCTTTGGTATCAGGGCGAATCCAACACCGATGAGGCCGATCAGTATCAAACGCTGCTGACGCGCTTCTTCGCCGACTGGCGGACGCAGTTTGGCGCGGACCTGCCGTTCTTCGTCGTGCAACTGGCGAACTACGGTCCGGCCTCTACGCAACCTGTCGAGAGCGGTTGGGCGAACACACGAGAAGCGCAGCGTCTCGCCGTAAAACAAGATCGAAACGCAGGCCTCGCAATTGCTGTCGATCTGGGCGAGCGCACCGATATCCATCCGGCGAACAAACAAGAGGTCGCGCGCCGTCTGGCTCGCGCTGCGCGTCACGTTCTGTACAAGGACGCCCCTCCTCCGTCCGGCCCGGTGGCGGTGAATGCGCGTCGCGAAGGTGACGCCGTCTCGGTCGAATTCACCGACATAACCGGAAAGCTCGTGACCTACAGCGCCGCGCGTCCGATTGGTTTCGAAACATGCGGTGCTGCTGCCGGCACTTGCGAATACGCGGAAGCGACGTTGCAGGGACAGCGCGTGCTGTTGAAGAGCTCGAACGCCGCTACAGCGACGCGCGTCCGCTACTGCTGGGCTGACAGCCCGGTGTGCACGTTATACGACGAAGCTCCGCTGCCGGCCGGCCCGTTCCAGCTCGAGGTAAGATGATGTATGTTGAGCAGGAGCCGCCCCCGGTGGCCGGCTCGAGTCGCGATCGCGAGATCGTGGACGCCAGAGTGATCGTGACCTGCCCGGGACGGAACTTCGTTACGTTGAAAATCGTGACCCGCTCGGGCATCACCGGGCTGGGGGATGCCACGCTCAATGGTCGGGAGCTGGCGGTCGCAGCGTACCTGCAAGAGCACATCGTGCCCAATCTGATCGGCAAGGACGCGGGTCGTATCGAAGACACCTGGCAGTTCTTCTATCGCGGCGCGTACTGGCGTCGTGGCCCCGTGACGATGACGGCGATTGCGGCAGTCGACGTGGCCTTGTGGGACATCGTCGCGAAGCTCGCAGGCTTGCCTCTGTATCAGATGCTGGGGGGGCGTTCGCGCGAAGGTGCGCTGGTCTACGCGCACGCAAACGGTCGTGACATCGCCGAGACGAGCGATGAAGTCGGCCGTTACATCGAGATGGGATTTCGCGCGGTCCGTGCTCAATGCGCCGTGCCGGGCGTTGCGAAGACGTACGGAATTGCGAGCGGAGGCGAGGCTTACGAGCCGGCCGAGACCCAGCTGCCGCTGGAAACATTGTGGTCGACGCCGAAGTATCTGGAGGTCGTGCCGAAGCTGTTCGAGCAGTTGCGGGTCGATCATGGCAAGGACGTCGAGCTGTTACACGATGCCCATCACCGCATGACGCCGATCGAGGCGGCGCGCCTGGCACGCAGCCTCGAGCCCTATCGGCTGTTCTGGCTGGAAGACGCGACGCCGGCGGAAAACCAGCAGGCATTCGAGCTGATCCGGCGCCATTCAGTCACCCCGCTGGCCGTGGGCGAGGTGTTCAACTCGATCTGGGATTGCAAACATCTGATCGAGAATCAGCTGGTCGACTACATCCGCGCCACCATCGTGCACGCTGGTGGCATCACGCATGTGCGCCGTATCGCGGATTTTGCTTCGCTCTATCAAGTGCGCACCGGTTTCCACGGTGCGACCGATCTTTCGCCGGTGTGCATGGGCGCGGCCCTGCATTTCAATACCTGGGTGCCCAACTTCGGCATTCAGGAGTGGATGCAGCACACCAGGCAGACCGATGCAGTGTTTCCACACGACTATCACTTCCGGGATGGCCGGCTGCACTGTGGCGAGTCGCCGGGACATGGCGTCACCATCGATGAGCAGCTTGCCTCCAAGTATCCGTACTCGCCCAAACAACTACCCGTCGCTCGCCTCGAGGACGGCTCAATGTGGGATTGGTAACCATGCGCTACACCAGCTCGGGATCGACGAAACTTGCCGTAACAGTGGCCGCGCTGCTGGCCGTTTCGCTGTCGGCAGTCGCGGAACAGCCGATATACAAGGACTTGAACAAGTCGTTCGAAGAGCGCGCCGCCGACCTGGTGTCACGCATGACCTTGGAGGAGAAGGTCTCGCAGCTGGGCAACGACGCGCCCGCGATTGCGCGGCTCGACGTGCCGGCATACGAATGGTGGAACGAGGCACTGCACGGCGTGGCTCGGGCCGGTGCGGCGACTGTGTTTCCTCAAGCCATCGGGCTCGCGGCCACGTTCGATGACAAGCTGATGTTCGAGATCGCCACGGCGATCAGCGACGAAGCGCGGGCCAAGCATCATGAGTTCGCGCGTCGCGGGCTGCGCAAGCGCTATCAGGGTCTGACGTTCTGGTCGCCGAACATCAATATCTTTCGCGATCCTCGCTGGGGGCGCGGCCAGGAAACGTATGGCGAGGATCCCTGGCTCACCTCCCGCATGGGCGTTGCGTTCGTGAAGGGTTTGCAGGGTGACGATCCGAAATATCGCAAGGTCGACGCCACCGCGAAGCATTTCGCGGTCCACAGTGGACCGGAGGCGGACCGGCATCATTTCGACGTTCACCCGAGCGAGCGGGACCTGTATGAAACCTATCTGCCGGCGTTCCAGGCGCTGGTGCAGGAAGGCAAGGTTGCATCGGTGATGGGGGCCTACAACCGCGTCTACGGCGAGTCGGCGTCGGCCAGCCCGCGACTGCTGCAGCAGATTCTTCGCCAAGACTGGGGCTTCCAGGGCTATGTCGTCTCGGACTGCGATTCCATCGAGGACATCTACAAGCATCACAAGATCGTTGCGACGGCGCCCGAAGCCGCCGCATTGGGCGTGCGGTACGGTTGTGAGCTGGACTGCGGCAAGACCTACGACGCGCTCCTGCCGGCCGTGAAGCAGAATCTGGTGAGCGAGAAGGAGATCGATGCCGCCGTTCGCAAGCTCATGCTCACCCGCTTCCAGTTGGGCATGTTCGATCCGCCGGAGCGCGTCCGCTGGGCGCAGATTCCATACTCGGTCAACCAATCGCCCAAGCATGATCAGCTGGCGCGCCGCGCGGCGCAGTCATCCATCGTCATGTTGAAGAACGACGGCATGCTGCCGCTGTCACGCGATATCAAAACGCTCGCCGTCATCGGCCCGACGGCAGATGAAGTCATGTCGCTGCTCGGCAATTATTACGGCACGCCGGCGGCACCCGTGACGATCTTGCAGGGGATCCGTGAGGCCGCGGGCAAGCAGACCAAAGTGATCTACGCCCGTGGCGCGGACCTGGTCGAAGGTCGCGAAGAGCCGCGTGCCGTGCCGCTGATCGAAGCGAGCTTCTTGCGGCCCGACTCGAATTCGAAAGAGCAGGGGTTGAGAGGTGAGTATTTTCGCGGCCGCGACTTTGCCGGCGCGCCGGTGATGACGCGCATCGACTCGCGAATCGCATTCCGCTGGGATCGAGGCGCGCCGACGGACGATCTGGCAGCGCGTGGTGAGCTTTCCAATGCACAAGCGTTGGCAGGCGACGACTTCAGCGTTCGCTGGACCGGTGAGCTGCTGCCGCCGACTTCGGGCAAGTATGAGTTGGTCGTGGGTGCGAACGATGGGGTGCGCCTGTATCTCGACGACCGCTTGATCGTGGACGGCTGGGAGCTCAACGAGCGCGTGAAGAGTCACAGTGCCAGCGTGGATCTCGAAGGCGGCCGTGCCTACCGGATCAAGCTGGAATATTTCGAAGACATTCGCGACGCCGAGGTGCGCCTGAGCTGGCGCCGTCCGGGAGCCAAGGAGCCCTTTGAAGAGGCGCTGGATGCCGCTCGCGCCGCCGATGCGGTCGTGTTCGTCGGCGGCTTGACCGGCGATGTTGAAGGCGAGGAGATGAAGGTGAGCTATCCGGGGTTCGCCGGCGGTGATCGCACCGACCTGCGCTTGCCCGGCAGCCAACGCAAGCTGCTCGAAGCGCTGCACGCGACGGGCAAGCCGATTGCACTGGTGCTCACTGGCGGTTCGGCGCTTGCAGTGGACTGGGCGCAGCAGCGCCTGCCCGCGATCGTGATGGCGTGGTATCCAGGTCAGCGCGGTGGTAACGCGGTCGCCGACGTGTTGTTTGGCGATGTGAATCCGTCGGGCCGTCTGCCGGTTACGTTCTACAAAGAGAACGAGAAGCTGCCGGCATTCGACGACTACGACATGCAGGGCCGCACCTATCGCTATTTCACGGGCCAGCCGCTGTATCCCTTCGGTCACGGCCTCTCGTACACACGCTTCGAGTATTCGAACCTGAAGCTGGATCGAGCGAGTGTCGCCGCGGATGGCACCCTGCAGGCGTCGCTTACCGTGAAGAACGTGAGCTCACGTGCTGGCGACGAAGTCGTTCAGCTCTATGTCGCGCCGCAGGGCTCCAAGCAGCAGCGGGCCAACAAGGATCTGCGCGGTGTGAAGCGCGTTGCGTTGAAACCGGGCGAGGCGGGCACGGTCAGCTTTACTCTCAATGCATCCAATGATCTGCGGCACTATGACGTGAACGCCAAGCGCTACGCCGTCGCTGCGGGCAAGTACGAAGTCCAGGTCGGTGCGTCGAGCGCGGACATTCGTGCTCGACAGACGTTTGAAGTGAAGCGCTGAGTTGCAAGGCCTGGCGTCCGCCGTAGCCGGCGGACGCCAGAGCATTTACATCCGAGCGGGCTCGAGTCGCGGCGCCAGCAGCTGGATGATTCCGAGCGCCAGCAGATATGCGGTCGCAGCCATGATGAACACCGGCACGTAGCTGCCAGTGGTCTCCAGCAGGAAGCCAGTGAAGGTGGCGATCATCATGCCGCCCACTGCGCCACCGAAGCCGCCGATGCCGACGACCGACCCGACGGTTCGTTTGGGGAACATGTCCGAGGGCAGCGTGAAGATATTCGCCGACCAGCCTTGATGTCCGGCGGTCGCAAGTCCGATCAGCAGCACGGCCATCCAGACGTTCTGCACTTGGGACACGAACACGATCGGAACGACACACAGCGCGCAGATCAGCATCGCCGTCTTACGTGCGCGATTCACTGACCAGCCCATCTTGATGAAGCGGCCCGCAATCCAGCCGCCGCCGATGCTGCCGATATCGGCCATGACATAGATCGCGACCAGCGGCGCGCCCAGCCCGAGCAGGCTCAGGCCATATTCGCTGTGCAGGTACTTCGGCAGCCAGAACAGGAAGAACCACCAGATCGGATCGGTCATGAACTTGCCGAGCAGGAAGGCCCAGGTCTGCCGATATCTGAGCAGGCGAGACCAGGGCACGCGCTCCACCGGCTCCGGCGGATCGCTGCGAATCAACTCCAGCTCGCTGGCACTGAGCTTCGGATGCTGTTCGGGCGGGTGATAGGTTCTGAGCCAGATGGTCAGCCAGGTCACGCTCAGAATGCCCGTCACCAGGAACGCGGCTTGCCAGCCGAAGGTCACCGCGACGATCGGTACAGTCAGCGGTGCCACGATCGCACCGATGTTCGACCCGGAGTTGAAGATGCCTGTTGCGAACGCGCGCTCGCGCCGGGGAAACCACTCGGCCACCGTTTTCAGCGCTGCCGGGAAATTGCCCGCTTCGCCCAGCCCCAATGCAAAGCGAGCCATCGCGAACCCGGCGACGCTGCCGACCAGCGCGTGACTCATTGCGGCCAGGCTCCACACCGCGATCGCGAGTGCGTAGCCCAGCTTGGTGCCGAGCCGATCGATCACCGCGCCGGCGGTGACCAGGCCGATCGCATAGGCTGCCTGGAAACACGTAATGATGTAGCCGTATTCCACCTCGCTCCACGCAAAGGTCTTTTGCAGCTCGGGCGCGAGCACGCCGAGCACCTGGCGATCGATGTAGTTGATCGTGGTGGCGGCGAGCAGCAGCGCGCAGATGCGCCATCGATAGCGGCCGGTGGTCGACGCGGAGGTGGTGCTGGCGGCGGCAGCTGCTGCGCTCTGCATATCCATGGATCAGTCGCCGATGGTCAAGGTTACGGATTTGAGGTCGACCGAATTCGGACCGGTCATGATGTTGAATTCGCCGGGTTCGATCACGTACTTCATCTCCTGATTCCAGAATGCGAAAGCCTCCCTGGCCAAGGTGAATTCCACGGTCGTCGACGCGCCCGGCTGCAGCGAAACGCGGCGGAACGCCTTGAGCTCTTTGACGGGACGGGTGATCGAGCTGGCAACGTCGCGCACGTACAGCTGCACGACTTCATCTCCTTGCATCGAGCCCGTGTTGCGAACCTCCACCGACACCTTCACGTTGCCATCGGCACTGATCCGGGAGCTCGACAGCTTTGGCTCGCCGAGCTCGAACCTGGTGTACGACAGGCCGAAGCCGAACGGGAACAGCGGTTCCTTGGATGCGAAGTGATAACCGCGATGCGCGCTCGGTTTCTGGTTGTAGAAGAAGGGCAGCTGTCCGATGTCGCGAGCCACGGTGACCGGCAGCTTGCCGCCCGGGTTCACGTCGCCGAACAAGACGTCGGCGAGGGCGGTGCCGCCTTCCTGGCCGGGATACCAGCCTTCCAGTACGCCGTTGGCTTTATCGATGACCTGCGGAATCGACAGCGGCTGACCGTTGATCAGCACCACGACGACCGGCTTGCCCAGAGCAAACATCGACTCCGCCAGCTCGTTCTGCTCGCCCGTGAGGCCGAGCGTGATGCTGTCGCCCAGATGGTTCTTCGCCCAGGCCTCGCGATGCAGAGCGCTGCTGCCGCCGATCGCGAGCACGATGGCATCGGCGTCTCGTGCGACTCTCACGGCTTCCTCGATGCGCTGGAGATTGTCTTCGCGCTTCGGGCGGACGACCTCATCCGTGTACCAATCGCCCGACTCGGTGAGCCGCACGCCCTCGGCAGAGACGACGTTCACGCGATTCCCGAGCTTGGCCTTGATGCCGTCGAGCAGGGTGACGGCATGTTTGGGCACGTTCGAATAACCGCCGAGCTCGACGCGAGCAGCGTTGGGTCCGATGACGGCCAATGTTTTCAAGGTATCCGCGCGCAGCGGCAACACGCCATCGTTCTTCAACAGCACGATGGATTTCCGGGCCGCTTCGAGGGCCAGGGCGCGAGCCTCGGCATTGCCGGTAATCTTCTCGGCGTACCTGGCATCCGCATACGGCTGTTCGAACAGGCCGGCCAGGAATTTGAGCCGCAGCATGTCGGCAACCGCTCGGTCGATGTCCGCTTGTTGAATGCGGCCCTCGGCCAGGGCTTGCGGCAGCAGGGCATAGCTTTCCCCGTTCGGCAGATCCGAAGAAACGCCGGTTTTGAAGGCGCGGACCGCGGCATCGATCGGATCCGCGGTGATGTGATGAACGTCGATGAGCTCCTTGATGGCGAAGTAGTCGCTGACGATCGCACCCTTGAAGCCCATCTCGCCACGCAGGATGTCTTGCAGCAGCCAGCGGTTGTTGTGCGAGGGCACGCCGTCGATTTCATTGTATGAAGGCATCACCGCCTGGGCGTTGGCAGCAACCGCGGCCTGGAACGGCGGGAAGAACGCTTCACGCAGGATGCGCTCGGAAATATTTGCTGGGCCGACATTGGTCCCGCTTTCCGGCTGGCCGTGACCCGTCATGTGCTTGAGTGTCGCGAACACCCGATCCTTCGGAAGCGGCAGGGTGGTGCCTTGGAAGCCACGCACCGCCGCCACGCCCATCGTGCTCACGAGAAACGGATCTTCGCCATATGTTTCTTCGAAGCGTCCCCAGCGCGGATCACGCGCGACGTCCACGACTGGTGCGAGCACCAGATGCGCGCCGCGAGCGCGAATTTCGCGGGCGACGACCGTGAAGACTCGCTCCAGCAATTGCGGATCCCAACTGCTAGCGAGTCCGATCGATTGCGGGAAATGCGTGCCGCCGAGCGCCTGATGGCCGTGCAGCCCTTCTTCATGAAACAAAACCGGAATGCCGAGGCGGGTGCTGCGCGTCGCATGCCGCTGCATGGCGTTGATCAGCTCGACGGTTTCGCGTTCGTTGCGAAACGGCGTCTGCAGCGGACTGCCGACCTCCTGACGATCGCTCGGACGCGTGAAGTGACCTATGCCGTCGGGATACAAGCGCTTCGCCGCTTCGGGAACGAAATTTCCTTTGGCGTCGAGCAGCTCGTTCTTTCGAGTCCAGACCGCGGTGATCTGCGCGATCTTTTCTTCGAGGGTCATGCGTGAGAGCAGATCCTGAACGCGCTGCTCCACTGCCGCCGCCGGGTCTTTGTATATCGGGCGATCATTGCGCGACTGCGCCGATGCGACCGCCGCGAGCAGGATCGAGGTGATAAAGACGCCTGTTCTTGCACCCGGACTGCGCCGGCCCGCCGTGGCCTGGCTGCGAGCTCTCACCATGGTTCCCCCTGGGTTGGCAGACGGGCTGCGAAGCGCCCACCTTGTTGGTAGCTTGATACCGGTATCATTAACTCAGCCCGCCGGTCGCGGTCAATCGCAGTTGCATATTCATCGGGCGGCGCTCGCCGCAGCCCTGCGACGTGCCGACATCATTCATTGGCGAGAAGATTTTTAGCGTTTTCGTTCGAGGCGCGGGCCCGACGAGTGGCCTCGGTCGGGCCCGGCCGAATCGTGATGAAACGCTCGCCCCCGGTGGTTGCAATCACAGAATTGTGAGCGCTATCATGAAATCGCCGATGCTGGAGCACAATGCTGCAGCGCTTGTGACGACGGCTGGCCAGCGGCATCAGTCCGCATTCCGCAGCTGACGGTGGACGTGATGAACCTGTTCGGCGAGAAGCAGCGCCTGTACTTCCAATTCCCGAACGCAACGTTCACTCAGTGAAGCGGGCCGCACCATGATCGCGGGCTTGCGCGACAGATTCTGATCGAGAGACGCCGGCGGGGGAGCTGTCCGTTTACCCCCGGTGGTACAACTCGCCGGCGACCTTGACGGCAGGAGACGCAACTCTCCTGCCGTCTTTTTATTTGTGCGACGATCCCTGAAAACCGCCGCCGGCGCCGCGGCGAATGGTCACATGGATGTGCCCACGCGGCGCGAGTCCCGCGGTCCTTTGAAATCAGGGAATGTCTTAGCTCAGTACCTGTCGCAATTTGCGAACTGCACCGCTGTGCAAGCGCCCAGGTTTTACATAGTCTTGCTCGTCTCGATCCTCCGTTCGCACGCTGCTTCATGAAGACGACCTCGTATCGCCTCGCCCTGCTTTTGTTGTTCGCATCGGTTGCGATGACGATGGCTGTGCCCGCGCGCGCCAGTGCCAATCACAGCGAGCACTTCGTGCGACCGGCCGAGCTGGAACCGGACATCGCGTTCTGGCGGCGCATCTACACCGAGGTCACGACCGCTGGCGGCCTGCTGCACGATCCGGAAGATCTGAGCGTCGTTTATGAAGTGCTGCAGTTCCCCTCGGATATTTCCCCGAAAACACGCGCCAATCGCATCGAGGAGGCGAAGAAGAAGTACTCCCGCATCCTGGAGCGCCTCGCCAGCGGCGCCGAGGATCTGAGCGCCGAAGAGCTGCGCGTTCAGGCGCTCTGGCCGAAGAACACGCGCCGTTCACGTTTCGAGCAGGCTTCCGAAGCCGTGCGCTTCCAGCTCGGTCAGGCCGACCGTTTCCGCGAAGGTCTGGTGCGCTCCGGCGCGTGGCGCGATCACATCGCCGATACGTTCGGGAAGATGGGCCTGCCGCGCGAGCTGGCGTCGCTGCCGCACGTCGAGTCTTCGTTCAACACTTACGCATATTCCAAGGTCGGTGCGGCCGGCATGTGGCAGTTCATGCGCGCCACCGGCCGTCGTTTCCTCCGGATCGACGCCGTGGTCGACGAGCGTCTCGATCCGTACCGTTCCACCGAGGCGGCGGCGCGCTTCCTCGAGCAGAACTACATCGTGCTCGGCAGCTGGCCGCTGGCGCTGACCGCGTACAACCATGGTCCCGGCGGCATGAAGCGCGCGCAGGAACAACTCGGCACCAGCGACATCACCACCATCGTGCGCAAGTACAACAGCCGTTCGTTCGGCTTTGCTTCGCGCAACTTCTATCTGGCGTTCCTGGCCGCGCTGGAAATCGACCAGAATCCGGAGAAGTTCTTTCCTGGCGTGCGACGCAATCCCGCCGACACCAGCCTGGTGCTGAAGTTGCCGCAGCCGCTGCCGGCCAGTCGGCTCGCCGCCGCCCTCGATGTGGATCGCGAAGAGCTGCGGCGCCTCAATCCGGCGTTGCTGAACACGATCTGGCGGGGCGGGCGCAACGTGCCGAAGGGTTACGAATTTCGCGTGCCCTCGCATATCGACCTGTCGAGCGTCATGGCGAAGCTCAGCTCCGGCGCCGCCGAGGCCGTCGAAGTCGCGCTCGCCGAAGCGCAGCACCGTGTGGAAAGCGGCGAAACGCTCTCGCTCATCGCCAGCCGTTATGGTGTGAGCCAGCAGCAGCTGGCGGAGTTGAACGACCTGAATCATCCCTTCCGCCTGCGGGTCGGTCAGGTGCTCGAGCTGCCCTCGAAGGGCACTCGTCCGGCCGCCAGGGTGGCGCAGACGCCCAAAGAAACGCCGCCGCCTGTGCTGCCGGCCGCCCGGCCGACGCCGCCGACCGGTGTGGTTGGCGCGGAGCGCTATGTGGTTCGGCGGGGCGATACGCTCGGCAAAATCGCCAAGAAGCATGGTCTGACCGAAGACCAGCTGATGGAGATGAACAACATCCGCAATCGCCAGTTCATCTATGAAGGCCAGGTGCTGGCGCTCGCGGCGTCGGCGCGCGCCAAGCCGCCGGTCGAAGCGGAAGTGCCGGTCGAGACGATCGCGGCCGTCGCCGAGCCGCCTGCCGAAGCCGAAGCGGTCGAGCCGGTGTCGGAGCGTGAAGCCGAGGAAATCGGACCGGCCCTGGTGCCCGGTACGCAAACGGCCGCATCGGCGGATCCCGCCGATTACGGCGTCAAGAGCGGCAACACCATCATCGTGCAGGCCGCCGAGACGCTCGGTCATTACGCCGAGTGGCTGGACGTTCGCTCCAGTCAGCTGCGTCAGCTCAACCGCCTCTCGATGGCGACCCCGGTGGTGATCGGCCGCAAAGTGAAGCTGGATTTCTCCAAGGTCACGCCCGACCAGTTCGAAGCGCGCCGCACGGAATATCACCGGGCCCTGCAGGAAGCGTTCTTCACGCAGTTCCGCATCCAGGGCACCAGCGAGCACGTGATCAAGCGCGGCGAGTCGGTGTGGGTGCTCGCTCAGCAGCGCTACAACATTCCGATCTGGCTGCTGCGCCAGTACAACCCGGATCTCGATCTCGGCTCGCTGCAGCCGGGGGCACGTTTGGTGATTCCGCTGGTCGAAGCCACAGGAGTCGCGGAGCCGTCAGCTTGAAATCCATTCAAACCATTCTGCTCGCTGTCGCCGCGCTGCTTGTCAGCGGCTGCATGAGCGTGCGGCTGTATGACGGGCCGAAACGCGATCCGGACGAAGTGGCACGCATCACTGGCGATCCGGTAGTCACCGCCGGCTCGCCGGTCACGGTGGTGTTGCGGCAGGTCGATGGTCGCGACATCGGCCTCACTCAGACCTCGGTCGAGGTGCTGGAAGGCACGCACAATCTGCTGGTCGACTGCCGGATCGCCGAGACCAAAGCCGTTTCCCGCCATGCGCTGGAAGTGGAGGTCTCGGGCGGCCGTCACTACCGACTGCGGGCGCAGACCGGCCCGGCGCTGCGCGAGTGCACCGGCGTGACGCTCGAATCCCAGGACTGAACCGGTGTCCCGGTGATGCACATCACGGTTTTTCCCGGCCGTGTCGCCATGATGCACATGGAAGATGCCCTACAGGCTCAATCGTTCGGTGCGCGAGCCGACATGAGTCCCAGCCACGCTATACTCCGTCAGCGTTGACCCTCGCCAGAACTATGCCGCGAAACATTGCTGCCCTAGTCACCGCTTCCGTGGTTCTTTTCTCCGCCGCCCCGCTGCGGGCGGAAACGCCATTGCAGTCCTCGGCCCTGGTTTCCTCCAGCGTCGACGCGGCACTGCCGATCGCGGACAAGATTGTGGTGCGCAAAGGCGAGCGCAAGCTGTACCTGATGAATAACGGCACCGCGCTGCGCACGTTCAAGATCGCGCTCGGGCTGCGGCCGGAAGGTCACAAGCAGTTCGAAGGCGACTTCCGCACGCCCGAAGGCGTTTATCGCCTGACCCGCCGGAATCCGAACAGCGAATATTTTCTGTCCATCCTGGTCGACTATCCGAACGAGCAGGACGTGAAGCGCGCCCGCGCGCAGGGCCTGCGCCCGGGCGGGGCGATCATGATCCACGGTCAGCCCAACACTCCGAAAAAGTCGCGCGACTACTACTCGAATGTCGACTGGACCGAGGGCTGCATCGCTGTGTCCAATTCGGACATGGTGGAAATCTGGCTGATGACACCACCCGACACGCCCATAGAGATCCTGCCGTGAAAGAGAGTTCAAGATGAAGGCGCCGTCCAGTGACGGACGCGCCTCGGCTTCGGTCTCGGTGACCCAGGCCGAACCCGAAGGAGTGGTCGATGCCCGGGTCTCGCCGCTGGGCAGCCTGGAAAATCTCTCGCAGCGCGAAGTGCAGCAGCTGCTCAGCTCGGGGCAGGGCGGCGTTTACGATCTGTTCCGCCGCTGCGCGCTGGCGGTGCTCAGCTCGGGCCTCGAGTCCGACGACGTGCGCGCCATCTTCGACCGCTACAAGGACTTCGAGATCAAGCTCGGCCGCCAGGCCTGGGGCATCAAGCTCGAAGTGAAGAATGCACCGGCGAGTGCGTTCGTGGACGGCTCGATGATCCGCGGCATCAAGGAGCATCTGTTCGCGGTGCTGCGCGACATCGTCTACATCCACGATGCCATTCTGGGCAGCCAGCGCTTCGATCTGAACGACTCGGCCAGCGTCACCAACGCGGTCTATCACATCCTGCGCAATGCACGGATCCTCGACTACAAGGGCCGGCCCGACCTGGTGGTGTGCTGGGGCGGGCATTCCATCAGCTCGGTGGAGTACGACTACACCAAGCGGGTCGGCTACGAACTCGGCCTGCGCGCGCTGAGCGTTTGCACGGGCTGCGGTCCGGGCGCGATGAAGGGGCCGATGAAGGGCGCCACCATCGGTCATTCCAAGCAGCGCATTCGCGAGGGCCGCTATATCGGCATGACCGAGCCCGGGATCATCGCCGCCGAGCCCCCCAACCCGATCGTCAATCAGCTGGTCATCATGCCGGACATCGAGAAGCGGCTCGAAGCGTTCGTTCGCTGCGCGCACGCCATCATCGTGTTCCCGGGCGGCGCCGGCACGGCCGAGGAGATTCTGTACCTGCTCGGCATCCTGCTCGATCCGACCAATGCCGAGCAGCCGCTGCCGGTGATCTTCACCGGGCCGCCGTCGGCGGCTGAATACTTCGGCCAGATCGATCACTTCATCGGTGCGACGCTCGGGGACGCCGCGCGCCGCCGTTACAAGATCATCATCGGCGACCCGCCGCAGGCGGCGCGTGAAGCGCTCAAGGGCATCGAGGCCGTGCGCGAATATCGACGCGCCAAGAGCGATGCCTACAACTACAACTGGCTGCTGAAGATCCCCGAGGAGTTCCAGCGGCCATTCGAGCCGACGCACGAGGCGATGGCGCGGCTCGAGCTGCGTCGGGATCTGCCTTCGCATGTGATGGCCGCCAACCTGCGCCGCGCCTTCTCCGGCATCGTGGCGGGCAATGTGAAGGAGAACGGCATTCACGCCATCGAGGCGCGAGGTCCGTTCGAGCTGCACGGCGACAAGCAGGTCATGACGCTGCTCGACGAGCTGCTGTCGGCCTTCGTGCGGCAGAGACGCATGAAGCTGGCGGGCGAGTACAAGCCCTGCTATCGGCTGGTCGCATGAGCAAGGTTGCGCTCACCTACCGGTTCACTTTCCCCGATTCTCAGGAGCGAGTGTTCGAACTGGAGATGGATCGCGACACGGCGGAGCTGTCGCCACCGCACGTCACGCAGCCGCCGGCATGGACCGCGCTCGGCTTCAATCAATGCACCGGTTGTCCATTCAACGCCGCCGAGACGCCGCATTGTCCGGCCGCCTTGCAGCTCGCCGGCGTGATCGATGGCTTCAGCGACATCGTGTCCTACGACAAGGTGAAGGTGACCGTGGAGAGCGAAGAGCGCCAGGTGGTCGCCACCCTGGCCGCGCAGCAGGCGCTCGCTTCCCTGATGGGCTTGATCATGGCGTCGAGCGGCTGCCCGCGCACCGCGGTGTTTCGCCCGATGGCGCGCTTCCATCTGCCGTTCTCGAGCGAATCGGAAACTGCGTATCGAGTCGCCTCGATGTATCTGCTCGCGCAACACTACCTGGCGCGCGAAGGGGGCTCGGCGGATCTGGCGCTCGACGATCTGGAGCGCGTGTATCGAGGCGTGCACTCGGTGAATCGCGGCATGGCGACGCGCCTGCGCGCTGCGAGCCGGCAGGATGCGATCGTGAATGCGGTAGTGCTGCTCGACGTCTTCAGCAGCCTCGTGCCCGCAGCGATCCACGACATCCTCGATGAGATCAAGCCTGCCTTTGCTGCATTGCTGGCGGCAAAATAAAACATTCTTCAGGTGTCGAAGCTTTTGCCACTCGCGTCGATGAGCGCGCGTGTGCATCGCTGTGTTTTGCGCGCGACGTGGCGCGATCGCTCCAATAATGAATAACGACCGGTTAAATGCCACGCGAAAAGGTCGTGCTTTGTGACGTGACACCAGTGTCAGTAGCGTCTCCCTTGCGATGGGTGTCGCAGTCTGGAGACGTGGCTCGATCGCTGTGATGCAGTTCCTCTTGTGTGCGGTGTGTGCTCCGTAAGTTGGTCCGCAACAGGAGATCGCACATGACCACGACCGAACCGAAGATCGATGAGATGACCGCCACCGGCCGGCATCGCGCTTGGGTGGGTGAGAACGCGGGCGCCATCGTTCGCGCCGGCACGAGCACGCCGCGCGAGCCGCAGCGAGCCAACTGGCTCGATCGCGCGCCGGCGGCGGGCAACTCGCGTCATGCCGCGATCACGCGCTCGCTGCACACCTGGTCCAACTACAAGAGCTGGACGGACAAGGTGAAGAGCAACTGGGACAAGGATACGAAGAACGGCAAGTAAGCCGTGCTCGAACGCTGCTTCAGCCGAATACGCGGCGAAGCAGTGAGGGCAGCAGCGACTCGGAGCGGTGGATTTTCTTCGCGCCGCTCGAGCCCCGAGGAGTCAGCGCGCTGGCGGGACTCGCGAGGGCGTTCGTGACCGCGGCCGGACTCAACTGCGGTAGTGCTGAAGGTTCGGCGGCGGCCTTCGGACGAGCAGGTGTGGGGGCGAGCGCCTGGGCCAGCACGGGCTTCGCGGGCGGCGCGGCCGGCAGTATGGATTCGAGCGAAGTAGTCGCCGTCTTCGGTGCCGACGTGAGCGCCGAGGTAATTGCCGGGGCGCCCGGCTCGATGGGCAGCGGCTTGCGTTGCGCGAGCCAGCCAACCAGCGGCAACCATTGCTCCAGATCTTCGCGCACTCCCGCCGGCTTCATTTCGAACACCCCCAAGCCGGTTTCCGCCGAGCGGATATAGGCCTGCGAGTCGCGCAAGGTCGCGACGACCGGAATCTGCAGGTTCTCCAGAAACCTCATCAACGACTTGTAGATCAGCGTCTGCTTCTTCACCCGATTGGCGATCACGGCAATGCGCTGCTCGTCGCGCCGGAGCTTGGCAATCAGCAGCAGATTGGATATGCATTTGGCCGCGGCGTGAATGTCGATGTCCGACGGCAGCACCGGCACCAGCACCGCGGTGGCATTGCGGGTGATGTCGGGAAGTCTCTGAGGCTCGACCGCGGCGGGCGTATCCACCACCAGGCGCTGTGTATCCAGCGGCAGACGGGTGGCGAAACTGCGGGTCATTCCTGTATTACGTTCGTACGCGGCAATGCCGTGGATCAGCGGTTGCTCCTGAGTGCGCTTGCTGAGCCAATGAGTGCTCGAACCCTGGGCGTCCATGTCCATGAGCGTCGGGCGCAGTTTCTCGACCGCGAAATAGCTGGCCAGATTGGTCGCTATCGTGGTCTTGCCGGAGCCGCCTTTGGGATTCAATACGACGATCTTTTGCATGCTCGCCGACGCTGCCCTGACATTCGACTGTCAAATAGAGTCAGTTTCTGTCGTGAATCAGCCTACGCAGCGTTTCGCGACGCCGCAAGCTCAGAGTTGTGACGATCATCACCGGCCATGCCTGCCGTTGCTGTGAGTCGGCTCACACCGACCCCAATTGGCCGCCGCTAGAGTCGTCTGAAGCAACTTTGAGGACCCCGAATGGAATTCCTGCTGCTGTGGTGGGACAACCTTGACGATGCCTTGCATGCCGCCCGCCATGAGGCCACGAACATCGTTGGTTTCCTGCTGGCTTTCGCCTTGTTCGCGCTGACCGGATTCGCGCTGGTGCTGGCGCCCCAGGCCACGCTCGCCGCGATCGGCCTGATGCTGTCGGCCTCGCTCTATGACTACTGGCGCCGGCGCCGCGCGGCGCTGGCCAACGACGACTGATTCCCGCTAGGCGACTCCCCGAAAAATATATCGGGGAGAATGCTCGGGCGCCGGCTCTTGAAAGCTCCGCGCCGGTCCCCATAAGCCCACGCGTCAAATATCATGGCCGGTCCGGACCCTCGGACCGGTTTCTCACCGCATCCCGACTCACCGCGCCAGCAGGCCGGCCGGGTGCGCGACGCGAACTTATGGAGAGCACTAAATGAACGACACGGGCACGCAAGAGACCCAGACCCAGACGCTGGGATTCCAGGCCGAGGTGAAACAGCTGCTGAAGCTGATGATCCATTCGCTCTACAGCCACAAGGAAATCTTCCTCCGCGAGTTGATCTCCAACGCGTCCGACGCCCTCGACAAGCTGCGCTTCGAGGCGCTGGCCAGACCCGAGCTGCTCGAAGGCGGCGCCGAGCTCGCCATCACCATCGACACCGACGACAAGGCGCATACCGTCACCATCGTCGACAACGGCATCGGCATGAGCCGTCAGGAAGCCATCGAACATCTCGGCACGATCGCCAAGTCCGGCACCTCCGACTTCCTCGCCAGGCTCACCGGCGATCAGAAGAAGGACGCCCAGCTGATCGGCCAGTTCGGCGTCGGCTTCTACTCCTCGTTCATCGTCGCCGACAAGGTCGAAGTGTTCTCGCGTCGCGCCGGGCTCGAGCCGGGCGCGGGCGTGCATTGGGTGTCGAAGGGCGACGGCGAATTCACCGTCTCGGACGTCGAGCTGCCCGAGCGCGGCACTCGCATCGTGCTGCATCTGAAGGAAGGCGATCACGAGTTCGCCGACCAGTACCGCGTGCGTTCCCTGGTGCGGAAATATTCCGACCACATCGCCTTCGCCGTTCGCATGCCGAAGCCGGCCCCGTACAAGGCCGAGGACGAGGAGAAGAAAGACGAGTCGGTGGTCGCGGAGGTCAGCAAGGAAGAGGCCAGGCCGGAGTACGAGACCGTCAACCATGCGCAGGCGCTCTGGGCACGGCCTCGCACCGAGTTGAAGGACGAGGAATACAAAGAGTTCTATCGGCACGTGACCCACGACTTCACCGATCCGCTGGCGTGGTCGCACGGCAAGGTCGAAGGCAAGAAGGAATACACGAGCCTTTTATATATTCCGTCGCGCGCGCCCTATGACCTGTGGCATCGCGAAGGTGCGCGCGGCTTGAAGCTGTACGTGCGTCGCGTGTTCATCATGGACGACGCCGAACAGTTCCTGCCGTTGTATCTGCGCTTCGTCAAGGGCGTGGTCGATTCGGCCGATCTGCCGCTCAATATCTCTCGCGAGATGCTGCAGCAGGATCCATCGATCGAGACCATGAAGACCGGTCTCGCGCGCCGCGTGCTCGACATGCTCGCGAAACTGGCGAAGGACGAGCCGGAGAAATACGCGACGTTCTGGAAAGAGTTCGGCACGGTGATGAAGGAAGGTCCGGCCGAGGATCATGCCAATCGCGAGCGCATCGCCAAGCTGCTGCGCTTCTCCAGCACGCTGGCGGACAAGCCCGAGCAGGACGTGTCGCTGGAGGATTACGTCGGCCGCATGAAGGAAGGCCAGAAGGAAATCTATTACGTGATCGCCGACAGCTTCGCGGCCGCCAAGTCCAGCCCGCATCTGGAAGTGCTGCGCAAGAAGGGCATCGAAGTGCTGCTGTTGTCGGATCGCGTGGATGAATGGTTGGTCGATCATCTGCGCGAGTTCGATGGCAAGCCGCTGAAGAACGTGGCGCGCGGCGAGCTGGACTTCTCGGCCATTCAGTCCGAGGAGGAAAAGAAGGCGCAGGAAGAGCTCTCGAAGGGACACAAGGAGCTGGTCGAGCGCATCAAGAAGGCACTCACCGAACAGGTCAGCGATGTGCGTGTGACCGCGCGCCTCGCCGATTCACCGGCGTGCCTGGTGCTCGGTCAGTACGACATGGGCGCGCAGATGCGCCGGATCATGGAGGCCGCCGGGCAGAAAGCGCCGGTGAGCAAGCCCACCCTGGAAGTGAACCCGACGCATCCGCTGTTGCAACGGATCGAGAAGACGACGGAAGACGCCGAGTTCAACGACCTGTCGATGCTGCTGTTCGAACAGGCGACGCTGGCCGACGGCGGACAGCTGCCCGAGCCGGCCGCGTTCGTGCAGCGCCTGAACCGGTTGCTGATGAAGACCGCGTGATTCGCGGGCACTATGCGCGTCCCGATAACAACCGGATCGTCGGAATGAAGAACCAGCGTTCGTCCTCTTTGATTCTGACTGGCGTCGCCGCGGCTCTGCTCGCGGCGGCGTGCAGTAACGATGTCCCGAGCACGGCTCGGCGGCCTGCGGGGGCTCCGGCGGCCGACGTGGCGCCCGTCACCGAGCTGCAGAAGATCGATATCGTCACCGGTACTGGAGAGGGCATCTCTTCCGGGCAGCAGGCGGTCGTGCATTACACCGGCTGGCTGTACGACCCGAATGCACCGGATCACAAGGGCAGGCAGTTCGACACCTCGCGCGAGCGCGGCAAGCCGTTTCGCTTCTTGATCGGCTCCGGCGGCGTGATCCGCGGCTGGGAAGAGGGAGTGCAGGGCATGCAGGTCGGCGGTCAGCGGCAGCTGATCATCCCGGCCGATCTGGGCTATGGAGCAACCGGCGCGGGCAACGGTCAGATTCCGCCGAACGCGCCTTTGCTGTTCGATATCGAGCTGCTGGCGATCGAGGACGCGCCGCCGCCGCCAGCGCCGTAGCCGTTACTTCTCCAGCGGCTTCGGCTGGTTGAATTTGGGATTGTTCGAATACGTACCGGTCAGCGTCGCCTGCGCAAGGATGTGCGGGCGAATCGCCTGCAGCACCTGCTGTCCGGTGAAATCGCCCTCCACTGGCGCCCTCGCGCAATCGAGCGCGTACACCGTGAAATTGTAGTGGTGCACGATCTCGTCGTTCCACGGCGGGCACGGGCCGTCGTAACCCCTGTACGTGCCTTTCATGTCGGCATCGCCCGCGAACCAGCCGGTGTAATCGTTGACGCCCTGTCGTGAGCCGGCCGGGCCGCCGAGCTCTTGCTTGCCGCCGGCGACGATGCCGCTGGAGCATTCACCGGCTTTGATTTCGGTCGTCTGCGGCGGGATGTCGACCATCACCCAGTGGTAGAAATCGGTGCGCGGCAGGCTTGCCGGTACGCTGCGGCCTTCCTGGTTCACGTCGTCGGGCCGGGTCGGCACGTCCGGATCGACGCAGATGAGCGCGAAACTGCGCGTCTGTGCCGGCGCGTCGCGCCACTGCAGATGCGGGTTGTAATTGTCGGTGAGGCGGATGTGCAGTACCGGATCCGGCGCGCCGAACGCGAATTTTTCCGGAATCGGCTGGTCATGCTGGAAGCTGGAGGACGTGAGCTTCATGACAGTCTCGCAAGGTCGGATTGACAAGGAATCGAACGACGGCGGTCGATGTTCCCTCAGCGGGTGCGAAAACTTCGCCTCGCTTCGGATGCGCAGCAGCGGCCGCCAGGCCATGAATGGTAACCTGGGACGATGACTGCTACTGCCCCGACCGCCTCTGAGGCTCTGACCATCCCCGGCCCCGCCGGCACCCTGGAAGCATTGCTGGATATTCCCGCTGTGACCGCTGCGCCCGAATCGGTCGCCGTGATCTGTCATCCGCATCCGCAGTACGGCGGCACCATGACCAACAAGGTGGTGTACTCGCTCGCCAGAGCGTGCAACGAAGCGGGTGCGCCGACGGTGCGATTCAACTATCGCGGCGTGGGTGCGAGCACCGGCAGCTACGACGAAGGCAACGGCGAGACCGACGATGCGCTCGCCGTGCTCGATTGGGCCGCGCAGCGCTATCCCGGTGCACGCTTGTGGCTCGGTGGCTTCTCGTTCGGTGGTGCCGTCGCGATTCGTGCCGCGGCGGCTCGCGACGTGGCGCGACTGGTGACGGTCGCGCCGGCGATCCGCAGGGTCAAGGTCGATGAGCGCTCGTTGCCGCAATGTCCCTGGCTGATCGTGCAAGGCGATCGGGATGAACTGGTCGACCCGAACGACATCCAACAATGGGCGCAGGCCCTGCCGGAATCGCCACGCCTGGCCATGTTGAACGGCGTGGAACACTTCTTCCACGGCCGCTTGAACGAGCTGCGGCAGGTGGTGGTGCAATGGTTGATCGAGCTGGCGCATCTGGGCCGTTGAGCCGCGCGCCGCTGGTTACGGAGTACGCATGTTACTGGGTCAATTGAAGAAGATCTTTGGCGAGGAGCCCCTGCCGCGCGGCGTGCTGGAGGATCGCGAACCGTTCGAGCTGGCCACGGCGGCGTTGCTGCTGGAGTTGGCGCGCGCTGATTTTTCCGAGTCCGATGCCGAGGTGCAGGCCATCCGCCATCTGCTGCAGAAACGGTTCGAGCTGACCGACGAGGCGCTCGATGTGTTGATGGTGAACGCCGCGAAGCGTGCCGACAAGGCAGTGTCGCTACATGAATTCACGCATCGTCTGAATCGGGAATTGCCGGAAAGCGACAAGCTGCAGATCGTGGAGATGCTCTGGCGCGTCAGTCACGCCGACGGCCGGATCGACAAGCATGAGGAGCAGCTGGTCCAGCGGATCGCGGGGTTACTGCATATTTCTGATCGCGACCGGGTGCGATTGAAGTTGAAAGTGGTCGTCGATCGCTAGGGGAAGGGAACGGCGCCGGACGGATCCGGCGCCGCGAAAAGCAGCAGAACGGCGAACGCTCAGTTCACCATTTCCTTCAGGCTCTTCAGCGCAGCGATGCGCACCTTCTTGCTGGCGGGCTTCGCCTTGAAGGTCATCTTCTCGCCCGTGAACGGGTTGATGCCTTCGCGAGCCTTGGTGGCCGGCTTCTTCACGACCTTCATCTTCAGCAGGCCCGGCAGGGTGAACAGTCCCGAACCCTTCAGGCTCTTCTTCACTACGCCGCTCAACGACTCAAACACATCGGACACTTGCTTCTTGGCAAGACCGGTGTCCTTGGAAATCTGCGCAAGGATCTCCGACTTGGTCGGCGCAGCATTCTTTTTTGCCATTTGTAGTCTCCTGAGTAAGTGACAAATCGCGCCGTCTTGAAATGGATCGGTCGCGGGCAATCGCAAGACGCGCGGAAAATAGCACAAGATTTGCCGGGAAATAAGCAGCCGACCGGGTTTTTCGCCTATTTTTTCAGGCTCCGCGCGCTCCCGCACGGCGACCCGGGGTGGCTTGCCGCCCGGGTCGTCGTCACGGGTGCGACTTAAGGGTATGCGAGCGCTAGTCGGCGACGAACTCGCGCTTCAACTTCACGTTGAAGGGAGCAGATTCGCCCTGCGGTGTGACATTGATGTCGAACACCAGGATTTCGGTGCCCGCGATCGTCACCTCGCCGATCGAGTAGATCGCTTCGCCTTCGGAAACACGGCGCATCTGGATATCCTTCAACTGACCGTTCAAGTTGTAGGCATCGACCGCCACGTTGGCTTCCACCGGCTTGCGCGGCGCATGCTCGGCTTCCTTGCGCAATACCGTCACGTTGAGCATGACCCGATTGCTACTGCGCTGGATGCCATAGGTGCGCGCGATATCGGGAGTCAGCCCGTCGGTGCGAAGCGCGTTGAAATGCACCTCGTAATTTCCGAAGTCCTTGAAGGTCTCGTCCAGTGCCTGCGCCGGCATGGCGCGGCGTTCCGGCTGTTCCGTGCAGCCGGTGAGCGCCATCGCCGCGAGCAGGGTCGCGGTCAGCGGCGCGATCAGTGAATTTCGGGAAGTGCGAACGGCGGTGTGCTTGAGGGTGTTATTGAGCACCGATGTTCTCCTGCAAGGCAATGGAGAACTGTTTATAGCACCGATCAGCGCGTCAGGTGATTGCGATGTTCAGCGCCTGCAGACCGATGATCACGAACAGCGCGGACAGGTCGAAGCCGCCCAGAGGTGGAATCACCCGGCGCACCGGACGCAGCAGCGGCTCGCACAGCGTGTCGATCAGCGCCGCGCCCGGGCTGTTGGTGCCCGGTGCGATCCAACTCAGGATGACGTACAGGAACAGGGCGAAGATGTAGAAGTTCAGGATGGTCCGGATCAGCGTCAGCACCACCGCATAGGCGAACTGCCCCGGCGTGAAGATCCACGGGTAACCGCCCAGCAACCACATCAGCGCGATTGCGGCGGCCTGCACGATGATGAGTGCGACGATGGACGCGGTGTCCACCTTGCCGATCGGCGGCAGCACCCTGCGCAGCGGCAGCACCAGCGGATTGGTCATGCGGATCACCGCCTGCGACAACTGGTTGCGGGACTCCGCTCGCGCCAGCGGCAACAACACGCGCAACAAGAAGACCGTGACCAGCAGCACCTGAAGCAAGGTGCCGACGATGAATCTGATTGCTTCCATGAAGGCGTTGGTAGTTCGCTGTTCGGGGTTGCTCGAGAAGGCAGACGAGGGCTGGCTTGCGGTAACTTCAACCTGTGCTGCCAGCCACTAACTACCCAGTTCTTTGGCCAATTGCGCCGAGCGTTGAGCCGCGGCGGCGACGGCCTGCGAAAAGATAGCACGGACGTTGCTCGCTTCCAGATGCTTCAGCGCCGCTTCGGTGGTGCCGCCCTTGGAGGTCACCTGCTGACGCAAAGTTGCGGGCGAGTCGCTTGACTCGCGCGCCATGAATCCGGAGCCGTACGCGGTCTCGACCGCGAGCTTGCGCGCCACTTCCGCCGACAGGCCGAGCGACTGGCCGGCCGCTTCCAGCATTTCGATCAGCAGGAAGAAATATGCCGGGCCGCTGCCGGAGATCGCGGTCACGGTGTCCATGTCGGTTTCACGTTCCACCCACAATGTCGCGCCGACTGCGCCGAGAATCTGCTCGGCCAGCGCCCGGCTCTCTGCGGATACTTGCTCGTTCGCATACAGCGCGGTCACGCCGCAGCCTTGCAGCGCCGGACGATTCGGCATGCATCGCACGACCGGCACTCCGCCCGCCCAACGCTCGATGTCGGCGGCGAGAATGCCGGCGGCCACCGAGATCAGCAGCGGACGGTTGCGCTGAAGCTGCTCCTGCATCGAGCTGACCACGTTACGCAACTCCTGCGGCTTGACCGCGAGCAGTACCACGTTCGCATCGCGCACGGCATCGGCGTTGTTGCCGACGGTCTGTACCTTGTACTGAGTTTGCAGTGACTGCAGCGTCGGCGCGTGCGGATCGGCGACCACCAGCTGCGCCGGATCGGTGCCCTTGGCGATCAAGCCTCCGATCAGGCTGCGCCCCATGTTGCCGCCGCCGATGAATGCGATGCGTTGGTTCATGACTCGAATACTTGTGTCGGGATGAATCCGTGGAGATCTATGCAGGGCGCTCGACCGTCGCGTTCACTTGCGCTGGCGTTCGCCGAACAAGGCGGTGCCGATTCTGACCCATGTCGCGCCGGCCGCCACTGCCGCTTCCAGGTCCGCTGACATGCCCATCGACAAAGTATCGACCGCGAGGCCCGCATCCTGCAGCTGACGCTGACAAGCGACGAGTTGTTCGAACAGCGCGCGCTGTTCATCGAAAGTATCGCGCGGTGGCGGAATGCACATCAGACCGCGCAGCTTGAGCTTGGGCAGCGCGGCCACGCTTCGCGCCAAGGACAACGCTTCTTCGGGCGGCACGCCACCCTTGCCGGGCTCGGGCACCAGGCTGACTTGCACACATATATTGAGTGGCGGGGCGTAATGCGGCCGCTGCTCGTTCAGACGCACGGCGATGCGCTCGCGATCCAGCGTATGGACCCAGTCGAAATGCTCCGCGACCGCGCGGGTCTTGTTGCCCTGGAGCTGGCCGGTGAAATGCCAGGTCAGCTGCAGATCCTGCAATTCCTGCAGCTTGGGCAGGGCTTCCTGCAGATAGTTTTCGCCGAAGTCGCGTTGGCCCAGCGCCGCCAGGGCGCGGATCGCGCTCGCCGGGTGGCCCTTACTGATTGCGAGCAGCTTCACGGAATCGCACAGTCTGCCCGCTTGCGACGCGGCGCCGGCGATGCGTTGCCGGGTTTGCGTCCAGTTATTCGCCAGGTCTGGAGTTGCGCTGTCTGTCACTGTGTCAGCCGAAATCTGCGGACCGGTTAACATATTGAGCCCGATACCGCTCCGTTATACTGCCGCACGCTCATCTTTTGCGTCCGCACCCCCCGGCCGTTCCCGGCAGGGCCTGCGGATTGGAAGGAAGATTCATGCCCGTCGATATCGCGCAGCTGTTGGCTTTCGCCGTCAAGAACAATGCCTCGGATCTGCATCTGTCGGCCGGTGTGCCGCCGATGATCCGCGTCGACGGCGACATGAAGCGCGTCAACATGCCGGCGCTCACTCATAAGGAAGTACACAGCATGGTGTACGACATTATGAATGACAAGCAGCGCAAGGCTTATGAAGAGTTCTACGAGACGGATTTCTCCTTCGAGATTCCCAAGCTGGCGCGCTTCCGCGTCAACGCATTCAATCAGAGTCGCGGCGCGGCCGCGGTGTTCCGCACCATTCCGTCGCTGATCATGTCGCTCGACGACTTGAACGCGCCGAAGATCTTCAAGGACCTGGCCATGCAGCCGCGCGGCCTGGTGCTGGTGACCGGGCCGACCGGTTCGGGCAAGTCGACGACCCTGGCGGCGATGGTCAACTACGTCAACGACAACAAGCCCGACCACATCATCACCATCGAAGACCCGATCGAGTTCGTGCACGAGAGCAAGCGCTCGCTGGTCAATCAGCGCGAAGTGCATCGAGACACGCTCGGCTTCTCCGAAGCGCTGCGCTCGGCGCTGCGCGAAGATCCCGACGTGGTGCTGGTCGGCGAAATGCGCGACCTCGAGACCATCCGCCTGGCGTTGACCGCGGCGGAAACCGGCCACCTGGTGTTCGGCACCCTGCACACCAGTTCCGCCGCCAAGACCATCGACCGTATCGTCGACGTGTTCCCGGCGGCCGAAAAAG
>NZ_CALFXI010000107.1 GCF_937958065.1 uncultured Steroidobacter sp.
CAGGTTGAACACCGGGCGCTTGCCACCCGTATCGCCATCCGCCAGCACCGGACGCTTACCGCCGGTGTCGCCATCGACAATGTTAAATACCGGGCGCTTGCCGCCCGTATCACCGTCCGCCAGCTGCGCGCCAGTGCTATTGCCAGCCGCAAACAGAACGCCCGCCACGACCGCCGAAATTGCAAATACGTTACGCATGACAACAAACCCTCCCGGGAAAAGTGCTAAAAATCCGAACCAGCAACGGCTCGATCACTGGGATAAGCGACGTCCCTTTGAGAAACCCGTCACAGCGCCCTCTGGACAAGCGAAAGAAAAAGGGAACAATCAGTACATCGCTCAGCGATTGCTTCCGGAGATCCCTCCAAATCAATCAGTTGAGTCGGATTCAGGGACGGCCGCAGGGCGGTTTTGGCGGGCAGCCCGCGGTGCGGCCGGCGCGCCAGGTGAGAAACTGTCGCAATCGAGCCCGTAAACTAGAGAACCCCAGGCGAGCGCCCGTGCGTTTTGCGTGGGAAGAACAGACAGGCCCCGAATCGGAGACCCGCAACTGAGCAACACAATCGCAGCGGCCATCCCACCGCCCGACCGGCAGGCAGTGACACGGCTGTTGTCTGCGTGGCAGTCAGGGGATACTCGCGCCCTGGAACGACTGACGCCGCTCATCTACGAGGAGCTGCGTAACCGGGCTCGCCGCTATATGAAACGCGAGCGGCCAGGCCACACACTGCAGGCCACCGCCGTCGTGCACGAGGCATTCGTCAAGCTCGTCGAGATGAATGTCTCGTGGCAGGACCGTGCGCATTTCTTTGCGGTTGCCGCGCGGCAGATGCGACGTATTCTGGTGGACCATGCCAAGACCCGGTTCCGCGAGAAGCGCGGCGGCACCACCACCGGCTCGCTCGAAGATTTCGACGTGCTCGATCTCGGCCCCGCGACCGCGGGCGATATCGATGTGCTGGAAATCGACGAGGCCCTGCAGCGCCTGTCCGGGAACAATCCGCGCCTCGCGGAAATGGTCGAGCTGCATTATTTCGGCGGCCTGACCTATCAGGAGCTGTCCGAGACCCTGAAAGTGTCGGAGGCCACCGTCGATCGGGAGATCCGGCTCGCCAAGGCCTGGATCCTGCGCCAGATCCGACCGAACCGGAATCGCGAACATGAGCCTTCATGACCATGGGAGAACCAGGGAAGATGGTCGATGACCGCTGGGAGCGCCTGCAGGATCTGTTCTCCCGCGCCGTCGAGCTCCCGGAAGGTGAACGCGAAGCCTTCATCAGCGCCGAGACCGGCGATGACAAGGAACTGAAAAACGAGCTGCTCGAATTGCTGGCCTGCGATGTCGGCCAGTCCACCGGGCCGCTGACGCACGCGCTGGGCGCGGCCATCGATGCCACCACCCGCGACCGACGCAAGGCGCTGGTCGGGCGGGTAATCGGCAATTACAAACTCGCTTCCATCCTCGGCCACGGCGGCACCGGCACGGTGTATCTGGGCGAGCGCGCCGACCGCCAGTATTCGGCGCAGGTCGCGGTCAAGATCGTCGACAACGCGCCCATCCATGGCGACCTCGGCCAGCGCTTCCGCGCCGAACGGCAGATCCTCGCCAGCCTGAACCACGCCAACATCGCCCGGCTGCTAGATGCCGGCGAGACCCAGGAAGGCCAGCCGTACCTGGTCATGGAATATGTGCACGGCGAGCCGGTCGATCGTTACTGCGACCGGCAGCAGCTCGATCTCACGGCGCGGCTGAAACTGTTTCTGGAAATATGTAACGCCGTCCAGTACGCGCACCAGAACCTGATCGTGCATCGCGACCTGAAGCCCGCCAACATCCTGGTGACGGCCGAAGGCTCGCCCAAACTGCTGGATTTCGGCATCGCCAAGCTGCTCGATACCGGCGACGCGGCGGCCATGCTGGCGCTGACGCGCATGAACGACCGGCTGCTCACGCCGGAATATGCCAGCCCGGAACAGATCCTCGGCCGGCAGGTCACGACCGCCAGCGACGTCTATGCGCTCGGCGTCGTCCTATATGAATTGCTCACCGGGCTGCGGCCGTACACCGTGCCCTCCTCGGCCAGCCAGCTCGAGCTGGAACGTTCCATCTGTATCAGCGATCCGCAGCGCCCGAGCACCGCGGTCAAGAAGGCAATCGAAGCGGCCGCGGCCAGCGAAGGCGAGTCGCCCATCGCCGCCATCGCGCTGGCGCGTGGGCTGCAGCCGGATCGGTTCCAGAAACGCCTGCTGGGCGACATCGACTCCATCGTCATGCGCGCGCTGCGCAAGGAGCCGCAGCATCGCTATGGCTCGGTCGAACAGCTCGCTGCCGACGTGCGTCGTTATCTGTCGGCCGAGCCGGTGGTCGCACGCCAGGGCAACTGGCTGTATTACTCGCAACGCTTCGTGCGTCGCCACGCGTTCGGTGTGTCCGCCGGCGCGTCCCTCATGGTGGTGATCGTCGCGTTCGCAGTGGTGATGTCGATTCAGAACCAACGCATCGCCGCCGAACGCGACCGCGCCGCGAACGAAAGCAAATCGGCGCAGGCAGTGTCCGAATTCATGCTGGGCGTCTTCAATGCCGCCGAGCCGTTCAATGCGCAAGGCAAGGAAATCACTGCCCGCCAGTTGCTCGAACTGTCGGGAGCCCAGGTGCGCAACGACAAGGGCATGAATCCGGAAGTGCGGGCCCGGCTGCTCGCCTCCATCGGCCGGGCGTTCCGCCGCAGCGGCGATCCAGAGCGTTCGCTGAGCTATCTCGAGGATGCCGTGCATCTGCGCCGGCAGATGGCGAACGGCGGCGGCCTGCCGGCTGCCGACGACATGTCGGAACTGGCAATCACGCTGCGCGCGCTGGGCGACATGGAAGGCTCGGCGCGCGTCATCAAGGAAGCGATGGCGATTTGCGAGCGCATCGGGGGCCAGCGCACGCCTACGTACGCCACCTTGCTGACCAACCGCGGTCGTGTCGAATTTGCCAGCGGCGACGTGACCCGCTCGCGGCAGTCGTTCGAGCAGGCGTTGGCGTTGAATCGCCAGGTGCGCGGACCGAACGATCAGGAAGTCGCGGTGGTGCTGCTCGATCTGTCGCTGGTGTTCATGTGGATGGACGATATTCCGTCGGTGGAGCGCGTGACGCGCCAGGCCGTGGACATCTTCCGCCTCACGGCCAACGATCTGCATCCCGATCGCGTGCTGGCCGAGACCCGGCTGGGCGAAGCGCTGCTGATGCAGAACCAGGTCAACGAAGCGGGCGTGATGTTCGAAAGCACGCTCGAGAAACAGCGCATCCTGTTCGGCAACAACAGCCGCCAGGTCGCCGAAGTGCTCGATTCGCTGTCACAGATCCGTCGCGCGCAGGGCCTGCTCGCCGAGTCGGAGCAATTCGCCTCCGAAGCGCTGAGCTCGGCGGTGAATGCGATGGGCGAAGAGCACGCGTACACGCCGTATTTCCGCACGGCCTATGCGTCGGTGCTAATGCGTCGCGCGAAATACAACGATGCCGAGCGCGAGCTGCGACATTCGCTGGATACGCTGGCGAAGACGCGGCCGGCCGATCATCAATACGTATGCTCGGCGGAACATCTGCTCGGTGAGGTACTGCTCGAGACCAATCGCCTGGCCGACGCCGAGGCGATGCTTACGGCGGCGATGAATCGCTGGAAGCGTACCGACGCGCCGGCCTGGCGTTCGGCCCGTTCGGCGAGCGCCCTGGGCGAAGTGTTCTTCAAGCAGGGCCGCATGCGCGAGGCGGAAACGTATCTGACGCGTGCATACACGGAACTCGCCGCCGACGACAGCGCCGATCGCGACGTGCGCATCAAGGCCCGGCAACGGGTCGAGCAGTTCTACATCGCCAATGGCCAGCGCGAAAAACTCAACGACCTGATGCTCGCCACCAGCGGCGCCGCGCCGAGCACGTCCCCGCAAGCCCGCCCGAACTGACGGCACGAGCGTCGGGCTTGAACCAGAAGCTTCTGCTACAGTCTCATTACGAGACTCACGTGTAGGAGTGACGCCAACGATGCTCACACGATCCAACCTGTTCGCGACGCGGCTCGCGGTACTGCTGCTTTCCTGCGCCATCACGACGGGCGCAGTCGCCGGCGAGCGCCAGGACGGACGCCTGCTCACCTCGACACAGGTGTTGAGCGAGCTGATGCAGATGCCCGAGCAGAACATTCCCACCTGGTTGATGGAGCGCGCTTACGCGGTTGCCGTGATTCCGGGCGTGATCAAGGTCGGTCTCGGCATCGGCGGTCGTCGCGGCAAAGGCGTGCTGGTGGTGCGCAAGGACAGCGGCGCGTGGAGCAATCCGATCTTCATCAATCTCACCGGCGGCAGCTTCGGCTTCCAGGTCGGCGTGCAGTCGACCGATGTCGTGCTCGTTTTCACCTCGAAGCAGAGCATCGAAGGCATCGTGGGCGGCAAGGTGACGCTGGGCGCCGACGCATCGGTCGCGGCGGGACCGGTGGGCCGGCAGAGCTCGGCGGCTACCGACATCGGCCTCACCGCGCAGGTGTATTCATATTCGCGCGCCAGCGGCCTGTTCGCCGGCGTCGCGCTCGACGGCTCGGCCATCACCATCGACAGCTCCTCGAACGAGTCGTTCTATAAGAAGCCCGGCATCCTCGCCAGCGAGATCATCCGCGCCGATGCGCCGGCCGCGCCGGCCCCGGCGGATCAGTTCATCGCCGCCGTGCAGCGCTCGGCAAGTCGCGGCGCCCCGGCGCCCGCCCCGACCAGCGCTCCAGCCCCGGCCGTCCCCACCGAAGGACCGTCCGCTACGGCCAACAGCCCGGGTCCGAGCGGCGTGCAGACCTACCCCATGGAAGACCCACATCCGGGTCAGGAACCGCCGCAATAGGAATGCAGAGAATCTGGGCCGCGGGCCGAGTCGAACTCGCGGCAAGATACCCCATC
Source organism: uncultured Steroidobacter sp. (assembly GCF_937958065.1). Classification (GTDB taxonomy): domain Bacteria; phylum Pseudomonadota; class Gammaproteobacteria; order Steroidobacterales; family Steroidobacteraceae; genus Steroidobacter. Next base: position 4,924 of record NZ_CALFXI010000107.1, read on the forward strand.
TAAACCCGCTCGGAGACAGCGGCGTCCGAGGGTCCCCAGTTTGCGGACACGGGCCATCCGGATATGATCCCCGCGCCTCCCGACACGGCAGTCGGCACCTGTAAAACCAGCGCAACGAGATTGCAATGAAATCGACTCATAAGTTCCAGCGCAGCGGTGGCTTCACGCTGATCGAAATCATGGTCGTGGTGGTGATTCTCGGCATTCTGGCCGCGATCGTCGCACCGAATGTCATGCGTCGAATCGACGACGCGCAGCTGACCAAGGTGTCCAGCGACCTGCGTACCATCGAGACCGCGCTCAACCTGTATCGCATGGATAACTTCCGTTATCCGACCACCGAACAGGGCATCAAGGCGCTGTACGAGAAGCCCAACGATTCCAGCGTGCGCAACTGGAAGCAGGGCGGTTATCTCGACCCGAGCGCGCGCAAGGACCCCTGGGGCAATGACTATCGCTACGTCTACCCGGGCACGCACGGCAAGGAGTTCGACCTGTTCACCTACGGCGCCGACAACCAGGAAGGCGGCGAAGGCCTCGATGCCGACATTGGCAACTGGATCAGCGACCGGCAGCAGTAAGGCACACAAATGCCGACTTACTAGGGCACGGTCGGCTGGTTAGAATTTGCCGCCATGAGCGCGTATACCGAAAGCTCGCCGTCGCGCGCTGAAATCGATGCCCTGCCGGGCGCGACGGTGATCGAGTTCGGCACCAACTGGTGCGGCTTCTGTGCCGCCGCCCAGCCCCACATCGAGCAGGGCCTCGCCGCGCATCCCGGGCTGCGGCATTTCAAGGTCGAAGACGGTCCGGGCCGGCCGCTCGGCCGCTCCTTCCGCGTCAAGCTGTGGCCGACGCTGATCTTCATGAAGGATGGCGCCGAGGTCGCGCGCGTGGTGCGCCCGAGCTCGTCGCAAGCGATCCGCGACGCGGTCAACCAGATCGACCCTCGCTGAGCCGATCCGGCGCATGTGACCACAGCGTCCTCATCCGCCGTCCAACGTCACCTGCCCTGGCTGGTCGGCATCGTGCTGTTCATGGAGCAGCTCGACTCGACCATCGTGAACACGGCCGTGCCGGCCATGGCACGCAGCCTCGAAGTCACGCCGCTCAGTCTCAAAGCCATCGTCACCAGTTACATCCTGGCGCTCGCTGTCGGCATTCCCGTGAGCGGCTGGCTGGCCGATCGCTTCGGCACGCGCAGGTTATTCATTGCGGCCGTCGCCATTTTCACTTCGGCGTCGGTGCTGTGCGGACTGTCTTTGAACGCGCCGATGCTGGTCGCCGCACGCATCATGCAAGGACTCGGCGCCGCAATGATGACGCCGGTCGGGCGGCTGGCCATCGTGCGAACGTTTCCGAAGTCACAACTGCTCGACAAGATGAACTTCGTGATCATCCCCGCACTGATCGGCCCGCTGCTGGGCCCGACGGTGGGCGGATTGATCGTGCATTGGTGGTCGTGGCGCGAGATCTTCTTCGTCAACGTGCCGGTGGGCCTGCTCGCGCTGTGGATGAGCCACCGTTACATGCCGGAGTATCGCAGCGACTCGCCACGGCCGCTGGATGTGATCGGACTGATGCTGTTCGGCTCGGGCGCGGCATTGCTGTCGTGGTTGCTGGAGGTGTTCGGCGAGCATCGGCTCGATGTGACTTCCAGTGTCATTCTGTTCCTGCTGTCGTTCGCGCTGCTCGGCAGCTATGGCCTGCATGCGCTGCGCACCGAGCATCCGCTGCTCAACCTGCGATTGTTCAAGGGGCGTACCTTTCGGGTCTCGGTGCTCGGCGGTTTCGTTACGCGACTGGGCATCGGCGGTATGCCATTTCTGCTGCCGCTGCTCTATCAGCTCGGCATGGGCATGCCGGCATGGCAGTCAGGCCTGATGATGATGCCCTCGGCGATCGCGGCGATGACGATCAAGATGATCTCACCGCACATGCTGCGCCGATTCGGCTATCGCCGCGTGCTGATCGTGAACACCGCGCTGATGGGCGTGATCATCGGTCTGTTCGCGCTGGCGGACAAAGACACGCCGCTGGTCGTCATCGTGCTGATGAGCTTCCTGGTGGGCTCGGGCAACTCGATGCAGTTCTCCAGCATGAATTCGCTGGCGTTCGCGGACATCGATGCGCGTAATTCCAGCATGGCGAACACCATAGCCAGCTCCATGCAACAACTGTCGATGAGCTTCGGCCTGGCGTGCGGCTCGCTGCTGACCGGCTGGTATCTGGGAAGTCTGCCGCAGACCGATCAGATCGCGGTGACCGATGCGCTGCATGCGTCCTTCATCACGCTCGGCATCGCAACCGTCGTTTCTTCCCTGACTTTCTGGACGCTGCGCCCCGGCGATGGACACGCACTGACGGGCCAGGCCGCGGCGCCAGTGGCGACACGCGAGCCCGTCACCGATCAATGACGAGCTCGCGCGCTTGCTGTCAGCGAGCCAGGTCCTTCAGCAGGCTGTTCCAATGCGCCAGCGCGCCGTCGATGGACGACACCGGCACGCGCTCGTTCAGACCGTGCGAGAACTCATCCGAGTCCTTCATGAACAGGCCCGAGACGCCGTAACTCGGCACGCCGACCGCCCGGAAATGCATGCTGTCGGTGGCCCCGGCCGACATCGACGGCACGATCGACAAGCCGGGGTGATTGGCGTGCACGGCCTTGGTCACAGCGGCCATGACATCCTTACGCAGCGGCGATGCGTCGCTCGCGACCGAGCCGGTATTCTCCTGCGTGATCTTCACTTCCGGATCGGCGGCGACTTCGGCGAGCGTCTTCTGCACCTCCGCCACCGGTGTGCCCGGGAAGATACGACAATTGATATTGGCAACCGCCTTCTGCGGGAGTGCGTTGGTCGCGTGACCGCCTTCGACCATCGTCGCCTCGCAAGTGGTACGGAGCTGGCCGACATAGTTCGGATCTTCCGACAGGGTCGCGATGGCCTGCTGGTCTTCGGGATTCGCCACGTAGCGCTTCACGGCTTCCGCCGTCGCTCCGGACAACTTCGGCAAACTCTCGCGGAAGTACGCGAGTGTCAGCTCGTTATGCATGGCGGGGAATCGATACTCGCCGATGCGCCCCAACGCTGCCGCCAGCTGATTGATGGCGTTCACCTTGCCCGGACGGCTGGAATGGCCGCCAGGATTGGTGACGGTGAGCTTGAAGTCCGCATAGGTCTTCTCGCCGGCCTGCAAGCCATACACGACCGGCTGACCTTCTTCGGACAACAAGCCGCCGCCGGCATCGCCGTTCAACGCCAGCTCGGCGTCTTTGAACTGCTCGGCGAGTTTGCGCGTACTGACCATCGAAGTTTCTTCATCGCCGGACAGCGCGAGGATCACATCGCGCCTGGGCTTCCAGCCTTCACGCTTCAGTTTGGCCAGCGTCGCGGTGATCATCGAAACCTCGAACTTGTTGTCCACCGACCCGCGGCCGAAGACATAGCCATTTTCGAGCACCGGGGTGAACGGATCGCGCTCCCAATCCTCCCGCTTGGCTTCGACGACATCCATGTGACCGATCACGAGCAGCGGCTTCTTCTTGCTGTCCGTGCCCTTGAAGCGCGCCACCAGCGTCGCTGTGTTCGCGACTGGCTCGATCGTGATGTCGCTCGGCGCGTAGCCGGCTTCCACCAGCACGCTCTTCAGATACTCGGCATAGGCCGGCACCTGACCCGCGCCATCCACCGTCCGGAAACTGATCGACTTCTGCAGGATCGCCAGCGCCTGATCGTGCAAGGCAGGATCCACCGCCGGCTTGCCGGACGCCGTTGCGCCGGCGGCGAAGCTCATCACGGCACAGCCGATGAGTGCGGCAACAGAGTGTTTCAATCGTGAGCTGGACTTCACTTCGAACCTCATTCGATACGCCATGGCCATGGCAGGGGTGCATTCTGACATGGGGCCGCAGGTTGGAAACAGGCTTGCACCAGCGGGGCCGTTCGTTCCGCTATTCCGCTATCGCAACCCGCTCCACCAGGAAATCCATGAACACGCGAACTCGTGTCGCGAGTCGGGCGTGCCCGATATACAACGCATGTATGTCTTCGCTGTCTTCCTTGATGTAAGGCTGCAACAACGGCACCAGGCGCCCGGCGCGAACATCCGCGCCCACCAGAAAATCCGCCAGCCTCGCCACCCCCGCGCCGCCGACGCACATCAGCCGCAACGACTCGCCGGAGTTCGCCAGAAAATTGCCCGCGACATGAAATTGTTTGCTCCGATTGCCGGCTCGGAACGACCAGCCTTCGATCGAGCGACGGTAGTTGAAGTTCAGGCAGTTGTGCTGATCGAGATCCGCCGGTGTCCGCGGCGTGCCATGACGTTGCAAATAGTCCGGAGCGGCGACGACGAGCCATCGACTGCTGCCCAGCTTGCGCGCCCGAAGCGACGAGTCTCGCAACGCGCCGTGACGGATGGCGATATCGGTACGCTCGCTGACCAGATCGACCAACGCATCGGTCAGCGACAGGTCCAGCGTGATCTTCGGATACCGTTGCAGGAACTCCGGCAACACCGGCAAGAGCCGATGAATCCCAAACGGCGTCGATGCGCTCACTCGCAGTCGCCCGCGCGGCTCGCTCTTGTCGGTCGTGAACGAGCGCTCCAGCTCGTCCAGATCCATCAGCAGCTTTTGCGCCTGGCTCCGAAACCTCTCCCCTTCCGGCGTCAGCGACAGCGAGCGCGTCGTGCGAGTCAACAGTCGCACTCCCAGGCGGGTCTCGAGGCGCGCGACGCTACGGCTCACCGCCGACGGAGTCTGGCGCAAGGCCTTGGCCGCCGCGGCGAAGCTGCCGCTCTCGACACTGCGTAAAAAGGCCTCGATTTCGCCGGTTCTGTTGTCCATGCGCCGCCCCGATTCGTTCATTGAATGCACGACGGTCGTGCAGGCGCACATTCTTATCAGCAATCGAGCCGGTCCGCATCATAGCCTTCCCTCAACCCTCGAGACTGGCCATGCCTCTTGCCTTGTATGCGCTCGCGGTCGGCGCCTTCGGAATCGGCGTCACCGAATTCGTGATCATGGGACTGCTGCTGGAAGTCAGCGGCGATCTGAATGTATCGATATCCGCCGCCGGCATGTTGATTTCGGGCTATGCGCTCGGCGTCATGGCCGGCGCGCCGATCATGACGGTAGTCACGGCACGCTGGCCGCGCAAAGCAACGCTGCTGGCACTGATGGCGATCTTCACCATCGGCAATCTTGCCTGCGCCGTCGCGCCCAACTACTTCGGACTGTTGGCGGCTCGCGTGTTGACGGCCTTCGCGCATGGCACATTCTTCGGCGTCGGCTCGGTCGTCGCAACTCAACTGGTCGCGCCTCAACAGCGCGCGTCTGCCATTGCCATCATGTTCACGGGCCTGACGATCGCTACGGTGCTCGGTGTACCGTTCGGCACCTGGCTCGGTCAGCTGGCCGGATGGCGCGCGACATTCTGGGCGGTGGTCGGCATCGGCGCTTTCGCACTGGCAGTGATTGCGTTGCTCGTGCCGCGCGATGCCGGACAGATCGAAGAAGGCGACTGGCGCAGCGACCTTCGTGCGCTCGCTCGCGGTCCCGTCGTGCTGGCGCTGCTGACGACGGTGTTCGGCTTCGGCGGCATGTTCGTGGTGTTCACTTACATCGCGCCGATGCTGACTCAGCTGGCGCACGTGGGCGAGCGGGTCGTGTCGTTGGTGATGCTGATCTTCGGCGGCGGCCTGGTCGTCGGCAACATCATTGGCGGCAAACTTGCGGATCGATACCTGGAAGCGACGCTCATCGGTTCGCTGCTGATGCTGGCGGCCGTGCTGGGGCTGATGACGTTCGCCGTTCATGATGGCATCGCCATGATGGTGTTCGTCGCCTTGCTCGGCGCGGCATCCTTCGCGACGGTGCCGCCGCTGCAGATGTGGGTGCTGGAGAAATCCAATGGCGCGGGCCAGAGCCTGGCGTCGAGCTTCAACATCGGCGCGTTCAATCTCGGCAACGCACTCGGCGCCTGGCTGGGTGGCACCGTGATCGATCATGGGCCTGGCTTGCCCGCACTGCCCTGGGTCGCAGCGTTGCTGCCACTGCTTGCGGCCGCACTGGCGCTCAAAGGACTGCGCGCCTCTCGAGTTGCGACGGTTACATGTTAGCCAGTGACGGCTAGAGCAACGACGCCGGTCACGATGAGCACAGCTCCGGTCACTCGTATCGGCGTCACTTGTTCCTTGAGCAGACGCGCGCCGAAGTAGGTGCCGATCAATGTGGCCAGCTCTCGCATGGGCGCGACGTGGCCGATGGGTGCATGTTTCATCGCGTACAGCACGAGGATGTAGCCAAGCGGCCCGAGCACGGCGACGATGAGAATGGGCCCGCGATACAGTCGCCATTCAGCGAGCAATGCAGGGGGATCTCTCAGCGCCAGCGGCGCGAGGACCGTCAGGCGCAGCAAGTTGCCAGTGAAGTCGATGAGGAACGGCGACAACATCAACGTCTTCACCGCCCATCCGTCGTTGATCGTGTAGCCGGCAATGAACACACCCGTCAGCAAGCCCAGCGCGATGCCGGCGCGCGGGGCTTTGTGAGCTTCATGCGCAAGACCCGACACCATTAGAATGCCGCCCACGATCAGCAGGACGCCGAGTACCGAGAATATGTTGGCGGGCTCGTGCAGTATGAACGTTGCGGCGAGAAATGACAGCAACGGCCCGGTGCCACGGGCGAGTGGATACACCAGCGAGAGATCGGAAACTCTGTAGCCCGCCTGCAGCGTGAGCGAGTAGCCCATGTGCAGGATGCCCGTCATCAGCAGCGCCACCCAGTGCGCCGTTTCGAATTGCAGCCGCGAGGACGCGAGGACCCACACCACCGCGGGTGCGTACAGAATCACCGAACCTAGCGAATACAGCCAAACGAAATGACGCGAGCCCGAAGCGCGTTTGGCGGCGAGATTCCATGTGGCATGAGTAAACGCCGCCAGCAGGACGGCCGCGATCGCAAGGGGATGCATGCCGCGATTTTAACAGGCGTCACGCCGCTGCCGCGGAGGAAACGTCGGCAAGAAGCGGAGTGTCGCCCGGCTGTCGCACCGGCAAGGTAGGCGGCATCGATTCGCCGCCCCCAGGAGCCGACCATGAGCTTTCAAATCACCGGCCTGCCACTGAGCCAGTTCGCACCGCTGTTCTCCATGTCCGATCAAGAGCTGACACGACAAGGCGCGATTCGCGTAGCTGCCGATGAACGTCCCGGCTTTCCCTGCCGCGTCAGCCTGCAAGACGCCGAGATCGGCGAGAAGCTGATCCTGCTGAACTACGAGCACCTGCCCGTCGCCACACCGTACCGTTCGCGTCACGCAATCTACGTCCGCGAGTCCGCGACCGAAGCACAACTCGCCGTCGATGAAGTTCCTCAGCAACTCCGTCACCGGCTGCTCTCGCTTCGCGCCTTCGACGCGCAAGGCATGATGCGGGCCGCCGACGTGGTTCCCGGCACCGCCATCGAAAGCCTCATCGAGCAAATGCTCATCGACCCAGGCGTCGCGTTCCTGCATGTTCACAATGCAAAGTGGGGCTGCTACGCCGCCCGGGTGGATCGGGCCTAGGCTGTCAGGTCGTATCGAACGCGTTGGGCGAGGAGCCCCGGGCGCCACAGAAAGGGCAGACCACCGCAGTGTTGAGATGAACATGGTCGCACTGGCGGCACTTGATCAGCTCCCTGCTCAAGTCCACCGCGCCGTCCGCTTGGCCATCCAGCAGATCGGTGCTCGCCACGTATTTCTCGAGCTCCGCGTCTGACAAGTCGATTTTGTCTTTGAGCAGGCGCCACAACGACAGGGTGACCAGCTTGAGCTGCTCGTGCCGCCGTTCCAGCTCGAGCAGCCGCGCTTCCGTCGAGCCCGCCTGCGCCTGCAACGAGCTCGATTGTCGTTCGCGTCGTTCAGCTTGCGCTCGCAGGCGCTGGATGTCGGAGTCCTGGAACAGGTTCCAGATGAAGTCGATCATGGGCTGTCCTTGGCAATGACGGGGCGATTGTCTGGAGCCGCTCGATACTTGAGCTGGCACCGACATGCTATCGTTGAGCGCATGCTCAAAACATACTCCGGCAGTTGTCATTGCGGCGCGGTGCGGTTCGAGGCGGAGCTCGATCTCACGCAGCCGACGTATCGCTGTAATTGCTCGATCTGCGCCCGGAACCGGTTCTGGCCGGCGATCGTCATGCCGGAGCACTTTCGGCTGCTGGCGGGTGAAGCCGAGCTGACCAGGTATCTGTTCAATACGCGGCGTAACGAGCATTACTTCTGCAAACATTGCGGCGTGCGCTCGTTCAGCATCGGCAATACGCCCGATGGGCAGCGGATCTATGGCGTGAACCTGGGCTGCCTGGAAAACGCCACGCCCGAAGAACTGGCGGCGGCGCCCATCGTCTACGTCGATGGCAAACACGACAACTGGAATAACGCGCCGGCCATCACCAGCTATCTCTAAAGACGCGCCGGCGATCGCCGGCTACGTGAGCACGAGCGGACCGTCGCACAACGCGAGGTGCGCGTCGCCCCCGCAAGAAACATGAAGAATTCAGCTCCCCCTCTCCCAGCGGGAGAGGGGGCCTGGACTTATGAGTCCTACGCGCCCACAGCCTGGGACACGTCGACGATCCCACCCGACTGCCGCTCGAACAGCCGCCGGTAGTGACCATGCGGTCGACGTAGCAGGGCCTCGTGCGAGCCCTCCTCGACGATGCGGCCGTGTTCGAATACCAGGATGCGATCCATGGCCATCACCGTCGACAGGCGATGCGCGATGACGATGGACGTGCGGCCTGACATCAGCCGATCCATCGCCTCCTGAATCAGCGCTTCGGATTCCGAGTCGAGACTCGAAGTCGCCTCGTCCAGAATCAGAATCGGCGCATTCGCCAGGAATGCCCGCGCCAGCGCCACGCGTTGTCGCTCACCACCGGACAGCTTCACCCCCCGCTCGCCGACCAACGTCTGATAACCACGGGGCAAGCGCGCGATGAAATCGTGCGCATTCGCGAGTCGAGCAGCGCGCTCAATCTCGTCCATGGTTGCGTCCGGCCGGGCATACGAGATGTTCTCCGCCAGGCTGCGATGAAACAGGATGGGCTCCTGCTGCACGATCGCGATCTGCGAGCGCAACGACTCCTGCGTGGCATGCGCGACATCCTGTCCGTCGATCAGCACGCGCCCTTCAGTCACGTCGTACAACCGCTGGATCAGCTTCACGAACGTGGTCTTGCCCGAGCCCGAATGGCCAACCAGGCCGATCCGCTCGCCCGGCGCGATCCGCACGTTCAAGTCTCGATACAGCGGCTTGTGCTGACCGGCGTAACAGAAGGTCACGTGATCGAACCGCACCTCACCCGCATCGATGCGCAGCGGACGCGCCCCCGGCGAATCCGCCACGCCCATGGGCTCGGAGTGCAGCTGAACCATTTCTTCCATTTCGTTCACGGAGCGCTGCAAGTGATGGACGTGCTGACCGATATCACGCAGATAGCCGTGCACGACAAAGTAAGTCGTCAGCACATAAGTGATTTCGCCCGGCGTCGCTCGTCCCTGCCACCACAACCACAACGCAGTGCCGGTGACGGCCGAGCGAACGAACCAAAGCAGCGCGAGCTGGCCCGTGCCACTCCAGGTATGCAACATCCAGGTGCGATACGTCCGACGCGACCATTTGTCGACGACCCGACTCAGCCGCGCATCCTCACGCGCCTCCGCACCGAAAGACTTCACGACCGCATTCGCACCCAGAGCGTCCGCAAGCACCCCGCCCATGCGCGTGTCCTGCGCATTGGAAAGACGCGAAGCCGGCGCGATGAGCCGGGTAGCGAGCGTCACCGTCAAAAGCACGTACGCAATCGAGCCGAGCGCCATCACGAGGCCCATGACCGGCCAGCGCTGACCGAGCAGGAACACGGTCCCGACCAGCACCACCAGCGACGGCAGCAGCGCGAGCAGCAGCACGTCATTGATCATGTCCAGCGCCCACATGCCGCGCGTGATCTTTCGCACGATGGAGCCGGCAAAACTGTTGTTGTGCCAATCCGTCGAGAAGCGTTGCACCCGATGAAACGCACCCTGCGACACGTTCCGCATCATCCCCAATGTGAGCGGCACGATGGACCACCAGGCCAGATGCCGCAGCAGCACCATCGCCAATCCCAGCGCCATCATGATGAGGAAGGAATCGAGTGCGACGTGAGCAAACTCGCGACCCTGCGCGAGCGCATCGACCAGCCGGCCCGCATAGACCGGCACGATCACTTCGGTGACGGTCGCCAGCATCATGGCCGAAGCCACGAGGACGACCAGCCACTTGCGCTCGGCCCAATGGCGGAGCGTGAAAACGAGTACATTACGGAGGACCTGCGAGCCCTCTACGCGGGATTTGACCATGATGAGCGAGCGCGTTTACCGCGCCGTCCTTGCGAAGCCGATGAGTCTTGGAAGGCAGCGAACACCCCCAGATGGGGATGCAGCCGCGGTTTTTCTACCGGAAGCCGGGATTTACCGGGTGCGTACCGGGGGGAGGTGCAGGCTGAATGGAATCATCGGTGCCCTCCTTGCTTCGCGACGGGCCAATGAGAGAAGCCCGCATTCAATCATTGTTCGCTGTTTTGAGCAAGCGCCGATTGCAGCGCTGCTACATACATCGGCGTAGCAGAGATTGTGTTGTGACCGGTGTCCGGGATGACACGCAGCCGCGCGATGCCCGGCCGGAAGCGAGCATATAAAGCCTCCGTGCTGGCGCGTGGAATGATTTCATCGTGCTCGGCCACGACCAACAGTGTCGGCACATCGATCAGCGGCGCATAGCGCCAGGATTCATACCGGTCACGGATCAGCCACTTCACCGGAAACATCGGGAACTGGCTCGCGCCCAGCTCGGCGATGCTCGAGAACGGAGTAATCAGCACCAGGCCGGTCGCCGGGCGCTGACTGGCAAGGCGAATGGCCACGCCCGAGCCCAGACTGCGCCCCATCACGAGAACGTTCGGATGCCGGGCATGCACGTAGTCGAACAATGCCAGCGCATCCTGCGCAATGTCAGCCTCGCTCGGACTGCCCGAGCTGCCGCCATAGCCGCGATAGTTCATGAGATACAGCGCATGCCCGGGGAACGCCTCGGAAAACGACGGCAGGTTGAATGTCACATCCTCGCCGTTGCCGCCGAAGTACACGATGGCGTCCGGCCCATCGTGGGCGCGGACGCTGATGACCAGCTCGGCCCCATCTACCGACAATGGCAGCGTCGCCGACATCTCACCGGGCGACCGCGGCTGCGGGTAATAGATCATCGAGCGCTGAAAAAAGTACAGCGCGGCACACAGACCGACATAGAGAATCGCGACGAAGAGGACGACGCTGAGCAACTGCTTCACGATTTACATCGTCGGCAACGGCGACACTCCGATCAGCCACACGTGCAACCAGAGCACGAAGATCACATACAGCGCCAGACCGCCCACGACGGCGATCAGATCGTTGTACTTGCCCGGCGGCGGCCCCGGCACTGGCCGGAGCACGGCACGACGTTTCACTGAAATGCGATCGGCCACCGCCCAGATCAGAAAGCCGCCGAACAGCAGTACGTCCGCGAGCATGCCGTTGGCGAGCAAATGCGCGAAGGCCCACGCCTTCACCGCAGCCAGCATCGGATGTTTCACCGCCGCCTTGATGCGTCCGGGCAGATACGCTGCGAGCAGCAACGGAAATACCGGCAGCATCAGCAGCACTGTGAGATGCCGCATCCACAGCGGCGGCGCGTACACCAGGATGGGATGCTGGCGAGCGACGCCGTAGCCCCACACCAACAGCACGAAACCGAAAATCGACAGCAACGCGTAGATGGCTTTGTACGGCCGTTCCCCGAGCCGCGCGACCGCGGCGCTCCGGAACGTCGGCGAGACGATCTCCACCGAGTGCACGCCCAGGAAAATCACCAGCCCCAGAATCAGGTACAGCATCGTGGCTCCTCGTTCGAGCAGCTAGGCCTTGTGCGCGGCCTGACGGATCGACTGCAAAGTGGCGTTCGGCGTGATCGCTTCCGGATCGATGCGAATCTCGATCAGCGCCGGCTTGCCCGCGTGCAGCGCCCGCTCCAATGCAGGCGCAAACTGCTCGGTGGTCTCCACCAACTCGCCGTGAGCGCCGAATGCAGTGGCGAACGCGGCGAAGTTCGGATTGACCAGCGACGTGCCATAGACACGAGCCGGGTATTCGCGCTCCTGATGCATTCTAATCGTGCCATACATGTTGTTGTTGACCACGATGATGATGACGTTGAGCTGATATTGAACCGCGGTCGCCAGCTCCTGGCCCGTCATCAGGAAACAGCCGTCGCCGGCAAACGAAATCACCGTGCGCTTCGGATACAGCGCCTTCGCCGCAATCCCCGCCGGCACGCCATAGCCCATGGCGCCCGAAGTTGGCGCGAGCTGCGTCCGGAAGCCGCGATAGCGATGGAACCGATGCGCCCAGGTCGTGTAGTTGCCCGCGCCGTTGGTGACGATGACGTCCGGCGGCAGCACGCGATCCATGTGTTGAATCACGTCCCACATCTGCACCTTGCCCGGGATCTCTTTGCGCTCCTGCCAGGCGTGATACTCCGCGTTGGCCGCCACGACCTGCGCTCTCGCCTCGTCGGGCGTGACCTTGGGCAGAGCAGCCAATGCATTGGTCATGGCCGGCATGGTCGCGTTGATCATCAGCTCGGCGTGATAGAAACGCCCCAGCTCGTCGGCTGCAGGATAGATGTGTACCAGGCGCTGTGCCGGAACCGGGCCTGCAATCAGACCGTAGCCGCTGGTCGTGATCTCGCCGAGTCGCGCGCCGAGCACGATCAGCAGATCCGATGCTTTGACTCGCTCGGCCAGCTTCGGATTGATGCCGATGCCGACATCGCCGGCGTAGTTGGGATGGGCGTTGTCGAACAGGTCCTGCGAGCGAAACTCACATCCCACCGGAATGTGCTGCGTTTCGGCGAAGCGTTGCAATTGATCGCAGGCCGCTTCGTTCCAGCCACTGCCGCCCACCAGCAGGAACGGTCGCTGCGCCTCGCCGAGCATTCGAGACAACTCCGCCAGCGCCTCCGGCGAAGGCGCAGACTCGATTCGCTGCCACGGCCGCGCATCGTCGACGGCCGCAGTTCCCGTCAACGTATCCTCTGGAAGCGCGAGCACCACTGGCCCCATGCGCCCGCTGGTCGCGACCTGATAGGCGCGCGCGACGAATTCGGGAATGCGATCGGTACGATCGATCTGCGCGACCCACTTCGACATGGGACCGAACATGCGCCGATAGTCGATCTCCTGAAACGCCTCGCGCTCGATGAAGTCGGTGCCCACCTGACCGATGAGCAGGATCATCGGCGTCGAATCCTGGAACGCAGTGTGTACACCGATGGACGCATTGGTGGCACCGGGACCGCGTGTCACCAGACAGATCCCCGGCTTGCCGGTGAGCTTGCCGTATGCCTCCGCCATGTTGGCCGCGCCATTTTCATGACGGCACGTGATCAGGCGGATGCGATCGCGCACGGTATACAGCGCGTCCAGCACCGGCAGATAACTCTCGCCGGGCACGCAAAAAGCAAGCTCGGCTCCGTGCGTCAGCAGTTGATCGACAATGAGTTGTCCGCCCGTGCGCAGCGGACGATTCGAGCTCGAAGTCATGGCGCTCACCCGGCCTCAAAGAAAGGCGCCAATCTTACCCGAGCGATATGTCATCGGCTGCTTATGGCGATCCTCAGGGCGTCCGCGAGCCCGGCCGCATCGACATGCCCCACCGTGCGCTGCGCCGCCTTGATGACCTCGGGATCGGCGTTACCCATCGCAATCGGATGGCCGACGACACGCAAGGCCGACAGGTCGTTGCCCGAGTCGCCAACGTACATCACATCGCGCATGTCGACGCGATACGCGGCGGCGATCTCGCGCATCGCACTGCCCTTGCTGACGCCTTGCCGGGTCAGGCCGATGAAGCGCACGCCGGGCATCAGAGGCGACGACGAATCCGCCATCTCCAGACCGGGAGGCGCCACCACTCGCCTCGCGTCTTCCGGTGCAAGCAGCCACTGCGCGCGCACCAGTGGCGGCGACAATGTTTCATAGGGTCTCGGCTTGAACGGCAGACCGAGCAGGTCGGCATGTTCCCTTGCCCAAGCCGCTTCGCTCTCGACGGCGTAATCATCGTCGCCATACAACTCGAGCACGTGCCCGGTCTCGCGTGCATGCGAGATCAAGCCGCGAACGGATCCTTCGGGCAGCGGTGTAGAGCGCGACTCGTGAGTCGCGAGGTTCACGACGCTCGCGCCGTTTTGAAAGATGTGCCAACCGTCGTCATCCAGACGACGCGCATAGTCCGCCGCCAGGCCGAATGCCGGCCGACCCGAGCACAATGCGAGATGAATGCCTGCAGCGCGCGCCTCGGTGGCGAGCTGCCAGATAATGTCTGGCACCTGGCCGGAGCTGCCGACCAACGTGCCATCGACATCGATGCCAATCAACGCAATCAAGGGTGTCTTCCGAGCGCCAGCACAGGTCACGAGTGTAGCGTGACCCGCGCATCCACGGGCGGACAAGGCCGTCAGATTCGGCTCACCGCCTGGCCGTGATTGTCAGCTTCCGTGCACGCCTGGTACGACAACGTGAATCGCAGCGCCTCAGCGGGGCACGCCCATCAGTGCCAGACCTTGAGCAACTGAAGAAAACTCATCGCCGCCCACGAGCTTGTCCGCTCCAAACTTCCTCGCGAACAACTCACGCACCGCCGGCACCAGCGCCGTGCCGCCCGTCATGAATACGCGCGTCAGATTTGCAGGATTCACACCAGCGCTACGAACTGCTTCGTCCGCAGTGGCTTCGATGCGTGACAAATCGTCGGCGATCCATCGTTCGAACTCGGCGCGCGCGACAGTGCGATCGATTTCGATCGGCCCCGCTTTGAAGCTGAGCTTCGCGGCGTCCTGCATCGTCAGCGCCTGCTTCACGCGCGAGACCGCCTGAAACAAAGTGAAGCCTTCCTCGTTGCGAATGACATGCACCAGACCTTCGAATGCCTGCTGATCCACGGCCGTGCGCAGAATGTCGGTGATGTGCCGCAGCGTCTGACGATTGTTCATAATCGACAGCTGATGCCAGCTGGAGAAGTTGGCGTAGATCCACAACGGGATCGGCAGCTTCTTGCTTTCCGGCTGGAACTGCGAGCCCATGCCGAGCGCCGGACACACGGCGTTGTAAACGATCTGATAATCGAAGCGATCGCCGGCGATGCCGATACCGGTCTGCGCCAGCGGCGTGAGCTTCGGCTGCGCGCCTTCGGCATTGACCTCGACGATCGAGAAGTCGCTCGTGCCACCGCCGAGATCGGCAACCAGCACCAGGTGCCGGCCACGCGCCCGGCTCGCAAACGCGTATGCAGCCGCTTCAGGCTCGGTTCCGATTCGATCCGCCTCGCGCCCCGCCAGAGCAAACGCCGCCTTCAGCCGCGTCTGCGCCAGCTCATCGTCCGGCGATGCGCCCGCGAATTCGATGGGCCTGCCGATGACGAGCGGCGCCTGGGCCAGCAGCTCGCGCGCGCCGGTTGCGTCATAGAGATGCTGGAGCAACGTTCCAATCAGCGACTCGAGCGTGTAGGTGTGAGTGAACACCTTCGTGTCGACGAACGCGCGGCTGCCGAGAAACGATTTCATCGACTGCACGAGCCGCGCCGGCCCGGTGCGCGCAATGTAGTCGGCGATTGCGTCCGCTCCCGCACTGCTGATCGGCCGATCCCGCGGGTTCGGCTCGGCGGGTCGGAAGCAGAGAATCGATGGCAGCGCCGCACCCTCGCCGGCTCGCGAAGACACCTTGAGCACAGCGGAGCCGAGATCCGCGTCCACCATGGCAATAACGGTATTGCTGGTGCCGAAATCGACACCAATGGAAAGGGGCTGCATGGGAGATCGCCGGGGAAAAAAGGCCGCACATTGTAGCAGCTCGATGCAACGCTGCCGCCCTCGAATTCTCAGCACGCGCAGGCTCGCAGGTTGAGGTCACCGCCCGCTGACGGCACACTGCGACGATGGATGAATGGGTACTCAATGCCTTGAAGCGCTGGCCGAACGTGCCGGCATTGTTCGGCTGGCTCGGCCTGGATCGTCGCGGCCGCTGGCTCGTGCAAGGCGAAGCGATCAGCCATGCTCGCATCATCGATGTGATCAATCGGAACTACGCCGCGGACGAGCATGGCCGCTGGTATTTCCAGAATGGTCCGCAGCGCGGCTACATGCAGCTCGAATCGACGCCGCTCGTTCTGCGGGTCGGCGAAGACGGCGGGCAGCTCATCACCCACACCGGCGTGCCCGTCGAGCGACTTCACGCCGCCTATCTGGATGAAGCAGGGTCTCTGGTATTCGCAACCGAACACGGCCCCGGCGAGCTGAGCGGCACCGATCTGCAGTGGGCAGTGGACCGATTGTCCATCGCAGGCAAACCCGTTGACGACGAGTCGCTCGCCGCCGCGCTCGAGCTGCCTTCCCGATCACGCACCGAGCTCACAATGACCATCGGAACGTCGCGACTGCCGGTGCAACGCCTCGACTTCACCGAGGCACCGTCCGTGTTGGGCTTCGAGCGCGAACCCGCACCGCGCGAGGGAGAAAAAATCGCGACCCGTGCGATGGACTGATCCATCGCGGCGACGCGTCCGCTTCAAGGGCGGGTGAATCCAATCAGACGGTGATTTCGATTCGATTTCCGTCGGGATCGAGCACCACGCTCTCGTAGTAGCCGTCGCCGGTGCGGCGGGGGCCATCGAGCACCGGATAGCCATCATCCTTCAGGCGCTGCGTGAGGGCATCGACTCGCGCTTCGGAGCCGACCGCCATGGCGAAATGCGTCAGCCCCATGCGTTGCGCGCCCGGCTCGATGACGACGGGCGAGAGCGCCGTGGTCCGCATGAGCTCCAGGCGCGCACCATCGCTGAAGCTGAGGAAAACGGATTCAAAGCCCTTGGCGGGATTGCGATAGCCGCTGCCCGCCACGGCGTCGAAATACGTAACGTAAAAATTCCTGACACGTGCCAGGTCGTCGGTCCACAGAGCCAGATGGTCGATGCGCATGTGTGTCGAATTTGAAGACAGTGGCAGGCATGGACCGGCGTCGAGTTGGAAAGTTTCCCGTCACTTCGACGCGAGTGTCAGCAACGCTTACAGCCGGGCCGATCGCTTTGTGAAGTCAATCCATTTGCGCGCGCGACGATGTGTGTTCCGATGGATCCACGCAGACACGACGCACGTTGGTCGGCGGCACGAGAAAACTCGGTGCAAATGTGTAAAAGAATCGGACACATCGAGCTTCGGTCAGTGCAGCCAGGATTAACAATCGTTCATCCAACCACTGAGCGCGTCGAAGCAGTCGAGACTAGTGATAGCAAACGAATCCTGCGACCACTGCCGGTCGCAGGTGGCAAACGAACCTTCAGATAAGGATCAGAACATGGCACGGGGCATTGGCGGTATCGGGCACACCTTGCTGAGTCTTTCGGTGTTGGCGGTGCTGACGGGTTGCGGTGGCGGCCCAGGCGTCACACAGAACCCGCTGCCGTCGGGCTCCTCCGGCTCACCCGGCTCCGGCAGCAGCGGCGGTAACGCCAATCCCGGTCCCAGCACGCCGGCGCCAGGCACCAACCCGGGCACCACCGATCCAGGCACTACCAACCCGGGCGGCGGCACTCCAACCACGCCGCCGGTGAACGAAGCGATCGGCGATCTCGCCACCGCGACCGCGAACTCGGCCGTGCTGACCACCACTCGCACCGACGTTTATAACCTGAACACCGTGGCGCTCGGCTCCAGCGGCTGGCGTGACGCGGCCCTGCTCGAACACATCAACGTGAATCTCGGCAGTGAAAGGGTCAACAGCAGCCCGCGCGTCGCATTCGACGCCGCTGGCAACGGCTTTGCGGTATGGGCTCTGCGGGATATTTTCGTGAGCCGCTACACCGCGAGCACCGCGACCTGGTCCACGCCGACCGTGCTCGATGTGGGCATCGACATCGCTCACCAGCCGCGCATCGCCATCGACCGCCCGACCGGCAATGCCGTCGTGACCTGGACCGAGAGCGACGGCGTCGCGGAATCGATTTACGCGACCCGTTACAACGCCGCGACCAATGCCTGGAGCACCCCCGAGGTGCTGGAAAACACCAACTTCCCGGTCGACGGCAACGACGAGAACTCGGCCGTCGCCATCGCCGGCTCGCACGCCGCGGTGGCATGGCGCCAGTCCGATGGCACGTCCATGAACATCTATCTGTCGCGCCTGGAGAACGGCAGCTGGAGCGTGCCGGCGCTGATCGATACCGGCAGCACCCCGGCGCTGCATCCGGACGTCGCCGTCGATGTGAACGGCAACGTGACTGTCGCCTGGCGTCAGCAGGATCCGCTGGAGGGTTATCGCATCAACACCCGCCGTTGGGACAACGCCACGCAGTCCTTCGGCCCGGTGATGGCCATGAACAATTACGGCGAGCGCCAGCAGCGCCTGCAGTTCGATGCGGCGGGCAACGGCTTCCTGATCTGGCGCAACGGCGGCGTGTTCGTGCGTCAGTTCAACGTGAGCACCGGCGAGTGGACTCCGCAAATCGACATCAGCGCCGGCATTGGCGGCACCGTCAACGCCGAGTTGTCGGTCGACCCCGCCGGCAATGCGATGGTCGCCTGGGTCGAGAACGACGCCGGCGGAATACCTTCCATGTACGCGCGTCGTTACAGCGCGACTGCCGGAACGTGGGGCGAAGCCGAGCTGCTCGAAACCAGCAACGTTCCGGTCAACGTCGACCTGTATCACACGGTCAGCATGAGCGGCAATGAAGCCGTCGTGGCGTGGGTGGAGAACGGCGCGCACAACGATGTGTATGCCATCAAGATGACCGAAGGCACCTGGGGTGCGGTGACGCTGCTCGAGACTCGCGAGGAAACGGCCAGCCAACTGACATCCGCCATCAACGCCGCCGGTAATGCCGCGGTGCTGTGGCAGCAGGCGGATGGTTCTCAGCCCTCCGTCTACCAGGCGATGTACCAGACCCCGAATTTCATCGTGCCGAACGGCGCGACCTGGCAGTCCATCGCCAACACCCTGTACGGCGTGAACAACGTCGAAGCCGGCAATGCGCTGCAGGCTGCCATGGGCGGCGGCACGCTGACCGCCGGCGACATCATGAGCGGCTTCCCCCCGACGTTGACCGTGACGACGACCATCCCGGGCTACTACACCGTGCTCGCCACGGACACGTGGGCGCACGTCGCGCAGCGTGTGTATGGCGTGACCGATGTGGCCGCAATCACTCAGCTGCAGACATTGCTGGGCACGACTACGTTGACCGCGGGTCAGCAGCTGGTCGTTCCGAGCAGCTTCCAGTACACCACTTCCGCGAACTACCGCGCGCCGCTGGATTGGAGTCGCGTCAACACGACCTCGACGACTTATCACCAGCTCAACAGCAGCGTGCTGACGGTGCCGCTGACCAACTGGTCGGCTCAGCAGTTGCTGGAGACGAACCCCGTCGAAGCGTTCGAGCCGCGCGTCGCATTCGACCATGCGGGCAACGGCATCGCGGTGTGGCTCCAGGGCGGCGACGTGGTCATGAGCCGTTACACGATCGGCGATGGTCAGTGGTCGACCGCCACGGTGCTCGATACCAGCCCCAATGAAGCGTTCTCGCCGCGCGTCACGATCGACCAGACCTCGGGTGACGCCTTCGTCTCCTGGGCGCAGAGCGACGGCGCAGCTGTCTCCATGTATGTGAGCAGCTTCGAGGCCAGCAACAACAGCTGGAGCGTGGCGCAGCTGCTGGAGACCAGCAACTACGCCGTGACTACTTCGGCGGGCACCAGCAGCTCGGTGACTGGTGAGCACGCGGCGATCACGTGGGTGCAGTCCGATGGCACGCTGAATCACCTGTATGTCTCGCGCCTCGTCGCCGGCACCTGGACCGCGCCGGAGCGCGTCGATACCGGCAACTCGTACGGCGTCGGCGACCATCCCGAGGTGAAGATCGACAGCAACGGCAACGCGATCCTCGTGTGGCGCCAGCGCGATCCGGAGCAAGGATTCCGCATCTACGCGCGCCGCTGGAACAACACCACGCAGTCGTTTGGTCCGGTGATCGGTCTCAACGACCTGGGTGAGCGTCATCCCCGCCTCGGCATGGACGCGGCTGGCAATGCCATCGCGCTCTGGCGCGGCGGCGGCGTGTACGCTGCTCATTACGATGTGACCACGGACCAGTGGAGCAATCCGGTACAGCTGAACGTCGGCGAAGGACCCGGTGCGACCGGAGAGATCGCGGTAGACGCGAACGGCGACGCATTGGCCACGTTCGTGGACAACGACAGCACCGGTCCTTCGCAGTACGCCCGTCGCTACGACGCCGCCACCGGAACGTGGGGCAGCCCCGTGGCGCTGGAGAACAGCACCGAATCCGTCAACACCGACATGGAAACGACGGTGTCGTTCGTCAACGGCAACGGCATCGTCGCGTGGACCCACAACAACGGCCAGCTCTACGCCGCTCGTATCAGCAACGGTGTGTGGGGCGAGGCGGTCAACGTGGAGTCGCGTGAAGAATCGGCCATGATGCCGGTTGCCGCGATGGACGGCTCGAGCAACGCCACGCTGCTGTGGATCCAGGCCGACGGCATCCGACGCTCGATCTACTCGGCTCGCTCCAACGCCACGCCGTACTACCTGGTGCCGGCCGGCGCGACCTGGCAGTCGCTCGCCAACACGCTGTACGGCATCGACTCGGAGCCCGCAGCGACTGCGTTGCAGACTGCCATGTCGAATCCGACGCTGACGGCGGGCCTGCATCTGCAGCCGCTGCCGACGACGCTGACCGTGACTCCGCCGGTGCCGACGCACTACATCGTGCAGAGCGGTGACACCTGGCAGAGCATCACGCTGGCGCTGTACGGCACGAACCGCAGCGAAGCGGCGACGGCGCTGTGGGACTATCTCGGCCGTCCGACGCTGACCGTGAGCCAGCAGCTGCTGATCCCGGCCGAGCTCGCCTACACCATCGACGAATAACAAACGTTTCCAAAACGTTTCAGGGCGAACCACCTGGGCCCCGTCGCAAGACGGGGCCCATTTCTTTTGCGTCAACCCTGCGCCTGCGCTTGCTTCCATTCGCGCGGCGTCAAGCCGCTCTGTGTTTTGAAGGCACGCGACAGCGCCGCCTCGCTGCCGTAGCCAACTTCCACCGCGATCATCTTGAGCGAGCGCCCCTGACGCAGCGCCTGCTGCGCCAGACTGACGCGCCAGTTCTGCAGATAAGCGCCCGGCGTCACGCCGACGGTGTCTCGAAACGCGTTTGCGAACACAGTGCGAGACATGCCCGCTGTTTCCGCGAGCTCCTCCAGCGACCATTCATGCGCCGGCTGCTCGTGCATGGCCACCAGCGCATGGCGAAGCTTCGGATGTCCCATGCCGGCGAGCATGCCGCTGCGGATCTGTCCGCTCTCCATCAAATGCCGCAGCACTTGAATCAACACCACTTCGAACAAGCGGTTCACCAGCGCCTGACGACCACAGCGTTGATTGAATGCTTCGTCGAACAGCAACGAGAGCACGCCGTCCGCCCCTTCGACTTGCGCCAATGGCACGCAGATCACGGGCGGCAACGCCGCGGCGATCGGATTGGCGACGCCACCGTCGAAATGCAAATTCGCGCACGCCAGATCGGCGCCGCGGTTCGGGTCGGTAGTGAACCGATGTTTCAGCGGCCGCGGATACAACAGCAAACTGGGTTCGACTACCCGCAGCGGACTTTCGCCGTCGTGGGCGACCTCGACCGGTCCCAGCTTGATCAGGTGCAACTGCCCGGTCTCGGGCAGCATCGGCACTTCGTTCAACCCGCAGAGCGCGCCGGCGTGGAACATGCGGGCATGCACCGCGAAGTGCGTCAACAAGGACTCCAGACGGTCGACCATTCCCGTATTCCTGATCAAGTTTTCAGGATTTTAAGTGACCTGGAGTGCGCGGGCACGCGTACAGTCTGCCTCACAGACACACACTCACCGCCAAGGAGCACGTCATGTCGATCGAGAAAGTTTTATATACCGCACAGGCTACTGCCACCGGAGGCCGCGACGGCCGCGCCACGTCATCCGACAATGTCCTCAACGTGCAGCTGTCCACGCCGCGTGAGTTGGGCGGCGCAGGCGGCCCCGGGACGAACCCGGAGCAGCTGTTTGCGGCCGGCTACTCGGCCTGTTTCCTCAGTGCGCTGAAGTTCGTGGCGGGTAAGGAAAAAGTCGCCCTGCCGGCGGACACCACCGTGACCGGACGAGTTGGCATCGGCGCCATTCCGACCGGCTTCGGCATCGAAGCCGAGTTGCGCATCCAGGTTCCCGGGGTGCCCAAGGATCAGGTGCAGAAGCTGGTCGAAAAGGCGCACATCGTTTGCCCGTATTCGAACGCCACTCGCGGCAACATCGATGTGAAGCTGGTGGTGCTCGACTGACGCCTGCGCTAGGTGAACAGCGCGGTGTAGCGACGCTGCATCTCCTCGACGGTCATGTCCTCGATGTGGCCGCCGAGGAGCCATTCATGACCAAACGGATCGCGCACCGTGCCGGAACGCTCGCCGTAGAATTGATTCTGCAAAGGGCGCACGACCGTTGCGCCCGCCGCCACCGCCTGTTCGAACAAGCGATCCACGTCACTGGCGTGAATATGAATCGACACGCTGGTGCCGCCGATGGAGCGCGGTCCGCGAATGCCGATCTCCGGATATTCATCCGACAGCATGATGGTCACGGGTCCGAGCTTCAGCTCGGCATGACCGACTTTGCCGCTGGGCTCGACCAGGCGGAACAGTTCCTTCGCGCCGAAGGCACGCGCATAGAAATCGATGGCCGCCTTGGTGTCATGCACCCGCAGGTAGGCATACACGTCGTGGATGGTCTGCTCGCCGCTGTCGCTCATGGCCGCTCCTGAACTCTCACGCTTCGGAGCATAGTGTCACGCACGGCGACGCACGAGTCTTGAAGCTTTTTTACCTGGCGCGGCCACCACGTGGTGATGCTCGCTGTTCGCGGCGGGCGGACAATAAGCGGACGGCGCAACGCCGGCGAGCTCTCGAAACTCTCGGGAAAAGTGCGCCTGATCTGCATACCCGGCAGCAAGCGCCACCTCGGCGAGCCGTGCTCCGCCCTCGCTGCGAGCTCGAGCCAGACGGGTGAGCACGCTGGAAAAACGCCGCACCCGATAGAAGTGCTTCGGCGTGAGGCCCACGGCCGAATGAAACAGTTCGATGAAATGCCGCGGGCTGTAACCAGTGCGCCGTTGGATCTCCTCGACGCGTGTGGCGAACGCATCGGGCCGCAATGCGTATGCCACGGCGGGATGAATCAACAACGGCCGGCGAATCCTCGCGGTCAATTCGGCTTCCAGAGCGCGACAGACATCGGTGGGCTCGCGCATTGACGCCAGTCGTTCCTGCAGATCGAGTCCGCGATAACCCCACAGCTCCTCGATGGAAACGTGGCGATCGCGCAACTCGTCCAGCGATGCACCGAGAATCGCGCCGGCCATGCCGACGCGGAACGACGCGCCGACCACGACACCAGGCGGCTTCGGTCCGGCAACATAATAACGGGACTGGGGACCGTGAATGACTCCCCGGGTCCACGAATGCCATTCGACTTTGCCGCCCGGCGCCGCCCAGTGAATGGGCGACTCGTGCAAAGGAATGACGAGCTGCGCCTGACCGGAGGGCAGCATGTGTTCCCAATGCGGACAAGGCTCGCGGCGGTGATTGAGCCAGATACAGTCAATCACGGCATCCAGCGGCGGGGCGGGACGGTATCGGATCATTGCTCCTTATACCCCGGACGGCTCGAACGCGCGATGGCATGGACACGCCGGCCCTCGCGGTTGTACTCTGCCGGCCTGGGCGCCTTTCCAGCGCTGCGAACACGCCAGGCCGGCTCTCAAAACAGCCAGCGCTCCGCCCGGACCTCCTGCAAGTTCCCATAGATTGAATACGTTCGACGACGGAGCGATCCGTCGCCATGGCCCTATGCGAAGACATCCTACGTTCCTGATCATCGTGCTCGGTTTTCTGAACGCGCTGACGCCGTTCACCATCGACCTGTATCTGTCGGCCTTCCCGCAGATTGCAGCCGATCTGCACGTCCCCGTGTCACGCATGTCGCTCAGCGTGTCGGTGTACTTCATCGGCTTTGCGCTCGGGCAGGTGATCTACGGCCCGATGCTCGATCGGTTCGGCCGGCAGCGGCCGATTTACGTGGGCCTGGCCATCTATGTGCTCGCAACGCTCGGCTGCATGACGACGACGTCGTTCGAAGGCCTGTTGCTGTACCGATTCATTTCGGCGCTCGGCGGCAGCGCTGCGTCCGTCGGTGCGATCGCACTGGTCCGCGATCACGTTCCCGCCGAGAAAGCGGCTCGTGCCTTCGCAACGCTGATGCTCGTTCTGAGCGTGTCACCGCTGCTCGCCCCGAGCATCGGCAGCTTGATTGCAACGTTTGCAAGCTGGCGGGTGATCTTCGCTTCCCTGGCGGCGCTGGCCATTCTCGATCTGGCGCTGGTGATCTTCGCCATCCCACGCACGTATTCGCCGGATCCGTCGGTGAGTTTGCGACTTGCGCCGATTCTGCAAACGTTTCGCGACGCGCTGGCACAGCCGCAGTTCAGGACTTACACCATCGCCGGCTCCCTGTCGTTTGCGGGGTTGTTCGTGTTCGTGTCCGGCTCGCCGGCGGTGTTCATGGACGGCTTCGGCGTCGGCCCCGGCGGCTTCGGCGCCATCTTCGCCATTCTCGCGGGCGGGATGATTCTCGGCGGCCAGCTGAATCACCTGCTCTTGAAACATTTCGCGAGCGAGCAAGTGTTTCGGCGCGCCTTGCTGATCCAGGTGCTCGCTGGCGTCAGCTTCCTGCTGCTGTCGTTGACGTTCGATCTGGGCAAGTGGGCGACCGTGGTGCTGCTGTTCGCGTTCCTGCACTGTGCCGGCATCACCTATCCGAACGCCGCGGCGCTGGCGCTGAGGCCCTTCACCAGGAACATCGGCAGCGCCTCCTCGCTGCTGGGTTTCCTGCAATTGGGCACGGGCGCGATGGCGGCTTCGCTGGTCGGTGTACTGGATTTGACTGGGCCGCTGCCCATGGCATTCGTCATGGCGATCTGCTCCGGCGCCGGCTGGATCGTTTTGACTTCGGCACAGCAAGCGACCCGCCCGGAAGTTGGCGAACGAGCGTCGGGATAAGCCGTCGTCCTTACGGAATTCCCAGAATGCAGACGGGCGGCCGCTGGTTATTCTGCCGCTCATGCAGACACGCCGGCTCCGCACGTTGATCGCGACGCTCTGCGCGCTTGCTTGCGCATCGCATGCATCCGACCGACCGGTGGAGTTCGACACCACGGGCGGCGACGCATGGACGCTCGACAAGCGGCTCGAAGGCCGCGTCGACCCATCCGTCTGCGATCAAGTGTTGATTCAAGGCCCGGCCGGATCGTCGATTGCAACGCTCCAGGATGATCGCTTCTGGGTATCAGTCCCGCTCCGGAGCGGCGAGAACCAAATCCGCGCACGCTGCAATCGGCACGGCCGCGACGTGGCACAGTCCTCCGCCCAACGTTGGCTCGCTCGCGTCGAGGATAGGCCGCGAGCATGGATCCGCACTCGCGTCGATGGTCGAACCATTCTGATGGATGCGGGCGGCAGCCAGATGGCGGCGGGCATCAGTGCACCCATTACACGCTACGAATGGCGGGCGCGGCGAGGCAACGCGGCGCCGGTGATCCTCACGACGCAATCCCTGCTCGACATTACCGCGGCGACCACACGCGATATCCAGATCGACACGCCGGACAGGGACGGCGAATACTACGTTACGCTGCGAGTCAGCGACGCGCTCGGCCGCAGCGATGAAACCACCACTGTCTTCGAAGTCGTCGACGGCGCTTCGAAAGAAGTCGATCCCGATCGCCACCGGCCCGCGTGGATCTCGCAAAGCGTTCTGTATGGCGTGGCTCCGTTTGCCTTCGGTCACGATGGCTATGATGACGTTCGCAAGCGCTTGCCGGAGATCGCCGCGCTGGGCGTCACCGCGATCTGGCTGTCGCCCGTCACCAGTGCGCCGCCGGCGGACTTCGGATATGCGGTGACGGATCATTTCCAGTCGCGCGCCGAGTTCGGGACCAAACTGCAGCTCAAGGCGCTGATCGAGGCTGCGCACGCGCACGGCCTGCGCGTACTCATCGATTTCATTCCAAACCATCTGGCGACCGCGCATCCCTATTACATCGATGCCGCCCGTCAGCGGCAGCGCTCGCCCTATTTCGACTGGTTCGAACGCGACGCCGCGGGCCAGGCCATGAACTATTTCGACTGGTCGCACTTGAAGAACCTCGAGTACGACAACCCGGAAGTGCAGCGCTACATGCTCGAAGCATTCAGCTACTGGGTGCGAGAGCTGAATGTCGACGGCTTCCGAGTGGATGTGAGCTGGGGCGTGCGCGAGCGGGCACCGGAGTTCTGGCCTCGCTGGCGCCAGGAGCTCAAGCGCATCGATCCCGACATGCTGCTGATTGCCGAAGCGTCTGCCCTGGACGGTTATTACTTCCAACACGGCTTCGATGCCGCATATGACTGGACGCGCAAACTCGGCGAGTGGGCCTGGAACGACGCGTTCGCGAGCGCGGCTCCGGACCTCACCAAGTTGCGCGCGGTGCTGTTGAACAGCAGCCGCGATCTTCCAGAACCCGGCCTCGTGCTGCGTTTCCTGAACAACAACGACACCGGGGCTCGATTCATCACCCGGCACGGTGCGCCCCTCACTCGGGTCGCGGCGACCCTGCTCCTCACCTTGCCGGGCCTGCCACTCATCTATAACGGCGACGAAGTCGGCGCGGAGTTTCAGCCTTACGACGAGCAGCCAGTGTCGTGGGACGACCGTCATGATCTGCTGAAGCACTACACCCGGCTGATTCGGCTCCGAAAGGAGCTGGCCGCGTTGCGCTCGCCGGAGATGGAGCTGATTACGACCAATCGCGACGACGCGGTGCTTGCATATATCCGTCGCCCGACCGAGTCGGCCTCGCACTGTCACCAATCCGAAAGCGCACTGGTGCTGCTGAATTTCAGCGCCGAGAGCATCGATCTGCAGGTTGCGAGCTCGCTCTCCAGCTCGCGACTGCAAGATCGCCTGACAGGCGGGCACGTCGGCAATTTGGCCTCGCAGCCGCTGCGCCTCGAGCCCTTCGATGCTCGGGTGCTGACGGCCGACGCTTGCGACTGAGCCCGACCCGGAACCAATCCTCCAGTCATGGATTGCACGGGCATCGAGGCAAGCCGGTGTCACCATGAGCTCGCACGCGGTTGATTATTCCAGCTCCCTGCGCCAGGCCCGTACGCGAAGTGCTCGAGAGCTGAGTGAAAGTTTGCGACGCAAGAGCGAGCCCCTGCCGGAGCTGCACAGCGCCGAATTCGTCGAGCATTTCGATCGCTTCGGCACTTCCAGACTGGTGCTGCTCGGCGAGTCCACCCACGGTACGTCCGAGTTCTATCGCACGCGTGCCGCGGTTACACGCCGGCTGATCGAGAATCATGGCTTCTCGTTCGTGGCCATCGAAGGCGACTGGCCCGATGTCGCACAGCTCGACGGCTACGTGCGTCATCTGGCGCCCAGGCCGAATCGAGAGCAGGCGTTTGCCCGCTTTCCGCAATGGTTGTGGCGCAACGAAGAATTCGCCGCCTTCATCGACTGGCTGCGCACCTACAACCGTGACCTCGACCCAACGGCACGCGTCGCGTTGCATGGGCTCGACATCTACAGCTTGCAGTCGTCCATCGCCGCCGTCCTGGAATTTCTGGATCGGCGCGATCCCGCGCAGGCCGCCGCAGCCCGCCAACGCTACTCCTGCCTGACTCCGTGGCAAAACGAACCTGCGTTGTACGGTCACGAGGTGCTGTCCGGAGGGAACACGTGCGAGGACGAAGCTGTTGAACAGCTGCGCACGCTGTTGCTACGCCGACTCCAATACCTGAACGAAGATGGCGAGTCGTTCTTCGACGCCGCTCAGAACGCTCGGGTGATCCGCAGCGCTGAACAGTACTACCGGCTGATGTATCGCAATTCCGCAGAATCCTGGAATCTTCGCGATCGTCACATGTTCGATACCTTGCAGGCCCTGCTCGCGGGTGCTGCCAACACCGCGCGTGTGCGCTCCAATGGCGTCGCACGAGCAGTTGTCTGGGCGCACAACTCTCATGTCGGCAATGCCGCCGCAACGTCCATGGGCTGGGCGGGAGAGTTCAACATCGGCGAGCTGTGTCGCAAGGCGTACGGCAACGGCTGCACGTTGATCGGCTTTGGCACCGATCGCGGCACCGTTGCCGCCGCCAGCGATTGGGGCGAGCCGATGGAAGTCAAAACCGTGCTGCCGGCCCGCGACGACAGTTATGAACACGCATTCCGTGAAGCCGGCCTGCCCCGCTCTTTGACAGACTGGCGAGCCGATGCGGATCGCGCGCTCGCCGAGCAGTTGTCACATTCGCTGCTGGAGCGCGCCATCGGCGTGATCTATCGTCCGGAGACCGAGCTGCAGAGCCATTACTTCGAATCCATGCTCGGCGATCAGTTCGATGCCTGGGTGTGGTTCGAACAAACCACGCCGGTCAAGCCGCTGGCTCCGGGGCACGGCACAGGCATGCCGGAAACTTATCCTTTCGGCATGTGACCGGGCTCACTGAGCGAACACGTCGAAGTAACGCTCCTCCCGGCCGGTCGGATGTAAGGCCACCTCCATCGAAACAAACGGCTGGTCGGCACTGGTCTTGCCCAGCACGCGGCCTTCCGGCGAAACGATCCATCCCTGGCCACCGAAAGCTCCCGAGCGGTTCGACGAGACCGCGTAAGCATGCGCTTGCCTGGCGAGGGAACACGCGCGCTCCAGATACTCCTCGTTCTTCGATCCGTCACCGGCCCGCGGCATCGCCAGGATATCGACGGTCTCCGCTTCATAGGCTCTCGGCGCCCAGATCTCGGCGCCCATCAGCATCGCGATGCGCAGCCCTCGCACTTCCACCGGCGTGAACTCGGCCGTCGCGCTGTCGTACCACGATCCTTCGCGCGCGCCTTTGGTATCCGGCAGGAAGGACTTGGCGTGCAGCGAGAGCACACCGAGCGGCTCTTCCCAAAGAAAGCCCTCGTCATAGCGCTCGTTGCCAAAATCGACCGGCCGTGACGCGATCACTATCGCCGGGCTCAGTTCCCGCAGCCGATGCTCCCCTTCGTCGTGCGCCCGCACCGCCGCCGCCCACACCTCTCGATCGAAACGATCGGAGCTCGCGAACCAGCTGCTGAAAGGCATGTCCGGCAACACCACCAGATCGCCGTGCGCGCCGCGCACGTGCTCGACGAGATCTCCCCAGGCCGAGTCGAACGACTTGCGCGCGTCCGGCAGCTCACAGACCGTGATCTTCATGGCGCACCCCGAGCGGAAAGGCCGATTCGACTGGACGGCCCGCTGCCGGCTTTTGTTCCAGCCCGATGCGCCTATTGCATCAGCTTCATATAAGCCAGCACATCCTGCTGATCCTGCTCGGTGAACGTCAGGCCCAGCACCGCGAAGAAGCGGGCGTACTGTTGCATCACCTCTGCGAGCGTCTTCGCCGAGTTGTCATGGAAATAGGGAGCGGTCTGCGCCACGCCCCACAGCGATGGAATCTTGAAGGCGTTGAGGCTTTCGAAATCGGTGGAGCCGGTGATCAAGGCGCGGCCCGGGTCGGGGCTCGATACGGTCGTGGTGCTGCCGTCGGGCTGGGTGAATACGAAGTCGTAGACAGGATTGCCCGCGACATTCATTTCAGACACGCCGACCGTCTGGAACCGACCGCCTCGCGCGAACGGCGGGAATGGAGCGAATTCGTTGGTCTCGTTGAGCATCGGTCCGCTGTGACAGCTGGCGCACAGGCCCGACTTGAAATCGCCTTGCAGCGGCACGTCGAGGAAGAAGCGGCGGCCGCGGATCTCCGTCGGCGTGCGTGCGGTGGGCAGCTTCGGAGTGATACCGAAGTAGGCATACTTGAAAGTGGTCGGCGAGCTGAAGAACTGCGGCGTGTGCTGATAGGCTGCGATCAGCTGCAGGTCGCGCTGCTTCGGCTCGCGACGCACCTGCGCATGATCGAAGATCGCGCCGCGAGCCTGAGCTACCAGATCCGGCTGCCGGCCATCGTGCATCAGCACGGGATCGAGCGCCGGCGTATTCAACGTCGATGGAGCACCGCGCCTCACCACGACGCTGCGTGCCTTGGGATCGTTCGCCAGACGGACATTGTCCGGCAGCGGGATTCGCACGAGGAAGGTTGCGTCCTTCAGCATGCGCGTCGTTCCATGGCCCGCGCCGTCATCACTGCCGTCCGCCAGGAACAGTGGATCCTTTCTGTTTTTCGAGTAGCGTTTGCGTGCGTCGGCCGGCGACACCGTGCCTGTCTCGCGGCTGTGACAGGTGAGACAGGTACGGCCATTACCGCCGAAGGTCTCACGCTCGAACAACTGGCGCGCCTTGAGGAAATCGAGCGGTCCGCGGAAGAACTCCAGTCCGGCGGAGTCGTGGGCGGAAATGTCTGCTACGCTTTCCGCCGGCTCGCCTGCGGCGGCCAGCGCCGGCAAGAGGACCAACGCCAGCGCGAGTGGCCTGGAAAAACGAGCCATCTGCAATCTCCTTTGAGGCACGAACGGTGGGGGCGATGAGGACGCGGGGAAGTATCGTTAGCCGCCGCGCGAGGCGAATCGTCCGTAAGACGCACCCGAGGAGCCATGCCCTTTCGGCCACGCGTGCTCAACCGATCACATGAAACTAGTGCTCGACACCAACATCGTGCTCGACTGGCTCCTGTTCGAGGACGCTCGCATGTCCGAGCTGCAGCGCGCCTGGGATGAGCAGCGGCTGGAGCTCGTGACTCACATGCCGGCGCTGGAGGAGTTGCGGCGGGTGCTGACGTATCCGCAGTTCAAACTAGCCGACGCCGAGCAAGCAGCTTTGTTGGAGTGCTATGAATCGCGAGCTCGGATCGTTTCGTTACCCGCCGGTGTCACGCTGGAGAATCTCGGAATGCCGGCGGGCTTCCCTCGCTGCAAGGACTGCGACGACGATCACTTCCTCGCCCTCGCCTATCATCACCGCGCAGACGCGGTTGTCAGCAAGGATCGCGCAGTACTGGATCTGGCGAAGCGTGCTCGAAGGTTTGGCGTGACGGTGCTTGGGCCGCAGCAGTTGACGGCGAAACTCAGGGATACGAGCAGTCGGCCGATTCCTTAGCTGCCGATTGTCTTGCACAAGACGTCGATCGAGGCGACGAGGCTACGGTAGCTTTGTTCCGCGGATGGGGCCCTATCAGCGGCATGAGCCAGGTTTCCGGCGGCGCCCAGGTCTTCCAGCTCCTGAAACATTCGCGCCAGAGCGTCAGCACCCACGGTCGCAGCATTGGTCTTGAGGGTGTGAGCGTGACGTCTGACCGCCTTCGCATCGCCTTCGGCCAGCGCCCGATGCAGCCCATCCAGCAGTCGAGGCGCGCTGTCGATCATCGCCCCCAACACCAGGCGCGCACCTTTCTCACCAGCGGCCGAGATCAGCCGATCGATGGTCTCCTGCCGAAACTCCGTCTGCGACCCGTCAGCTGCCGTGCCCGCATCGGCGCTCGCCGAAGCTTCCACATGCACCTGCTGCCACAACAGGACTTTCGCCAGTTGGTCCAGTTGCACCGGCTTGCTGATGTAGTCATCCATGCCTGCAGCCAGACACAGCTCTCGATCGCCGGTGAGCGCATTCGCCGTCATCGCAACGATGCGCGGCTGACGGTCCTTCGGCAAGCGCTCGCGGATCTGGCGGGTAGCATCGAGGCCGTCCAGCTCCGGCATCAGAACGTCCATGAGAATGAGGTCGTATGGCAAACGCATCGCAGCCTCGACCGCTTCGATGCCATTCGAGACGATATCCGCGGTCTGTGACAACCTTTCCAGCAGCAGCTGCGCC
The DNA here is from genome assembly GCF_937958065.1 of uncultured Steroidobacter sp. Taxonomy (GTDB): domain Bacteria; phylum Pseudomonadota; class Gammaproteobacteria; order Steroidobacterales; family Steroidobacteraceae; genus Steroidobacter. Next base: position 36,968 of record NZ_CALFXI010000107.1, read on the forward strand.
ATGCGCTGGTTCACGACGTTGTCCTCGGCCAGCAGGATCCGCAGCGGTGCCTGCAGTTGTGACTGGCCGGCCGCGCGCTGCAGGTTCAGCTGATATTCCAATGAATCGACAGAGCCCGTCAGCACGGCCGCGAGCGCTTCGAAGACATGGGATTGATGCAGCGGCTTGGTCAACACTCCTTTGACATTCGCGCCCGCGGTGCGTGCGGCTTCATGCGCCGGACCATGACTCGACACCATCAGAATTTTTATCGGATGCGCCGCATCCAGCGCTGCAATCTCGCTGGCGAGTTGGGCGCCGTCCATCGACGAGGAGGTGTAATCGATGAGCGCTACGTCGAAGTGTTGGCCACTGCGAATCGCATCCAGCGCGTTTGCAGGCGATGGAGTATCGACGACGACCATGCCCCATGAGTCGCAGTACTGCCGTAACACCCCGCGAGTGGTTTCGTTCTCGGCCACGATCAGCACGTGCCGGCCACTAAGCTGCGCCGGATCGATCGCTGCTGGCCGCGTCGGCAACAGCTCGGCACCTGCCGCTTCGAGCGGCAGGCTCACGGTGAATGTCGATCCGACCCCGACGGTGCTGTCGACCTGGATATCGCCATTCATGGCCTCCGCCAGGCGCTTGCAGATCGCCAGGCCCAGGCCCGTGCCGCCGTACACCCGCGTCGTGGAAGCATCCATCTGGCTGAACACTTCGAACAAGCGGTGGCGTCGCTCTGGCGGAATGCCAATGCCGGTATCGCGAATCGCAAGGCGTATCTTGTAACGATCGTTCTGCTCGCGCACGCCGGTGATCTCGGCAACGACTTCGCCGGCCGCCGTGAACTTCACCGCGTTCGACAGCAGATTGACCAGGATCTGGCGGATGCGCGCAGTGTCGCCGATGAAGTAATCGGGCAACTGTGGATCGTAGTTGTACGCCAGCTCCAGCCCTTTTTCCTGGGCTCGGTTGGCAAGCAGATCCAATGATTCTTCCACGCACACGCGCAGATTGAATGCCTGCTGCTCCAGATCCAGCCGCCCGGCCTCGATCTTGGAGAAGTCCAGGATATCGTTGATCAAATCCAGCAGCACGCCGCCGCTCAGACGCGCCATTTCGACATACTCGCGCTGACGCTCGTCGAGCCGCGTGTCCTTGAGCAGACTGGTCGCGCCGATGATGGCGTTGAGCGGCGTGCGAATCTCGTGACTCATGGTCGCCAGGAAGCTCGATTTCGCGGCGCTCGCCGATTCCGCCTGATTGAGCCGTTCGAGCCGGGTGGCCAGCAAGGCCGCGGTGTGGCGCAGGACGTCAACTTCATCGGAGAAGCGCGAATCGATCCGGTCCTCGCCCAGCAAGCCGCGCGCCTCCGCGAACTTCTGTTCGGCGACCACCGGCAGTGCTCGCGTGACTCGAACCAGCCGGCGCAGCACCGGCCAGGCCACGATCAACAAAGCCAGCGATGAAAAGGCCAGGCCACCGGCGATCGCCAGGGTGCTCTTCTTGGTATCGGCGCGAATGCGCGCTTGTGCCGCCGTGTCATCGACGATGAACAGCGCCTCTGGTCCCCCTGTATCGCCGAGCAAGCGGGCCGGCAATGTATGGATCTGCAGCAGATAGCTGCGCTCACCGGAAATTTTGGCCACCCGGGTGTTGGGCAGAGGCGTCGGCACCTCTTGGTTCAACTCGGTCAACACCGGCACCAGCGTGGGCGCGTTGGTGAGCACGCGCAGATGCCTTCCCCACAGCTGCGGCAAGGATTGATCGGTGACAGTGTCACCGGACTCCATCAGCGCGACATCCGCGCCCGCAACGCGCTGGAACGCCTGCAGCTGATCCGCCGCGAGCTGACTCACTATCATCGAGATCTCGCGGCCGTCGCGATCGAACGCTGGCACGAAAGCGTGCAGCACACATTCACGAACACACGTAAGCCGCGCCACCGGCCGATGCATCTCCCGCAAGTTGCTCAGCACATCGCCAACATTGAACGGCAACTCGGCGCCCGAGCCCCCGCTGGCCCAGCGCGCGATCAGCTGACCATCCGCGGTGTAGTACTCGATGCGCGTCAACGCCGACAACAATCCAGCGGCCGGCGACAGATCCGCCAGGTCACTCGACTGCAACTCCCGCGTGCTGGTCACCGCCGCCATGTTGGTGGCAAGCCGAGTCAGCTCATCGCTGGCGCGTTCGAGCAGAGCATCCAGCGATCTGCCGAAACGATCCATTTCCTGCTGGCGATTGCGCTCGTTCTGCTCCAACAGGCTGTGGTATCCGAGATAGCCCAGGAAGGGATAAGTCGTGCCGAGCAGGATGATCAGCAGCAGCAGCGCCTTCCACATCAGGCTCAGGCGTGGCCGCATCCGACTGGATGACTCGGGAGGTAGCGGCGCCGGGGCGGTGACCATGGGGGTTGTGCCGCTCAGAACTTGTAGCCCGCCATCAGCATGAGCATCGACCAGCGCTGGTGGCGCAGCGGCGGCGGATTCTCCAGGGCCTGCAGTATCGCCGTGCCATTGATCCAATGGTGCTCGGCCCAGAAGCCCCAGTGCTGATCGGGACGCCAATGGATACCCACGGTGAAATCGTGACTGAACTGCGTCCGTCGATCGATGCCAGGATTCGCCGCGGCGAAGGCATGGCCACTGCGGTCGTGACGATCGCGATAGAAACTGTCCAATCTGCTCATCACCGCCCAGTTGGAACCGAGCCGGTACTCGACCTGTAGATAGCCGCTGTCCGCCGCTACGCGCTGACGCAGGAACGGTGCACCCAAGTACGTCAGCCTGTTGTCGTTGTCGATCAGCACATACTCGGCGGTGAGCGTGACCCGCTCGGCGTTGAAGCGCGCCGAGAACACGTTCAGATCCACATCGAAACGGCCGCTGAGATCGATCTCCGTGGACATGCGGAACTGGCCGCCGAAATGGCTATAGGCAAACTGCCATCGGCCGCCGTCGATCGAGTCCATCACCTGGAGGTTCCAGGAATCCCCGACGCGCAGATCGAACGGCACGGTGAGCTCCACCAGCAAGCGCTCGTCGTTCTTTCGAACGTCCCGCTCCGCGTTGAAGGTGCCGGTGAACGACAGCTCATGCTGCCCCAGCACGGTGGCGCCGTACGCCTGCGCCCCTGGCGACGTGAAGATCAGGGTTCGTTGATTCTGATTGTCGCTGTAAACGGAAGGCAGCAGGATGCTCGGCCTCGTGAACACGACGTCACGAGTCTCGTTGTAGAAACCGAGAGCGTTCTTCACTTTGCCGAAGCGCAATCCCGCCTGGACGTTGGTCTCCGAAAGCACGCGATAGTCGGCGACCGCGTAGTCCAGACGTACCGAACCATCATCACTGATGCCCGCATCGCGGACCGCCGCCTGGATCGCGAACGACAGGTTCGGTTGTATCCGCACCGCTGCGTTGATGCCCGCCTCGTAATAATCGAAGCTGCCATCGGTACTGTCGCCGAAGAAATCATTGTGGCTGCTGAGCACGAAGCCCTGCGCCGCATAGCCATGAATCTGATAATCCACCGCGCCCGCGGACCCGCTGCAACAGATTGCGGCGAGCGCGGCCGCAAGGCGCACTCGGACGCACCGTCGTCCTGTCTCGTTGAATCCGTCAACCATGACCATCTGCCGTGATCGTTACGATTTTCCAGCGCGGCGGCGCGGGCCGATTCTGCGACGAGGCTGCGCGCTTGCGCACGAATCCAATCGCACCAGGCGTCGAGCGCACGCGCTCGATCATTTCCGCCTCCGAGCGAACCACGGTGGGAGCAAAGCCGGTGCCGGTGAAAACCATTCGATCCCAGGCCCGCCGCAGCACATAGGAATACATGCCGAGTTGCTCGCGATAGAACTGATCGCTGAGCGGATTGTCGTCCGGCAGCACGAACACGCGAATGGGCGTGCCGTCGGGCCATTCGCGCACTCGCATCGTGAACACCGCGCGCAACAGGCTGCGATCCAATGTGACTTCCGCCAGCGACGGGCTGACGATGACTTCGACCTCGAGATCGCTGTTCTGCGGGACGGCGCCGGGCGCGAGCGTCAGGAGCAGCGCGGCCAGCAGGCAGCGCAACCGTTGCAGCATCGGCGTGTGGACGGAAAAATTCACGAAACGCTCTATCCTTGAGAATGCAGCTCGGATGCCAGGTGCTGACCAATGCGGGTGGCGAACGATACCGGGTCGACGGGCTTGAGAATGTAACCATCGAAATCCGCAGCGAGCTCCTGCCGTTGCTCGTCGCGCATCGATGTAGCGGTGAACGCCAGCACTGGCACCTTGCGCCAGTCGCGGTTGGCTCGCAGTGCCTGCACCAGTTGCACTCCCTCGATCACGGGCAAGTCGAGATCGCACAGGATCAGGTGGGCGGTGTTCTCCAGCGCCAGGCGCATGCCAGTGCCGCCATCGGTCGCGCTGCTGACGGTGTAGCCAGCGTCGCGCAACAGGTACTCGGCGAGCGCCAGGCTCATTTCATTGTCTTCGATGACGAGGATGTGGGCGCTCATGGCTTCCCGTCACGCCGGCAGCGTGAAACGAAACTCCGCGCCGCGCCCTTTCTCGGCTTCGGCCCAGATCGTGCCGCCATGACGCTCGATCAGCTGCCTGGCCATCGCCAGCCCCGTTCCCAGCCCTTCGAATTCGTCCTCGGTGTGCATGCGCTGGAAGAGTCCAAACAGGCGGCGCGAGTACTTGGGATCGAAGCCCACGCCGTTGTCCTTGACCCAGTAGACGACGTGATGCCCCTGTCGCTTGCCGCTCACTTCGATGCGCGGCTGCGCCGCATGTCGTGTGAACTTGAAGGCGTTTGCCAGCAGGTTGTGCCACACCAGACGCAGCACCTCGAAGTCGGCTGAAGCAGCAGGCAGGTCTTCGATCGCAACCTCGACCTGACGATCCGGGGTCGCGGCACGCAGCTCCGCGATGATCTTGGTGACCAGCGCAGTGACATCGACGCTTTGTCGATGCAGCGGACGCTGGCTGAGCGCATCGAAGCGCGCCAGCGCCTCCACTCGCGAGGCCAGCTTCGCCGCACCGCTGCCAATATGGTTGAGCAGGCCCGTGGTCCGCGGTGGCAGCTGTTCGGAATGATCGGTCACGAGAATCTTCGACATCTGTTCGAGCATTCGCAGCGGAGCGCGAAACTCATGAGAGAGCACGTGTCCGTGCTGCTCGATCATCGCCTGGCTTCGTCTCAATTCATCGCGCAGCTCCGCCGAGCCGGCCTCGAACAAGGTAACGAGCACACCGCCGATGCCATCCGAGCCGTCATGCAATGGAACGAACGAAAAGGTCACCACCGCCGGCTCGCTGATGCCGTCGCGATCGAGCGATACCTGCTGGTTCTCCAGTCGTGCCGATTCGCCGCGAGCCGCACGCTCGAAGCACGCATGCATGACCGGCCACGCTTGCGCCCAGCTGTGAGCGAAATCCAGGCCGAGCGCGTCGCCATGAATGAGCGACAGGCGGGAATAGGCGTCGTTATAGAGCTGCGAACGGTGCTCGCCCCAGGCAACGCACGAAGGCGCGGGGAATCCGAGACAAATGCCGAGTGCGGTTCGTAAACTCAGCGGCCACTTGTCCATCGTCCCCAGCACATGGCCGGTCCAGTCTTTTGCGCTGATCGCCTCACCCATGCCACTGCCCGAAAACATCGGGCCGGCACCGGTGCGATCTTCCTGCCGCTTCATCGTGACACTCTGCTCTTGCCGTCCGCGTGTCGCAGCAACGCCGACGTTGGGCCGGATCATGTGAGATTCGATGCGGTGTGTCCAGCTGCAAACGCCGTGGACGATGCTCGATCAACGGCATGATCGGCCGTGGTTAATACGTACGGCTGCTTGCCTCGACAACGTCAACCACTCGCCCGGAACCTTCGCACGGCGCGCTGAAAGAACAGGCTGTTTGGAACGTGCAGCGTGGGGCCGGGCTGGCCCTCCTCGGGACCGTCTTCCTGCAAGGTCGTGTAGATCAGATTGATATCGACCACTCGCCCCTTCAAGCCGGCTTTCTCGCCGTTCTCCAGCACCTCGATGCGGTCATACAGTCGGAACGGACGCGTGGTGAAGATCAACACCGTGCAAAAGATATTGGAGAGCACGCTCCATACCGCGAAGAACGCCACGGCCGCGACCGCCGCGAAACCGGTGAACGCGCCCCACAGCACCGAAGCGGATACGCCGACTCGTTCGAGCACGAGCAGCAGCGCCGCACCGTAAATCAAGAAGGCCGAGATCCGGCGCCCGACAGTCAGCATCTCCGGCGGCAGATTGTGCTCGCCCAGGCGACGCATGACTCGACGCGCCAGCCGCTGCAGCAGCCACGCTGCCAGAATGATCAACAACACCTGAAACACGGGAACGATCACGTCCAGCCATTGCCGGGCCCACGACGGCCAGAGTTCACTCATCTCTCGAATACACCTTCGCCACTTGCACGCTGCCACGATTGGTAAATCATGGGACCGTGAAGAATACGACAGCAGGATCGGCGCCGCATCACCGC
>NZ_CALFXI010000108.1 GCF_937958065.1 uncultured Steroidobacter sp.
AAATGAGGATGCGCGTTGCAGCTCGCAGCGCGTTAGCGCGTCAAGGGCGAGCGACCCCGACCGTCACGCGACCACTGACCAAATCATGCGGCAGCCATCGATGCAAAGCCCGCCAACAGTGAAGACGCTTGCGAGTTTCCCGAGACCCCCACCTACGCCCCAGCTCTGCCGTCAGGCTGCGCGCAACGCGAAGCGTCAGCGCGAAGCGTCAGCGCGAAGCGAAACCAGCGACGCCCAACTCCGCCGTGAGGCCCCGGGCAAACGCGAAGCGCCACCGCGAAGCGAAAAGACGAGCAAGCGAACCGCCCAACTCGCAAACAGACCAAGCGCAAGCGAAAAGCAACGGATATGCAGGATCGGACATAGCGCCCCCACTCCCGCCCGTTATATCCTCATGGATATCGCGCAGCCGACCGCCACGACAGTCGACGCCCAACAGCGCACCGTGAGTAGCGCGAGGACTCTCAATCGAATGAACGCTGCTCCCTCACCGAGACGACGCTCGCTTCGCCGCCGCCGTGGCCGGCGAACGTTGCGTGCGTGTGATCGGGCGTCTCGTGCCCTCGCGCTGAGTGCTCACCGTCTTGAGCATGGAGCCGAAGTATTTCTCAGCCCGGGCGTTGGTCTCTTTCTCGAACTGCCGATACGCGGTCACAACCGCCTCGCCGAACTCGGTCAGCGTCGTGCCGCCGCCGCCAGTGCCGCCGGTGCTGGTGAGCACCAGCGGCTCGCGGAAGGTTTGATTCAGACTGGCCAGCAACTGCCAGGCGCGGCGATAGCTCATGTCCAGGTCCCGCGCCGCCTGCGACAGCGAGCCGGAATCCCGCATTTTCTCGAGCAACGCTACCTTGCCCGGCCCGATGGCATGGTCGGAATCGAAATCCACACGCAACGTAATCTTCAGCCGGCTCATGATGGGTCTCCGCGAGCGAAGCACGAAAGTAACGCAGCGCCGCCCGCGATCCAAGCGCCGGCCGCCATCGAGGTATGAGCATGATCGAATCCCTGGCGCGCAGCCTTGCGCAGCTTCTCATCGCAACCCTGCTGCTCGCTCAGAGCGCCACGGCAGCCGACGCTCGACGCGAGCCCTTGATCGTGTTCGCGGCGGCCTCGCTGACCGACGTGTTGCAGCAGGTCGGGCCGCTGTACACCAGGCAATCCAACGTGCCGGTGAAATTCTCGTTCGCCGCGAGCTCCGCGCTGGCCAAGCAGATCGAGTCGGGCGCCCGGGCCGACGCCTTCCTGTCGGCCGACCAGGATTGGATGAACTATCTGCAGGAGCGCAAGCTGATCAAGCTCGACACGCGCAGCGACCTGCTTGGCAATCGCCTCGTGCTGATCGCGCCGAAGGACAGTAAGGTCACATTGAAACTGCAGCAAGGTGCGCCGTTACTGGCTGCGCTCGGCCCGAACGGCCGTCTGTCCACCGGCGATCCGGATTCCGTGCCGGTCGGCAAGTACGCCAAGGCCGCGCTCGGCAATCTCGATCTGTGGTCTGCGATCGAGCCTCGCCTCGTGCGAGCGGACAACGTTCGCGTCGCGCTCATGTATGTGGCTCGCGGCGAGGCGCCGCTCGGCATCGTGTATGCAACCGATGCCGCCGTCGAGCCGCAGGTTCGAGTGGTCGACCTGTTCCCGGAGTCATCACACGCCCCCATCTCGTATCCCGTAGCCGCAACCACGAGCGCATCATCCGCGACCGCTTCCTTCCTGAAGTTTCTGCGCAGCGACGCCGCTCGCGCCATCTTCACCAAAGTGGGCTTCACCATCCTGGAAGATTAGCGGGGCGATCCCTCGACGAACGCGTGTCCTCGAATCGAAACGGACTTCACCAGTGCCCACACAGGCAAGCCGACGCGCAGGCCCAGGGAAATCGTGGCGGCCCGCGTGACGCGCGACAGAATCGACGCGCCGCCGATGTCGACATAGACCAGCTCGGCGTCCTCTTCATCTGGAACGATCCGCGCGATCGTTCCCGTCATGATGTTGCGGACGCTGAGATTGTCGGGCCGCGACGTCGCGAGAATGATGTCGCGCGCGAGCAGCTGTGCTCGGATGTGAGCACCCGCGCGTGCCGCCCTCAAATTTATCTGTAGCAGGTTCGATCCGATGCGAACGCTCGCCAGGCCGGTGCTGCTGTCGACCGACTCAACGATACCGTGAACCACCGCGCCGACGGCTTCCGAGCCGACGATGGCCCGCAACTCCGGATGCAAGCTCACATCGTCCAACGAGCCTTGCGACACGACCTTGCCATGCTCCATCAACACGACATGCGTGGCGAGCCGCAGCACTTCTTCAAACTGGTGGCTCACATAGATCATGGGAATCGCCAGCTCGTCGCGCAGCTTTTCCAAATACGGCAAGACCTCTTCGCGACGCGCGGCATCGAGCGACGCCAACGGTTCGTCGAGAATCAGCAGGCGCGGGCTCGTCAACAACGCGCGGCCGAGCGCAACGCGCTGACGCTCGCCCCCTGACAGCTGATGCACTCGCCGCGATAGCAGCGGCTCCAGCCCGAGCAGCGGGGCGACCTTGTCGAGCGTGATGCGCGGCGTATCCAGATGCGGCTTCGAGCGCTTCTCGCCGTAGCGCAGGTTCCCCATCACGTCCAGGTGAGGAAACAATCGCGCATCCTGAAACACGTAACCGATGCGCCGATGCTCGGCGAGCAGCGCTTTGCCGTCTTTGTCGAGCGCCATGCCATCGATCACGATGTGCGCCTCGTCCGCAGGCAACAGGCCGGCGACGATGTTCACCAGCGTCGTCTTGCCGCAGCCCGAGCGGCCGAACAGCGCAACCACGCCCGGGGATGAAACCTCGATGGCCACGTCGAGGATGAAGCCGTCGCGGCGTTTCTTGGCGCGAATACTGAACATGCGTCGCGCTACCTTCCCAACATCCGGCGCACGCGCCGCGCGATGAATTCAGCCGCGATCAAGCCGAGCAGGCCAAGCGAGAAAGAAATGGTCGCGAGCCGAGCCGCCACAGCATCGCCGCCCGGGGTCTGCAACGCGGTATAGAGCGCCAGCGGCAGGGTGCGTGTCTCGCCTGGAATGTTTGAAACGAAGGTGATGACCGCGCCGAACTCCCCAAGCCCCGCCGAGAACGCAGTGACTGCGCCGGCGAGAATGCCGGGCAGCATCAGCGGCAGAGTCACGGAAAAGAAACGGTCCCACGCGCCCGCGCCGAGCGTGCGCGCCGCATCTTCCAGGCCCGCATCGATCCCCTCGAGCGAGATCCGAATGGCTCGCACCATCAATGGAAAGCTCATGACCGCGGTGGCCAGCGCCGCGCCCGCGCTGGTAAAGACGAGCTGGATGCCAAAGTGCGCGTATAGCCAGCCGCCGATGGGGCCGCGCATTCCAAACAACAGCAGCAGCACATAGCCCACCACGACCGGCGGCAACACCAGCGGCAGATGCACGAATGCATCGAGTAGCAGCCGGCCATGCAATCTGCGCCGGGTCAGCAGCCAGGCCACGAGAATCGCCAGCGGCAGGCTGAACAGCACGCTGCGCAGGGCGATCGACAGGCTCAGGCGGACGGCGTCCACCTCGGCGGCGGTGAGCATCATCGCGACAGTATAGAGGAGCCGCGATCGTCGACGTTTTGAGCATAGCCAAGCGCCGTCGCCGCGCCTTAATATGCTGCGGTCTCTGCTGGAGGATTCGTCATGATCAAAACCGTCATCACCGCAACGCTGCTGGCCAGCCTCGCTGTCGCCACCGCCAGCGCGGAGTGCACGTATCCGAAGGCGCCGACCGGCCTGCCCGACGGGGCGACCGCCACCCAGGATCAGATGGTCACCGGCATGAAGACCATCAAGGAATACAACAGCCAGGTCACGAATTATCTGAGCTGCCTGGAAAGCGAAATGAACACCCGCATCGAGGCCGCCGGCCCCGAGGCGCCGGCCGAGCAGGTCGAGCAGATCAAGGCCATCCACACCAAGCGGCACAACGCCGCCGTCGAAGAGCTGGAGGCCACCGCGGCCCGCTTCAACGAGCAGGTGAAAGTGTTCAAGGCGCGCGAAAAGAAGAGCTGATGGGCCGTGCCGGGGCACGTACTTATGTGAACCTGCGTGCCCCGACGGCTAACCCCCGACCCACCCGTTAGGGCTTTGCATGAGCCCATCCCGCGCCTCGCGCGGCGACCCATTTCACGTTTTCCAGTGAACCCCTCGGAGCAGTGCGACCGCCGTCGCAGTTGTGCGAGGTCTCCGGAAATCGACCCTTAAGCGAACGCTCCCAGGGCCGATGCCCGCTGTGTCCGCCGTTATATCGGCTCGCTCACGGATCAGCTGGAGAGAAGATAATGAATCGCAAGTTGCTCACCATCGGCGCTGCTTTCGCCCTCGCCTTTGGCGTGGCTACCGCCCAGGCCGAATGCGCCTTCCCGAAAGCCCCGGCCACCATCCCGGACGGCAAGACCGCCTCGGAGCAGGAAATGGTCGCCGCCATGCAGGCTTTCAAAGCCTACAACGACGCAGTGAACGCGTTCGGCGCCTGCCTGGAAGAGGAGACCAAGAGCAAGGCCGCCGGCACGGCGCAGCTGATGCAGCTGAAGACCATGCAGACCAAGAAGCACAACGCCGCCATCGACGAGCTGCAGGCCAAGGCCAAGCTGTTCAACGAGCAGGTGCGTGTGTTCAAGGCGCGCAGCTAACCGTTCGTTGCGGAACCGCCAGGGCGCATTCCGGGCAATAGGCCGATCGGTTCGACAGGCCGGGCGCCTGCGGCGCCGCTGGATTGATGTGCCAACGGCAAGGCAGGCCAAAGGCCAGGGAATGGAGCGAATCAGCCGCTCCATGGGGACGCTACGGACCAGTTTCCCCGCTTGCGCGGATGTGGATCCAAGGAGTCAGGCGGCCCATCCCGCATCTTTGCTGTTCCATGACGCCGGATCGGGGCGCCTGCCCCGCCCGTACCGACGTATACCTTCAGGGACCGGGGTAGCCCGAGCTTGACGTGGGCTGGCGCGGGCTTGCCCAATCGTGCGTCATTTCCGACCGGATATAGCCCTTCCCGATGGCTCGTGACACACTTTCCCCGTGTCCAGCCGCCTGCCCTCACCCGCTGAAGCCGAAGCCGCGATTCGTCAGCATGCGACGCTGCTGCCGGCCGTGCATCTGCCCCTGACCGAGCTGTCGGGCGCGGTGCTGCGCGAATCGGTCACCTCCACTCGCGATCAGCCGCCGTTCGACCGGGTCACGATGGACGGCATCGCGTTCTCGTTCGAGAGCTGGCAGAACGGCCGCAACAGTTTCCGGATCGCCGGCACCCAAGCCGCCGGCGCGGCGCCGCTGACATCGCGCGAGCCTGGCGACTGCATCGAAGTGATGACGGGCGCGATGCTTCCGATCGGCTGCGATTGTGTCGTCCCCGTCGAGAACATCGATGTGAGCGATGGCGTCGCGCAACTGCGCGATGACGCGCCCGCACCCGTGCGTAACCTCAATATCCACAATCGCGGCATCGACTCGCGTCGCGGCGATTTGCTGTTGCCGTCGGGCTGCCGCCTTGGGCCCGCCGAAGTTGCCGTGATCGCTTCGAATGGCCAAACGCATGCGCTGGTTTCCAGGCCGCCGCGCATCGTCGTGATCTCCACGGGCGACGAACTGGTCGAGCCCGGCCAGCCGCTGCAGGATTGGCAGATCTCGCGCTCCAACGTCTATGCCGTGCTCGCCTCGCTGCGACGACACGGATATGCGGCGCTGTCGCACGATCATGTGCCGGACGACCTGCCCAAGTTACGCGAGCGTCTGCGCTCTCATCTCGCGGCCAACGACGTGATGATTCTGAGCGGCGGCGTGTCGATGGGCCGATTCGATTACGTTCCGCAGGTGCTGCAGGAACTGGGCGTGCGCATGATCTTCCACAAAGTCGCGCAGCGCCCGGGCAAACCGTTGTGGTTCGGCGTAGGCAGCGGCGGACAGACCGTGTACGCCTTGCCCGGCAATCCGGTCTCGACGCTGGTTTGCCTGACTCGCTATGTTCTGCCGGGACTGCAAGCGGCCCAGGGTGCCACGCCGATCGCTGTTGAAACGGTGTCGCTTGCCCAAAGCTACGAAGTGAAACCCGCACTCGCGGTATTCCTGCCCGTGACGCTCACGCACACCGTCGCTGGACAGTCCGCCATGCCGCATCCGACGCGCGGCTCGGGCGATTTCACGTCGCTGGTCGGCACGGTCGGATTCGTGGAACTGCCACCTGGGCCGCGAGTCGTTATGGAAGACGCGTCGTTGCCTCTTTATCGCTGGTAGCCCGAATGCCATCCACCGTCACAGAACTGCCCGTGAAGCAGCGCCCGCACGACCTGCTGGGCCGTCCGCTGCACGACCTGCGGATCTCGGTGATGGACCGCTGCAACTTCCGCTGCCCGTACTGCATGCCCAAGGAAACGTTCCACGAGAACTATCGTTTCCTGAAGTCCAGCGAGCGCCTGTCGTTCGAGGAGATCACGCGACTGACGCGGCTGTTCGTCGAAATGGGCGTGAAGAAAGTGCGCCTCACTGGCGGCGAGCCGCTGCTGCGTTCGAACCTGGCGGATCTGGTGGGCGACCTCACCGCGATCGAAGGCGTGCAGGATGTGGCATTGACCACCAACGGCGTGCTGCTCGCTCAGCACGCGGTCGAGCTGAAAGCCAACGGCCTGCACCGGATCACCGTCAGCCTGGACACGACCGATCCGGCGATCTTCAAACAGATGAGCGGCGGGATGGGCGAGCTGGACCGCGTGCTCGACGGCATTCGCGCCGCGCAGGAGGCGGGCCTTGCGCCGATCAAGATCAACTCGGTGATCGAGCGCGGCTTAAACGATCACACGGCGCTGGATCTGATCGAGCGCTTCCGCGGCAGCGGCGTGATCGTGCGCTTCATCGAATATATGGATGTGGGCAATCGCAACCACTGGAGCCTGGAGCGCGTCGTTCCTTCACGCGAGCTGGTGGCGCGCATCAACGAGCGCTGGCCGCTGCACCCGGTCGATCCGAATTATCGCGGCGAGGTCGCCGAGCGTTACGCGTTCGACGACGGGCTCGGCGAGGTCGGGTTCATTTCCTCGATCACCAATCCGTTCTGCGGCGACTGCACGCGAGCGCGGCTGTCGTCGGAAGGCGTGTTCTATACTTGCTTGTTCGCGCGCTCCGGCGTGGATCTGCGGACACCTTTGCGCCAGGGCGCGCCGGATGTGGAGCTGCGCGAGTTGATCTCGAACACGTGGCTGAAGCGCGGCGATCGTTACAGCGAGGCCCGCGCAACGCTACCAAATGGCGAGCAGCCGTTGCGCAAGATCGAGATGTATTACATCGGTGGCTGACTGGATGGCGACGTTTACTCATATCGACTCGGGCTCGCGACCGACCATGGTCGACGTGAGCGACAAGGTCGTGACCAAGCGCACGGCGACAGCGCAGACGCGGGTGCGATTTCCGGCGGAGGTTGCCGAAGCGCTGCGTTCCCAGCAATTCAACACGCCGAAGGGGCCGGTGTTTCAGACGGCCATCATCGCCGGCACGATGGCGGCGAAGCGGACCCACGAGTTGATTCCGTTCTGTCATCCGCTCGGCATCGAGAAATGCAATGTAGCGATCGAGATGGAAGCCGATGACGCCGTCGTCCGCTGCACGGTGTCGGTTCATCACAAGACCGGCGTCGAGATGGAAGCATTGACCGGCGCAAGCGTGGCTGCGCTCACGATCTACGACATGTGCAAGGCGCTGTCGCACGACATCGTGATTGCGCAGACGAGGCTGATCGAAAAGCGTGGAGGCAAGAGCGATGTCGGCTGAGGCACCTTTGTTCGGCCTGGTGCTGACCGGCGGCGCCAGCACGCGCATGCAGCGGGACAAGGCGGTGATCGAATATCACGGCCAGTCGCAGCTGCAATGGACGTTTCATCTGCTGTCGCACGTGTGTGCGGCGACGTTCGTTTCCGTGCGGCCCGACCAGCGCGAGGAGCCGACCCGCGCGGGGTTCCCGCAGATCGTGGATCGTCAGCCCGGAATCGGACCGATCGCCGGCATTTCGGCGGCGCTGCATGCGCATCCCAAAGCGGCCTGGCTGGTGGTCGCTTGCGATCTGCCGTTTTTGAACGAGCAGACGCTGCGCTATCTGGTGGAGCATCGGGACTCCAGCAAGATCGCGACGGCGTTCAAAAGCAGCCACGATGGCCTGCCAGAGCCGCTGTGCGCGATCTGGGAACCGGCCGCGCGCGAGCCGGTGCTGGCGTTCATCGCCGCAGGAAAGCAGTGCCCGCGCAAGTTTCTGATCAACGCAGATACGCTGTTACTCGATCTGCCCGATGCCCGCGCGCTCGACAACGTGAACACAGCCGACGAGTATCGCTCGACCGTAGCCGCCTTCGGCGGGCAGGCTCCGGACCAGCGCAGCAGACCTGAATCCACAACTGCTGCTGTGTCAGGAACCCAGGTTGCCAGTACCGACACGAAGCCACGTACCTTGCGTGTCCAGTACTACGCCATCCTCCGCGAACAAGCGGGCCGGGGCGAAGAAACATTGGACACCACCGCAGCCACGCCCGCCGAGCTCTACGACGAGCTGCGCCGGCGGCATCCGTTCCAGCTCAACCCGGCGCAACTCAAAGTCGCCCTCAACTCCGAGTTCAGCGACTGGCAGACGCCGCTGCGTCATGGCGACACGGTCGTCTTCATACCCCCGGTGGCCGGCGGATGAAACCTTTCTCTTTCAGCACCACGCCCCTCGCTCTCGACAGCTACCGTCGCGAGCTCGCCGACGACGCCGCCGGCGGCTATGCCTCGTTCGAAGGCTGGGTGCGCAATCACAATGAAGGCCACGCCGTCACCCGCCTGGAATACGAAGCGTTCGAAGCGCTGGCGAACAAGGAAGGCGAGCGTATCGTCAATGAAGCGATCGCCCGGTTCGGCGTGCTGAAAGCCGCCTGCGTCCATCGCGTCGGCTCGCTCGCCATCGGCGATGTCGCCGTGTGGGTGGGCGTCAGCTCGAAGCATCGCGCCGAGGCCTTCGCCGCGTGCCGTTACATCATCGATGAGGTGAAACACCGCGTGCCCATCTGGAAGAAGGAGCACTATGTGAACGGCGACTCGGGCTGGGTGAATTGCGAGCGCTGCGCCGTACCCGGTCATGATCATGCGCACGAGCATCCTCATGCGCACGATCACGATCATTGATCAGCCGCTGCCCTGCACGTGAATGACCAGGTCGATGCGCCGATTGCGCGCACGACCCGCGGGCGTCTCGTTGGTCGCGACCGGCCGCGCTTCGCCGTAGCCGATCGAGCTGATTTTCTCCGCGTTCGCGCCGAACTGACTGACCAGATACTGCTTCACCGCGTCCGCGCGATCCTGTGACAGGATCAGGTTGGCCGAATCGCTGCCGTTCGCATCCGTGTGACCTTCGACCACGATGGAAGCGTCCGGGAAGCGGGCCAGCGCCTGCTGCACTTTCCTCATCAGCGCCGCACTGGTGCCATCGATGGTGCTGCGACCCGACGGGAAATTGATGCCCGTCAGCGACACGACCACGTCTTCGCCCTGCCGATACACGCGTGCCTCATCCGACGTGAACGACGCCTCGATGGCAGCGATGTTCGCACGCAACTGCGCCTGCGCGTCGACCTGGCGCTGTAACGCGATGCGCTCCTGCGACTCGCCACCGAGCCGCGACTCGACCCGCTTCAACTGATTGTTCAGCGCGGCGATCTGCTCGTCGCGATCCTGCAGTTCCTGCTTCAGGCGACGCACTTCCTGGGTCTGCTGCTGGGCGTACTCGCCCAGCTCCTTCATCGGCCCCTGGTGGCCTTCGTCGAAACGGACGTCCAGCTCCATGTCGTTGGCGATGCGCTGGAGCGGCTCTTCCCAGGAGAGGATCAACGCCTCGATGCCGGCCTGATCGTCCTTCTCCTGTTGCATGACACGCTGGGCCTGCTGAGCCAGATACATCGCATGCCGCGCGTCGTAACGAGCCTGAGCGGCCAGCTTGCGAGGCTGAGCCAGGTCGTAACGATTGCGCTGAATCTCCTGCTCGGCCTCGGCCAGGTTGCGCTTCGCCGATTGCAGCGTACGCGGTGCGTAACGTTCCACCTTGGCTGCATCGGCCTGGGCGATCAGGTTGCGCGCTTCATTGAGAATGGCGCCCTTGATGCCGATCAACTCGGCGTTGCGTAACAACACTTCGGCTTCGGCCGCGCGCTTCTGGGCGTTCGCCAGATCGCCGCTCTCATTCTCACGCATGGCTTGCACGAAGCGATCGTTTGCTTTGGTCCACGCCTCGCCGGCGAACTTCGGGGCTTCGGCGACCAATGCATCCTCACGAGTCTTGATCACGCCGGCCAACGATTGACGAGCACTCGCTGCGACAGTCCGCGCCTTCTCCAGGGCGGCCTCGCCTTCCTGCACGCGAGCGGCAATTTTTTCAGTGCCGCGGCCTCGTTCAGCTTCCCTGGCGGCGTTCTGGCTGGCTTGCACCGCCGCTGCAAATGCCCTGGGCGCGAGCACATCGAGCTGGTCGGTCCGGGCTTTTTCCACCGCGGCCGCCAATGCGGCGGCATCGACATTGCCGGCGGCCGACGCCGGCATGGCGCCGCAGCTCAGAAACACGACAACGATCAGCGCGAATAGCTGGAACATACCCACGGGCCCGGATACAAACTTGAGCGCGCAGTATACGTCAGGGGCGGATCTGCCCGGAGCCACGCACCACATACTTGTAACTGGTGAGCTGCTCGACGCCCACCGGGCCGCGCGCATGGAATTTATCGGTGGAAATGCCGATTTCCGCGCCCATGCCGAATTCGCCGCCGTCGGCGAACTGGGTCGATGCGTTATGCAAAACGATGGCGCTGTCCACGCCGCCGAGGAACCGATCCGCCGTGGCTTGATTGGCCGTGATGATGGACTCGGTGTGTGCCGAGCCGTACTTCGCGATGTGCGCGATGGCGTCATCGACCCCGTCGACCATTTTCGCGGCGATGATGGGCTCGAGATATTCGGTGCTCCAGTCCGCCTCGGTCGCGGGAACGATGCGCGAGTCGAGCCGCTGTAACGTTTCATCGCCTCGCACTTCGCAGCCGGCATCGAGCAGCGACTTCAACACGGTCTCGGCGGCTTTGCCGGCGCGATCGAACAACACAGTCTCGGCGGCTCCGCACACACCGGTGCGGCGCAGCTTGGCATTGAGCACCACTTCCCGAGCCATGCCGACGTCGGCATCACGATCCACGAACACGTGACAGTTGCCATCGAGATGGCCGATGACCGGTACGCGCGCTTCCCGCTGGACACGCTCGACCAGACTGCGACCGCCGCGGGGCACGACCACGTTGATGAACTCGGTCATGCTCGACAGCATGTAACCCACCGCCGCGCGATCGGTCGTCGGCACGACCTGGATGGCAGCTTCGGGCAAGCCCGCGGCCCGCAGCCCGGCGGCGAGACATTCGTGAATTGCCTTGATCGAACGGTTGCTCTCGCTGCCGCCACGAAGAATGACCGCATTGCCCGATTTCAAACAAAGCGCGCCGGCGTCGGCAGTGACGTTGGGGCGGCTCTCATAAATGATGCCGACCACGCCCAGCGGCACGCGCACGCGCTCGATTTTCAAGCCATTCGGACGCGTCCAGCTGGCGATGACGCTGCCGATGGGATCCGGCAAAGCGATGATGTCCTCGATGCCGCGCGCCATGGCTTCGACGCGCTGCTCGTTCAAGACCAGCCGATCCAGCAGCGACGACGAAATGCCGCGCTGTTTCGCCTGTTCGACATCGGCACGATTGGCGGCCAGCAGTTCCGGGCAGCGCTCGCGAATCGCGCTGGCAGCCGCCTTCAAAGCGGCGTTCTTGGCCTCGGTGCTGGCCTGGGCCAGCGACAGCGCGGCACTGCGGGCCGCGCGGCCCAGGGTCTGCATCGATTCGGCAACCGCGGCGGCATCGCCTTCGGGTTTCAAATTCTCGGTGGAAGCGTTCATGAGTTCATTCTAGCGGCACCCCGCCCGGGTAAAGAAGTGTCAACCGGCCGGTGTGCTTCTACACCGCGAAACTGGCGGCCCAAGGTGGCCCGGTCATGGTCAATTCTTGACTGGACGCGCGCTGTCAAACGAGCGTCGCGGTGACACAATGGCTCGAGAATCGGAGGGGGGATGACATGGCAGTACAAGCACCTTCGGTCGGCGAGCGAGCCGTCAGCGCGAGCGGCACCGACGCGACGGGCGCATTCCGCGCCAGCAACGCCTACCGCAACTACGTCGTCTGGCTGCTGTTCGTCATCTACGTGTTCAACTACGTCGACCGGCAGATCCTGTCCATCGTGCTCGAGCCCATCAAGCAGGAATTCGACCTGCACGACTGGCAACTCGGCATGCTCAGCGGCCTGGCTTTCGCCGCCTTCTATTCGACGCTCGGCATTCCGATCGCACGCATGGCCGACACGCGCAATCGGGTCAACATCATCACCGCGTCGATCGTGATCTGGAGCGCGTTCACGGTCGTCTCGGGCATGGCGAAGAACTTCTGGCACCTGCTGATCGCGCGCATCGGCGTCGGTGTCGGCGAGGCCGGTTGCAGTCCGTCGGCGTATTCCATCATCAGCGACTACGTCGAGCCGAAGAAGCGTGCCACTGCACTGTCGATCTATTCGATGGGCGTGTATGGCGGCAGCGCGCTCGGTTTCCTCGTCGGCGGCCTGGTCGCGCACGAATATGGCTGGCGCGCGGCGTTCTACACCGTCGGCCTGCCCGGCCTGGTGGTCGCTCTGATTCTGAAACTCACGGTGAAAGAGCCGCCGCGAGGCTTTTCCGAGCCAGCGCCGGTCGTGGCTGCCGAGCCGCCGCCGTTCAGGCAGGTGATGGGCAATCTCTGGGCGAAGAAATCATTCCGTCATCTGTCGCTCGCCGCCGGTCTGCATGCGTTCGTCAGCTATGGCCTGAGCTCGTTCTATTCTCCGTTCTTCATGCGCAGCCACGGCATGAGCCTGGGCGATGTGGGAGCGTGGCTGGCGGTCGTCGTTGCGCTGGGCGGCTTGTCTGGCACGTATCTGGGCGGCGCATGGTGCGATCGTTACTACGCGCGCACGCAAGATCCACGCTGGTATGTGTGGATCCCGGCGCTCACGCTGATCATCGTGGTGCCGTTCGGACAGGTCGTGTACTCGTTGGACAACACGATGGTCGCGTTGCTGCTGTTGACGCTGTACATCGCCCTGGCGGCCGCTTATCTCGGCCCCAGCATCGCCTCGACGCATCGGCTGGTCGGATTGCGCGAGCGTGCGCTCGCGTCGGCCTTCCTGCTGCTGATCCTCAACTTCATCGGCCTCGGGCTCGGGCCGATGTTCACGGGCGCGTTGAGCGACCTGTTCAGGGAATATTTCGTATCGCAGGGAGTCGCCGAGAAGGTGGCGCTCGCCGACGGTCTGCGCTGGTCGATCCGCGTAACCTTGCTCATCAACCTGTGGTCGGCGTTGCACTATTACCTGGCAGCCAGGACGCTGCGCGAGGACATCGAAGCCGGCCACCAGACGCGCGCCGCGGCCGCACTCTGAGCCTCAGACCAGCGGCGGCTGACTCTTCAGGAATTCCAACTCCTCGGGCGTCGAAGCACGCCCGAGGATGGCATTGCGATGGGGGAAGCGCCCGAAACGCTGGACGATGTCGTGATGATGGAGCGCGTACTTCAGGCCGTCCGCGATGCCCAGCTCGTTGAACAGCCGCACCGACTCCGCCTGCATGGCCGGATCCTCGCTGTGCATGAACGGCATGTACAGGAAGTGGCGCTGCATGCCGGGCAATGATCGATCCTTGCCGCTCGCCACCGCATACCGGGCCAGCGCCAGCGCATTGGCATCGGTCGCGTACGCGTCCGGCGTCCTGCGAAAGATATTGCGAGGGAACTGATCGAACACGATGACGGCGGCGAGCAGTGCGCGCGCGCTGGCGAGCTCGGGATCGGGCGGATTGGCCTTCAATGCGGCGTGGATCCCGCCGAAACGCGCACGACACTTCTCATCGATCCGGGTGTCGCTGCTGAACCAGTCCTCGGGCTTCAGCTCCTCGAACCAGAAATGCAATACGTCGTCGGCCCAGCCAGCCGGTAATTCTTTCGAAGACATCGGGTCACTCCACGGAAAGCTGAAGCCGAACCCTACCAAAGTCACAAACCGTCGGAAGGTTCCCGACGCATGTTGCGCACGCGCGCGCTTCGAAATTTTTGGCAAAGGAACGATCCAGGTTCCGCTCTCGCGCATTGGTATTCACGTCAATACGAGGAAGTCTCCGATGGCGTCTGCGTTCAGCTCAGCGGGATTGAAAGTATTTGCAGTACTCGGCGCCTTCTTGCTGGCCGCGTGCAGCAACAACGACAACGACAATGACAACCCCGGCACCGGACAGGTCGAGCCGCCACCGCCGCCCACCGCCGGCACGTTGATCGATAACCCGCCGCCGCTGGTCGGCTCGTTCTCCACCACCGAGCTGCTCAACCTCGTCAACCTGAATTCCGTCGCCACACACATCCTGGATTTCATTCTCGATCCGCAATGTGGCGTCAACGTCCATCAGATTCGTTACAACACACTGGATCCCGTGCAACAGCCCACCACCGCTTCGGGCGCGCTGATGATTCCGACCGGCACGAATGCAGCGTGCCAGGGCCCGCGCCCCATCGTCGTGTACGCGCATGGCACCCAACCGGAGAAGGCCTTCAACATCGCGAATCTTTCCAACTCCGATAACGCCGAGGGCCTGTTGATTGCAGCTGCGTTCGCCGCGCAAGGTTACATCGTCGTGGCGCCGAACTATGCCGGCTTGGATACTTCGACCCTTCCCTATCACCCGTTCCTGCACGCCGATCAGCAGTCCAAAGACACGTCCGACGCGTTGACTGCGGCGCGCAGCGCGCTGCCGACCAGCACCGCACCCACCATCACCGACAACGGCCGCCTGTTCATCACGGGATATTCGCAAGGCGGCTTCGTGGCCATGGCAACCCATAGATTGTTACAGACGAACGGCGTGCCCGTGGCTGCGTCCGCGCCCATGTCCGGCCCGTACGCGCTCTCGGCATTTGGTGACGCCGTGTTTCAAGGCGAGGTGATCGAGAGCGCGCCGCTGCTCGTCACCTGGCTGCTGACGGCATATCAGCGCATCTACGGCAACATCTACTCGGCGCCCACGGATGCGTTCGAGGCTCGATACGCCAATGGCATCGACATGCTGCTGCCCACGACTCTGCGCCGATCGCAGATCTTCGAGCAGGGCTTGTTGCCGCGGGAACAGTTGTTCAGCAGCACGCCGCCCGACCCCGCGTACGCGCCTTTCACTCCTGCGACCATGCCAGCCGATCTGGCGCCCGTTTTCGCACGAGGCTTCGGCCCCGAGAACTTGATCACGAACGTTTACCGAGCCGGCTATCTCCAGGATTCGCTCGCGCATCCCGATGGCGGTTTCCCAACGTTGACCGACGGTATGCCTCCGGTCGCGCCGACGCATCCGCTCCGAGGCGCGTTCAAAGCAAACGACCTGCGCAACTGGACCCCGACCTCCCCGGTGCTGCTGTGTGCCGGGCATGACGATCCCACCGTCCTGTATCTGAACACCGATCTGATGCAGCGCTATTGGACCGCGGCCGGCGTGACGGCGCCCATTCGCGTGCTCGACGTGGATGAAGACCCGACGGCGGGCGGTGACGATATTCCCATCCGGCTTGGCTTCAGTGCCGCGAAGGAAGCCGTCGCCGCTGCCGCGATCGCAGGCGGCGCTACGGACGGCGGTCGGCTCGCCGTAGCCGATGCTTATCACTCCACGCTGGTGCCGCCCTTCTGTCTCGCGGCCGTGCAGTCGTATTTCGGCGGGCTCTAAGCCGCCGGGTACTGCTCGCGAAGCTCGCGTTTGAGTACTTTGCCGATCGCGTTTCGCGGCAGCTCCGCGACCAGCCGGACGGCGGACAGGCGCTGCGTCTTGCCCAGACGCTCGTTGGTCCATCGTTTGATTTCATCGACGCTGGCAGTAGCGTCCGGCCGCAGCACCACGAACGCCACCGGCGTCTCGCCCCACTCCGGCGACGGCACGCCGACCACGGCGCCATCACGCACGGCGGGATGTTGAAAGAGCACCGCCTCCAGATCGCTCGGATAGATATTGAAGCCGCCGGAGATGATCATGTCCTTGCGGCGATCCAGCAGGGTCAGAAACCCATCCGCATCGAAGCGCCCGACATCGCCGGTGCGGATGAAACGATTGCCCGCGGCGTCGTACCACTCGGCCTCGGCCGTCTTGCCGGGCTGGTTGAAATAACCTTTCATCATTGCGGCCGAACGGCCGACCACCTCGCCGATCTCGCCCGGCGGCACTTCCCGGCCTCGCTCGTCGATCAGGCGAATGTCGTGGCCCGGCACCGGCGTGCCGACGGTATGCAGCTTGTCTGGAAACTCGTGCGCGAGCAGCTGACAAGTGCCGCCGCCTTCGGTCATGCCGTAGTACTCGATCAAGCCACCGGGCCAACGCCGCAGTATGTCCGCCTTGAGCGCGGCGGCAAACGGCGCGCTGGTACAGAACTTCATGCGATAGCTGCGCAGATCGAACCGGTCGAAGTCGGGGTGATCCATCAGCCGCCGATACTGGACCGGCACCAGCATCGCATGCGTCGCCTTGTGATGTTGTGACAGCTCGAGGAACCGGCCCGCATCGAACCTGGACATCAGCACCACCGTGCCGCCGCCAGCGATCGCGGGAAAGAAACTCACCAGCGTGGTATTGGAATATAGCGGTGTGGAGCAGATCGTCACCGCCTCGCGGTCGTAACCGAAGTTGCGGGCCCGGCGCACATGAGCCCAACGCATGCTATGCGGTTGCACGATGCCCTTCGGCGTGCCGGTCGTGCCGGACGAATAGATGATGTTGAAAGCGGCATCGGGCGCGATCGGCACCGGCACCGGCGCGCTGCCCGCCGGCGCCAGCCAGGCGTCGAGCGATCTCACTCCCGGCGCACGATCCAGGCGGACGAGTTGCAACCCTGGCGGCAGTGCCTCCCTCGCCAACATCGTCGCCACGGGCTCATCGAGAAACAGGATCTTCGCGCCGCTGTCGGCGAGCATGGTCACGAGCGCTTGCGGTGTCGCCGCTGGCGACAACGGCGCAACCGCGACGCCGGCACGCAAGGCGCCGAGGAACACGAGGCCATATTCGACACAGGATCCGGCGCATATCGCTACCGACTCGGCGCTGCCCACCCGATCACGTTGCAAGGCAACCGCCACCCGATCCATCGCTGCATCCAGCTCGCCGTAAGTGACACAGCGCTGTGCATCGATCAGCGCCGGATGGCGCGGGCGCTGCTGGGCGTGGGCATGGATCAAATCGGCAATCAGGCCAGATTCCTGTTCGAACAATGTCTCGGGCGTAGTGACATTCAGCATCGCGGCGGTCGCGGACTTGTTTCCTGAAGGCCGGCACAATGCCACATGCCCCTGGCAGCCGACAGCCACGCCCCGGCGCCATTGCATTAATTCATACTCGCGGACACACTCGGCGCCTGAATCGATGCCAACGACAAAGCGTTCCGCGACCCGTTCCGGTCTGCGAAAAACGCGCCCGAATCGGTAGGACAACCATGCAGATTCCCGACCCCGCCGTCGCAGGCCAGCTCAAGGGCAAGGTCGCGCTCGTTACCGGTGCCGCCAGCGGCATCGGCCGCGCCAGTGCCATCGTGTTCGCGCAGGCGGGTGCGGCGGTGGTGGCGCTGGACCGTGCGGTCGAGGTCGAAGAAACCGTCGCCTGCATCCGCAAGGAGAACGGTCGCGCCACGGCCATCGTCAGCGATTCATCTCAGGAACCGAACATTGCGGATGCCATCGACACGGCGGTCCGCGAATACGGCGCGCTCGATGTTTGTTTTGCGAATGCCGGCATCAGCGGCGGACTGGTGCCGCTCAACGAGCAGACGCCCGAGCACTGGCTGCAGGTACTCACCGTCAATCTGATCGGCACATTCCTCGCCGTGAAGCATGCGGCCCGAGTCATGACTCCGCGCAAGCGCGGCTCGATCATCTGCACCGCCTCGGTCGCCGGCCTGCGTTCCGGTGCTGGCGGCTCGCCGTACAGCGCCAGCAAAGCGGGCGTCATCAGCCTGGTGCAAACGACGGCATACCAGCTGTCCGGCAGTGGCGTACGTATCAATGCCATCTGTCCGGGCCTGATCGAGACCGGCATGACCCAGCCCATCTTCGAGCAGGCGCGGGCGCGCGGCACCGACAACAAGATCGGCCAGCTCAATCCGCTGCGCCGCGCTGGTGCGCCGATCGAGATCGCGCGCATGGCCCTGTTCCTCGCCTCGGACGCCGCTTCCTACGTCAACGGTCAGGCCTTCGCGGTGGACGGCGGACTCTCCAGCTCGCATCCCATCGTTCCGCCCCGGCTGCCGTGACGGAACCGAGTCCGCGGGCGGAGCGTCTCGGTAGGAGACAAACGGAGAACGCTCATGCGCGACTACGAGCGCTACGATGATGACGACTCGGATGATTACGTGCCGCTGCGCCGGAGTTCGGCGTACGGCGCCATCGAATCCATTCTGCTGCTAGGCGCGCTGGCGCTGATCGCGATGCCCGCGATCAAGGGCATTGCCCGACGCTATCGCATCCGCAACCCAGTGGCCGCCGAAGACGAGATGATCGATGAATCGCTCAAGGAAACCTTTCCCGCGAGCGACGCGCCGGCGCATCGATACGTCGATATTCCAGTGAACCGGCGCGATACCACACACTGACGCGCCTTGCCGAGGACGCTCAGCGCTTCAGACGCATCAACTGCGCGATCAGCACATTCGGTAGCACCGGCTTCGACAAGCGCGGCGCGCTGCGAGCCGCCTCCGGGAACAGCCGGTCTTCATCCGCGTAAGCCGTTGCGAACACGAACGGCACCTCTTTGCTGCGCAGCTGGTCGAGCAGCGGAAACACATACTCGCCGTTGAGATTCACATCGAGGACGGCGACAGTCGGCTGCTCCCGCGCGATCAGCTCCTGCGCCTCGGCCAGACTCGATGCCGGGCCGAGCACGCGCGCGCCCTGCTCCTCCAGCATCGTCTGCATGTCATAGGCGACGATGAAGTCGTCCTCGACGACCAGCACCGTCATGCCCGACATCGGCCCCTCGAGCGTGCCTTGAGGACCGCTGCCATCGCCGCCTTCGCGATGTGGCGGGCACCTCGCGGGAAACAGCAGGACGCGCGGATTGCGCATCACCGCCGGCCGCGTCATGGGCGCGCCGCCGGTGCGAACGACTTCAGGAGCCGCGCATGACCTGGAGCTTGACGAGGTTGACGCGGATCCGCGTGCCAGGCCGACGCCCTTGCGCAGCAGCGCCTTCGTGAAATCGAGCAGACCGCTCCGGGCGTCCACCGAACTGGCGCGCGACCATGTCGATGATCTTGGCGCCCAGTCCGCCTGTTTCTTGTGAATGTTTGTCATAGCCCACTCCGTCATCGGAAACTTCCAAAACCGCGACCGAATCCGCGCCGTACTCGAGCACGACACTCACCTCGCCAGAGTCACCGGGCGCGAACGCATGTTTGACTGCGTTCATCACCAGCTCGCTGGTCAGCACGCCGAGCGACACCGCATCCCGCGCATTGATCTCCAGCGGCTCGACCTGGCAGTGGATCCGGATCAGATCTCCCGGCGGCAGGCCGGCACGGATGTCTTCGAGCACCGCGCCGAGCACTTCGTTGAGCTTCACCGTCGCAAAGTCCGCTCCCAGGCGCAGCTTGCGATGGGCCGATGCAATGGCCTGCACCCGCATGCGAGCGGCGCTCAGGGCGCGCGCGGCATCGGGGTTCTTCACGGCACGTTGTTGCATCGTCAGGAACGACGACACCAGCGCGAGGTTGTTGCCGACTCGATGGTTGACATCGGTCAGCAGAGACTCGGCTCGCGCGCGCTCGCGATGGGCTTCGTCGGCGGCTTGCGCCAGTTCCTCTGTGCGCGCCTGTACGCGCTGCTCCAGTTCGGCATTATGCGAAGCCAGCTGCAACCGGCTGGCGTGAATGGTTGCCACGTATCGGCGCACGCTGATCAGCGCGAACAACGCCAGCACGCCGCAAGCGAGCAGCATCATGACCACCGCGGTACTGAATCGATCACGCAGATCGGCGGATGCGCGCTGACGTTCCACGAGCAGTTGCTGCTCGAATTCGGTGGCAGCTTCGATGCGCGAGCGGATGTCATTCATCGTGGGCAGGCCGGAGTGTTGAAGCGCGGCGACCGCGTCGGAACGGCGTCCGTCGTGATGCGCGGCCAAGGCCGTATCGATGCCGGCCAGGCGCTGCTCGATCAGCGGCGCGAACGCTTCGAAATTGGCGACCTGTGGAGGACTGTCGGCGAGCATCTGGCGCAACGCGGCCAACTGCCGAGGCAGCAGCTCGCCGGCTTCGCGATGCGGTTCGAGAAACGCTTCATCGCCGGTCAGCAGGAAACCGCGCAGACCCGATTCGGCGCCGCCCAGCGTGAGCAGCGTCTGGTTGAGTGCCCGCTGCACTTCCATCGTGTGCACCACCAGTTGGTCCGCATCGACCCCCTGGCGCGATACATGGAAGGTGAGCCCCGCCGAGCACAGCAGCAGCAGAAAACTGAGCGCAATAGTGGCGACCAGCGCGCGATTTTGGCGCAGGGAGGGTTCTTGTAAGACTTGCATGATCCGCTGTTGGACGAATGTCCAAGCGGCCGATACTAACAAAGCCGACGCAAGTGCAACGAGCGTCAGCGCGTCAGAACCAGATCGTCCCGGTGAATCATTTCATCGCGGCCATGGAAGCCGAGCAGTGCCTCGATCTCGCTCGACTTGTGTCCGAGCAGCCGCTCGGCCTCGGAACTCGAGTACGCGACCAACCCGCGCGCGATTTCCGCGCCGGCCGCATCACGCACGATCAGCGCGTCCCCGCGCTGGAACGGACCGACGATGCGAGTGACACCCGCGGGCAGCAGACTCTTGCCGCGACTCAGGGCTGCCGCCGCGCCCTCATCTACATAGAGCTCACCGGCCGGCTGCAACGTGCCGGCGATCCATTGCTTGCGCATGGTCGACGGACTAGCTGACGGATAGAACCACGTGCAACGCGCGCCTTCCTCGATCCGGCGCACCGGATGCAACTCTCTGCCGAGAGCCACACACATATGACAGCCTGCACCGACGGCGATTTTCGCGGCAGTAATCTTGGTCGCCATGCCGCCCGTGCCGACCGCGGACGCCGACCCGCCAGCCATCGCCTGGATCTCCGACGTGATCGCACGCACTTCCGGAATGAATTGCGCGTTGGGATCGCGCGTGGGATCGGCCGTATACAGACCATCGACATCCGACAGCAGGATCAGGCAGTCGGCGCTGATCATCTGCGCCACGCGCGCCGCCAGACGGTCGTTGTCACCATAACGTATCTCGGCGGTCGCGACGGTGTCGTTCTCGTTGATCACCGGCACCGAGCCGAGCTTCAACAAGGTGCGCAGCGTGCTGCGTGCATTCAGGTACCGGCGACGCTGCTCGGTGTCGCCGGGCGTGAGCAGGATCTGCGCGACGCTCAGCTCGTGCAGCTGGAGCACTTCCGTCCAGGCGTGCGCCAGACGGATCTGCCCGACCGCCGCGGCGGCCTGCTTCTCCTCCAGCTTCAACTTGCCCGGCGCCAACCCGAGCTGCCGCCGCCCCAGCGCGATCGCGCCCGAGGACACCAGCAGCACCTCCTGGCCGCGCCGGCGCAGGGCGCCGATATCGGCGGCCAGGGTTTCCAGCCAGTCACGCTTGACCGCGCCACTGCCGGCGTCGGCCAGCAAGGCCGAGCCGACCTTGATGACGATACGCCGTGCCTGTAACAACGGCCGGGCCGACGAATGTTCTCGTGACGTCTCTGTCATGGCATGAAGTGTGAAAGGGCGCGGCAGTGTAGGCAGCGGCCGGACCCCCGTCCATCCGCCCATGCAAGACGGCGCCGGCGCTGTTTCACTCACTTGGCAGTCTTTGAGAATGCCCCTAATATTCCGCCGCCGGTGAATACACCGGTTCTCGTCGTTTGAGGTGTGTGCGTGGCCAGAGATTACGACCCGGTCCAGGGAAAATGGTATGAAGATCTCGAAGAAAACGAGGTCTTCAAGGTCCTGTCCGTGGATCCCGACCAGGAGTTGGTCGAAGTCCAGTACGAGAACGGCGATATCGAGGAGATCGACCTCGATACCTGGCACGAGCTCGACCTCGAACAGGCCGATGAGCCGGAAGGCTGGGCCAGCGACGACGAGGACGAGGAAGAGGAAGAAGACGAGGACGAAGACGAGGACGATTGGGACGAGGACGACGACGATTGGGACGACGACGAGGATGAAGACCTCGACGACGACGACGACGATTACAACGACCGGGACGACGCCTGAGCGTCCCGGCAGGCTTACCGCCCCTCCGATAGCTTTCATGACCGCGCCCGGCCCAACGCGGCGCGGTCACTCCAGATCCTCCCCCTGCATCGCATAGCGATAGGCGCGCCGCCGTGCCACGATCCGCCGCATCCCGGACTGCAATCGTCTGGTTTCGGCGCGATCTCCGGCTGACCCACCATCCCGCCGTGTCCAGGCCCTGGAGCAGGCCGAACGGATCGTGCCGCTGTATGCCGATGCCGCCCGACGAGGAACAACCTTGGGCGCCGGGCCCATCACGCCTGCTCGCCCTGGACGCCGGCCTGCGCAAAATCGGCAGCCGGCTGCTGGTGCAAAAAGGCCCGTCCTCGACCGCCCTGCGCCGCTGCGTCCGACACCGGGGCGACGCCGATTTGCTGGAACCGGCTCTACGAACCGGCGGCATTGAAACGCGATGCCGAGGGGCCACGGCGCCGACGATGACGGCGTGTCAGTCGAGCAGAGCAACGCGGCATCGTGTTCGAGCCGGGCACGATCTCGAACGGGACAGCAGCTGCCGCTATCGAGTCTTCACCTATCCGGCCGGACGCGATCGACCGGACCGGAACGACACCTCGCGCGTGTCACCGCATTTGCATTTCGGTTAGATCAGCGCGCGGCAGAGTGTCGCTGCGCTCCGACACTCGATGCGCAGAACTGCGCACGCGAATGGTGCCGCCCGCGGCCGTGTTACAGCAGGCCGGCGTCGAACTGGACCAACCCATCCTCCGCCAGTGCTCGACCTTGGGGAATCCCGCAAGCGCGCGCTTTCAGGTTATTCCCAGCTGCGTTAATGAATTAGCGATTGAATCCGTAGCTCGTCGCCGATGCGAAATCCTCGCCGAGGGACGCATCAGCATGAGCAATCACACCGACGCCGCACCCCGCAAAAGCCTGTGGACCAGCCTCACCAGCTGGCTCGACGCGGGCGCGGGCCTGGCCAATTTCGACTCGGCCAAGATCGATGACATCGACTGGCTGCGCGTGATTCCCTTCATCGGCATGCACATCGCTTGCGTGGCAGTGTTGTTCGTCGGCGTCAGTCCGATCGCCGCGGCCGTCGCCATCGGTCTGTATGCGATTCGCATGTTCGCGATCACCGGCTTCTATCACCGCTACTTCTCACATCGCTCCTTCAAGACTTCGCGCGCCGGCCAGTTCGTGTTCGCTCTGCTCGGCGCTTCAGCCGTGCAGCGCGGCCCGATCTGGTGGGCTGCGCACCACCGTCATCACCACGCGTTCTCCGACACGGAGCACGATGTTCACTCGCCGGTGCAACGCGGCTTCCTGTGGAGCCACCTGGGCTGGTTCCTGTCGCGGCGTCACTTCCAGCCCGACCTGTCCCGCGTGCGCGACCTGCTGAAGTTTCCCGAGCTGAAGCTGCTGGATCGATTCGACATCCTGGTGCCGATCGCACTGGCCGTCGGTTTGTTCGGTCTCGGCGCGGTGCTCGAAAACTCCGCTCCGGACCTGCACACGGATCGCTGGCAAATGCTGGTGTGGGGCTTCTTCGTTTCCACGGTCGTGACTTATCACGCGACCTACACGATCAACTCGCTCTGCCATCGCTTCGGCAAGCGCCGTTACCAGACCGCCGACGACAGCCGCAACAACCTGTGGCTCGCGCTGCTGACGTTCGGCGAAGGCTGGCACAACAACCACCACCACTATCCCGCCTCGACCCGACAGGGATTCTATTGGTGGGAGATCGACCTGACCTACTACGGCCTGCGCGTGCTGGCGCTGCTCGGGATCGTCTGGGATCTCAAGCCGGTGCCGCGCGAGGTACGCGACGCGCGCACCCGGATGCGCCCCGAAAAGAACTAACGACAAGCTTTCGTCACTTACCGGGCAAAGGAACCAGCATGCGCATCGGAGTCATCGGCGCGGGAATCGCAGGACTATATGCGGCCTGGCGCCTGAGTCGTCAGCACGACGTCACCGTGTTCGAAGCGGGCAGCTATCCCGGCGGACACACCAACACCGTCGACGTCGAGTGGCAAGGCAAGCAGTATGCAGTCGACACCGGCTTCATCGTCTTCAACGACTGGACCTACCCGAACTTCATCGCGATGCTGCGCGAACTGGGCGTGCAGTGGCAGCCCTCGAACATGAGCTTCAGCCTGCGCTGCGAACGCACCGGCCTCGAGTACAACGGCACGTCGCTGAATGCGCTGTTCGCACAGCGCTCGAACATCGTCAGTCCCTCGTTTCTGCGCATGATCTACGACATCCTGCGCTTCAATCGTGAATCACGCGCGCTGCTCAAGACCAACGACGACAAGCTGACGTTGGGCGAATACCTGCGCGCCAACGGCTATTCGAACGCCTTCGCCGAGCGCTACATCCTGCCGATGGGCCGCGCGATCTGGTCCGCCGAAGCCGATGCGATGCTGTCGTTCCCGGCGCGCTTCTTCGTGGAGTTCTTCGAGCGCCACGGTTTCTTGAACATCGACCACCGTCCGCAATGGCAGGCGATCAAAGGCGGCTCACGTGAATACGTTCGCAAGCTGATTGCCGCCATGAAGGCCGACGTGCATCTGTCGACGCCGATCGAAAGCGTGCGCCGCCGGCCGAACGAGGTCGAAGTGTGCACCACCAAGGGGGACGTGCATCGCTTCGATCACATCTTCATCGCCTGCCACAGCGATCAGGCGCTCGACATGCTGAGCGATCCGACGCCAGCCGAGCGGGAAGTCTTGAATGCCTTTCCGTACGCGGCGAACGAGGCCATCCTGCACACGGACACCTCGCTGCTGCCGCGTCGCCCGCTCGCCCGCGCCGCCTGGAATTATCACGCGCTGAAGAATCCGCAACAGCCGGTCGCGCTGACGTACGACATGAACATCCTGCAGACGCTGGATGCGCCAACCAAATTCCTGGTCACGCTGAATCACGCGGACGCGATCGACAAGCGCAAGATCATTCAGCGCATCGCCTATCACCATCCGGTGTATCTGCCCGCCGGCGTCGCCGCTCAGGCTCGTCATCGCGAAGTCAATGGCGCGCGCCGCACGTACTACTGCGGCGCCTACTGGCGCTACGGATTTCACGAGGACGGCGTCGTGACCGCGATCCGCGCCCTGGAACATTTCCAGTGGGATCTCACGTCGCGCGGAGAAAATGCTGCGGGCATGGACACTCTGCCGGCCGCCACCGCCAGCGTGGCGTAGTCCGACTGATTGCAACGCGAGTCACACGCATGGAAAGCTGTATCTACAACGGCTGGGTCCGACATCGCCGGCACGAACCGTCCGGCCATCAGTTCCGCTATGAACTGTTCATGATGTATCTGGATCTCGCCGAGCTGCCGCATCTGTTTGATCGCTATTGGTGCTGGTCCACTCGCGGCCCCGCGCTCGCGCGCTTCAAGCGCTCCGACTATCACCAGACGCTCAACGACGGCGACGATCACCAGGACGAACTGAGCCTCGACGAAGCCGTCCGACGAACCGTCACCGCGCAGACCGGCCGCCGCCCCGACGGCCCGATCCGCATGCTCACGCATCTGCGCTACTTCGGTTACATCTTCAACCCGGTGTCGTTCTATTACTGCTTCGACAGCAGCGGCACGAGCGTTCAGACCATCCTGGCGGAAATCACCAACACGCCTTGGAAGGAACGGCACGCTTACGTACTGCCGGTGAGGACGGCAACGCGCAACGACAGTGTCATGCGCTTCGAGTTCGGCAAGGAATTCCACGTCTCGCCGTTCTGGCCCATGGACATGAGCTACGACTGGCGCCTGAGCGTGCCCGGCGAGCAATTGCGCATCCACATGGACAACCTGCAGCAGAAGGACGGGAAAACGCGCCGCGTGTTCGACGCCACGCTCACGTTGCAACGAGAGGAAATCTCCAGCGCCGCGCTGGCTCGCGCGCTGTATCGATATCCGCTCATGACCGCCAAAGTTTCCGGTGCGATTTACTGGCAGGCCTTGCGCCTGTGGTTCCGACGCACGCCATTCTTCACTCACCCGAAGTGGACCGTGACGCCATGACGACAGCAAGACCGTCGATCCTCCCCAACACACCGGCCCTGGTCGCCCACGATTCGTGGCTGCAACGGACCGGCCGCAATGCGCTGCTGGGCCAGTTGAAACATTTGAAACACGGCGAGATCGCCGTCGTCGACGGCGACCAGGTGCACCGCTTCGGCAAGCACACGCCGGAATGCTCGCTGTCGGCGACGGTGGAAGTCGTGCATCCGCAGTTCTGGGCCGACGCTGCGTTCGGCGGCACGACGGGCGCGGGCGAAGCCTACATTCACGGCCACTGGCGCAGCGATGACCTGGTCTCGCTGGTACGCATCATGGTCCTGAATCGAGAGATCATGCAGAACATGGAACGCGGCCTGGCATTCCTCACCTCGCCACTGCGACGCATCTTCCATTGGATGAATCGCAACTCCAAGGACGGCAGCCGCAAGAACATCGCGGCCCATTACGACCTGGGCAACGACTTCTTCCAGCTGTTCCTCGACGACACGATGGCCTACTCGTGCGGCATCTTCGAAGCGCCGGAAGCGACGCTCAAGGAAGCCTCGCTGGCGAAATTCGACGCAGTCTGCCGCAAGCTGCAACTGAAGCCCTCGGATCATCTGGTGGAGATCGGCACGGGCTGGGGCGGTCTCGCCATCCATGCAGCGAAGAAGTATGGCTGCCGCGTCACGACGACGACGATCTCCAAGGAGCAGTACGCACTGGCCAAGGAGCGCGTGGCCGCCGAAGGCTTGAGCGATCGCATCGATCTGCGGTTGGATGATTACCGCGATCTCACGGGCCAGTACGACAAGCTGGTCTCCATCGAGATGATCGAAGCGGTCGGCCATCAGTATCTGGATACTTACCTAGCCAGGTGCGCCTCGCTGCTGAAGCCGAACGGCGCGATGCTGATCCAGGCCATCACGCTCCAGGATCAGATCTACGACGATGCGCTCAAGAGCGTGGATTTCATCCAGCGCTTCGTGTTCCCCGGCAGCTTCATCCCCTGCGTGACGGCCATCGCCAATGCGCTGACCCGAGCGACGGACATGAAGGTCTACCACCTCGAAGACATCGGCCCGCACTACGCGACGACCCTGCGCCTGTGGCGAGAGAACTTCTTCGCCAACATCAACAAGGTCCGGGCGCTCGGCTATCCGGAGGAATTCATCCGGTTGTGGGACTACTACCTCTGTTACTGCGAAGGCGGCTTCGCCGAACGGCAGCTCGGCGACGTGCACATGTTGATGGTGAAGCCGGGCTGGCGCGGGTAAAGTCAGCGGCGCATGCTGCCGCTACGCCTCGCCATCTTCGCTGGAGTCTTCGGCATCGCCCTCTCCGGGCTGTTCTGGCTGCTCGGCAACCTGAGCGAGCCGGAGTTGTTGCGCTCGAAGAAAGCAGTGATCGTGAAGGGCTGCGACCCGATCGAAGACGAGAACGCAGCCCGGCTCTGCCCGCAGCTGTTCTGCCAGAAACATCTGCTCGATACGCGGGTGTTCGAACTGCGATATCGCTTCGATGTGACGGTCGATGAACGCTTCGAGGGACAGCATGTGATTGGCGGCACTGCCAGGCCGTTCGTTGCCAAGCCCGGCGATGGGAAAGAGCGAAGCTTTGTTTGTGTGCTCGAAGGGGATCGGGTGGTCGAGGGCCGCGCCGTGTCTTCGGATGAGCTGCGTGAAATTGCCTTCGGCGATGCTGGCGATTAAGAGGCGTTGGTGGTCTGCGTCGCCGGGAGCGACCTACCTCGTCCCGGCACCGGGCTCGGCCGGAGCGCATTGCGCTCCTCACCGCACGTCCCTGATGA
>NZ_CALFXI010000109.1 GCF_937958065.1 uncultured Steroidobacter sp.
GTTTTCAAGACCGGTGCAATCGACCACTCTGCCACCCTTCCACGCATGATGCGGCCCGGGCGGAGCGGCCCGGGGGCGCGCATCCTAGCATGGATCGAGGGTGGACGACGGGACCCTACGTTCAGGAGGTACTGCCCGGCTCGGGCGGTGGTTGGCCGCTGGCGCAATGTTTCTAACGATGCTCGCCACAGCATAACCTTGTCGAAGCAAACCCGAGCCAACAATCGCTGGCAGTTGTTGCTTTCGAGCACGCTATGCAGATGTTCGAGCGGTCTCAGCGCGTCGCTTTACTTCGGCGATGCGCACCTGAGCCGAGCTGCGATCACGTGCGCGAATGAGATCTCCCCAGCGAGGGCGCCCTCGGCAGCAGCGGCAGCACTTCTGTGCACAGCACCTCGGCCTGCTGTAATCGATTGTGATTGATCGCGCGCCCATTGATCCGCGAGCCGAAGCTCCGCCATGTTCGCCCAAGCAATGCGGCCGTGAGCTCGGGCAGCACCGCGCGCTGGAACGCAGGTACAAAACAGGAACTCGCGCAGCCCCTCCGGCAGCTCTCACCACGATTCAGCCGTGACCTAAGCGCCGATGTCGTGATCGAGCCCTTCGACGCGCTGCAGTGCGAGCAACAGCACGACTCTCCTACTGCACCCGATGCGGCGGCGATCGAGCAGTCCGGCGAAGCTCGCGCCCTTCGGCAGACAGGTCGAAAGGGCCTCGGCCGTTTTCGACCAGAGCAGGCCCTGGAATCCACCAGGCTGCTGACAGCACTGTCAATGCTCCTGCCACCCCGCTCGCGACCGGCTTCCTGACAGCGCAGTAAGGTTCAACCCCTTGCAATTCAAAACCTTGCAATCACATAGACGGAGCCTGCCCAGGGCACTGTAGAATGCTGGACAAGGCGCGTCGGCCTGCAACTCGCGGGACGGAACGCGGTCCAACTGGACGATATCCGGAGGAGTTGAAAGTCATGGCGTCTTATCCAAGCACCATTGCAAGTACTACGCGCAGCTCTGCGCTGACGACCAACAAGGTTCTGCGCAACACGTATCTGTTGCTCGGTGCCACGCTCGCCTTCAGCGCGCTGACGGCCGGCGTCTCCATGCTGCTCAACCTGCCCCACCCGGGTCTGTTGATCACGCTGGTCGGCTACTTCGGCCTGCTGTTCGCGGTCACCAAGACGCAGAACAGTGCGTGGGGTCTGCTGTTCATCTTCCTGCTGACCGGCTTCATGGGCCTGACGCTCGGCCCCATCATCAGCATGTATCTGAAGTTCCTGCCGAACGGCGCGCAAGTCGTGACCACGGCGCTCGGCGTCACCGCCGCGACCTTCGTCGGCTTGTCGGCCTACGCGGTCAAGAGCCAGAAGGACTTCAGCTTCATGGGCGGCTTCCTGATGGTGGGCATCATCGGCGCCTTCCTGCTGGGTCTGGTGGCGGTGTTCTTCAACATGCCTACCCTGTCGCTGGTGGTCTCGGGCGTGTTCGTGATCGCGATGGCCGGCCTGATCCTGTATCAGACCAGCGCCATCATTCACGGCGGCGAGACGAACTACATCATGGCGACCGTCACGCTGTACGTGAGCATCTACAACCTGTTCACCAGCCTGCTGCACCTGCTGGGCGCGGCCTCCGGTGATGACTGATCGTCTGACCCAAGGCTGAAAGACAAAGGGCGCTGCCACATGCAGCGCCCTTTTTGTTTGCCTTGATCGTGGATCGTGCGTCTTGTTACGGACGCCGGATCACATCCAGGCCGCCCATGTACGGCTTGAGCACCTCGGGCACTTTGATGCTGCCATCCGGCTCCTGATAGTTCTCCAGCACGGCCACGAGGGCCCGGCCGGCGGCCACGCCGGAGCCGTTCAGCGTATGCAGCGGTTCGGGCTTACCGGTCTCCGGGTTGCGCCAGCGCGCCTGCATGCGACGCGCCTGGAACGCCTCGAAGTTCGAGCACGAAGAAATCTCGCGATACGCCTCCTGCCCCGGCAGCCAGACCTCCAGGTCGTAGGTCTTCGCCGAGCCGAAACCGATGTCGCCGGAGGACAGCGCCATCACGCGATACGGAAGGTTCAGCCGCTTGAGCACTTCTTCGGCATTGCGGGTGAGCGTCTCGTGCTCGGCGTAGGAGTCCTGTGGTTTCGACAGGTGCACCAGCTCCACTTTCTCGAACTGATGCTGACGTATCATGCCGCGCGTGTCCTTGCCATAGGAGCCCGCTTCGGAACGGAAACAGGGCGTGTGCGCCACGTAGCGAATCGGCAGCTCGTTCGCTTCGATGATGGTGTCACGCGCCAGATTCGTCACCGGCACTTCGGCCGTTGGAATCAGATACAGACCTGACTCGCCCTTGATGCCGAACAGATCCGCTTCGAACTTCGGCAGCTGGCCGGTGCCTGTGAGCGACTGCGCGTTCACGAGATAGGGAACATACGTCTCGCGATAACCGTGCTCGCCGGTGTGCAGATCGAGCATGAACTGGATCAACGCCCGATGCAGTCGCGCCAGCGGCCCGGTCAGCACGGAGAAGCGAGCGCCGGAGATCTTGCCGGCGGCGGCGAAATCCATCTGGCCGAGCTTCTCGCCGAGTTCGACGTGATCGAGCGGCTTGTATGCAAACTTGCGCGGCTCGCCCCAACGACGAATCTCGACGTTGGCGGTTTCATCGGCGCCAACCGGCACGCTCTCGTGCAGCATGTTCGGCAGCCCGAGCGTGATCTTCTCCAGCTCGGCCTGCACCTTGGCGAACTCCGCTTCGGCCGCCGCAAGCTCGCTGCCGAGGGTCTCGACCTGCTTCAAGAGCGGCGCGATGTCCTGCCCCTGCGCCTTGGCCTTGCCGACGCTCTTGGCATGAACGTTCTTCTCGTTGCGCAGCTCGTCGGCCCGCACCTGCCATTTCTTGCGCGCCTCCTCCAGCGAGCTCAGCTGGGCCACGTCCAGCTTGAAACCGCGTTTCGCGAGGTTCGCGGCCACGGCGTCGGGATCGGAGCGGAGCAGTTTGGGGTCGAGCATGACGATCAGCTTAAACCGGAAGAATGGACCTTCCGACAGTCTAACACTGAGCGCCCGGCCGCCGCCGCTCGCACGGAGCGAACATATGCCGCGAATCGTAGCTGCCGACGGCCCTATTTCTTGCGCCGGGCCAGCGCCTCGGCAATCTTGATTTCCATGCCCCGGGAGACGGGCTGGTAGTACTGGCGAGGCTCCATGCCGTCGGGGAAGTAGTTCTCGCCGGCCGCGTAAGCATCCGGCTCGTCGTGCGCGTAGCGATAATCCTTGCCGTAGCCGAGCGACTTCATCAGCTTGGTCGGCGCATTGCGCAGATGCAATGGGACATCGAGCGAGCCCAGGGTCTTCGCATCCTGCATGGCTTGGCCGAACGCCTTGTAGACGGCATTGCTCTTCGCCGCGCAAGCGAGGAACACGACCACCTGCGCGATGGCCAACTCTCCTTCCGGCGACCCGAGGCGCTCGTACACCTCGCACGCTTCCAATGCCAACGTATGGCCGCGCGGATCGGCGAGCCCGATATCTTCAGACGCCATGCGAAGCACGCGGCGGGCGATGTATCGAGGATCACAGCCGCCATCCAGCATTCGACACAACCAGTACAGCGCCGCATCTGGATCGCTACCGCGCACCGACTTATGCAGCGCCGAGATCTGGTCGTAAAACGCCTCGCCCTGCTTGTCGAACCGTCGCAAGCCGCCTGAAGCCACTTCGTTGGCGATCGCTTCGGTGATCGTCGGCGGATCGACATCGCTCGC
This sequence comes from uncultured Steroidobacter sp., assembly GCF_937958065.1. Classification (GTDB taxonomy): domain Bacteria; phylum Pseudomonadota; class Gammaproteobacteria; order Steroidobacterales; family Steroidobacteraceae; genus Steroidobacter. Next base: position 3,764 of record NZ_CALFXI010000109.1, read on the forward strand.
GAGATCGATCGCAAGCTCGAGCATATTGAGCGAGCGGCGAGCATCGCCGTCGGCAGCTTTCGCCATCAATTCCAGCGCGCGCTCCTCCGCCTTCACCCGGCCTGCTTCTCTGGCGAGCGCACGATCCAGCACCTGCCGGATATCCGGCTCGGTGAGCGAGCGCAACACATAGACGCGCGCCCGTGACAGCAACGCGTTATTCAATTCGAACGAGGGATTTTCGGTGGTCGCGCCGACGAAGACCAAGGTGCCGTCTTCCACCCACGGCAGAAACGCATCCTGCTGTGCCTTGTTGAAACGATGCACCTCGTCCAGAAACAACACCGTGCGACGGCCGGCACGACGGGCTTCCTGTGCCTGTTCGGCGGCAGCGCGAATGTCTTTGACGCCCGCCATTACCGCGGAGAGCGCGATGAACTGCGCATCGCACTGCTGCGCCACCAGGCGCGCCAGCGTGGTTTTACCCGTGCCGGGCGGTCCCCACAGAATCATCGAATGCAGATGACCGCCTTCGAGCATGCGTCGCAGCGGCTTGCCCGGGCCGAACAGATGCGTCTGCCCGATGTATTCATCGAGCGAAGCCGGCCGCATGCGATCGGCGAGCGGTCGCGCGTCAACGGCATCCTCGAACGGCAAATTCACGACTTCTGCGTCCCGGTAACGAATGCCACCACAGACTCCACGCGCTGTGCCCAGCCGCCGAGCCCCATCCAGCACAAGAGCAGACCGGCAACCACGCCGGTGCTGTTCGCGATGACATCGAGCACATCCGCCTGGCGCCCCCAACCCATGGCGCCCTGGGCCAGCTCGATCAGCACGCCCATGACCACCAGGCCAATCCCGATGATCCAGTATCGTGAGCGCGGATAGATCCCGCCGAACCAGCACGAGAGCAGCAGATAGCCGATGAAGTGCTCGGACTTGTCACTCAGACTGGACGGCAGCGGCAGCCGGTCGGTGGGCATGAGACAGACGACGATGGCCAACCCGACGGCGAGCCAGCCCAGGCTGAGCCACAGCCTCGGAAATCTCAACGGCAACATGACCTCAATTCCTGGACGTATCGCCGATCACGTCGGCCCCAGGCGGTACGGTAAAGGTGAAACGTGACGGATCGAGGGCCACATTGCGTTCCAATTGTGAGAACTCGAGATTCGTGGTCTGGCCGAGCTTGTCGGCCAGCTGCATGAACCTGAGCTGGTTGCCCTCGAAGCCGAGCCGCACCCATTTGAAATCCGTGTCATCGCGTTTGGGTTGCATGCGTACCCACGAAATGCCGCCTTCCTGGGTGCTCTGCGTGACCGTGAAGTTGTCCTGCAGATTGCCCTGACCGCTCAGCAGCATGGCGGGCGTCGCCGACAGGGTGTCATCGAGCTTGCGCACTGTCACCTGTTGCAGATCGGCGTCGTACAGCCAGATGCGCGAGCCGTCGGCGACGATGACCTGCTCGTTCGGCTCGCGATAATCCCAACGGAACCGATCGGGCCGGCGGATCGCCAGCGTGCCGCTCGCCTGCTCGACGGTCGAGCCATTGCGATCCATCAGCGTTTGTTTGAACTGCGCCTGCAGCGATTGCAGGCCCTGCAGGAAGCTCTCGACTTTCTGCTGACCCGCGGCGGTATCCGATGCCGCGAGCGTCACGTGCGCCCACAGCGTGAGGAGCAACGCGGCCGCGAGCCGACCTGCAGTTGAAAATCGTGTCATCGAGCTACTCTTCGGCCGGCGGCGGCGCCAGCACTTCGCGCGAGCCGTTGGACTGCAGCGGACCGACCAGGCCGGCCGCCTCCATGGTTTCGATCATGCGCGCGGCGCGGTTGTAGCCGATCTTCAAACGACGCTGCACGCCGGAGATCGACGCCTTGCGGGATTCGACCACGATTTTCACCGCCTGATCGTACAAAGGATCCTGCTCGCCATCGGAACCCTCACCGCCCTCGCCGCCTTCGTCATCCTCGCCCTTTAGACCAGGAATCGGCGTGGAAGGTCCTTTCAGGATTTCATCCACGTAGGACGGCGGCGACGCGCCCTTCAAGCTGCCGACCACGCGATGCACTTCCGCATCGGAGACGAACGCGCCGTGCACGCGCACCGGCACCGAGGTGCCGGGCTGCAGGAACAGCATGTCGCCGTGACCGAGCAGCGCCTCGGCGCCCATCTGATCGAGAATGGTGCGCGAGTCGACCTTCGCCGACACCTGGAACGCGATACGCGTTGGAATGTTTGCTTTGATCAGACCCGTGATCACGTCCACCGACGGACGCTGCGTGGCGAGAATCAGGTGAATGCCCGAGGCACGCGCCTTCTGCGCCAGTCGCGCGATCAGCTCTTCGACCTTCTTGCCGACGATCATCATCATGTCGGCCAACTCGTCGACGATGACGACGATGAACGGCAGCGGCTCCAGGAACGGCACTTCGTTCGGATCGCCTTCCGGTCCGAGCATCTTCATCAGCAACGGATCGCGGATCGGCTCCTTCGCCTCCTGCGCTTCCTTGATCTTGCGATTGAAGCCGGCGAGATTGCGCACGCCCAGCGCCGCCATCAGCTGGTAGCGCCGTTCCATCTCGGCGACGCACCAGCGCAGCGCGTTGGCGGCTTCCTTCATGTCCGTGACGACCGGCGCCAACAGATGCGGAATGCCCTCGTACACCGACAATTCCAGCATCTTCGGATCGATCATGATCAAGCGCACATGTTCGGCCGATGCCTTGTAGAGCAACGACAGCACCATGGCGTTGACCGCCGTCGACTTACCCGAGCCGGTCGTACCACCGACCAGCAAGTGCGGCATGCGGGCGAGATCGGCGCACACCGGACCGCCACTGATGTCCTTGCCGAGCACCAGCGCCAGCGGCGAGGACATGTCATCGTAAGCTTTGGACTTGATGATCTCGCCCAGCGTGACGATCTCGCGCTTCTCGTTGGGAATCTCCAGGCCCACGGTGGATTTGCCCGGAATGACTTCCACGACGCGCACGCTGATCGCGGAAAGTGCACGCGCGAGATCCTTCGCAAGATTGGTGATCTGGCTGACTTTCACGCCGGTGCCGAGGCTGAGCTCGAAGCGCGTGATGACGGGGCCCGGATTCACCGCGACCACTTCAGCCTCGACGCCGAAGTCGCGCAGCTTGATCTCGACCAGGCGCGACATGGCCTCGAGCGCTTCGGACGAGTAACCCTGCTGTTTCGGCGGCGGGTCATCGAGCAGCGACAGCGGCGGCAGCTCCTTCGACTGCGGCGCTTCGAACAGCGCGACCTGACGTTCCTTCTCGACGCGCTCGCTCTTCTCCACCTTCTGCTCGACCCGCTCGATCTTCGGCGGCGGCCGGGAGGCGACGCGCTTCTTCTCCTCGCGAATGACTTCGCTGCGCGCTTCCTTCACCTCGCGACCTTGTTTGATCTCGCGCGCGGTGCTGACCCGGCCGGAAACCCATTCGAACGCACGCAGCGTCGCGCGCCCCGTCAGGTCCATGAGCTGAATCCACGAATGGCCGATGAACAGCGACACACCGGCAAGCCACAACGCGAGCAGCAACAATGTCGCACCGAGGAAGCTCAAGCCCGAGTCGAGCCCCTGCCCGACCAGCGAGCCGAGCACACCGCCGGCCGAATCCGGATAGCTGCTGATGGTGAAGTGCAGGCTCGCGAGCCCGCAGCTGGTAGCGAGGGTCAGCAGGAATCCCAAGCCGCGAAACGCCAGCGTGGCGCGCGACTGAGCGTCATCCTTGCTGCGGTCCCGATAAAGCAGCCAGCCGGCATACCCGATCATGATCGGGAACAAGAACGCCGGCGCGCCGAACAGCAGCACCAGCAGCCCCGCCAGATGCGCGCCGAGGGGACCGATGACGTTGGCGATCGGCCCGGGCTCACCCGTGGTGGCGAATGAGGGATCGTGGCGGTCGTAAGTCAGCAGCGCCGCCAGCACGATCAGTGCGAGCGCGCCGAACACCCACAGCGCACCCTCGCGCAATGACCGCACGACGGTGGACCCCAACCGCATTCCGTCGCGCGCCTCAGCCCTGCTGGCCAACTCGATTCACCCCGACCAATTGCATAAGAAAAACCGCGTAAACCCTTGATATCGAATATACATTATCCCAGGTCCGGCAGGTTGCGCCAAACCCTGAAGCCACCCTCGTGGCAGGCCAGCGGGAGCTGTCCGTCGATGACCGGCATCGAGGCCCTCTATTTGGCGGCCCCGGGGCGCATTACATACCATTCGCCCCCTGACTGAACCGTGGGCGGGCGGACTGGCGGATGAACCGCGCGGCGTTGCTATTCGCGACCGCCGCCCTCACAGACTGTCAGAACTCTCGCATCGACGCTTTAAGGATCGTGAAGGTGAATCATACATGAGCACTCCCCGCCACTCCCGGTTGATCATTCTGGGGTCGGGCCCCGCAGGCTACGCCGCCGCCGTCTATGCCGCGCGCGCCAATCGCAAGCCGCTGCTGCTGACCGGCCTCGAGGAAGGCGGCCAGCTCATGACCACCACCGAGGTCGACAACTGGCCGGGCGATCCGCATGGCCTCACCGGCCCGAAGCTGATGGAGCGCATGCGCGAGCACGCCGAGCGCTTCAATACCGAAGTCGTGAACGATCACATCAACAGCGTCGATCTGTCGCAGCGTCCGTTCAGGCTCGAAGGCGACCGCGGCGCGTACACCTGCGATGCGCTGATCATCGCAACCGGCGCGACCGCCAAATATCTGGGCCTGGAGTCGGAGCAGAATTTCCGCGGCCGCGGCGTGTCCGCCTGCGCCACGTGCGACGGCTTCTTCTTCAAGAATCAGAAGGTCGCCGTGATCGGCGGCGGCAACACCGCGGTGGAAGAAGCGCTGTATCTGTCGAACATCGCATCGCACGTCACGCTGGTCCATCGGCGCGACAAGCTGCGTTCGGAGAAAATCCTCCAGGATCATCTGTTCGAACGCGAGAAGGCCGGCAAGGTATCGATCGTGTGGAATCACCAAGTGGATGAAGTGCTCGGCGATGACAGTGGTGTCACCGGCGTTCGCATCGCGCCCGTGGCCGGCGGTCCGAAGCGCGATATCGAGGTGACGGGCATGTTCGTCGCCGTCGGTCACGCGCCGAACACGCAGCTGTTCGAAGGCCAGCTGGAAATGAAAGGCGGCTATCTGGTGGTGAAGTCCGGCCTCAACGGCAACGCCACGCAGACCAGCGTGCCCGGCGTGTTCGCGGCGGGCGACGTCGCCGATCATGTGTATCGCCAGGCGATCACTTCGGCCGGCACGGGCTGCATGGCGGCGCTCGACGCCGACAAGTATCTCGACCAGCTCGATGCGGCCAACCTCAAGGCATGAGGCCGGAAAAGCTGCGCGCCCCCAAGGAGCGCGGCTGCGGTCATCCCACGGGAAGCTGATGGCGCGCGCCGATGCGCGCCATCGTCTCGCCGATCGGTAAGGTCGGGGCTCAATGGCAACGACTCTGCAAGCACGCTTTGTCACCAGCATCGACCGCGTCCCCGCCGCGCAATGGAATGCGCTGGCGCTCGGGGGCAATCCGTTCGTGCGGCACGAGTTCCTGCTCGCGCTGGAGCGCGCCGGCTGTGTCGGCAAGGCCGCCGGCTGGTTACCCAATCATCTGCTGCTCGAAGATCGGGGCCAGCTGGTCGCGGCCATGCCGCTGTACCGGAAGAGTCATTCGTGGGGCGAGTTCGTCTTCGACTGGAGCTGGGCGCGCGCTTACGATCAGGCGGGTCTGCGCTACTACCCCAAACTCGTGAGCATGCCGCCGTTCACGCCGGCGATGGGGCCGCGTTTACTGCTGGCACCTGATGCTTCGCCTGACGTGCGCAAGCGACTGAGCACGGAGCTGCTGACATATGCAAAGTCGCAGCAGATGTCATCCGCGCATCTGTTGTTCCTGACGGATGAGGATCGTGCGTCGTTGCGCGAGGAAGGTTATCTATGGCGCAAGGATTGCCAGTTTCACTGGCACAATCGCGGCTACAAAACGTTCGATGACTTCATTGCGACGTTCCGCTCCGACAAGCGCAAGAAGGCACTGCGCGAGCGTCGCCGCGTGCGTGAAGGTGGCGTCACGTTTCGCACGCTCACCGGCGCGGAGATGGACGCGAAGCTCTGGAATATCGTGTTCGGGTTCTCCGCGGCGACGTTCGAATCGCACGGACACGAGCACTACTTGAACGTGGAATTCTTCCAGACCGTGTCCGCGGTCATGCCGCACTCCGTCGTGATCAAGCTGGCGGAGTATCAGGGCCATCCCATCGCCACCGCGATCTTCTTTCGCGGCGACGAGGTGCTGTACGGTCGCTACTGGGGCGCGGCCGCGAACTTTCACAGCCTGCATTTCGAGACCTGCTATTACCAGGGCATCGAGTACTGCATCGAGCACGGGCTGCAGCACTTCGAGCCGGGTACCCAGGGCGAGCACAAGGTGCCGCGCGGCTTCGAGCCGACGCCCACCTGGTCGGCCCACTGGATCGCCGATCCGCGTTTCCGACGCGCCATCGATCACTATCTAAATGATGAGCGCGCGGCCATCGATCAATATATCCTGCAAGTCGAAGAACATACGCCGTATCACCGAGGGCCTTGAACCCATGCGCGGCTCGATTGTCTGGCTTTCGGAGCACGATTCACCGGATGCGTTTCCGCCGGTGGATCGTGCATTGGTCGAACCGGATGGACTGCTCGCCGCCGGCGGCGACTTGTCCCCAATGCGACTACTCGCCGCCTACCGGCGCGGCATCTTCCCCTGGTACTCGCGCGGTCAACCGATCCTGTGGTGGTGCCCGGATCCACGCGCCGTCCTGATGCCGGATCAGCTCAAGGTCTCGCGCAGTCTGGCCAAATCAAGCCGGAATCGCGGCTTTGTCACCCGCATCGATACCGCGTTTCGCGAGGTGGTGCGCGCCTGTGGCAGCAGCGAATTGCGACCTGGCGGAACCTGGCTGTCGCCGGAAATGCGCGCGGCCTACGTCAGGCTGCACCGCTTGGGATTCGCCCATTCGGTGGAAACCTGGCTCGATGGCCGGCTGGTCGGCGGCCTGTACGGCGTCGCGCTCGGGCGCATGTTCTTCGGCGAATCGATGTTCAGCACCGAGCGCGATGCCTCCAAAGTTGCGCTCAAACGCCTCTGCGAGGAGCTGGTTTCGCGTCGCTTCCACATGATCGACTGTCAGATGTCGACGCCCCACCTGATGAGCCTGGGGGCCAAGATGATCCCGCGCGCCGAATTCACCCAGGCACTGGACGAACACTTGGGCGGGCTGTTCCAGCCCGGCCTCTGGAACGAAGCGCCGCCGGCCGGGAACGAAGCACCACCGGCGAACGTATGACGGACTGATGCGACGAATCGTGGGCATCCAGCCCAGCACCGAACCCGTACGGTCCGGTGTCAATTGCATTGGCTAGGGGCTTTATGCACAATTCGCGCGCCCTGCCGGCGGGCCCTGCCGGACAGTCATCGAGAGTGCATGTCGAAAGAAGATGCGATTCAGATGGAAGGCCGCGTGATCGACACGCTGCCCAACACTACGTTCAAGGTGCAGCTGAATAACGGCCACACCGTGATTGCGCACATCTCCGGAAAGATGCGCAAAAACTATATCCGCATTCTGACTGGCGACGCGGTCACCGTGGAGCTGACGCCCTACGACCTGACCAAAGGCCGCATCGTGTACCGCGGCCGCTGACGCGGCCCGAAGGATTCTCGCCTCGACAGGCCCAACCCCGGCGCTGTCGATTTCCGCTCTGACGTAAATGGCCGGCAGCAATCCGTGCTGCCGATCCGATTACTTGGACTCTTCCAGCAGCGCCTGCTCGGTATCCGCGCGCGCTTCGACCTTGAGCTTGTCGTCCGGGCCGAGCGTCACGAAGGCGTGACCGCCGCCGACCAGGCGTCCGAACAGCAGCTCTTCGGCCAGCGGCCGCTTGATCGCTTCCTGGATCACGCGGGCCATGGGACGCGCGCCCATCTTCGGATCGTAGCCCTTGCGAGCCATCCACTCGCGCGCCGCATCGTCGATGTGCAGCTGCACGCCCTTCTGCTCCAGCTGCGCCTCGACTTCCACCAGCAACTTGTCGACCACGCGCTGAATGGTGCGCGGATCCAGGCCGTTGAACTGGATGATGCCGTCCAGGCGGTTGCGGAACTCGGGCGTGAACATGCGCTTGATCGCTTCCATGCCGTCGGTCGAGTGATCCTGCTGCGTGAAGCCGATCGAGGGTCGATTCATCTCGAATGCACCCGCGTTGGTCGTCATGACGATGACGACGTGACGGAAATCCGCCTTGCGGCCGTTGTTGTCGGTGAGCGTGCCGTGGTCCATGACCTGCAGCAGCAGGTTGAACACATCCGGATGCGCCTTCTCGATTTCATCCAGCAGCAGCACCGAGTGCGGATGCTTGTTGATCGCTTCGGTGAGCAGACCGCCCTGATCGAAGCCGACGTAGCCCGGAGGCGCGCCGATCAGACGCGACACCGTGTGGCGTTCCATGTATTCGGACATGTCGAAGCGGATCAGCTCCACGCCGAGCGCGATGGCGAGCTGACGGGTGACTTCGGTCTTGCCGACGCCGGTGGGACCGGCGAACAGGAACGAGCCGACCGGCTTGCGCTGATCGCCCAGGCCCGAGCGGGACATCTTGATCGCCGAGGCCAGCGAATCGATCGCCGTATCCTGGCCGTAGATCACCAGCTTGAGGTTGCGCTCCAGGTTCTTCAGCACATCCTTGTCCGAGGTCGACACGTTCTTCGGCGGGATGCGTGCGATGCGCGCGACCACGTCTTCGATCATCTGCGTCGTCACCGTCGTCTCACGCTCGCCTTCGGGCTTCAGGCGCAGACGCGCGCCCGCCTCGTCGATCACGTCGATGGCCTTGTCGGGCAACTGACGATCGTTGATGTGACGGGCGGCGAGCTCGGCCGCGGACACCAGCGCATCGTCGGCGTACTTCACGTTGTGATGCTCTTCGAAGCGCGAGCGCAGACCCTTCAGGATCTCGACCGTCTCCGGCACCGTGGGCTCGACGATGTCGATCTTCTGGAAACGACGCGCGAGCGCGTGATCCTTCTCGAAGATGCCGCGGTATTCGCTGTAGGTCGTCGAGCCGATGCAACGCAGCTCGCCGTTGGCGAGCGCCGGCTTGATCAGATTGGACGCATCCATCACGCCACCGGAAGCGGCGCCCGCGCCGATCACGGTGTGGATCTCGTCGATGAACAGGATCGAGCCGGGATTCTTCTTCAGCTCGCTGAGCACGCTCTTCAGGCGCTTCTCGAAATCGCCGCGATACTTGGTGCCGGCGATCAACGCGCCCATGTCGAGCGAGTACACCGTGCTGTCCGACAGCACTTCGGGCACCTTGTCCTCGATGATCATGCGCGCGAGCCCTTCGGCGATCGCGGTCTTGCCCACGCCGGCCTCGCCGACGTACAGCGGATTGTTCTTGCGACGACGGCACAGGATCTCGACGGTGCGCTCGATTTCGGTGCGCCGTCCGATCAGGGGATCGATGCGTCCTTCCATCGCCTGCTTGTTCAGATTGGTCGTGAACTTCTCCAGCGCCGTGCCGCCATCGGGCTCGCCGCGCTCGGCCTCGGTGCCGGGCGCCGACTCGTCCTTGTCGGTGCGATCCTCGGCGATCTTGGAGAGGCCATGGGAGATGTAATTGACCACATCCAGGCGCGCCACGTCCTGCATGGACAGCAGGTAGGCGGCATGCGAGTGCTTCTCGCTGAAAATCGCGACCAGCACATTGGCCGCGGTCACTTCCTTCTTGCCGCTCGACTGGACGTGGAACACCGCGCGCTGCAGGACGCGCTGGAAGCCCAGCGTCGGCTGCACTTCGCGATCGTCATCATCCTTTAACCGCGGTGTGGTTTGATCGATGAAATCCTTCAGGTCCTTGCGCAGTCGAGCGACGTCGGCGCCGCAGGCGCGGAGGATTTCCCGGACTTTCGGCGTGTCCACGATCGCGAGCAGCAGATGCTCCACGGTCATGAACTCGTGCCGCGCTTCGCGCGCCGACTGGAAAGCCTCGTTGAGACAGATTTCGAGTTCGCTGCTTAACACGGACTGACTCTCAGATACCTAAACAACTTAAAGAGTGGACCGCTGTCCGCGTCGGAGGTTCGTAGCCCCCGCCGTGGTCGGTTTCCAGCGTGGCAGGCCCACGGCTGGATGCGGTGAACCTCTTCACGTTTCTTCCATCGTGCATAACAGAGGATGCTGGTGCTGGCGCGCGTACGTGGTCACCTGAGCGACCTTGGTCTCGGCGATTTCGAAGGTGAAGACGCCGCACACCCCTTTGCCCTTGGTATGCACCTCCAGCATAACGCGCGTGGCGGTCGTGCGATCCATGCCGAAAATACGTTCCAGCACGTCGACGACAAATTCCATCGGCGTGTAGTCGTCGTTCAGCAGGACCACCTGATACAGCGGAGGTCGCTTGAGCTTGGGCTCGGCTTCCTCGGTGACCAGCTCCCGCTCATGCCGTGTGCTCTCTTCCGTCATCAACTTAGCGCGCTACCAGTTCGCACTCTTTATAGGGGGGAACCCCGGACAATACAAGGCAGCATCCCTCGCACCGCACTTCACCCTGCCGTGAGGGTCCAAAGCCGCCTCGCAGCGGGTGTTCAGGGCTCCGAGCATGGCCGCGCCAGGGCTCGCCTCACGACGCCATCGAAGCACGCGGCCTATCATCCACGTGGCCGGCATGCTGCTGGCGTGTCGCCTGTGGAGGTCACCCGCGAGATTGCCGATTCGGACATTTGCGACAGTGTTTTCATCAATGGGAACAATCTCTTGTGACAAACTAACGCCACTCCGTATCATGTCGTGTCAGGCCGCCCCCGCCGGACTGACCCGTGGCCAGCACTGATCCGCCGCCGGCTGCGAATAGTGGAAGACAACCCTGGTCGTCTAACTTGGTCGCGTATTCGAACGATGCCACTGTCTGCAAAATTGCACGAATTTCAGGAGCTCACGCCCCAGCAGTGGCTCGACCGGGCGTCGCGGACCGCGCCCCAGGTCGTGATGGTGGTGCTGGTGGTCGCCATTGCGTGGCAACTGGTCCAGCTGACCTGGCTGTTATTGGATCGCGGTCCGCAACGTCAACCCGTCACGGCCCCGCCTCCGATGAATGTCGCGCCCGTGCGCAGCGGCGTGGACATCCAAGCCATCGTCAACGCGCATCTGTTCGATGTCGCCGCGGCGCCGGCGGCCCCGGATGCGGCCAACGCCCCCGCAACGCAGATGAACCTGGTGCTGTCGGCCGTTTTTGCCGCTGAAGATCCTGCCAAGGGTCTGGCGATCATTGGCGAGTCGGCCCAGTCGGCGAAAGTCTTCGCGGTCGGCGGCATGGTCCGTCCCGGCACCAAATTGCACGCCGTTTATATCGACAAGGTCATTCTCGACCGGGGCGGCAACCTGGAAGCACTGGCCCTGCCCAAGCGCACGTCCGCGCCGCTGGTCATCAATCGTCCGCCGGCACCCCAGCAGAATCAGGCCGCGGAGAACCTCCGACGGCTCGCCGAGACCAACCCGAGCGCTTTTGCCGAAATCATCCGGCCGCAGCCGGTGTTCGCCAATGGCGTGCAACGGGGCTACCGGGTCTACCCGGGCCGGAACCGCGCCCAGTTCAGCAAGCTCGGACTGGTGCCCGGCGATCTGGTGCTGTCGATCAATGGCACGCCGCTGGATGATCCCCAGCGCGGCATGGAGATCTTCAACACCATCGGCAGCGCCGGCCAGGTCAATGTGACCGTCGAACGTAACGGTCAGACGCAGGAGCTGACGCTGAACATGGCACAGATCAACGTGCCCGACGCCAATGGCGGTCAACCGCCGCGGCCGACGCAACGCCCGAACACTCCGCAGCCGCCTGCCCAATGAGCGGCCGCGTTTCCAAGAACGACAGTCTCAGTCAAGGACCGTCCATGACGTTTTCTTCAACTCACCCAGCTGCTGGGAAGCCGGCGAGCGTGCTCAGCGGCAAGCGCTCCGGTCTGCTTGCGCTCACCATGACGTGCCTGCTCACGTGCGTCTCGGCGACGGCGCAACAGCAGCAGCAACAACCGCCGGCACAGCAGGCGACCATCACGCCGGCGTTTCGTGACGCCGAGCTGACTGAAATCATCGACGCGGTCGCGACCATCACCGGCAAGACCTTCATCGTCGATCCTCGCGTGCGCGCGCAGGTGACGATCCGGTCCTCGACGCCGATGACGCCGGATGCGTTCTATCAGACGTTCCTGTCGATCCTGCAGGTGCATGGCTTCATCGCGGTGCCCTCCGGCGACAACATCAAAATTCTGCCCGACGCCAATATGCGGCAGGTGCCGGGCGACGATCTGCCCGCGCATCTCAATCCGAACTCGGACGAAGTCGTCACCCAGGTCATCTCGGTTCGTAACATCAATGCTGCGCAGCTGGTGCCGGTGCTGCGTCCGTTGATTCCGCAGAACGGTCACCTGGTCGCCTACCCCGCTTCCAACATGCTGATCGTCTCGGATCGCGCCAACAACATCGCGCGCATCATGCGCATCGTGCAGCGCCTGGATCAGGGCGGCGACGAAGAGATCGAAATCATTCGCCTGGAGAACGCGAGCGCGGCGGAAATCGTGCGCGTGGTGAATGCGCTGTCACAGGGCGCGCAACAGCAAGGCGAAGCCCCCGGCATGCAAGCCAAGCTCGTCGCCGACGATCGCACCAACAGCGTGCTGATCTCCGGCGAGAAGGGACAGCGTCTGCGCCTGAAGGGCCTGGTGATGCATCTGGACACGCCGCTCGAAGCCGGCGGCGATACGCAGGTTCGTTATCTGAATTACGCCGACGCCGAGCAGATCGCCGGCAAGCTCAAAGAACAGGTCACCGGCATCACGCAAGCGGCGCCTGGCGCGCCCGGTGCTGCGCCTGGTGCCGCCGGCCCCGCCGCCGCTCAGGATCGCAATACGACCATCTGGGCGGACAAACAAACCAATGCCCTGGTCGTGACCGCGGCCCCCAAGATGATGCGGCAGATCATGTCGGTGGTGGACAAGCTCGACATCCGGCGCGCCCAGGTGCACCTCGAAGCCATCCTGGTCGAAATCACTCAATCGCGCGCCGCCGAGCTGGGCGTGAACTGGGCCGTGTTCAGCGAAGAGCAAGGCAGCACCATTCCCATCGGTACGTTCAACCAGGACGTGGGCGGCACGAGCCTCGGCAGTCTCGCCTCCGCCATCATCAGCGGAGGCCGCACCACCGGCTCGAGCAGCACCAACATTCCCGCGCTGCCGACCGGCCTGACTCTCGGCGCGGGCATGATCGAAGACGGTGGATTGAACTTCGCCGTGCTGTTACGCGCGCTGCGTAACGATGGCAGCAGCAACATCCTGCAGACGCCCTCGATCACCACGCTGGACAACGAAGAGGCCGAGATCAAGGTGGCGCAGGAAGTGCCGTTCATCACCGGCCAGTACACCAACACCGGCACGACCACCCAGGGCGCGGTCAATCCGTTCCAGACCATTCAGCGCGAAGAGGTCGGCAACATCCTGAAGATCACGCCGCAGATCAACGAAGGCACGGCGGTGCAGCTGAAGATCGAGCAGGAGAATTCCAACCTCACCCAGGGCGTGACCGGCGCGGTCGACCTGATCACCAACAAGCGCACCATCTCCACGACGGTGCTGGTCGAGGACGGCGGCATGATCGTGCTCGGCGGACTGATCACCGACACTGTCAACGAGGGCGAGGCGCGCGTGCCCATCCTCGGCAATATTCCGATCATTGGTGAGTTGTTCAAGACTCGCAACGGCTCGAAGGAAAAGCGCAACCTGATGGTGTTCATCCGTCCGACCATCCTGCGCGACGGCGTGGCCGCGGCCTTTACGACCACGGCCAAGTACAACGTGCTGCGCGATCAGCAGCTGCAGCGTAAAAAGGGTCGTGTGACGTTGCTGCCCGGCGAACGCCAGCCGCTGTTACCGCCGATCGAGGATCTCTCGAAATACGCCGACCCGACCGCGGGCGCGGAGGCGCCGGCGCCGGGCACGAATCTGGAAGCACCGCCGCCGGCGCAGACCGAGCCGCTGCCGGAGCAGTCACCGCCGCCGCAGCCGTGATCGGCTCTCTTTCTCAGGACAAGGTGTTGTCATGAGCGCACAAGTTGAAACTCCGGTCGCGGTGCGTGGCACGGCGATCGTGCCGGCAGCCGCCGCATCGGCCGCTGCATTGACGTTCGCGTTCTGCAAGCGCCATGGCGTGCTCGTGCAGAAGGTGCATGAAACATTCGCCGAAGCCGTGTATCGCGCCGGCGCCCAGCCCGCGGCGATCGCCGAAGTGCGACGCGTGCTCGGCGTGCCGTTGCAACTGCGGCGCGTAGACGCCGATGCTTTCGATCAGCTGCTGCGCCAGCAATACGAAGCGGGCAACTCGGCCATGCAGGTGGCCGGCGCCGGTGTCGAAGAAGACACCGACCTCGCCCACCTCGCGCAGGATCTGCCGGAGCCCTCGGATCTGCTGGAAAGCGACGATCAGGCGCCCATCATCAAGCTGATCAACGCCATCCTGACCCAGGCGGTCAAGGACAACGCCTCGGATATTCACATCGAGCCGTTCGAGAACCGGCTGGTCGTGCGCTTCCGCGTCGATGGTGTGTTACGCGAAGTGCTGCAATCCAAGCGTGCCGTCGCGCAGCTGGTCGTGTCTCGTATCAAAGTGATGTCGAAGCTCGACATCGCCGAGAAACGATTGCCTCAAGACGGCCGTATCTCGCTGCGGGTCGCCGGTCGCGCGGTCGACGTTCGTGTGTCGACGATTCCCGCCGGTCATGGCGAGCGCGTCGTGCTTCGTTTGCTCGACAAGCAGGCCGGCCGGCTCGAGCTGAATGCGTTGGGCATGGATCCGCGCTCGCAAAAACTCATCGACGAGCTGATCCACAAGCCTCACGGCATCATCCTGGTCACCGGCCCGACCGGTTCCGGTAAGACCACGACGCTGTACTCGGCGCTCGAACGCATCAACGACAACACGCGCAACATTCTCACCGTCGAAGATCCGATCGAGTATTACATCGACGGCATCGGTCAGACGCAGGTGAATACCAAGGTCGAGATGACCTTCGCGCGCGGTCTGCGCGCCATCCTGCGTCAGGACCCCGACGTGGTGATGATCGGCGAAATCCGTGACCTGGAAACGGCGCACATCGCCGTGCAAGCCTCGCTGACCGGACACCTGGTGCTCTCGACGTTGCACACCAATACGGCGGTCGGCGCGGTCACTCGTTTGCGTGACATGGGCGTCGAGCCGTTCCTGCTCTCATCGAGCTTGATCGGCGTGCTCGCGCAACGCCTGGTGCGCGTGTTGAACCCAGACACGCGAGAAGCGTATCCGGCGGGCGAATACGAGCGTCGTCTGCTGAACGTGCCCGAGGGCGCGCCCTCGCCCACCTTGTATCGTCCCGGCGCCGATGCGACCCAGGGTTTCAAAGGTCGAACCGGCATCTACGAACTGGTGCTGGTCGATGACACCATGCGCACCATGATTCACGACGGCGCAAGCGAACAGGAACTGGAGCGCTATGCGCGCACCCTGACGCCGAGCATTCGCGACGACGGTCGCTCCAAGGTGCTCTCCGGCGTCACCACCGTCGAGGAAGTCCTCCGCGTCACGCGCGAGGATTGAGCGCGCTTAATTACTGGGAGCTGCTTTGAGCGCTTTCGAATACATCGCGGTCGACGCGTCGGGTCGCGAACGCAAGGGCGTGCTGGAAGGCGATACCGCCCGGCAGGTTCGTCAGCTGCTGCGCGATCAAGCGCTGTTGCCGCTGTCCGTCAATGAAGTCACCCAGCGCGAGCAGAAGCAACGCACCGGCCGCTTCTCGATCGGCAGCGGCGTCTCCGCGAGCGATCTGGCGCTGCTGACGCGGCAGATCGCGACGCTGGTTCGATCCGGTCTGCCCTTGGAAGAAGCGCTCGCGGCCGTGTCCGAGCAGACGGAGAAGCCCAGGGTGCGCAGCATCGTCATGGCCGTGCGCGCCAAGGTCATGGAAGGTCACACGCTCGCCGATGGTCTGTCGGACTTCCCGAACGTATTCCCAGAGCTGTACATCGCCACGGTCGCCGCCGGCGAACAGTCGGGGCATCTCGATACCGTGCTCGAACGTCTTGCCGATTACACCGAGAATCGCGAGCAGATGCGTAGCCGCACCATCAACGCGATGCTCTACCCGGTGCTGCTGTTCATCGTGTGCATCTCGATCGTCGCGCTGCTGTTGACGTTCGTGGTGCCCAAGATCGTCAAGCAGTTCGAGAACTCCAAGGCCGAGTTGCCGATGCTCACCCAGGTGCTGATCGCCATCTCGGATTTCCTGCGCGATTGGGGCTGGCTGCTGGTGCTGATCCTCGTCGGCATCGGCTGGCTCTTTAAGCGTTGGTTGCGCGATCCCGACGCCAAACGTCGTTTCCACGCCATACTGCTGCGCCTGCCGCTGTTCGGAAAAGTGGTGCGCGGCTCGAACACTGCGCGTTTCGCCCGCACTTTCTCCACTTTGACCTCGAGCGCGGTGCCAGTGTTGGAAGCGCTGCGCATTTCCGGCGAGGTCGTCACCAACCTGCCGATGCGCGACGCCGTTCAGGATGCCGCCACCCGCGTGCGCGAAGGCGCGCCGATCGGCAGATCGCTGGGCACGTCGAAAATATTTCCGCCGATGATGATTCACCTCATCTCCAGCGGCGAATCCAGCGGCGAGCTGGAGACCATGCTGGACCGCGCGGCGACCAATCAGGAGCGCGAGATGGACTCGATCCTGACCGCGGCGGTGGGCCTGCTCGGCCCCCTGATGATCCTGTTCATGGGCGGCATGGTGCTGCTCATCGTGCTCGCCATGTTGTTGCCGATTTTCCAGCTCAATCAGTTGATTCACTGAGGCCGTCGGTCCGCCCCGGCGGACCTGGTTCACCGAATCCGCAAAGACGCTATTGCTAGCGGCCCGCCTTCCCTCTATATACTCGCGCCGTAAACACCCTGGGGCGCTGCGGCAAGTTGCGGGATCGCAGTCGATGACTGAGAAGCCGGAATCCGAAGAGTTCGATGAAGAAGAGGACGATGGCGGTGCCGTCGAATCCGAGGACCTCGATGTCGATCATTTGATCGCCGACATCGACAAGCGTAAGAAGAACGTCACCAAGACCGGCGAGCCGGCCTGGCGGCGTCTCGAACGCATTCGCGAAGAGCGCGAGACGGCAGCGCAGCTGTCCGATTTCGACGACTACGAGATCGGCCTGGACGACGATGCCGGCGGTGCCGACTCGGCATCGTTCGACGCCGCCGAAGACTAGCGTCGCGGCGCTGCCCGCAATCGTCTGACGTTCCGACAAGGCGTCGGAACCCGCGTGATCATGCGACCGTTGCTGCTGCGAACAGCTGCACGGACGGATGCACGGCATGATCCACCCGACTCCATCGACGACCAGGCGTGCGCCCGCGAAGAAAAGCGCGCGAGAAGCGCGAGCGCCCGCACTGACGGCGCGTCCAACTGCGCGATCACTGACGGCACTGCGCGAGGAAGCGCAGCATTGCCGTGCCTGTCCGTTGTGGAAGAACGCAACGCAAACCGTGTTCGGTGAAGGACGGGCCACCGCGCGCATCGTACTGATCGGTGAACAACCCGGTGACCGTGAAGACCTCGCTGGTAAACCCTTCGTAGGTCCTGCGGGCAAGTTGCTCGATCGAGCGCTGGCGGACGCGGGCGTTGCGCGCACGCAGACGTACGTCACCAACGCCGTCAAACATTTCAAGTTCGAGCCGCGCGGCAAGCGTCGCATTCACAAGAAGCCCAACGAGCAGGAGATCTCGGTGTGCCAGCAGCACTGGTTGGACAACGAGCTGCGGCTCATCGGTCCGGAGCTGGTGATCGCGATGGGTGCAACCGCGGCGCGCGCAGTGTTCGGACGCGCGACGGCGATCGGCAAGAATCGCGGTCACGTCATCGAAGGTCAGCCGTTGGCGAGTCAGGTGAGCGCGGACGTCCTCGTTACCGTGCACCCCTCGTACCTGTTGCGAGTGCCGGATGAGGATCGGGACAGCGCGTACGAACAGTTCGTGGCCGATCTCAAGCTCGCGCGCAGGTACGCGCCGGCTGGTTGAGCCGCTCGATCAATTCGGGCGGAAGTCGACGCGCTCGGCGGTGCCGGTCGGCACGCAGAAGATGCCGATCGGACTGGAGCGGCCGCGCAAGACCAGCGACGGCAAGGGCATCGCCCCCACATCGACGCCGCGTTCATCGAGCAGATTCTTCACCGCATCGGAGAACAGCATTTCGCCCGCCCGTGCGCGTTGACCGAGACGCGAAGCGACGTTCACGGTGTCGCCGATGATGGTGTAGTTCATATACGAGGGCGAGCCGATGTTGCCCGCGATCACCTCGCCGACGTTGATGCCGATGCCGAGCCCGGTCTCCACGCCGTAACGATCCTTCCAGCGATGCGCCAGCTCCGAGAATTTGCCGAGCATCAGCTTGGCCGCGAGGATGGAACGCTCCGCGCCGTCTTCCTGCGCGACCGGCACACCGAAGCCCACCAGCAAGCTGTCGCCCGCCATGCTGAACACGGTGCCTTCGTATTCGAACGTGATGTCGGTCAGCAGCTTGAAGAACTCGTTCAGCAGCTCGACCACCTGCTCCGGATTCAACCGTTCGGACAGCGCCGTGAAGCCGCGCATGTCGGCGAACATCACCGCGACCCGGGTCCGCTTGTGGGTGCCGGCGAACATCGTGTCCAGCAGTTCGGGGCTCGCGAGGATCTGATCTGCCAGCTTCGGGGAGATGTAACGTCGGAAGGCCGCTCGAATCAGCTCGCGACGCTTCACCTCTTCGGCCAGCTGCTCGGCCGCGAGCTGCCGACGCGTCGCGCTCACCTTGAGCAAGGAGCGCACGCGCACCAGAAACTCTTCGCGCCGCACTTGATGAGTGAGGAAGTCATCCACGCCGGCCTCGAACGCCAGCAGCCGCTGCTTGGCGGATTTCGCCAGCCCCACGAGCGGCACCAGCAAGGTGGTCGGATTGGCCTTGAGCACGCCGCACACCCGCGCGAGTGTCGTGGCCGTCTCGGCCTCGACATCGAGGACGATGAGATCGGGCGCGCGACGCGCCACGCTGGCAATGACCTGGTCGGGCTGGACCATGTCATCGATCACGATGTCGGAAGTATCCAGCAGTCGGTCGAGCAAACCTCGCGTGGCCTCGGAGCTGCCTACCAGCAATGTTCGGTACGTCGCGGACAGGGTCGCGGACATCGTCCGTAATTCCTCGTGTTCTTGGCTGGTCCCCATTCATCTTCCGGCGGCCAGGGATCGCCCTCGTTTCGTCAAGACGATCCGGGCAAGTCACACGGCCCTTCCGGCGTGCTGGGCCGACGGAAAATGCGTAAAGACATTTGCTTGGCGTCGCATCCTACCGACATTGCGCAACTAACGCCAAATGAACCGGGTTCTGTCAAAAAACCTTAAACTGCGCCTGTCGACCCGATCGCCAGGATCCACACTTGATTGCAACACTGCCGGCATTGCGCGCCGTCCTGCTCGTCCTCGCGTCGTTGGCACTGGGGGGGCCGGCGTTGGCTGCCAAGAACGCCTACTACGACGCCACTTATCGCGCGACTTTCAAGCCAGGCGTCGAACACGCGCAGGTCGAGATCGAGCTGAACGGCGACAAGCTGCCGAGCAAGGTCGTGCTGCGGGTCGACTCCAAGCGTTATCGAAACTTCCGTTCCAGCCAGCCGCTGGAAGTCTCCGACGACGAAGTCGTGTGGCGCCCGCAAGGCAGGCGTTCGAGCCTGCGTTACGAATTCGCGGTGAGTCACCAGCGCTCCTCGGGCGGCTACGATTCTTACATCACCCAGGACTGGGCCTTGTTTCGCGGCGACAAGCTGGTACCGCGCGCACGCGTCACGTCAGCTCGCAACCTTCGTGCACGCGCCACGCTGCAGTTCCAACTGCCCAATGGCTGGTCCGCCGTAACGCCCTATGTATCGTCCGCCGAGCACAGCTTTCGCATCGAAGATCCGAAGCGGCGTTTCGTTCAGCCGCAAGGCTGGATGCTGATCGGCAAGATCGGCGTGCGCAGCGAACGCATTCAGCATGTGAATGCCGTGATCGCCGCCCCCGAAGGCGAAAGCGCGCGTCGCCAGGACGCCCTCGCCTTCATCAATTGGAACCTGCCGAAGCTGCTGGAGGTGTTCCCGGACTTTCCCAAGCGGGTGCTGATCGTTTCCGCCGGCGATCCGATGTGGCGCGGCGGCCTGTCCGGGCCCGCCTCGATCTACTTGCATTCGAGCCGGCCGCTGATCAGCGAGAACCGCACCAGCCCGTTGTTGCACGAGCTGGTGCACGTTGCGCTCGGCATTCGCGGCGACAACGAAAGCGACTGGATCGTCGAAGGCCTCGCCGAGTTCTATTCCATCCAGACCTTGCGACGCTCCGGCGGCATCGGACAGAAGCGCTACGAGCAGGCGCTGGAGAATCTGAACAAATGGGCGCACCGCGCGCCCACCCTGTTCACGAGGAGCTCAGCGGGCGCGACGACGGCGCGCGCCGTGCTCGTGTTTCAACAGGTCGATGTGGAGATTCGCTCCTTGACCGGCGGCGCCGCGAGCCTCGATGACGTTGCGCGCAAGCTGGCGGCCGACCGCGGCGAGATCAGCCTGATTCAACTCCAGGAAATCGCGCAACAGGTCGCCGGCAAACCGCTGCGCTCGCTGCAGCGGGAACGGCTCATGAAACCTTTGGCTGAACCAGGGCCGTGATCTTCATCGCGGTCTCGAGCGCCCGCAGTCCGTCTTCGCCCGTGACCACCGGTGTGCTGCGCTCTCGCACCGCTTTCAGGAACGCTTCGATCTCCGCGAGCAACGCGTCGCCCTGATCGAAGTTCTGTTCTTCGATCGAAACCTGCGCGGGCGATTCCACCGGTGCCGAGTCCTTCTTGCGGATCACGGTCAGAATCTTCTGCTGCATATCCACCGAGAGATACGCGTCGTCCTGGAAGATACGGATCTTGCGCTCCTGCTTCAGGCTGATGCGGCTCGCCGTCGTGTTCACCACGCAACCGCCCTGGAAGCGCAGCCGCGCGTTCACGATATCGATCTCGCCGGAGAAGACGCTCGCACCGACGGCGTCGATGTGCTCGATCGGCGTGCCGACCAGCTCCTGGATCAGATCGATATCGTGGATCATCAGATCGAGCACGACGCTGACATCCGTGCCGCGCTGTTTGAACGGCGCGAGTCGATGCGATTCGACGAAGCGAGGGGTCTGGAGCCGCTCGGCGGCGGCCAGCACCGCGGGGTTGAAGCGTTCCAGGTGTCCGACCTGCAGGATGCGCTGGTGAGTGCGCGCCAGTTCGACCAGCTCGCGCGCCTCCTCGACCGTGGTCGCGATGGGTTTCTCGATCAGCACGTCGATGCCGTGCTTCAGCAGCTCGCAGCCAATCTTGTGATGAAGCGGAGTCGGGACCGCGAGGCTCACCGCATCGACCGCGCCGAACAGCTCGCGATAGTCATGGACCGCCTTCGTGCCCAGCTCCGCTGCGACCTTCGCGCAGGCCTCGGCATTTGCATCCACCACGGCCACCAGCTTCGAACCGGCAATCTGCGCGTACTTCTGCGCATGGAAACGCCCGAGATAGCCAACGCCGATAACGGCGGTACGTAGCGGTGCGGCGTGGGTTGCTTCTGACATCTGGCTCGAGCCCATGGAGGTAAAGAGTGCGATGATATCTGTTGCGAGCCGGGGGACTAGTCGCCAAGATGCGGCCACTTTGAAGACACAGGCCCGCATGAACGCCGCCGCCCATACCGATGACGATGTCGCCGACGAGCAGCACCGCGCTCGCCGGCTGCGCTTCGAGCTGATCTTCGCCAGCCTGTGGCTGGCCTTCGGCCTGTTCCTGCTGCCCGCGCTGATCTTCTGGGTCGGCGGCATGCTGCTCGGACCCTATGGCCCCTCGGATCAACAAGGCGCGGGGCTGAGCACCTTCTACATCAATTTCTTTGGCGATCTCGCCGATGTCTCCGGCCGCGCCTGGGGCATTGCGCTGGGCCCGCTGCTGCTCATCTACCTGCTGCGCGCGATCTTCATCGGTGTGAAATCCGATCCGGTCGAGCGGCACGACCGGCACGACGACGAAGAACCACCGCCCCGCCGCGCACCGCCCAAAAAAGAGACCAGGCGCCCGACCGGTCGACCGGTGCGCGTCGAGCCGCGCATGGGCAATGATTGAGACGGCCGAATCTGCGGCGCGCGATGCAGCGAACTCGATCACCAGGGATACGTGACGCGGCTCACAGTTCCCATTGAAAAAGCGCCCCTCGCCGAAGCCCGGCGTGTACGCTGCAAGCACTTGAAATTAAAAAGAATCTGTTGGTTTTCTTTACACTTTGGTTGGGAAGGCAATGAGTAAGTGGCTCGCCCGGTTGTTCGGCGGCCGGAAGGTGCAGGAGGCAGGGCGGCCAGCGCGGAGCGCGCCCCGAATCTCCGCTGGCGCCGCCCCGCCCGTGAAACGCCCGCTTTCCGCAGGCCATGCCAAACGCGGCATTCATGCGGACAAGGTCGGCAGCAAGGCAAAAAGTGGCTTCGACCCTTACAACAGCGGTTCCTTCGAGCGCGGCAACGCTTGGGAACGCGTCATCCGTCGCTAACTGCTCGCCTGAGATCGCCTTGAGGGTTTTTCCCGGGGTAGATTCGGGTGTAAATCCGGCGGCGCGGCCTCACTGTAAATCCGCGGGACGGGCGCGCGCTCATTCCGGCCAGTACAGCGCGGCGATGCCGGCGACCACCACCCACATCGCCAGCTGCGCCAGCCAGCGCCACTTCAGGGTCTTGAGCAGGGCGAACAGGCTCGCGCCGGAAACCGCCGCCAGTACCGCGAATACGGCGCTACTGCGCAACAGGGCCGGGAACTCGCTGCCCAATGCCGGGTTGCTCCCCTTGAGGACCAGGAAAATGACCACCACACCTAGCAGGCCGAACGTGATGGCAGCCGCCGAACCGAAGACGATGGCGTTCAAGACGGCGAGCGGTCTCATGTCGAGCTCCGGTGTCGCGCGGCCGAGCCGCCGGCGGATTGCTGAACGAATCGATGGCTGAGCCCCTCCAATTCCTGCCGCTCACCAGCAGCGCGTACTTGATCGGAGTGCAGCGTCTCTCTAGCCTTGACCATAGAATGGATTTGTCCTGCCTTGCTGACGATTCAGGTTTAGGTCGAAATCGGGACCGGCGCCGCCTCCATGGCCGCGGCCCCCTCCCCCTGATGAGGATGTGAAACAGTGTACCAGTCGCCCTCGCACCAACCCGCCAAGCAGCGGCGCAATACGTTGATCTTCAGCTTGCCCGCGCTGCTGGTGGTCTGTGCGTTACTGGCGGGCACGGCGCAAGCGCCGGTCGCCAAGGCGGTCGCGACCGCCAACTCCCAGGAGCTCTCGCCCACCGAGCGGCAGCGCCGGGTCAGCAAGCTGGTCAGCAACGTGATCGAGCGTTCGCACTACCGCCAGTCGCCGATCAACGACCCGGTGTCCTCCCTGGTGCTGGATCGCTTCATCGAGCAGCTCGACGGCGGCCGCAGCTACTTCCTCGCCTCGGACATCGCCGAATTCGAGCGCTATCGCTATCAGCTCGACGACGCGGTCGTGAACGGCCAGCTCGAGCCGGTGTTCGCGATCTTCAACCGCTTCCAGGTGCGCAACCGCGAGCGCGTCAACTACGCGCTGGATCTGCTCAAGACCGAACCCGACTTCACCGTGGATGAGTCCTTCGAGTTCGACCGCTCCAAGGCGCCGTGGGCCAAGACGCCCGAAGAGCTCAACGACATCTGGCGCCGTCGCGTGAAGAACGACGCGGTGTCCCTGATGCTCACCGAGAAGACCTGGCCGGAAACCAAGGAGATCCTGCAGAAGCGCTACGAGCGCGTGGTCAAGCGCACCGAGCAGGTTACCAGCGACGACATCTTCGAAGTGTTCATGAACTCGTTCGCGCATGTCTTCGATCCGCACTCGAGCTACTTCTCGCCGCGCAATTCCGAGGAGTACCGCATTCAGATGAGCCTGTCGTACGAAGGCATCGGTGCCTCGCTGCAGCTCGTCGACGATTACGTGACCGTGCTCAACGTGCTGCCCGGCGGCCCGGCCGCGATCAACGGCACGCTCGGCGCGAACGATCGCATCATCGCGGTCGGCGAAGGCAAGCACGGCAAGATGGTCGACGTGATCGGCTGGCGTCTGGATGACGTGGTGCAGATCATCCGCGGCAAGGTCGGCACGACCGTGCGCCTGAGCATCCTGCCCGCCGGGGCAGCGCCCGGCTCGCCGGAAAAGACCCTGGAGCTGCAACGTAACAAGGTGTCGCTGGACGCCCAGGCGGCGCAGAAGAAAGTGCACACCATCAAGCGGGGCGATCGCGACATGAAGGTCGGCGTGATCAACGTGCCGAGCTTCTATCAGGACTTCGAAGCCAAGTCGTCCGGCGCCAAGGACTATCGCAGCACCACGCGCGACGTGCGCAAGCTGATCGAAGAGTTGAAGGCCGAGCACATGGACGCGCTGATCATGGATCTGCGCGGCAACGGCGGCGGTCACCTGACCGAAGCGACTGCCCTGTCCGGTCTGTTCATTCCCGCGGGGCCGATCGTGCAGTTGCGCGAGACCGGCGGTCGCGTCGAAGTGCTCGACGATCCGGAACCCAATACCGCGTGGGACGGGCCGATGATCGTGCTGGTGGATCGATACAGCGCCTCGGCCTCGGAAATCTTCGCCGCCGCGATTCAAGACTACGGCCGCGGCATCGTCGTCGGTCAGCAGACCTACGGCAAGGGATCGGTGCAGAACCTGTATCCGCTGGATCGTTATGCGCTCGGCCCCGATCCGGGCTTCGGCCAGCTGACGGTCACCATCGGCAAGTACTATCGGGTCACCGGCGAGAGCACGCAGCATCGCGGCGTGCAGCCGGACATCTCGATGCCGACCGCCATCAGCCCCGAAGAAGTCGGTGAGAGCACGCGCGAAAGCGCCCTGCCCTGGGATCGCATTCGCCCGGCGGAATTCACCAAGGAAGGTCAGCTCACGCAGGCCATCGCGGCGCTCGAGCAGTCGCACGAGCAGCGGATCGCGGCGGATCCCGATTACCGCTCGCTGCTCGCCGATCTCGACGCGTTCGAGAAGGTGCGTACGCAGAAGAAGCTGTCGTTGAACCTGAAGACGCGCATCGCCGAACGCGAGCAGATGGAACAGGATCGCCTGGCGCGTGAGAACGAGCGTCGCAAGGCTCGCGGCCAGCCTCCGGTCGCCAAGCTCGCCGACCTCACCGGTCAGGATCCGCCGGATGCGGTGTTGGATGAAACGGTGCAGATCGCCGCGGACCTGAGCGGCATGAGCAGTCTGTATCTGTCGCGCCTGAAGGCTCAGGGCGACGCGAAGGAAACCAACCGCTGACGTTACTCTCAGGCGCTGCTGCTCATTGCAGCAGCGCCTGATACACATCCCAGTAGTCGTCGATCAGCACATTCACGCCGGCTTTATTGCCCGCCTCCAGGCCTGAGACCGGCGCCACGGGCACGGGTAGCGTGCCGATGGAGTCAGTCAGCGGTACGGTATCCGCATCGCTGCGATAGGCCACCACCGCGCGCAACGCGTCGGTGCGCTCCTTCAGGCCGGTGAGATCGTCCTTCTCGCTTCTGACGACGAGCAGCGCCTCGCGCAACAACATCATTAGGCGCGAACATTCCTCGCGAGTGCCGTATTTCATATCGAACACCCGCTTGGTGGTCGTTTCTTTCGCGAGCACGGCGAGCCCACCGGTCGACAATGTCACAACCAGCTGCTGCGCGTACGCGATCACCGCGGTGTTCACGACGCGTCGGCCGTCGACGGAAATCCGCTCGAACGGCGGCGGTGCCTTCTCTTCGAGCGCGGCCCGGTCATCGCTCAGATCGGTGACTTCGGTGGCCGCCTGGTCCCACTGCTCGCGCTCGATCGCGATCTGCTCGGAAAGACGCCGACGACGCGCGTAGTTCCAGAAGCCTCGCATGCTCTCCAGCTTCGCTTCCTGGAGCTCGAGCTGCGCTTCGAGCTGATCGGCGCGGGAACGCGCGCTGGCGATGCGTCGATCGAAATCGGCGAGCTGCTGCCGACGCGTACGATCGAACTCGAGCACCTGACGACGCTGCTCGCGATCGGCCTGCTGCTGCCGCAGCTGTTGTGCGAAGCGTGCGACTTTCGCCGACGACGCGCGCCACAGCGAGCGCAACTGGAAATAGACCAGGCCGTGCGGGCCGGTGTCGGGATGGCCGAGAAATTCTTCCAGCTGCAGCAGCTGTTCGCTATTGCGTGCGAACGTGGCTTCGTGTTTGTTCAGCTGCTCGATCAGCTTGTGCCGTTCGTCCTGCAGACGCGACAGCTCTTTTTTCAGCTCGGCCCGATTCCAATAGAGCTGCAGCAGCCGCTCGTCTTCGGCAGGCTGTCGCCCGCCTTGGCCAAGGAGCTGGCGCAGATTGCTCAGCCGGTCGGAGAATTCCATAGCGGGCCCGTCACGGGCGTTTGGAACTTACGTCGCAGCGAGCGCTGGGAAGTGATGTCCGCGCTCGACGCAATAATCGAGCCACTTGTTGAGCATGATATTCCGCAGCCAGCGATCGCCGAGGTCGCGCGCCAGCTGCGAGCGCAACGATTCCAGCAGCGCATGACGATGCCAGCGCGCGCACGCCTGCACTTCGGCCAGACGCGCATCGCGATACACGCGAATCAACAGATCGGGATCGGCCAGCGAGCCGGCCTCGTCGTCGAACACGTAGGTGAGCCGCAGCGTGGTCGTATATCGGCTGCGCTCCTCGATCGCCAGGTGCAGCGGACAATCGCCGTCCACCACGGAAATCTGCGTGGCTGCCGCTCTTTCCAGATCCGGCACCAGCCAGGCGAGACGGATGTAATTGCTCTCGTACAGCGACATCAGGCTGACGAAGCTGCCCGGACGGGCGCGCCAGCTGACGGGGCAATTCACATCGCTTGCTGTAAGGTCTATCGACATGAGCCGAATATAGCACAGCAGTTTCGCACTACTGCCAGTGGTGTGTGACTTGCGTCACGGGCCGTTTCATGTGTCTGGCACGCATGCGACATGCGTGCCAGCGGCGCGTCTAGGGACGCAGCCGGCGCTCCACCCCGGTCTGCTCCAGGATGCGGCTGGCGATTTCTTCGATGGAACATTCGGTGGTGTTGATGCAGGGAATATCGTAACGACGGAACAGCGCCTCGGCGGTGCGCACCTCGAAGTCGACTTGCGAAGCCGACGAATAATTGCTGTTCGGCCGGCGCTCGTTGCGGATCTGTTGCAGACGTTCCGGCGCGATGGTCAAGCCATACAGCTTGCGCTGATGCCTGGTCAGTGCCGCGGGCAAGCGCCCGGTCTCGAGCTCCTCGTCAGCGAATGGATAATTGGCGGCGAAGATGCCGTATTGCAAGGCCAGGTACAGACAGGTGGGCGTCTTGCCGGTGCGCGACACCCCGACCAGGATCAGATCGGCACGCTCGTAATCGCGGGTGACAGCGCCGTCATCGTTGGCCAGCGCGAAATTGGTCGCGTTGATCCGGGTGGTGTAGGCGCCGATGTCCTGCATGCCGTGTGCCTTGCCCTGCGCACGCGAGGATTTCAGCTTCAGCTCCATCTCCAGCGGGCCAAGGAACGCATCGAAGAAGTCCAGGAACAGGCCATTGGCGCGCTTGATGATCTCGCGCAGGTCCTCCTGCACCAGAGTGCTGAAAATCACCGGCCGGACGCCCTCCGCCTCGGCCGTCGCGTTGATGCGACGTACCGCTTCCTGCGCCTTGTCAACAGTGGAGATAAATGGCAGAGTCACCTGCCGAAATGCCTGCCCATCGAATTGCGTCAGCAGGCTGTGCCCCATGGTCTCGGCGGTCACGCCGGTCTGGTCGGACACAAAAAAAACTGTTCTTCGTTCCATTCTTCTGTCGCCAAGACTCACGCGCTATCGCGTGTTGCGGTTAAAATCTCACGGCTTAGCCTTGGGCTAAGCTCACTCGCTCGAGTGATCCATTCCAGTGTTTCATTGGTGGGCCCCAGGCACAAGCCGAGGTCCGACGAGGATTGCCCTTGACCGCTTACACAGTACCCTTCGAACAGCTTGGACGCCACGACGTCGACACCGTCGGCGGCAAGAACTCCTCGCTCGGCGAGATGATCAGCCACCTGGCCAAGATGGGCGTGAGCGTGCCGACCGGCTTCGCGACCACCGCGCAGGCCTATCGCGACTTCCTCAAGCACGAAGGGCTGGCCGAGCGCATCTCCAGGGAGCTCGCCACGCTCGACGTCGACGATGTCGAGAAGCTCACCGAAGTCGGCGCCAAGATCCGTCAGTGGATTCTGTCGACGCCGTTCCCGGCGCGGCTGGAGCAGGAAATCCTCTCGGGCTACGAGCGCATGGGTGGCGGGCGCGATGTCGCCGTCGCCGTCCGCTCGTCCGCGACCGCGGAAGATTTGCCGGATGCGTCGTTCGCCGGTCAGCAGGAAACATTCCTCAACGTGCGTGGCAAGGAAGCGCTGATCAAGTGCGTGCACGAAGTGTTCGCATCGCTCTACAACGATCGCGCCATCGCCTATCGCGTGCACCAGGGCTTCAAGCACGATGTGGTCGCGCTGTCCGCCGGCATTCAATACATGTGCCGTTCCGACATCGGCGCAAGCGGCGTGATGTTCACGCTCGACACCGACTCCGGTTTCCGCAATGTCGTGTTCATCACCGCATCGTATGGTCTCGGCGAGACCGTGGTGCAAGGCGCGGTGAATCCCGACGAGTTCTATGTTTACAAGCCGACGCTCAAGTCCGGCCACGCCCCCATCCTGCGCCGCACGCTCGGCGCCAAGGCGATCAAGATGGTGTACGGCGAGCCCGGCAGCGGCGAGCGCGTCAGGACCGTCGATGTGTCGAGCGAAGATCGGGCCCGGTTCTCCATCGACGACGCCGACATCCTGGAGCTGGCCAGGCAGGCGCTCATCATCGAGGAGCACTACGGCTGCCCGATGGACATCGAATGGGGCAAGGACGGCGAGACCGGCAAGATCTATATCCTGCAGGCGCGTCCCGAAACGGTGCAGAGCCGCGCCGGCCGCACCGTGCAGCGCTACTCGCTGAAAAAGAAATCCAAGGTGCTTTCGAGCGGCCGCTCGATCGGTCAGCGCATCGGCGCCGGGCCGGCCCGCATCATTCGCGACGTCAAAGAAATGACGCGCGTGCAAAGCGGCGACGTGCTGGTCGCCGACATGACCGATCCCGATTGGGAGCCGGTGATGAAGCGCGCTTCGGCGATCGTGACCAATCGCGGCGGTCGCACCTGTCATGCCGCCATCATCGCGCGCGAGCTCGGCATTCCCGCCGTGGTCGGCTGTGGCGATGCGACCGAGACGATCAAGGAAGGCGCTGAAGTCACCGTCTCGTGCGCCGAAGGCGATACCGGCTTCGTCTACGAAGGTGCCCTGCCCTTCGAACAGAAAGTGGTCGAGCTGGACGCGCTGCCGGCGATCAAGACCAAGATCATGATGAACGTCGGCAATCCCGACCGCGCGTTCGACTTCGCCGGCATTCCGAATCGAGGCGTGGGCCTCGCGCGGCTGGAATTCATCATCAATCGCATGATCGGTGTGCATCCGCGCGCGCTGCTCGAATTCGACTCGCTCTCGAAGGATCTGCAGCAGACCATTCGTCGTCAGATGAGCGGCTACAAGGATCCGGTCAGCTTCTACGTCGACAAGCTGTGCGAAGGCATCGCCACCATCGCCGCCGCGTTCGCGCCCGAGCCGGTGATCGTGCGCATGTCGGATTTCAAATCGAACGAGTACGCCAATCTGATCGGCGGCCGCCAGTACGAGCCGCACGAAGAGAATCCAATGATCGGGTTCCGCGGCGCCTCGCGTTACGTCGATGAAACATTCCGGCCCTGCTTCGAGCTCGAGTGCCGCGCGTTGAAGCGCGTGCGCGAGGAAATGGGCCTGAAGAACGTGCAGGTGATGGTGCCCTTCGTACGTACGCTGAAGGAAGCCGAGCAAGTGACGCAGCTGCTGGCGCAGAACGGCCTGAAGCGCGGCGAGAACGACCTGAAGGTCATCATGATGTGCGAGCTGCCGACCAACGCGCTGCTCGCCGATCAGTATCTGCAGTACTTCGACGGCATGTCGATCGGCTCGAACGACATGACCCAGCTGACGCTCGGCCTGGATCGCGACTCGGCCATCATCGCGAAGCTGTTCGATGAGCGTGACGAGGCAGTGAAGGCGCTGCTGAAGCTCGCGATCGAGGCCTGCCGCAGGAATGGCAAGTACGTCGGCATTTGCGGCCAGGGCCCTTCGGATCATCCCGATCTGGCGCGCTGGCTGGTCGATCAGGGCATCGAGAGCATGTCGCTGAACCCGGATACGGTGGTCGAGACCTGGCTGTTCCTGGCCGGCGGCGCCGCGGCCGCGAAGTAAATCGATGCTGTCTGTCGCGGCGGCGGGCGGGTGTCTGCCGCCGCGACTCGATCCTGGTCGGCGGCCCCTCAGGCTCTCAAGAAATTCGTCCGGTAGTGCTGCAGCTCGCGAATGGAATCGCGGATGTCGTCCAGCGCCAGGTGCGTGGAGCTCTTCTGGAAGCTGCTGTACACCTCCGGCGCCCAGCGCCGCGCCAGCTCCTTCAGCGTGCTCACATCCAGGTTGCGGTAGTGAAAATACCGTTCCAGGTTGGGCATCTCGCGCGCCATGAAGCGGCGATCCTGGCAGATGCTGTTGCCGCACATTGGTGACACGCCGGGCTCGATCCAGCGGCTCAGGAACTCCACCGTCTGGCGCTCGGCCTCCTCCACCGTGATCGTGCTGGCGCGTACGCGGGCCGCGAGCCCCGAGGCGCCGTGCTGACGGCGATTCCAGTCATCCATGGCCTCCAGGATCTCGTCCGGCTGATGGATGGCCAGCACCGGCCCTTCGGCCAGGGTGTTCAGGTGCTTGTCGGTGACCACGGTGGCGATTTCGATGATGTGGTCGGTGTCGGGCTTGAGGCCCGTCATTTCCAGATCGATCCAGATGAGTCGGGTCGGGTCGCGGTCGGTCACGATGCGTTCTGCCAGCAGTGGGTTTCGTTGCCTCATCATAGCAGCTGAGGCTACAGTGCCCGGCACGTATCGAGAACCTCTGAATGCATTGGTTTACCGGCTTGTTTCTATTACTGCTGCTGGCCTCCACGGCCACGCGCAGCTGGCTCAATCAGCGCCAGGCGGCCGCCGTGCTCCGGCACCGCGGCCAGGTTCCCGAGGCGTTCGCCGAGAAAGTGGACCTGCAGGCGCACCAGAAGGCCGCGGACTATACCGTCGCCGGCACGGCCCTGAACCGCTGGGACGTACTGCTGGATGCAGTCGTGGCGTTATTGCTGACCTTGGGCGGCGGCATCGACACCATCGACTCCTGGTGGCAGGCGGCGCATCTGTCGCCCACCTGGCATGGGACGGCCGTCGTACTGTCGACTTTCTTGATAGTCGGCGCGATCGGGCTGCCGCTGTCACTGTGGCGGACTTTTGGTATCGAAGCGCGCTTCGAGTTCAACCGCACCACGCCCAAGCAGTACCTCATCGATCTGCTCCTGATGCTGGGCCTCGGGCTGCTGCTCGGGACTCCACTGCTGTTCGTGATTCTGTACCTGATGCAACAGGCCGGCTCGCTGTGGTGGCTGTATGCCTGGCTGGTGTGGGTGGGCTTTTCGGTGCTGGTCACCTGGGCGTACCCGGCGATCTTCGCCCCGCTGTTCAACAAGTTCACGCCGGTGACGGACGAAACGCTCAAGCAGCGGACCGAAGCCGTACTGCAGCGCTGCGGCTTCGAGTCGAAAGGGGTGTTCAAGATGGACGGCTCTCGCCGCTCCACGCACGGCAACGCCTACTTCACCGGCATCGGCCGCAACAAGCGCATCGTGTTCTTCGACACCTTGCTCGAACGGCTGCACGCCGCGGAAGTCGAAGCGGTGCTCGCGCATGAGCTCGGTCATTTCCGACTGCATCACATTCGCTCGGGGCTGATTCTGCAGGTCGTCATGGGGCTGCTCGGCTTCCTGTTGCTCGATCTGCTGATGCGCTGGCCCGCCTTCTATGCGGCGCTCGGCGTCACGAAACCCTCGACGCACGCGGCGCTGCTGCTCTTCGTCTTCGTGTTGCCGGCGTTCACCTATTTCCTCACTCCGCTCGGCGCATGGTGGTCGCGCAAGCACGAGTTCGAAGCCGATGAATTCGCCGCGAAGCATGCCGACGCCAGGGATCTCGCCAACGCGCTGGTGAAACTGCATCGGGACAATGCGAGCACGCTCACGCCCGACAGTCTGCACTCCGCCTTCTACGACTCGCATCCGCCTGCGCTCGTGCGCATCACGCGCCTGCTGTCGCTGGCCTCTCAGCGCTCATGAGCGACGCGATCGAGACGCCGGCGCGGGTCACGGAATCGTTTGGCCGTCGCGTCATCGTCGAAACGACCGACGGTGCGCGCATGCCGGCCGAGCTGTTCGGCAAGCGTTTGACTTGCGTGTGCGGCGATGAAGTGACGATTCGCGCGCCGTCGCAAAGCAGCGGCGATGTCGCGAAGGTGGTCAGCGTCGCCCCTCGCCGTTCGTTGTTCGCTCGCACCAACAGTCGCGGACGCACCGAGCCGCTGGCCGCGAATCTGTCTTTGATCATCGTGATCATCGCGCCCAATCCCGAGCCCGATTTATTCATTGCCGATCGGTACCTCGCCGGCGCCGCGCTCGCGGGCATTTCCGGCGCGCTGATCGTGAACAAGTCAGAGCTGCCGGGCGCCGAAGATCCGACCTTCCAGGCTCGCGTGCAGGACTACGAGCGTGCCGGCTATCCGGTGCTGCGATTGTCCGCGAAGAACGAGCCCACCGTGGCGCCGGTGCGCGAGCTGCTCGTGAATCAGAGTGCCATGCTCGTCGGCCAGTCCGGCGTGGGCAAGTCGACGCTCACCAACCGACTGGCGCCCGAATCCGAGCGAGCGACGCGTTCGCTGTCGGACTCGACGGGCGAAGGTCGACATACGACGGTATCGACGGCTTTGTTTCGTTTGTCGAGCGGCGGCGAGTTGATCGATTCGCCCGGTGTGCGCGATTACGCCCCACCGCCCGTCGAAGATGCGATGGTGCAGGTCGGCTGGCCGGAAATCCTGAAGCTCGCGCCCGAGTGCAAGTTCAACAATTGCCTGCACCTTCGCGAGCCCGGCTGCGCGGTGCTCGCCGCCCTGGCGCAGAAGACGCTGTCGGCGCGCCGTTATGAAAGTTATAAACGTCTGCTCAACATCATGCGTGGGCTCGCGCCGGAATACGAACGCCGGCGCTGACCCTCCGCTCGTCGAAGCCTATTGCCAGGCACTCACCTTGGTATCGCCGTTGAGGAACGGCAGCGCCGTGGTCACCAGCTCCGGCGCGAGAAAGATATCGTAGTGGGTGTGATTGGGAAGGATCGCCAGCCGATTCTGCGACAGGTGCTCTCGCATCCAGCCCGCGTCCTTCAAGCCGCCACCCAGCAGCTGATAGAACTTGATGACGTGCTCGGGGCGGTACATATCCGAGTCGCCGAACACCAGCATCACCGGCATCTTCAGTTTCGCGACATCGGCGGCATAGTCATAGTCCTTGCGCATGAAGTCGCCGATCTCGGTGAGCAGGCGCGGGAAATCGTCCGGCTTGGGTGCGACCGCGACATAACCCTGATACATGGGCGTGTCCTTCATGAACTGGAACGCGTCGCCGTTCATCTGCGCCTGCTGAGCCTTGATCTCCGGATAGAAGCCGTCCGACGAATAGCCCGCGGACACCAGCACCAGGCGACGCACCTGTTCCGGGTGCTGCACGGCCAGTCGGAAGCCGACGCCGCCGCCCAGGGAATAACCGAGCACGTCGATCTGCCGATAGCCCAGCTTTTGCAACAGAGCGTTCAGGTCTTCGCCCATGGCATCCAGATTGAACTTGCGAGTGCCGAGCTCGGTGCGGCCATGACCCAGCAAGTCGACCAACACCACCTGTCGCTGCCTGGTGAGCGTCGGCAACAGCGGCGCGAACATATCGCTCGAACCGAGTCCGCCGTGCAGGAGCAGCACTGGTTCGCCCTTGCCGCGAATCTCGTAGTAATAGTTGATGCCGTTGACGGGGATGCGGCCCGACTTGCCGGGCGCCGTGATGGCCTGCTGCACGCTCGCAGCGGACGGGCTGTCGGCCAGCGTGGGAATGGCCGGCGCGATCAGTGCCAGGGCAGTCAGGGTCCGGGTCAGTAAGCGCTTCATTGCTCTTGCTCCAGTGTTGTTGAGTGCGTCCTGCCCCAAGGACGACGCCCCTCAGGCGCGCCCGACATCACCGAAGCAAAAATTTCGCGGCCCGTTCCGGGTCCTGGATCACTGCGGAGAAAGCGCGACCTGCGCGCGTCGCTGCCACAGGCGCCATACGCCGTACGTCAGCAGCGGCAACACGTAGACCGCGATCAGCAAATACGCGAGCCCGCGGTAACCGCGTGCGATCAACGTGACCAGACCGAAGCGGTCGGCGAGCAGCATCGCGATCACGAGCAACACGCCAGCAGCGATGAATCGTGCCCTCGCTGACAAATCTCGTCCGAGCCTGGCGCGCCACACCTGCTCGATGCGCTGATTCACCGCGTGCACGCTGCCCGTACCGCTCTCGAGCAGCGCCGCGAAGATCATCAATTGGAAGGCGCCATGAAACACCGGCGCGTCCAGACGCTGCAGCAGGAAGTCCGACGGCAGCGCCTGCTCGGCGATCTCCGGGTAGTAAGCGACCATGCAGACGAAAAAAAGAAACGCCGGAATCATCGCCAGCGGTCCGGACAAGGCACCGGCGATGATGGCATCGCGATTGCTGGTCAGGTGCCGCAGCACCGGCAAGATCACCACGGCGCCGACGATGTTGTAACCGGCGTAAGTCACGCCCGCGAGCAGCCAACCATCGGTAGGCACGTCCAACGCAAAGTTCGCCGAAATCCGATCGCCGAACTTGCCGAGCGACAGCACCACGAAGAGCGCATAGACGCCGTACAGGAAGAACGACACCCACTTGAACAACTGCTCGACCGACGCGTTGCCGAACGCGACGAACAACGCGATGCCCAGCATCAAACAAAGCGTCCCCGCGAGCGGCGGCCAGCCAAACAGCGCAGCACCGATGGCACCCGCGGCGGCGCCGAACACGGCAAGGATCAACACGATGAACAGACAGTAGGCGATCTCGAAGACCATCCAGCCCCGGCCGAGCAGGTGCCGGAAGAACGTGCGGTAGTCTGCGCTGTGCGTGGCCCGCGCGAACAGGAAGGTCGCGATACACACGACGCTCCAGATCACGGCGGCGAACGACATCGCCAACAATCCGCCGCGCGGCCCGCTCGGCAGGAAGAACTCGACCAGCTCGCGGCCCGTTGCATAGCCGCCGCCTATGACCACCGCCTTGAAGGCGAAGCCAGGCAACAGATAGCGTTGGAACCAGGACGGTTGCATCAGGAGCGCAGGCAGTGATCGATCAGCCGTTCGAACTCGGCTCCGCCGCGCATCGGATCCGCGACCGGCATGCTCAATCGGTCGCTCTCGGCGGCCATCAGCTCGCGCGCCTCGCGCTCCGACAGCTTCGACGTGTTGAGGCTCACGCCGCCGCAGCGAATCGCCGGATTGGTGCGCCGACCGAGGCGCAGATTCAGATCGATGGTCTCCTCCAGGCTGGGCAAGGGATAGTCGGGCATGCCCATCACATGGGTGCGACCGGCTTCGTGGCACACGATGATGACATCGGGCTGACTGCCATGTAACAACCCGAGCGAGACGGCGGCATAGGACGGATGAAACAACGAGCCCTGCCCTTCGATCACATCCCAGTGATCCGGCGGCGCATC
The DNA here is from genome assembly GCF_937958065.1 of uncultured Steroidobacter sp. Classification (GTDB taxonomy): domain Bacteria; phylum Pseudomonadota; class Gammaproteobacteria; order Steroidobacterales; family Steroidobacteraceae; genus Steroidobacter. Next base: position 39,689 of record NZ_CALFXI010000109.1, read on the forward strand.
CGGCGATAGCACCTCCGCCGCGCCCGCCTCGAAATCCGAGACCACGGCATCCATCGGCATGCCGCTGCCGGCGATCATGATCCCCGTCTGGCCCGTGGCCCGAAAGTCAGCATTCACGCCGCGCTTCTGGAATGCTCTCGTGATCGCGAGCGCGGTGTATTTCTTCCCCAGGGCGCAATCCGTTCCGACCGCCAGCAGTCGCTTGCCACTGCGCTTGCGACCAGTGGCGGTCGGAATTCCTCGCGGTGGCGTACGGACGTCGATCAGACGACGTCCATGGCGCTCGGCGGCTGCAACCAACGCCGGCGCGTCGACGAGTCTCGTGTGCATTCCCCCCACCAGATCCAGCCCGGCCTCCAGCGCTTCGAGCAACGAAGGCATCCAGCTGTCGAGAATGCGCCCGCCCATGTTGGCCACGCCGATGACCATGGAACGTGCGCCTTGCGCGCGGGCCTGCGCTGGGGTGAGCTTGGGCAGCCCGAGCGTGATGGCGTCGGGCGAGCAGGCCAGCTCGCCGACGCATTGCTCCCGGGCCCAGTCCCTGAGGCCAAAGGCCGTTTTCGCGAAGCCTGCCTCGGTGGTATCGCCGAGAAACAGCAGATACGGTTGCGGCAGATTCAGGGACATCGAGAGGTTTGCTGTTGTCACGTTCGGTCAACTTGTCACTTAGAACTGGAAATCGAGGCTCAGGCCCACGGTGCGCGGCTGAAGCACGGCGAGATCCAGCCGCACCGGCTGGTTCAAGCCGTCGGTAGTCACGCCGCCGCCGGTGAACGCGCGTTCGTCGGTCAGATTCTTCACGAACAGCCGCACGGTCACCTTGTCGAATTGCACGTCGGCGTTGAGGTCGAGCACATCGTACGCCGGCAGCGCATACGCGAGGTTATCTTCCGTCCTGACCACCTCGCTATAACGCTCGTCGACATAGCGCCAGCCGCCACCGAGGTTGGCCTCGTAGCCGCCAAAAGCAGTGAACGCATAGTTCGCAGTCACCGCGCCACTCCATTTCGGCACGCCCGGCAGCTGCGTGTTCAGCGCGTTCGGCAGATCCGGCGGGCTCGATTTCAGGCTCGCATCCGTATAGGACAGATTGAAGCCGAGCTGCAGCCCCTGGTTGACCGAGAACAACGATTCGAGCTCGACGCCCCGGCTTTCCGCATCGCCGGCATTGTCCAGTCCGCTCACGCCCCCGAAGGTGCGGCTCTGCTGGATGTCCTGCCAGTCGATGTAGAACACCGAGGCATTCACCAGCGCGCGTCCGTCCATGAAGATGCTCTTGAAACCCAGCTCGTAATTGGTGAGCTCGTCGGCCGCCACCGACGGCGGCATGTCGGTCACGATGGTGTTCGGACCGCCGGGACGATAACCCGTTGCGACACGCGCATACAGCATGGTGTCCTCGGTCAGATGCCAGCGCGGGCTGATCGCGTACGTGAACACATCTTCGTCGGACTCACCGGGCTGGTTCGCGGTGGCCACGATGGCGCCGGCGCTGATCTGCCGGAACTTCTGATCGTTCGCGGCCCAGCGCAGGCCGGTGATCACATCGAAGCTGTCGTTGATCTTGAAAGTCACATCGCCGAACACGGCGAGCTCCTTGTACTCCGATGGCAGCTGCGCGAACGCGAAGTACGGCAGGAAGGCCTCGATCGGCACTCCATTGACATCGGTCGCATCGACCAGCTGCTGGTTCCTGCTCTCCTCCTCGGTATAGAACACGCCGGCGCGCCACTGGATCGCGCCCTCGCCGCTGGATGCGAGCCGGAATTCCTGCGTCCACTTTTCATGGTCGAGCGTGAGGTTGAACTTGCTCAAGCCTTCCTCGAACGGCGCGCCCGGCAATTCGAACAGCACGCTCAAGGCCGGAAACAGCGAGCCGTACGTGATGCTCGCGTCCTGCGTTTGCTTCGTGTGCGTCTTCGAGTAGCTGGTCGCGGACACGAAATCCGCCCAGCCCAGGTTCCAGTCGAGGGTCGCCGAGTAGTAATCGACGTCCTTGCTGAACGGCTCGGCATTCGGAATCGAGGTGGTGAGATCGGCGAGATTGCGGCGGGCGCGGATCGGATCGGTCCCGGCCAGCGCCAGCGCCATGGTCGTATTGCTCTCGGAGTCCAGCTGCTGCCACAGAGCATTCACCTTGAGCGAGGCGCGATCGCTGATCTCCCACAGCAGGGAGGCGCGTCCACCGCTCTGCTCCAGCTCGTTCACGTCTGCTCTGCCCGTGTATGCGTTGTCGATATAGCCCGGCGTGTTCTGCTGGAAGTAGCTGGCCCGGAGCGCAACCGAGTCGCCCAGCGGCACATTCACTCCAGCACGCGCGCCCCAGCCGGGATCGCCCGCGCCGCTCACGTCGGAGCCTTCGATGCCGGCGCGCCATTCCAATGCGTCGGTACTCGGTTCCTTCAGGACGTACTTGAGCAAGCCGCCCATGGAACCCGCGCCGTAGAGCGTCCCTTGCGGGCCGCGCAGCACTTCGACGCGTTCGATATCGTACGGCATCAGATCGAGCGCGAAGCTGGTAGCGCGCGCATAGTTGTTACTCGCACCGAGCGGTGTTTCATCGACATAGGTGCCGACCACCGAACCCGGGCCCACCGGCGCGATGCCACGCAGGGTGATGCTCGTCTGGCCTGGGCTGCCTCCGTTGGTGATATTGATGCCAGGCATGTAGGCCGCGTAATCCTGCAACTGCGTGGCGTGCACGCGAGTGAGCTGTTCCTCGGCGAACGCGCTCACCGAGACCGGCACGTCCTGCACACTTTCGCTGCGCTTCTGCGCGGTCACGATGATCTCGTCGATCACGCCCGCCTGACCTTCCGCCGCTCGCACATTGGTCGCGCTCACCAACAGCGCCAGTGCGCCGGTCGAAACGCCGATCGTCATCCCGCGCGACAGATTCAAGAAATCACTCATGGTCGCTCCCCGTATCGTTGTTGATGACCGCGCCGTTGCGGATTACTTGCCGTCACCCCAGACATTGCTCGCGCAATGCACGCTGCCATCCTGGTACCCGATGCTGGGATGACGGTCCTCTGCCAGAAAAATCGGTCCGTCGAGATCCACGTAATCGCACAGCTGCGCGACCACGAACGCCGGCGCCATGGCGAGGCTGGTGCCCACCATGTTGCCGACCATGACCTGCATGCCGAGGCGGCGCGCCTCGTGCGCCATCGCGAGGGCTTCGGTCAGCCCGCCGCATTTGTCGAGCTTGATGTTGACGACCTGGAAGCGGCCGCGCAGGCCGCGCACGTCAGCGAGTCCTTGCACGCTTTCATCGGCTGCCAGCGGAATGGGACTCTTGAAGCCGTCCAGATCCGCTTCGCGACCGCGCGGTAACGGCTGCTCGACCAGTTGCACGCCGGCTTCGACGAAGGCCGGCATGATGGCTTTGAGCTTTTCGATCGAATAACCCTGGTTGGCATCGACCCCGATCCAGACATCCGGACGCAGCCGACGCACTGCGCGCACTCGTTCCTTGTCCATCTTCAGATCGCCATCGAGCTTCAGCTTGAGCGCCTTGGCGTGTGGCAGCGCTTCTGCCGCGCTCACCACCGCACGCGGACCATCGGCGCTCAAGGTGAACGTCGTCACGCACGGCCCGACTGCATCCAGGCCGGCAAGGCGCCACACCGGCGTGCCAGCGTGCTTCGCTTCGAGGTCCCACAGCGCACAATCCAGCGCGTTGCGAGCGCCGCCCGGCGGCATCAGCTCCAACAACTGCTGACGGGTGATGCCGCTCTCGATGATGGCCCGATGTTTCTCCAGCACATCGAGGCTGCTCTCAGGCGTGTCCTTCAAGTAATAGACACCCGCCGCCTCACCGCGACCTCGTCCCCGCTCGCTCTGCAGCGTGACCACGACAACGGGGACTTCGGTGAAGGTGTAGCCCGAGATCCGAAACGGATTGCGCAGGCGCAACCGCTCGATCTCGACCTGCATCTGCATGGGAACCGCGGTGCTCATCGTCGCCTCAGTAGTTCACATCGAAGGCAATGAGATGGAAGGTCAACGCGATGTACAGCAGGAGCAGCAGCGACAAAGCGAGCACGACCGCCCAGACCTTCGCGTACCACTTGCGCTGGCTGCGCACGACCACCCAGGCATTCCACCCGCCGAGGATCGCGCCACCGACGAACACCACCAGCGACAGCAACTGCATCAGCCACACCCAGGCATCGGAGCTTTCCGAGAGCAGGCTCAGATCGCCCATCATCTTGCTGATCGTGATCGCCCAGCCGATGCAGACCACGAGCGCGCCGGTCGCGGCGATTCGGATCCAGCGGTGCGCCTTCGCGTCATCACCGGACAAACCGTAAGCCACGCCATAATGCCGACGCACGAGCGCAGAGACCGGCCATGCGAGAGTGGTCAGCAGCAGCGAGACCAACCCGACGATGGCCATCGGCAACAGCCAGCCCGGCGAGCGCGACGCCGGCGTGCGATCGAACATCATGAACGGCGACACGCCGTCGAAGCTGAAACGCACGACCTGCCCGTCCTTGACCTGCGCCGACAGCAGGTACTTGCTGTCGTCGTCGCGGTACACGAACGGCTCGACCTCGCGCCATTTGATGGGCACGCCGGCCAGGTTCTGGGCCATCGACACGCTGATCGTGTGGTCGGGATTCGGCACGACCTTGACGGGCCCCGCGAGGCTCAGCAGGCTGAAAAAGCTCGAGTCGATCCGGCGCGAGTTCTCATAGACGCCGGCCATCATGCGAGCGTGCTCAGCGGCGGTTTTCTCATCGACCTTGCCGTCCAGGGTCGGGCCCGGCAGATAACGATCGGCGAACTGATCGAACAAGGTGCTGCGAATCTGGTGCGACGCCGGCCCCTTGCCTGCGCTGTTCAAGGAAACGTACATGCCGACGCCGTCGTCGATGAACAGATGCAGGTCGCTGTGGAACCAGTTGGTGTCGCCGCCATGGCCGAGCGCGCGATGACCGTTGTAGTTCTGCTCATAAAAGCCGAGCAGCATCCGATGCACGCGCGGCAGAATGGTCAGCGCGGTCGAATGCATTTGTTTGGCAGTCTGTTCCTGCAGGATGCGCGTCGAGCCGAACGCGCCGTTCTGCAGATGAGCGATCATGAATTTCGCCATGTCCGCGCCGGAGGCGGCCAGGCTGCCGGCCGGCGACACGCCGACGATTTCGTACGGCTTCGGCTCACCCGAGGAGGCCAGCTCGTAGCCGCTCGACATCAGCGGTTTCAACGTCTCGGGCAGCGGCTGACGGAAGCTCGAATGCTGCATGCCCAGCGGCGCGAAGATGTTTTGTTCGATGTAGTCGTCGAACGGCACGCCCGAGACACGCTGCACGATGTAGCCGGCGAGCGCGGTGGCGTAATTGGAATAAGCTGGCGTCGTGCCTGGCGCGAAGATTCGTTCGGGCACCCAGTTCTTCAGCCGCTCATCGAACGGCAGGACCGGCGCGCCGCCCTCTTCGCCCATCAAGCCCTTCAGCTGCTCTTCGAAGCCCGCCGTGTGGGTCATGATGTTCCGTAGCGTGACGGGTTGCCCGTCACGCGGCGGAATCTTGAAATCCAGGTATTGGTTCACGTCGGCATCCAGATCGAGCTTGCGCTGCTCGACCTGTTGCATGACCGCGGTCCAGGTGAACAGCTTGGAGATCGAACCGGGACGAAACAACGTGAGCTCGGGATCGACCGGCTTGCGGGTCTTGACGTCCGCGTAGCCGTAGCCTTTCTGCACCAGGACCTCGCCGTCCTTGACGACCACCACCACGGCGCCGGCGATATCGCCCGTCTGCAGCGCGTAGGGAAGATAACCGTCGAGCCAGGCCTCGACGTTCTCGCGAGTCAGTGGAGCCGCCCCGGGCGGTTCTGTCTGCGGCAAGGTTGCTTCGGTCGCCGGGCCCGGCGGCGGCAGCGGCGCCCCTTCCTGCGCCCATCCAGGACTCGCCCACGAAAACAGGGCGGCCAAACCCATCACGGCTACGCGTGTTCGCATCGCATCCTCACCTGTGTCAGGGGCCGCTTCTCGGGCGGCGGTATTTTCTCCTATTGGCAATAATAGTCCTGATTGGAGAATCGTCAACCTGATCGTGCAAAACGAGGCCGGCGCGAGCCCGAGCCGGCTTCCGGTAGAATCGACTCGATGAAAACCTCCAAATCCGCCGAAAAGTCCGCCGTGCAGCAGCGCACCGAGCGTCCGGCCGACAAGCCGACCCTCGGGCGCGTGCTGCGTGCTTTACGCACCCGCAATGACTGGACGCTCAAGCAGATGAGCGATCGCACCGGCATTCCCCTGTCGACGCTCGCGAAGGTGGAGCACGACCGGCTCACCCTCACCTACGACAAGCTGTTGCAACTCAGCGAGCGCCTGAAGATCCGGATGTCGGATCTGTTTGCCGAGCCGAGCGAAACCTCCGCGCAGCCCGTCACCGCCCGACGCAGCATCGGCAAGATGGAGCGCGCCATCCGCGTCAACACGCCGAACTACGATTATTTCTATTTATGCGCGGAGCTGCGGCGTAAGCGCATGATTCCCATCCTGACGCGCATCCGCGCCAAGAGCGTCGAGGAATTCGGCGAGCTGGTGCATCACTCCGGCGAGGAATACATCTACGTGCTCGAAGGCAGGGTCGAGATCCACACGGAGTTCTACGATCCGGTGGTGCTGTCCGCCGGCGAATCCATTTATATCGATTCGAACATGGGCCACGCCTACGTCGCCGCCGAAGGGTGTGACGAAGCGACGGTGCTGGGCGTTTGCTCCAGTGCGGAAGAAGAAGATCTGATGGAGTCGCTGATGGAGCTGCACGGCGACGATCAGGTTCGTCTGCCGCCGCCCGAGGAAACGCAGCGCGCCGCGCCTGCGGCGAGCAAAGCGAAACCGCGCGCCAAAAAGACCGCGGCTTAGAACGCCGCCGCGAGGTTCAGGTCAGGGTTCGTCGCCCGGCGAGCGCATGCGCGAGCGTGCCGCCATCGACGTATTCGAGCTCGCCACCGATCGGCACGCCGTGCGCGATGCGGCTCGATTTCACCTGGTGACGAGCGGCGATTTCGGCGATCACGTGCGCGGTGGCATCGCCTTCCACCGTCGTGCTGGTCGCGAGAATGGCTTCGGTCACCGAGCCTTCCGCCAGCAATGTTTCCAATTGCCCGAAGCCCAGCTCGTCGGGACCGATGCCGTCGAGCGGCGACAGATGGCCCATCAGCACGAAATACGTGCCTCGATAGCTGCCCGACTGCTCGATCGCCGCGACATCGGCGGGCGATTCCACGACGCACAACGTGCCGCGATCCCGTGAGGCATTGGCGCAAATCGGGCACAGCTCCGCGTCAGCAAACATCCGGCAGCGCTGGCAGCGCCCGACGCCGACGACCGCCTTCTGCAAGGCATCGGCCAGCAGACCGGCGGCATTGCGGTCCTTTTCCAGCAAATGAAACGCCATGCGCTGCGCCGACTTCGGCCCGACCCCGGGCAGGCAACGCAGCGCTTCGATCAGGCGGATGAGAGAAGGGGGATAGATCATGGAACGATGTTAGCCGAGTACCGCCCGCCGCCGCAGGTGGCGGGCGAGCGGCAAAAGTTGCGCCTCTTGCCGTCTCGCCACGAGGTCATGGCAGGGCTCGGGCTTTCAGTGAAGCCTGCTTCGCTCCCGAACGGGTGATCATGGATGAACACCCAGAGCAATGCCCGCTGCCGAGCGTCGATCAGAACGGCATCTTGAACCCGGGCGGCAGGTTCAGCCCGCCCATCAGGCTCGCCATTCTTTCCTGGGTGGTGCGGTCGACCTTCTGCACGGCGTCGTTGATGGCGGCGGCAATCAGGTCTTCCAGCATGTCCTTGTCGTCGCTGCTCACGATCGACGCATCCAGCGTGACCCGGCGCACTTCATGCTTGCCGGTCATCACCACCTTGGCCATGCCGCCGCCCGCCTCGCCCGTGACTTCGAGCTGGGCGATCTCGGCCTGCGCGCGCTGCATGTTCGCTTGCAGCTGCTGCGCCTGTTTCATCATGTTGCCGATATTGCCTTTCATAACTGAAACACTCCGTCATTGATGGTCGGTCGGCCGGATCGACTCGGGCGTTACCGTCGCGCCGAAGATTTCTTTCATGGCGCGAATATTGGGATCGTTCTCGATGGAGGCGCGGGCGTTCTGCAGACGATCGTCCGCCGCAGCCTTGAGCTGACGGGCCGGCGTGTTGATCGCCTCGCCGCCGCCCTCGGTGAATTCCAGCACCACCGGCTCGCCGAAGTAATTGCTCAGCGCCTGGCGGAGCTTGTCTTCCATCATGGCCGTACGGTAATGCGCGCCCTCGGGATCCAGCGACAGACGCACCTTGTTGCCCTCTCGGCCGAGGAACGCACAATTCACCGCGAGCTGACGCGTAATGCCGCCCAGATTCATCTGCGCAACCATCGCGCTCCAATCACCGCCGGCATTGGATGCCGCGGCTCGGGGCGCAGGCGCGGATGGCGCCGCATTCGCTGCAGGAGCAGCGTTGCCGGCAGACGCCTGCGTCGGCGCAGGAGCCATCGCAGCCGCACGCACCGAAGCTGGCACACCACCGCCAGCGGCCGATCGAACTGGAGCAGGTGTCGGCGGCGCACTGCCCGCGGAGGACGTGACGTCCTGCACGCTGAACGCCAACATGCGCAACAACACCATCTCGAAGCCACCGCGCACGTCGGGCGCAAGTTCGAGATCCCGACGACCGACGATGGCGATCTGATAGAACAGCTGCGCATCTTCCGGCGTGATCGCCGCCGCCAGCCTTTTATAAGCCTCGACGTCGTCGGCTTCGTCGATCTGCAAATCCGGAACGGCCTGCATCAGCGCGAGCTTCTGCAACAACGCCGCGAGCTCGGCGAGCACCTCGCGATAGTCCGGCGCGTGCTCGTCCAATTCGTTGACGCGATCCAGCACCTTGCGCGCGTCGCGAGCGATCAGCGCTTCGACGATGCCGAACACCTGCGCGCGATCCAGCGTGCCGAGCATGGTGCGCGTGTCCTCAGCGGTGAGCTTGCCGCCGCCGAACGCGATGACTTGATCGAGCAGACTCAGCGCATCGCGCATGCTGCCTTCAGCGGCGCGAGCGACCATGCGCAGCGCGTCCACTTCGAATTCGATGTTCTCCTGCTCGCAGATGAACTTGAGCCGGTTGAGAATCATCGCCGGCGGGAAGCGCTTCAGGTTGAACTGCAGGCAGCGCGACAGCACCGTCACCGGCAGCTTCTGCGGATCGGTGGTCGCGAGCAGGAACTTCACGTGCGGCGGCGGCTCTTCGAGCGTCTTCAACAACGCATTGAACGAATGCGTCGAGAGCATGTGCACTTCGTCGATCAGGTAGACCTTGTAACGGCCGCGGGCGGGCGCGTACTGCACGTTGTCGAGCAGCTCGCGCGTGTCGTCGACCTTGGTGCGCGAAGCGGCGTCGACTTCGATCAGGTCGACGAAGCGGCCTTCATCGATCTCGCGACACGCGCTGCAAACGCCGCACGGCGTCGGCGTCATGCCGGTTTCGCAATTCAGCGACTTGGCGAGAATGCGCGCGATGGTGGTTTTGCCTACACCTCGCGTGCCGGTGAACAGGAACGCATGGTGCACTCGGCCGGTCTGCAGCGCGTTCACGAGCGCGCGCATGACGTGGTCCTGGCCAGCCAGCTCAGTGAAACTGCGCGGCCGCCATTTGCGGGCGAGAGCCAAATAGGACATAGCAGTTAGCTGTTCGCAGTTGGCGGATGAAGGGATAGGGCCAGCGGAACCTCACCGCCAACCAGGAACACCAACCGCTGCTTTTCGATGGAGACGGCCCGCGCCGGCGCCTCTCCGGCGCCCGATATCACCGTTACCGTTGCTCCCTTCCGGGCCTGGCGGGGTTCGCGGCTGATCGTCGCGGAGAAACCGACGCGAGCCGCCATAGAAGCCCACGAAATTCGGCAGTTAGATGCGGCGGCGGAATATACCAGAGCTGAGGGTTCGAGGTTAGCTGTTGGTAGTGAATCCACTCAACCCCGGCCTCGATAGCCCGGCACGCCCTGCTCCGGCAGCCACAGCCCCTTGGGCGGCTCACCGGTCTGCCAGAACACGTCTATGGGGATGCCGCCGCGCGGATACCAGTACCCGCCGATGCGCAGCCAGCGCGGCTTCAGCTCCTCGACCAGGCGTGCGCCGATGGCGACGGTGCAGTCCTCGTGGAACGCACCATGGTTGCGGAACGAACCCAGGTACAGCTTGAGCGACTTGCTCTCGACCAGCCACTGCTTGGGCACATAGTCGATCACGATGTGCGCGAAGTCGGGCTGCCCGGTCACCGGACACAGCGAGGTGAACTCCGGCGCCGTGAAGCGCGCCAGGTACTGCTTGTCCGGGTGCGGATTCGGCACGCGCTCGAGCTTCGCGTCCTCCGGCGACGTCGGCCAGACAACGTTGGACCCCAGCTGCGTGACGTGCCGAGCGACATCAGCACCGCGCTTGCCTCGTGAAACCTTCGCCAAATCCACTCCTCTCGCTCGAACTCGCCGGCCCGCAGGCCAACATCAGCGCATCAAAGAATCTCGGACGCGTAATCCGCCAGGCGCGAACGCTCACCGCGGATCAGCGTGATATGGCCGGCGTGCGACCAATCCCGGAATCGGTTGACGACATAGGTGAGGCCCGAGGTGGTCTCGGTCAAGTACGGCGTATCGATCTGCGCGATGTTGCCGAGGCAGACCACTTTCGTGCCCGGACCGGAGCGCGTCACCAGCGCCTTCATCTGCTTGGCGGTCAGATTCTGCGCCTCGTCCAGAATCAGGAACCGATTGAGGAAGGTGCGGCCGCGCATGAAATTCAGCGAACGGATCTTGATGCGATTGCGCAGCAGATCGTTGGTGGCGGCGCGGCCCCAGTTGCCGCCTTCCTGGCTCTGCGTCAGCACTTCGAGATTGTCCATCAGCGCGCCCATCCACGGCTCCATCTTCTCTTCTTCCGTACCGGGCAGGAAGCCGATGTCTTCGCCGAGCGGAATGGTTACGCGCGTCATGATGATCTCGCTGTAGCGATTGCTTTCCAGCGTCTGCGCGAGCCCGGCCGCGAGCGTCAGCAGCGTCTTGCCGGTGCCCGCCGGGCCGAGAATGGTCACGAAGTCGATCTCGGGATCGAGCAGCAGGTTGAGCGCGAAGTTCTGTTCGCGATTGCGCGCGTTGATGCCCCAGATGCTGTGCCGCTCGTTGCGAAAGTCACGGATCAGTTCGAGCACCGCTTCGTTGCCGTCGATCTTGCGCACGATGGCTTCGAGCGCGTTGGCGTCCTGCTGATACAGGAACTGATTGACGTGCCAGTCGCGCACCATCGGTCCATGCACGCGATAGAACGTGCGCGTCTGCTCCTGCCAGGAGTGCATGTTCTTGCCATGCTTCTCCCAGAAGTTGGCCGGCAGCTCCTGCAGGCCGGTGTACAGCAGGTCGGCATCTTCGATGGTCTTGTCGTTGTAGTAGTCCTCGGCATATACGCCGATGATGGACGCCTTGATGCGCAGGTTGATGTCCTTGGACACCAGCGTGACGCGCGCTTCGGGAAATTCCTTTTGCAGCGCCAGCGCCTGACCGAGGATGGCGTTGTCGGCGCCATGCCCGGGCAGGGTATCGGGCAGGCCGGCGCTGAGAATCTTGGTCTGAAAGAACAGCCGGCCCGCGATCGCCTTCTTCTGGCCGTTGATGTACTTGCCGGTCGGCAGCTCCAGGCCCGCGTCGATGGCCGACTTGTCGATGCCGACCATGAGCTCATCGAGAAAGCGGCTCACCTGCCGCACGTTGCGCGCCGCCTCCGACAGACCCTTCTTCCCGGCGTCGAGCTCTTCCAGCACGATCATCGGAATGTAGATGTCGTGCTCGTCGAAGCGAAAGATCGCGGTGGGGTCGTGCATCAACACGTTGGTGTCCAGCACGAAGATGCGACGCTGGCCGCGCTTGCCCGGACGACTGCGCTTGTCGCCGGCCTTGGATTCGCTCGATTCGGCTCTGGCCATGAGAGAGGTCGTTGCTCCTGAAGCGGCTTGCAGATGCAGATTAGCGGGGCGCTGTTACAAGGCCTTGGCGGCCTCGAGCACGGCTTGGGCGTGCCCCGGCACTTTCACCTTGCGCCATTCCTGGCGCAGCACCCCGGCCGCGTCGATCAGGAAGGTGCTGCGCTCCACGCCCATGAACTTGCGGCCGTACATGCTCTTTTCCTTGATCACGTCGAACAGCTGGCACAGCGCCTGGCTCTCGTCCGAGAGCAGCTCGAACGGGAACTGGTATTTGGCCTTGAACTTCTCGTGCGAAGCGATGCTGTCGGTGGAGACGCCGAGGATCATCGTATTCGCCTTCTTGAACGCCGGCGCGAGATCGCGGAACGCCTCGCCTTCGGCCGTGCACCCCGTGGTGTTGTCCCGAGGGTAGAAATAAACGACCAGGTTCTTGCCGGCCGCCTCGCTCGACTTCCACGAGCCGCCGCCGGTGATCGCAGCGGCGAACGCGGGGACCTTCTTGCCGACCGCGACCTTGCCGCCCCCCGCTTTGACCGGGGCGCTCCTGGCGACCGGAGCTTTCTTGGGAGAGGCTTGCTGGACGGTTTTCTTCGCCGCGGGAGACGCTTTTTTTGCCGGCATCGGAGTTACGACTTCACGGGTTCGAGAATGGCGTCGAGGTTGAGCTGATCGCACAGATCCATGAATTCCTCGCGCAGCGCCGCGATGTGAATCTTGCCAGGGATGTGGACGATCATCTGTACGGAAAACATTGGCGCGCCGGTGTGAGCGGCCGCGTAGCTGCGCGTGTTCAGCTCGGCGATGTCGATGCCGCGCGCGCTGAAGAAACCGGCCAGGTTGTGGACGATGCCGGGCTGGTCCAGGCATACCACGTCGACCGAATACGTGACCACGTCCTTGCGCGCCGGCCGCTGATCGGTGCGCCGCAGGCTGATGGTGATGCCGGAGGCATCGCTGAGCTTCTTCAGCTCCGTTTCCAGCTTGGCGAGCGTGTGCCAGTTGCCGGACACCAGCAACAGCATGGCGAACTCGCTGCCGAACGAGCTCATGCGGCTGTCGACGATGTTGCCGGAGCAGTCGAGCACCACGCGGGTCAGATCGTAGACCAGACCGGTGCGATCGCTGCCAAGAGCGGAAATGACGATGAACTGCATCGAGAGCCTGACGGAAGGGACGGGCCGCCAGTTTACACGCAACCTCGCGCCAGTCCGAACGTCAATTCCCCGGGCCCGGCGGCCGCGTGCGTAACCGCCGTTAGGTTTGGTAGGATCCGGCCCCTTCCCCTCCGAGGATCAACATGTTTAGTGGCAGCATCGTTGCGCTCGTCACGCCGATGCAGGCGGATGGCACTGTGGATAACAGCGCCCTGGACCGTCTGGTCGACTTCCACGTCTCCAACGGCACCAACGCCATCGTCGCGGTCGGCACCACCGGCGAATCGCCGACGCTGAGCGTCGAGGAGCACATCGGCGTGGTCAAACGTGTGGTCCAGCGCTCGGCCGGGCGGCTCCCCGTGATCGCCGGCACCGGTGCCAACTCGACCCGCGAGGCCATCGAGCTGACCCGCCTGGCGAAGCAAGCCGGCGCCGATGCCTGCCTCTCGGTCGTGCCTTATTACAACAAGCCGACCCAGGAAGGCTTGTATCAGCATTTCAAGGCCATCGCGCAGGCGGTGGACGTGCCGATCTTTTTGTACAACGTGCCCGGTCGCACCGTGGTCGACATGAAGCCCGAGACGGTCGTCCGGCTGACCGAATTCCCCAACATCGTCGGCCTGAAGGAAGCCTGCTCGCTGGAGCGCAACCGCGAGCTGCTGAACCGCGTCGGCGGCCGGCTGGCGCTGTTCTCCGGCGACGACGACCTGGCCTGCGAAGCGGTGCTGGCCGGCTTCAATGGCGTGATTTCGGTGACCGCCAACATCGCGCCGCGACAGGTCCGGGCGGTGATCGACGCCGCGCTGGCCGGCAAGCGCGACGAAGCCCGCAAGCTGGACATGAAGCTGCAGCCGCTGCACAAGGCGATGTTCCTGGAGAGCAACCCCATCCCGGTGAAGTGGGCCGCCGCCCGCCTCGGCCTGATCACGGACACCGTGCGCCTGCCGCTGGTGCCGCTGTCCCGCCAGTACCAGGGCCCGATCCTGGAGGCCATGCAGTCGGCGGGGATCGCGTTCGCCTGAACCCGGCAAGCACGCAAGCGTTACTTGGGAACCGGCGCGACGTAGTGTAACCTTCGCGCCTGCGACGGAGAGATGGCCGAGTGGTCGAAGGCGCTGGACTGGAATTCCAGTAACATCCTCACAGGTGTTCCAGGGTTCGAATCCCTGTCTCTCCGCCACCTTCAATGGGTTACGCGCTCTCCTCGTCCGAGCGGGGCGCGTCTATCTTCCAGCCCCCAGTACCCGTTTTGTACCCACTCTGATTTGTTTCTTTCATGAGTGCGGCCATTCGTGATCGACTCCGGGCAAAGCTCGCCGCTGGGGGGTGACGACGGCGACGAATGCGCTCAGGCCAGCGATGCAGACGTTAAGGCACACGCACCCGCTCGGACCGACGCTCATCGTCATGGCAGGAGGACGATTCTTTCGCCGCCCGGCCCGCGACAGCATCGATCTCAATGAGATAACCATGGTGAAGCGCAGGTACGGGAACGACACTTCGCGCCGGACGTGCCGACCCCATTACGTCAGCATAGGCACGATTGAAAGCTGGCCAATGCTCAATGCCTACGATGTACGCTGTCACCTTGAGCACCTCATCGGTGCTGCAGCCAGCAGCATCGAGTACCGCCAACAGATTTGCGAGCGCCCGCCGCGCCTGGGATTCGAAGTCGGCCGAAGCTCCGTCGGCACCTGCAGATACGTTAGGCAACTGCCCCGAGATGAACACCAGGTCTCCGTAGGCCACCGCCTGCGAATAGTGACCTCCAGGCGCGGGGGCGGACTGCGTAGCAATAGTTTCGCGAGTGACTACCATCCCGAAAACCTCTGCCATTCTGTGTGCACGAGGCCGTCGTGACCAAGCACGTGATAAGAACCGTGTTGCGCAGCCGTTGCGCAGGCGTGATTTGGCAAAATTCGGACCTGTGCTCCGACCGCAAGCACTGGAAGCGTAGCGTTCGACCCAGGGCGCAGCGCCAGCACACCATGCTCCTGATTGGCCTGGATCATGATCACATCCGGATACGGCACCCCCTGCCTGTCGCAGACCAGCCCATATCCCTGGTCGACCAACTGTCTTGCCGTGCCCCGATCACGTGACATTGCCATCCACCCAGCGTCGACGATGATCCAGCCCTTATCACGCTGGTGTCCAATGACGGTGGCGAGAACAGTGAGCGCTAGATCGTCGAGTGTGCAAACACCGAGGCCCGCCATTACCAGATCGAAGAACGCATAAACACCTGCGCGGACTTCTGTTACGCCGTGAAGATTGCGTGTGAAATGTGCAGTCGGGGTCGACCCGACGCTAACGACCTGGCAAGGCAAGCCCGCATCACGCAATGCTTGGGCGGCATGCACCACAGCCAGTCTCTCAGCCTCAGCCGCCTCGATGATTGCTTCCGCCCCTGGCTGATCGTAAGAAGCGCCCGCATGCGTCATGACCCCGCGCAGCTCCGCTCCGTCGACCAACTCGCGAGCAATCTCGAGCAGTAGCGGATCGTCGGGCCGGACGCCCGAACGATGTCCGTCCGAATCGATCTCGATCAGCGTGGGGATAGCGTCGCCTGACTCGCGCGACGCCGCCGCAACGGCCCGTGCCTGCTCACGAGTGTCGACGATCACCGAGAGATCCACGCCCTTACGTCGCAAGGCGAGCACGCGCGGGAGCTTCGCCGGTGCAATGCCCACTGCATACAGAATGTCACGAACGCCAGCTTCACCGAACTGCTCGGCCTCGGTAAGGGTCGAAACGGTCGCAGGCCCTGCCGGTGAATGCATCATGCGCCTCGCAATCTCGATGCATTTGGCAGTCTTCAGGTGGGGCCGGAAACCCACGTCAAATGCCTCGAGCCGGCGCCGCAGCCTGTCGATATTGCGCATCATGCGCAGCTCGTCGAGCAACAGACAGGGGGTGGCCAGGCTCTCCAATGGTCTGCTCTGCCCGACCGCACGAGGATCGACGCTTGCTGGCCACATCATCGTTTGGCGTCGGTCCCTGCCGCTGCTTTCTCCGCTTGGAGGGCTTTCATCTCCTCAGCAAAATAGTCGCCCGAGGACTTGGCCCTGAAATCGAACGGCGGTTCGCGGCCGGAGAGATTTTCGACGAAGTAGTCCCACATGCGCACCATGGCGTATCCGGGTATTGCGTGGCCGGCGCGCGGCATCAGCACCAGATCGAACTTCTTGTTGGCGTCCATCAGCGCCTGCGTGAGCTGAAACAATCCTGCCGGGTGCACGCCGAAATCCATCAGCCCGTGGATGAACAGCAACCGGCCCTCGAGGTTCTGCACGTGGGACAGGTTCGCTTGCTGCAGGTAGTTATCACCCTTGAGCAACCCCTGGTATCGCTCTCCCCAGCTATGCCAGAACATGCGTTGATCGTGGTTGCCCGAGCCCGCGACTGCGACCTTGAAGAACTTCGGATATCGCAAAATAGCCGATGCAGCCATATAGCCGCCGCCGGAGAAACCCGTGATTCCTACGCGCTCGATATCCATGTATGGATAGCGTTCGGCAAGTTGGCGGATGCCGGCAATGTGGTCCTCGAGGTTGCTTGCTGTTTCCGCGGCACCGTACGATGCCTCGTGGAAGGCTCGGGAACGCTCGGCCGTTCCGCGGCCGTCGATGATGACGACCACGAATCCCAGCTCGGCCAGCGATTGCGCAGCGCCGAACGCATTGTCGCCTGGACTCTCGGGGACGTTGGATGTCTGCGGCCCGCCATAGATGTAATCGATCACGGGGTACTTGCGCTCCGAGGAGAAGTCCGCTGGCCGAAACACGACGCCACTGATCGAAGTTTTCCCGTCAGCAGCCGTGAGCCGCGTCGGCTCCGGAGGTGTCCAATGTTGCGGCAGACCGGGCCCGGTTGCCTGTTCAACCACCATGATTCGATTGCCACGCCCGTCTCTGACCACTGTCGTGGGCAGCTCATCGATACGCGAGACGGTCTCAACAAAATACTTTCGGTCGGGCGAGAATCCGCTCACTGCGTCAATGTCCTCGCCGCGCATCGCCAGCAGCAACAACTCAAACGTATCGGACGAGGCCACGAAATGATCCGCATCGCTGCTGCTGAGAACCTCCAACCCTCCACCGTCCAGACCCGCCCGGGCGATTTCACGATAATACGGATCCTTGTTCGAGTCCCGCCCTGCAACGCTGATATAGATTTGTCGCGCCTTCGGATCGACGGCAAGCACGTCACGGACCCGCCATTCACCCTGAGTGATCGAACGCTTCAACTGGCCCGTTACGAGATCGTATAAGTAGAGGTGCGCCCAGCCGCTGCGCTCCGAGTACCAGATCACCTCGTTCGATTCGGGCAGCGGAACGATCGAGGCCGGCGCGTAGACGTTGGAACCGAGCTCCAGATACGTTTCGGAGGACTCGCTGAAGACAGTGCGCGTGCGTCCAGTGACCGTGTCGAACTCGATCACGCGAGCTGTTCGTTCGCCCCGGTCGACATCGACGAAGTACGCAATCTTGCTATCGGCGCCCCACCACGCGCGCTTGCCGCCAACCGGCGTGTCGTTCATGCGTACGGCGGGCACGTCGCGATGATCTGCGCTCACCTGTTCGCCGCTCTCTACGTCGATCGCCAGCATTCGAAAGCGAGTGACATGCTCATCACCCGGCAGCGCGGTGCGGCGCTGAAATGCAACGGGCCGTACACTGCCCTCCGGCGCGTAGTTGATCATCGGCAGGTCCTTGACTTGCCGGTCATCGGTTTGCACCGCCAAGACTCGCTTGGAGTCCGGCGACCAGACCGCTTCGGGCTTGACCGCAGGCCGCCCCGTGGCGTCCGGGTTGGCGCCGTAGGCGTAGAAAGCCTCACCGTCGTGAGTGAGCGGCTTCTCCTGCTTGGTATGCAGATTTCTGACCCACAGGTTGTGATCTCTGGAAAACAGCGCCCACTGGCCGTCCGGCGACCGGCGCCACGAGGGATCGTCCGTCTGGCCGACGTCTTTGCTGAGTCGATTGCTCCGCATGTCGTAGATCCAGCGCTTGCCGAATGCCGTAAATCGCGCGGTGCGCGGTGCATCGCTCAAGTCCATTCCACGCAGCGGCAAATCGGAGGCCTTGATTTCCAGTGGCTTCGATGGCGTGGCAGCGTCGCTCTTTGGTTCTGCTTTGCCAGCCTCCGTCATCGCGCTTCTCAGTGCGGCGGCGAGGCGCTCGTGATCGAACGCCGGAGCGCTGCTGCCACGAGCAGCATCGACCAGCATCCATTGATTGCCGGCAACACTCTCGCGCACGTACCAGAAACGATCGCCAGAGATCCAGCGTGGATATGGCCGCAGATTGCGAAACACGCGGTAATGATCGTGTGCCTGCATGAGGTCCGCCCGCTCGTAAGAGCCGGCGAGCGTCGTACCATCGGCCCAGACAGCCGAGGCGCTGCCGAGGCAAGACAACAACATGAGCGACAGCAAGCGGGCATACCGTCCCGTGCCGACTGAACCAATCATTCGGTAGCACTCCGTCAGGGGTGGGATCGGTAGCTCAGTACTGAAAAGTCACATTCAGACCGACAGTCCGCGGCCGATAGCGCAAGCCGTAGTCGGGTATCGCCACATCCGGAGCGATGAGACCGTCCTCATCGAGCAGATTTTTGACGAATACATGCGCGCCCCATCGGCCCGCCTCCACCCCGATGCGGCCATCCACCGTCACCACGCTGTCGCCGACAGTGGTGCTGCCAAACGAGTGACGCTCCTGCTCGGAGGCGTACTGCGCCGAACCGCGAACGGCGAGCTTCATTCCGTTGGACAGCGGATATAAATAGTCCGCCGTCGCGGCGAGCGTCCATTCCGGAACGTTGTTCAAACGATCACCGTCCGCGAAAACCAGGAGAGGGACGGTCGCCCCTGAAGGCAGGCCCGTCACAGGATCGAGCACGGCCGCATTTGCAAACACGTCTTGCGAGATCTGCGCATCGTTCCAGCTCGCCGCCAAACCGAGCTGCAATCGCTCGGTGGCGAGCCAATTGAGGGAGAGCTCCACACCGGAGGATTCCGCCTCGGCCGCGTTGACCACGCCGGACAGAGCCTGGGCGACAATTGGCACGACCGTCTGTAGATCCTTCCATTGGAGGTAGAACAACGCGAGATCCACGGTGAGTCGAGTATCGAAGAACGATCCCTTGAGGCCGATCTCATAGCTGTCAGCGTACTCGGGCTTCGCCGCAGTCGGGAGAACCACGCCCAATGCCGCGGCGGTTTCCAGAGACACGGGAAATTGGTTGATGCCGCTGCGGAAGCCTTCACCGTAGTTGAAATAGGTCATCCAGTTGGCAGCGGGTCGATACGTGGCATTGAAGCGCAATATCACGTCATCGAAGTCACTCTCGTACGGTGCCGACGGCGTCAGCCTCTGCTCCGAGGAGCGCGTCTCTTCGAAATAGCGGGCGCCTACGGTCGTTTCGAGGCGGCCATCGAAAAACGTTCGGGTCAGCTCGCCGAACACGTTCCATGCCTGCACCTCATCGTACTGGACCACCGGATTCAAACCGAGCAGCGGCATTGCCTGGGACTGCTGGATCTGCGTCTGGTCCGCGTCCCGATAGTACGCGCCCACGGTCCATTGCCAGGGGCCAGCGTGCGTGGAGACGGCACGAACTTCCTGAGTCAGCGTGCTCGGGTCCAGTGCAGTCTCCAGAGGGAAGCCCAGCAGGAAGTCGACTTGCGCCTGGGAATCCATCGCGGCATAGGACGTCGAGCTGAGAATGTCGAAGTTCGCCGCCTGGTAGCGAACGGTCAGATTGTAGATGTCGTACTCGAAGTTGGACCGGGTGGGGCTCGCGTCATCGTTGCTGCGGTCCGCAAACGAATAGGGCAAGCCGTTGGACTCGACCCGCGAGCCCCAGTACATGAGCGACGCCGACAGATCATCGGTGATCTGGCCCAGCAGCTTTACGCGCACATTCTCGAGCTGTGACTGGTTGTAATCGTCCCTGCCGAGCACTTTTTCATCGATCCAGCCGTCCTGATCTTCGCGTGTGTAGACCAACCTTGCGCCGAGACGGCCGTCGATCAAAGGCGCGTTGAAGGCCACGTTGGTTTCATTGTTTTCGCCGCCGTGGGCGGTCGAGGACCCTGAAAGATCGGCCTTGAATTCGTAGGCATCCAGCAGCGGGTCCCTGCTGATCGAGCGCACTACACCCGCCAGCGCCCCAGCGCCATATAGGGTGGATTGCGGCCCGCGCAGGATCTCGACGCGTTCCAGATCGAACGCTCTCAGATCGGGAACGTTGGTCTGGTTGATGAAGGCCAACGGGACTTCGTCCAGGTAAAAGCCTACGTTGTTCTCGCCCACGCCCGCCGAAATGCCGCGCATCTGGATCCGGCTCTGTCCCGGCTGAAGCGGCGTGATCGTGGCACCCGGCGCGAACTGAATGAACTCTTCCAGCCCTCGGTAGCCGCGGCTTTCCACCCAGTTTCCACCGAACGCGCTGATGGCGATGGGCGTATCCAACAGCTTCTGGTTGCCGCGACGCAGGGCCGTGACAACCACTTCCTCGAGCTCCAGCGTCTGAGTGTTCTGTGACGATTCTTGCGCAGCCGCTGGCGCCGTAAGAAATATCGCGCTCAAGACCGCGCCGATTCTTGCCAAGGCACCCGATGATTCACTCGACATGGTCGCTCCCCGCGCCTGCTTGATAGCCGCCTCTGTTGGCGAAATCACAATGATTCCGCCATTGGTAAGCCGGCTCTCAAAAGGCTTGTCCGCCAGCAGCAAAGCCAGCGCCTCGGCCATCGTGTACTGGCCGATCAGCGGTTTCGCGGCGAATCGACTGACCACATCGAACGGGAAAAGCAGTTGCACGTCCGCCTGCTGCGCGAGGGCAGTCAACGCTCCATCCAAGCGTTGATCGGTGATGTTGAGCTCATGGACTGACTCATCGCCTGCGTGCACCTCTTCCACCGGCGCAGCCGCGCACAGCAAAATCAGCAACGCAGCCATCGTTGCCCAGCACCGGAACGACACCCGCATGTCCCGGATCCGATGGGCCGCAAGCGGCTGCCATCTCGTACCGGTCTTACGAGTCATGGAACGCACGGCGGGGCAAAACCCTCTATTTGTTTTTTGCCGGCGGGATACCGCCGGGCGCTGTGCTGTCGCCACGGAGGGCCATACTGACGAGCCAATCAGTTGGACGGAGCCACGGAAGCCATCGACAACACGATGCGGTCGCCGTCGCGAGTGACTTCTACGCCGAAGCTCAGTTCAAGCGCGTCGAACAGCGCGTCGATGTCGTCGACACGAAACTGTCCGCCCACCCGCAGTTCGCGAACCGCTGGATCGGCAAACTCTATGGTGCGTGTGGTGTAGCGACGAACCTCGCGCACCACGGCATCCAGTGGCTCGCCGGAGAACACGAGCTTGCCCTGCTTCCAGGAGACTCTGCGGGCCAATTCATCGGCGGACACACTGGCGAGCGATTCCACATGATCGCTGAAGCTGGCGGTATGGCCTGCCTCCAGCATGGCCAGTTTGCTGATACGAGCCTCTCCGGAGTGAGAGATATCGCCGGCAGAACCGGCGGCTGCCGCTGCAAGCTCGACGGTTCCTTCAGTAACGACCACCTCGACTTCTCGATCCTGCACCCGGACAGAAAAAGCAGTCCCGACGGCGCGTACTTGCCCATTGCCGGCATAGACGACGAACGGTCGAGCACGGTCATGCGCCACGGTGAAATGTGCCTCTCCATGTAGCAGCCAGACGGCACGCTGAGCTTCCGAGAACGCCAGCCGCACACTGCTATCCGTGTTGAGCGTCAGCCCCGAACCGTCGGGAAGGCGCTGATGCATCTGTTCACCTATGGTCGTGCGATAGGTGACGTCAGCTGGCGAGTGTGTGCCGTTATTCCAGATGAGAACCAAGCCAATGACGGCCAGCAAGCATCCACAAGCGATACTCAGCGCCGCGGCGCTCGGCCGCCACGCGCGTGGCCCTGCTGCGCGTCTGGCGGCTCTGGCGGACGATTCCGCTGTGGCACCGGCCAGCTCGGTCAGAACATTCAGATCTCCCCACAGCTCGGCAAGTCGTCGCAGCTCCTGGCCATGTGCCGGGCTGCGATTCATCCACTCCCGCAACGCTGCCAGATCCTCGGCAGAAGGCGGCTGATCGCCATCAAGCTGCGCGATCCAAGCGCACGCCTCCTTGGTGATCACATTACCGTCGCTGTATTCGACAACCCGCCTCATGGGGTCACTGCCTCCGTGGGATCACTGTCGCCTGCCCGGAGTTGGTCGCTTCGCGGGCTGGAACGGCGCTGGCGGTCCAGCACGAACTGGCTACAGCGGTGCAAAGCCGCCGCCTGATGCTTCTCCACCGTGCTCACCGAGATGCCCAGTTCATCCGCGACCTCCCGATGGGACAAGCCGTAGATCTTTCGCAGCAGAAATGCCTTGCGACATTGCAAGGGCAAGGTAGCGACAGCTTGGCAGAACAAAGCGATCTGTTGCCGGTGCTCGACTTGCTCCTCGACGCCTGGCCCATCCTCTGGAAGGCTCAATGACTCCAGGTCCTCCAGATAATCGGTGATCTGGTGCGACTTGCGGCGCAGCCGGTCGAGAGCCTCGTTGCGCGCGATCTGAAACAGGAACGACTTGGGACGTTCGATCGGTCGGTCGCATTCGGCCGCATAGGCACGCAGGAACGACTCCTGCATGACCTCTTCCACATCGTCCTGCTGCGGCAGATAGCGACGGATGAAGCGCTTCAGGAACGACTCGTGCCGGAGAAACGAGCGCAGAACCGATGAGACTCGATCGCGCTTCGCGTGATTGTCCGCCTGATCTCCCATGCACAGAATCGCTGGCCCTCGACGTGGGACAGAGTACTAGTGATGGCATCCAGGCGGAAGGCTGCGCCGCCGCGCTGATGAGAATTTCCTTCTCGTATGGCGGGAAATGAGCGCTCAGTCGTTACATAGGGACAAGCGGCGTTCCGGATCGCGGCCGATCGCTCAAATTTCGAGGCCAAACAGAGGAAAAGCGTTGGTGATTTCTGCTCTCTACAAGGGGTTACCGGTCGTGCTGGTCGGTGCTCTGCTCGCTGGGCTGAGCTCACCCATTGCTACGGCAATCGAATCTATCCAAACGACGGTGGCGGCAACGAACCACGTCGTCGCCGTGCAGATTCAAACCGAGCTTGGGCCCATCACCTTGGAACTGCAGGCGAGCCAAGCGCCAGCCACCGTTGCCAACTTTCTGCGCTACGTGGATGCAGGCAAGTATGACGGCGCCACGCTCTACCGGACGGTGCGACTGGACAATCAGGCAGCCTCGGATACCCCCATCCAGGTCATCCAAGGAGGTCTCCATGGTGGCGCATTCTCGTTTGACGCCAGCGACGCCCCAGAAACATTTCCGCCCATCGCGCACGAAACGACCCGACAGACCGGCCTGAAACACGTCGATGGCGTGATCTCCATGGCGCGGGCCGCCCCGGGATCAGCCACTTCGGAGTTCTTCATCTGCATCGGGGACAATCCGGCGCTGGACTTTGGCGGGATGCGAACTCCCGACGGCCAGGGCTTTGCAGCCTTCGGCCAGGTAACGGCCGGCATGGATATCGTCCGGCAGATCCATGCTCGCGCATCTGATACACCGCTGCCGGACACCCTGCAGGCGGTGAAAGGTCAGATACTCGAGCGTCCGGTTGCGATCCTTTCGGTGAGACGAATCGAGAATGCGTCGACAAACAATCCAGACAAGCTGGACTAGTGGTTGATAACAACGCCCGCCGGTCGCCGTAGGCGTCACGCAGTCAGCGATCGCCGAGAGCGTCGCAGACCTTGGAGCCTTCCGGGGCACTCTACTGCCTGAACGAGGAGCATCGCCATGGCCCTCAGAAACTGAGCACGAACATCGCTCCTTTCTCGATCGGCCGGACGTGTCGCACGCGGCCGCCCATGCCAAACATCAGCTGGCGGACCACGGTCAACCCGATGCCCTGGCCGCCTTCGCGGGTGCTGAAGAAAGGCAGGAAGATCTGCCGCTCCAGCCCGGCCGCAACGCCGGGCCCGTTGTCACGAACGCTGATCTGCAAGCGCCCGCCGCGGGTCTGCCTCGCCTGCACCCACACGGTCGGCTCCGGGCAATGCGCAGTCGCCTGCTCCGCATTGTGAACGAGCGCGAGCAGGACTTGTTCGAGCTGACCTTCATCCGCCATGAGACGCAGACCGGGCGAGCTCAGCTCGAAATGAGCATTGCCGCCGCGCGCCGCCCACCTCTGGCCGACTGCCTGTTGCAAACGTTTGAAGAGCGCGGACAGGTCGATCGGCGCCAGCGTGGGCTCGGGCCACTGGCTGACCTTGCGATAGTTGTTTACAAAGCTGGACAGGCTGTCGGCGCGACGCGCGATCGCATCGAGGGCCGTCCGCAAGTCCTGTTCGTTATCCGGCTCGCTCAACAAGTCGCTCGCCGTCTCGCTGAGACTCTTGATGGGCGTGAGCGAGTTCATGATCTCGTGGGTCAATACCCGCAGCAGCTGCTGCCACGCCTGCAGCGATTCGGACTCCAGCTCCTGCTCCAGCGGTGTCAACGCAAACAACACCTGGTTTTTTCCCTCGACCGCGAGCGCCTGCCGTTGCAGTTGCCAACGCTCCCAGCCGCGTTCGGTATCCAGGCTCACCGGACCGTTGCGCTCGCTGCTACGGAGCAGTTGGTACAACACCTCGCGATCCCGCACGCCGCCGGGCGCGGTCAGTCGACGAGCGCGACTCGTCAAAGGCTCGAACGTGTTGTCTGTTTGCAGCCAGGCAGCGACCGGAAGATGTTCGAGCTGAGCCTGCAGCGTCGATAGTCGCCGTGCATCCGGATTCGGCGGCGCTTCAAGAATGGGCGATGCAGACACGCGTGCTCGCGCCAGCGGCCACAGAACTGCCAGTGCCCCAAGCACGAGCACCGAGGCTGTGGTCCATGAGCGTGCCGAAGTCATCGCCGACGCGGCGATGAATCCGGCGGCGAATAACAGGACCGCGCCAACTACGAGCCGAAGCTTCTCAAAGGCCATACCTTTCCAGGCGACGATACAGCGCCGCGCGTGACAGCCCGAGCGTACGAGCGGCGGCGCTGAGATTTCCTTGCGCTTCCGCCAGGGCGGCGAGCACCGCCGCTCGCTCCTGCTCGGCGAGCGGTCGCAGCGGTTCGGTGCTCTTGGGGGTGGCTACTGCTGACCCGTTGCGCATGGCTCGTGACCGCTGTGAGGCCTCCATGCAAGTAGCGATCAAGCGCGCGTTGTCCCAGGGCTTGGTGATGAAATCGAAGGCGCCGCGCTTGATGGCCTGTACGGCGAGATCGATCTCGGCGAACGCGGTCAGCACCACTACGACCGGCGGCTTTGGCCGGCCGCAGATTTCCGCCAGCAGGCGCAATCCTTGCTCGCCATCGGTGCGACCTGGACCGAAGTTGAGATCCAGCAGCAGTACCGCCGGCTGCAGTCGATCGAGTGCGCTGAATAACTCGGCCGGTCGCCGCAAGCACACGACCGGCCCGACTCGTCGTTGCAGCAGCAGTTGAGCGGCGATGCCCACATCGGGATCATCGTCGAGCAGCAGGATCGAAGGCGAAGGTGTGTCGGACACGAGCCGCATTCTCGCAGCGTGAGTCCGCCCGGCGCCAGCGGGGTGTTCGAAAGCGGACAGGGGGCTTGGCGCGGGTGCCGGCCGGCTACAGGCTCTGCCCCGATGCCTTCGAAACCGTCCTTGCACGCCGTCGATCCGGGAGCCGTCCACAGCGGTGTCGCGATGGACCGTGCCCTGCCGAAGGCACCTCGCTGGCGGCGGAATCTGCTGCGTCCCGCGATCGCTTCGTCTGCCGCCATTGGCATGGCGCTGCTGCTCTGGCAGCGGCCTTCGCAGCTCCAGGTGGTCAGCGTTCCACAACTGGCGACGGTGGTCGCGGGGGAGTTTCGCGACGAGCTGCCATTGCGCGCCCGCATCGAGCCGATACGCTCGGTGCTGCTGGATGCAGCGGAGCCCGGCCGCGTGGAAGCCGTCTTCGCCCGAGACGGCGAATGGGTCGAGGCCGGCGCGCCGCTGTATCAGTTGCACAGTCCCGAGCAGGAGCAGCTGCTGATGGAACGAAGTGCGGAGGTTGCGCAGCAGATCGCCAATGTTTCGATACAAAGGAGCGCACAAGCGGCGAGTCTCGCGCAGAGCAGGCGCGAGCTTGCGCAGCTCCAGGCGTCACAACGGCAGGCCGAATCGGAGTACGAGCGGATCGCGACGTTGACGCGCGCAGGCTTCATGTCGGTCGCGGCCCTGGAGCAAGCGGAGCGCCAGCATTCGCTCGCGACGCAACTCCTGCAGCAGGCGCGCGAGGATCAACGTTTCGAAGCCGAGATCCGCCAACAGTCTCTGGATGAGATGGCGCGCGCCGTCGAAGGCTTGCAGCATGGCCTGCAACTGCTGGAGCGCGCCCGCGATCGTTTGACTCAACACGCCCCAACCTCGGGCAGACTGAGTGGCTTTCGTTTGCAGGTGGGCGCGAGTATTCGCCCTGGCGATCGTCTCGGTCGAATCGATGACCTGACCGGCGGCATGCAGCTGACGGCGGAGATCGATGAGTACTACCTGCCCCGGTTGGAATTGGGACTGGAAGCCGACAGCGTCGCGGGCGTCGTGAAGCTCACGCAGACGCTTCCGCAAGTTCAGAATGGCAAGGTGCAAGTGATATTGCAGTGGCCCGAGGGCGCGTCGCCGCCGCCCGACCTGCGCCCCGGCCAGACGATCGAAGCGCGCTTGCAACTGAGCCGCCCCTCCCCCGCGTTGCTGCTGCCCGACGGCCCCGGCGTGCAAAGCCAGCTCTATGTGCGCGAGGGCGAGCACCTCGTTCGTCGCGACGTTCGACTCGGTCGCCGCGCCGCCGGCCGCGTCGAAGTGCTGGCCGGCCTGCAGCCAGGGGATGAAGTGCTGATCTCCCAACCGCCCTCCGATGCCACGAGGCTTGCTTTGCCATGATCGAACTGAGCCAGCTCACCAAACGCTATCGAACCGGAGAAGTGGAAACCACCGCGCTGGACCGGATCGATCTGCAGATCGAAAGCGGTGAATACGTCGCGATCACCGGCCCCTCGGGCTGCGGCAAGTCCACGTTGCTCGGGCTGCTCGGTTTGCTGGATGCGCCGACCAGCGGCAGCTATCGGCTGCAAGGCGAAGAGCTCGTCGGCCGTTCCTCTCGCGAGCTCGCCGCGATCCGCCGCGGCCGGATCAGTTTCGTGTTTCAAAGTTTCAATCTGGTCGACGAGATGAC
The DNA here is from genome assembly GCF_937958065.1 of uncultured Steroidobacter sp. Classification (GTDB taxonomy): domain Bacteria; phylum Pseudomonadota; class Gammaproteobacteria; order Steroidobacterales; family Steroidobacteraceae; genus Steroidobacter. The sequence goes on from NZ_CALFXI010000109.1 coordinate 67,089, forward strand.
GGTGCGTGACAATGTGCAGCTGGCATTGCGCTATGGCGAGCTTTCGGAAAAGGCGCAGCGTCAGCGCGTGAGCGAAGTCCTGGAGCGCCTGGCCCTCAGCCACCGCGCCGATCACCATCCGAGCCAGTTGAGCGGCGGCCAACAGCAGCGCGTCGCAATCGCGCGCGCCATCGCCTCGCGCCCTGCCCTGTTGCTGGCGGACGAGCCCACCGGCAACCTCGACAGCGCTCATGGACTGGAAGTGATGCGGCTGCTGCGCGAACTGAACGATGAAGGCACGACACTGGTCATGGTGACGCACAGTGCCGAGCATGCGGCGCTCGCCTCGCGCAGCGTGCGATTGCTCGATGGCAGGGTGCTGGTCGACACGTACGCGGATGCATCCTGATGAAGGCGCTCCTGATCGATGCCTGGCGTGGCGCCCATGGCCGAAGCGCCTCTACATTCGTTGCCGTCGGCGGACTGATGGTTGCGATGGCCGCCTGCCTCATCGTCGCGCTGCTCGCCCTGGCGTTCGCCGAACCCGATCCCACCATTCCCGCTCCCGAGCGCGTCGTGCTGCTCGATATGAAAGGCAATCCGCCGGGTCAGCCGAGCCCCTGGTTCGCCGCCTCGCCCGTGTCCTTTGGAACGATGTTGAAAGAGCGCGGCGTGCCGCTGGATCTCATCAGCCGCACCAGCGCCGACGGCCTCGACATCAAGATCGAGGGGCGCATGCAAGCGGCGTTGCTGTTGATCGCAGACGCCGATCTCGTGCCGTTGTTCGGCATGACGCCCCTGCAAGGTGACCTGCAGAAGACGCTCACGCAACGAGACTCGATCGCGATCACCGTCGATCTGATGCGCAAGTTATGGGGAGACATCTCACCGGCGCAGGCCATGGGCCGGCGCATCGATGCGCGCGGCGGCCTCTACACCGTCACTGCGGTGATCCCGAATTTCGATCCGCGAACGCCGCTGGGCCGTGCCAATCCGATGGTCGGCAATGCCTGGGCGATGGTGGGTTTCGAGTCGAAGGCCAACCCGATGGACGAGCAAAGCCTCGCGGCCATCTTCGCGATCAACGGCCACGTGTTTGCGCGCTTGCGTCCGGAGAGCTCCGTCGAGCAGATCGCAGGCTGGATGCGCGAGGCGTTCATGGCGAGTCCGCTCTATGCGCAACTGCCTGCGGATTGGCGGACTGGGCGCGAGGCCGCTTATTTTCGCGGCCTCACGCTCGCTCAACTGCCCTTCGAAGGTGCTTTGAACGAGCAGCGCTGGCGATTGCTCGGTGCGGTGGCGGCGGCGAGCCTGCTGCTGCTACTCATGGCCGCGTTCAATTGCATGAACCTGCAAACCGCCAACTTGTTGCACCGACAGCGAGAAACGGCATTGCGTCGTAGCCTCGGTGCAGATGGCCGACGCCTGGTGCAACTCTGGGGTGTTGAAGCGCTGATCTCGTTGCTGCTCGCGGCGCTCGGAGCATTGCTGATCGCCTGGTGGACGACCCCAGCCATTGCCACGTGGGCGGGCTTGCCTGCCGAGCTCGAGGTCGCCGATCCACTGCCGCTTCGGGTGGTACTCGGATTGGCACTCGCCGTGCTCGCGTTACTGGCACTCATACTCACGCTGCCGGCAGCGATGGCACTACGACAGAAGCCTGCTCCAGCGCTGCACGGTCGCACGGCCAGCGAAGGCCCATGGGGGCGACGGGTTCGCCAGGCGCTGCTCACGATTCAGCTCAGCGGCGTCGCCTTGCTGCTCTCGCTCGCCGGCGTCCTGACTCAGCAGCAACAATATCTGCTGGGCCTGGATCGCGGCTTCGAGACTCACAACCGCCTGTGGCTGGGCGTGATGGCGGATCCGGAGAACGTGCCGAGCATGGACGCCTTTACCGCCGCGCTCGATCGCCATCCGGCGATCAAGACTTGGGCATTCAGCAATGCCCGCCCCGCCGCGGATACTCGCGGCCCGAATGAACTGCACGTGAGCGCCTCTCAGCACCAGCAGGTGCTGCGCGTGACCACGGTCTCGCCCGGATTCTTTGCGACTTACGGCATGACACTGCTCGCCGGCACGCCGAGATTGAGCACCGGAGAGACCCACGTCGTGATCGATGAGAAAGCCGCGCGATTGCTCGGCTTTCCCGATCCGCAGTCGGCCATCGGCGAAGTGTTGCGCGGTGGCGGCGGATTTCTGCAACAAGGCACCGACCTGCGTCGGATCGTGGCGGTGGTACGAAGCGTGAAGCTCGAATCGGGACGAGACCCCGCGCTTCCGCAAGCGTTCTTGCTCAGTGACAAACCGCAGTGGGATGTGACCGTTCATGGCGCCGACACAGTGACGCTGCGCCAGACGTTGGACGATCTCTGGAAGACCTACGGGCCGAAGCTCCTCTATCAGATCGAATCGGTCGACGATCAGCTCGCCTCTGTCTATGACCAGGAGCAACGACTCGCCACGATGGTAACCGCGCTCTCACTCCTCTCGGTGGGTGTGGCCATGCTGGGTGCATATGCACTGATTGCCGACACCGTGCGGCGGCGGCGCACGGAGCTCGTGTTACGACGACTGCATGGCGCAGACGACGGGGCCATCCTCCGCCAGCTGAGCCTGGAATTCGTGTGGCCCCTGCTCGTGGGCCTCGTGATCGGCCTGCCGCTCGCCGCCTGGCTCGGCGAACGATACCTGGCGGGCTTCGTCGACCGGGTCGGTATCGAGCGCGGCGTGCTGTTGCCAATGGCACTGGCAGCGGTCGCGACGCTAGTCAGCATTGCGATCGCCACCCTCCGACACGTACGGCATGCGCTCGCCCTTCAGCCGATCGAAGCGCTGAAATGATCGACCCGGTGTCCGGCGGCACGATTCGAACCTGTACGTAGCGGAATCAGCGACGTGCCAGCAGCCGCCAGCCCGTCGCCCTACTCCTCGGACCGTAGTTACTTCATCGCCGCAGCCGAGCGATCAATGCTCTCAGCTCCGCCGGGGGCGGCTGTTCGATGCGGCGATATTCGCTGCCATCCTGCGTGCGTTGAACCAGGCGCCAGGCGATCAGCGCACGACGCAACAGCGCGTGATCGCCGAACACGTGCCAGCCCTTGATCAGCTCGCTGATTTGTTTCTCGGTGAACGTTTTGCGACTGGCGAGCCGCGACCACAGCACCCACAAGCAAAGCTCCTGAACCGGAGCCCGAGTCGGCCAACGCAGCAGGCGACCTCGTTCGTCGAACAGACGCGCGGCTTTCTCGACCAGGGTGTAATCGACAGGAACGACCGCGGGTGTCGGCATTTGTAAGCGTTGCCGGGCTTCGAGCACGCCCTTGCAGTGCTGATAGTTCCTGAAGCCGGCCGACCGGCACAGCAGATTGAGCATTTCGACGTGACTGGGTGGCTCGGCGAGCTTGCCGAGCTGTTCACGGACCGATCTGGCGAACCCCGACAGATCGGGGATTTGCAAAGACAAAGCGACTCTGGACATGACTCATCCTGTTCGCGCCGTTCTCGATGAGCGTCGATGGTCGCCGGCTTTCGACAACGGCACGGGATAAGTGCGTGTCTGATCGGGATCGGGCAGGTTTAGCTCCCCTGACGGGGCGGCGACGCCTCGGTGAACTGCAGACCGTGGCGCGATGATAGCGGCAGCGCCGCCCGAACGCGAGGCTTCGACCTACCCTCGCCCCGGCTCAGCCCGAGGCATATCGCACCGACTGATGTTGGGTGAGGTCCAGGAACGCCGCATGTCCGGCATTTCGGGAGCGCGCCTGTCGCGGCGGGAATCGGTGCAACGCTTCGCTGACCCGGCGGGGCGTCCCCAGATCGCTCCACCCACAAGGCGGCACGGTGAGCACGCGCAGCAGTTCCGGCGAGCGTTGCAGGATGTCGCGGGAGAAATCCAGGGTGGGCGCACGCTCGTAGAGCGCTGTCAGATCGGCGGGGTGCGTTAGAAAATCGGGCGCGCTGACGATCGCCCACATCTGCGCCACGAGGTCGGCGCAGTGCTGCTCGAAGGCGCGCAGCAGCGTCTTGCCGTGAACGGCGAAGATAAACGAGTTCCACACGCCACCCCGGGCGATCAGAGCATGCGCCAGCGCCGCGGTGGGCTTCTCGACGAACTCGCTGACCGAGCGCAATTCGTCCGTGTCCTCCGAATCCGAGACGATATAGCCGAGCTCCGGATCCGCCTCCTCCGGAGAGATGCCGAGCATCACGATCTGCTCGGGCCGCTCGCGAGTCTGGTCCATCGCCGCCCTCAGACTCTGAGCGAGCACGGCCTCATCGCGCACGAAGTGATCCGACGGCAGTACCAGCAAGCCCGCGTCCGGGTCGCGGTGAAGAATGTGTAACAACGGCAACAGGATGCCGATGGCCGTGCCCCGGTTGAACGGCTGGCGGATGATGTTGCTGTTGGGAATGCGCAGATCCATTGCCTGCCACCATGATCGGTGATGCTCGGATACAACGGCACAGGTGTGAGCTGCCGCAGTCACCGTTTGCGCGCGACGCAGGGCGTCGTGCAGTAACGACGCTTCACAGCCAAACGAGCAGAATTGTTTGGGTATCGCTATGCCGGCAGGCGTGGTGGTGAGCGATTGCAGCCGGCTGCCCTCGCCCCCGGCGAGGATCAGGGCCCAATCGTGGCCCGCTGACATTCTCCGACGATACTGCTCGTGAGGCATGACCCGACTTCCTCCGACGGCTGACTGCTGGTGAGATAGCCTCTCACTTTGCAATTGCGGAAGCAGCTGGGACTCACACCGTATTGTTACGTAAATAAACGGAGACGGCGCATCTCGCGCGCTCGGGCGAGCTCAGCCGAGTGCGAGCTTCACGGGCGCACCGGTCTTGGCGATCACTTCGTCGGCGCTCACGCCCGGCGCGAGCTCGACCAGTGTCAGCCCGCCGCTACCCTTCTTGTCGCAACGAAGGACCCCGAGATCGGAGATGATCAGATCGACGCAGCGCACGCCGGTCAGCGGCAGCGTGCAGCGTTCGAGAATCTTGGCCTGACCCGACTTGGAGGTGTGCTCCATCAGCACGATGACGCGCTTGACGTTGGCCGCCAGGTCCATCGCGCCGCCCATGCCTTTCACCATCTTGCCGGGGATGGTCCAGTTCGCGAGATCCCCGTTCGCTGCCACTTCCATCGCCCCGAGCACCGCCAGATCGATATGTCCGCCGCGGATCATGGCAAAACTCTCGGCGCTGGAGAAAAAGCTCGAGCTGGGCAGTTGGGTGATGGTCTGCTTGCCCGCGTTGACGAGGTCGGGGTCCTCCTCGCCCTCGAACGGAAACGGCCCCATGCCGAGCATGCCGTTCTCGCTCTGGAGCGTCACATCCACGCCCTCGGGAATGTAGTTCGCGACCAGCGTCGGGATACCAATACCCAGATTTACATAGAAGCCGTCGCGCAGCTCGGCAGCCGCTCGTTGCGCCATCTGCTCACGAGACCAACTCATGCGCCCGCCCTCACTGGCTCCGGTCGCGGCCGGGTCGTTCGTTTCTCGATGCGCTTCTGGTAATTGACGCCTTGATAGATACGATCCACATAAATGCCCGGCGTGTGGATGGCATCGGCATCGATCTCGCCAGGCTGCACCAGCTGCTCCACTTCGGCGACGGTGACGGCCGCGGCCGTCGCCATGACGGCATTGAAGTTGCGTGCGGTCTTGCGAAACACCAGGTTGCCCGCGGTATCGCCTTTCCACGCTTTCACGATGGCGAGATCGGCACGCAATCCGCGCTCCATTACATACAGCTCGCCGTCGAACTCCTGCACCGGCTTGCCCGCAGCAACGACCGTGCCGACACCGGTGCGCGTGAAGAACGCGGCGATCCCGGCCCCGCCCGCGCGAATGCGTTCGGCAAGCGTGCCTTGCGGATTCAGTTCCAGCTGCAACTTGCCGGTGAGATACAACTGCTCGAACAACCGATTCTCGCCCACATAGGAGCTGATCATCTTTGCGATCTGGCCATTGTTGAGCAGCGTCCACAGCCCGAAGCCATCGGCGCCGCAGTTATTGGAGATCACGGTGAGATTCTTCACCGGCGTCCGCGCCAGCGCCGCGATGGAGTTTTCCGGATTGCCCGACAGCCCGAAGCCGCCCGACATGATGCTCATGCCATCGAACAGCACGCCTTCGAGTGCCGCCGCGGCGTCTGGATAGACCTTTCTGCTCATGGAGCTTCAATACGCGCGAGAGCGCGTGCTGTAGACAAATTCGCGTTGCAGCTCAGGCGGCCGCCGCGCGACGAGCTTTCAGCAGCCGATCCTGGCACAGCTCCTGCGCGCCGCTCATGTCGCGCTCCACGGTCTTGGTGCTGATACCCAGCTGACGCGCAATGGCCCGATAGCTCAACTCCTCGTCCACATGCAGCGAGAACACCTGACGGTATCGCGGTGGCAGCGAGGAGAGTGCATTGGAGATCACTTCCAGCGCGATACAACGATCGACGATTTCCTCGGGCTGCTGTTCCTCGCCGATGAGATCCAGCGACTCGTGCGGCAAATGCATTCCATGGCAGCGTGCCCTGCGCCGACGCAGCTCATCGCGTGCAAGATTGGTGGCGATCTTGAAAAGGAATGCACGCACTTCGCGCTCGCCGCGCCACAGGTCGCGAACACGCAGCAGCCGCACGCATGTTTCCTGCACCACATCCTCCGCGTCCTCGGCGCAGTTGAGGATGCGATTCACATACTTGAGGAGCGCCGCGCGATGCATGTCGAGCAGTTCCACCAGACGCTGCGTCTGGGCCCGCTCCTCGACCGCCACCGGCTCGAAGAATGAGTTGTTCATGTGGCTCTCCCCCGTGCGCCGTGCTGATTTTGTTGTTCTAGTTTATGATGCAATTGACCGCTGATTATTCGCGTTACGCAAATACAGCCTTGGCGTCGGAGAGAGCGAATGGATAAGTTCGAATGTATTCAGGCGTTCGTGCGCGTCGCCGAAACTCACAGCTTCGTCGAGGCCGCCCGGCAGTTGAATGTGACTCCGTCGGTGATCACGAGCCGGGTGAAAAAGCTGGAGGCCTATATCCAGTCGCCGTTGTTTCATCGCTCGACGCGAGCGGTGACCCTGTCCGAAGCCGGCGCGAATTTCTTCGAGGAATGCGCCGATCTGGTCTCGCACGTCGATTCCGCGCTCGAGCGCATGCGTGTGATGAAAACGACGCCGACCGGCGTGTTGCGACTGCAGGTCCTGCCAGGTTTCGCGCTCGGCCACCTGGGCTCGGCGCTCAAGGACTTCAGCAGCAAATATCCCCAGATCGAGCTCGACATCACGGTCAGCGACGTGCCGGTCAATCCGGTCGACAAGGGCTATGACGTGGCCCTGCAGGTGTTCAAGCCGGCCGCCGAGACGCTGATCGAGCGCTCGTTGTTTCCGGTGCAGCGAGTGTTTTGTGCCGCCCCCGTTTATCTGCAGCGCGCTGGCGTGCCGCTGGATCCGTCCGACCTGCTGCGCTTCCGACTCGGGTTGTATTCGGCGTATCCGACCCGTGATCGCTGGACGTTCAAGCGCGGCGCGGAGCAAGTGTCATTGGTGCTTCCGGCTGCGATCCGGACCAACTCCGTGCACATGCTCAGAGACTTCGCGCTCAGCGGCGGCGGCATCACATGCCTGCCGACCCTGGTGTGCGGTGAAGATCTCCTGCGCGGCAATCTGGTGCGCGTGCTGGATGAATATCACATCCCGCCGCTCGACCTCCTCGCCATCTATCCGGCCACGCATCGGCGCGCGCTCAAGGTTCGTCTGTTCGTCGAGTTCATCACCGAACGTTTCTCGGGCGAGCCCGTGTGGGACAAGGCTTTGCGCGACCAGGCGCGCGCCGCGGCCAAACCGTCAAAGCGTGCCGGTGCCGGCGAACGCAATAAACCGGCCCGCCGTGATCACGCCGACCCACAGAAGTAACGAAGCCATCGAGATTCGTTTCGCGAGCGGCGATGCGTCCTGGCCCGCGCCCCAGGCATCCACCTTCGGCAGCACGCTGATCCAGAACCAGATCGCGTTCAGGCCGGCGAGCACGATCAGCAGCATCTTGAAACGGAATGCCGGCACCGCCCAGTAAGACATCGGATCGGAGGCAACGAAGCCGATCCCGGTGATCACGTTCAGCGCGAAGCCGCCGAACGCCAGCGGCAGCAACCGATGTAGCGGCCCGATGGGCAACCCCTTCACGAATCCCAGCACGCGCAGATCGATCAAGGCGATCGAGCCGAACAGCAGGGCCATGCCGACGAAGTGCAGCCCTTCGAAGGTCGGGAACAGCCACGGCACGTCGCGCATGATCTGTCCATACCAGGACGCTTCCAACCAACGCAGCAAGTCGACGATCATGGGGTCGGCCTCTCATTCATATGCCATGTAGCGACCGAAGCCAATCGCCGAGATCCACATCAGGATTGAAATCGCCGCCAGCGCTTTGGCAGTCACAGGCGCCGTACCCTGCTCTGCGTCCAGCCGCGACGCCCGGCGCAGCACCGTGTTCTTGATGATCACTGCCAGCAGGATGCCGATGACGATGCTGGCGAACTTGAAACGGAACGCGGTGCTGTTGAAGAACTTCACGCCATCGGCCACGAACAAGGCGACGCCGGAGCTCAGATTGACCGCGAACGCCGCCCAGATCAGCGCCATCAGACGATGGAACGGCAGGAACGGCAGCAGGCGAGGCACGCCGAGCACGCGCAGATCGATGATGATCAGCAGCCCGACCAGCAACGCGAGACCGATGGAATGCAAGGTGAGCAGGATGGGATAGCCCCACACCGACACCAGCACCCATTGCGAGAACCCGGAGTTCTGTAATGTTTCGAGAAAGCTGATCATGGGCCTCCTGACGCAGCAGCTGCTGTGGTCCGCGATACGCTGCTATCAACGGCGCAGGTCTGTCACTGCGGACAAAATAAATTTCCAGTTACGAGGCACCCGGCACATGACCTGCAGAAAGCCGGCAATGCGAGCCCAGTGCAGCCAGACGGCTGTTATGGTGCCAGGCCCGGCGCAGTTACAAGGCTGTTGTGATTCATGCAGCCAGCCAGATAAGGGCCGGCTGGGCATGACCACGTTCTAGGCCTGCAATTACGGTCGACAACTTCCGCTGCATCGAACACGCCAGCCGTCGACATCGTAAGCTCGGCTGAGTTACTGCGCGGCCGCCTGCGGCATATATTTCTTGTGGCAGTCTTCGCAGGCTTCGTAGATCGCGTTTCCTGCGTCCGAAACGCCATCGATGTCCTTCGCCTGCGCAGCCTCGTAGGCTCGAGTGGCCGTGTCGACCAGCAGATGGGAGAAGCGCGCCCACTCACCGTCATCGACGGCGCGTCCCGGTATCAGCAACAGATTCCCTGACTCGGCGAGCGCCAGCGCCGCCCTCTCCACCGTCACCCACTCCTCATCGGTCGTTGGCGGCTCGGCCGCGGTATTGAACACTGCATCGGAGGCCGGAATGGTGACGGCAAGCATGATCTGACGACTGGGCGCGACGACTTTGAAAGTGGCCGACGCTGGTTCCGCAGGCCGAGCGGGCGCAGGTTTCGAGCACCCCGCCGCGAGCGCGCTCACAAGCATCCCCAAAGCCATCGTCCAACGCCGTGTTGATATGACCCGTCGCGTGATCATGACAATCACCTCAGCTCGCCGGCGTGTTTTCCGGAGTCACCTTACGCTCGACGTCGTGATACAGGATCTGCCCCGACGCCGTCTTCGCATATTTCAAGGAAGCCCCTTTGCTGCCGTCGATCTTGGGATTGCCGACGATGGTGATCTTGTCGCCCGGCTTGAACGTGGTGCGCGTCCAGCCCTGCCGCGCTCCGATGTTCGGCCCGGAGCTCTCGAAATCCCAAGTGCCCGCGAGCTTCGGGTTCTTCTTGTTCTCGGGCACGAGCACGATGATGTGCACATGGGGCTGGCGCCAGTTGTACTCCACCACCGTGCCTTCCCAGGTCCACACCTGCTTCTGATCGAACATTGCGAACGAATGATGAGCCAGCGCCGCCGACCCGGCGAGCAGCGCGGCGATGCCAACGGCCAGATGAAATTTCATGATGACTCTCCAATGCGAATCTTTGGTTCCGATGCCAGGGAACATCTGACTGATTGGCATTCCTCGCCATCGTCCTCTTCGATGTGCGAAGCATTCCAATCAGCTGCAGTCTTGCCTGAGTCAGGGAAGCCGATAAATCTGAGCTTCCCTAGGCGCTCAGCGTCCAGCCCAACGGGCGCAGGTATTCGAGGCTACGTCGTGCCTCGCGCGTCAGATCCACGCCCGGCCCGCCTTCGCACTCTACGTTGAAGATGGGACGCTCGATGCGCGCAGCGGCGCGATAGATGCCGGCGAAATCGATGCTGCCGTCACCCACGGTCACCGCCTTGCCGGCCTCGCTCCAATCCTTCAGATGAAAGCTCACGATGCGAGCCGCATGTTTTTCGATCAACGCCACGGGATCGGCGCCGCCGGCGGCAACCCACGCGACATCGAGCTCGTAGCGAATGGTCGGATCGGTATTCGCGAGCAGGTACTCGAAGACGTTCTGTCCTTCGAGCGACCGATACTCTGGGCCATGCCCGTGATAGGACAGGCCGACTCCCGCCTTGCGCGCGATCTCGTTCGCGGCATTGAGCGCGTCGCACATGCGACGCACGCGCTCCAACGACTGCACGTTGCTCGGTCCGGAAGCTGCGATGACGGCCCATTCGCAGCCCAGATCTCGAGCCAACGGCACATTGACGCGCGTCAGCTGAACGATGCCAGTGGGCGTATAGACGGCGTCTTGCGCTTCACCGATCGGCCCGCCCGGCGCACGAAACGCCCGCACTTGGTCGTTGCCGATGTGCATCGTTCGCAATGCCAGCCCCAACTCCGTCGCCCGCTTGCGTATCCGATCCGGCGGGTGCCCCATCAAGCCCGCGAACTGAATGGACTCGTAGCCCAACTCGCGTGCGATGCCCATCGCCGCGGAGAACTTGTCCCACCCTTGCGTCGCCAGCGCATTGAACGTGAAGAACTGAATGCCCAGCTCATAACGATTCGTAGCAGACTTCGACACGCCCGAGTACGTCATCATGGCGGCGCCCAATCCACCGATCGCGGTGACGGCGGCGCTCGCTCCACCCAACGCCGCGGCGCCTGCGCAACGCAGGAAATCGCGTCGCTGCATGCTCATTGTTTACTCTGAAGCTGCGGAGGCTCTTCGGCCGTCTTCGCGCGTTCCGGGTCGCTGGAATCGCAGAAGTACTCCAGCGCATAGGTGTCGGCCGGCGCCTTGTAGTACGTGAACGAATACGTGTGCGGCTTCACGAAGATCTTCGGATCGCTCCACGTGAACGTCACTTTCAAACGCTCGCCGCCGTCGATGAGCTCATAACGTTCCAGCAAGTGCGAGCCCTCGCCGCGCACTCCACCTCCCGGCACCATGGGATTGCCGCGATCGTTGAAGCCCACCGTGTCCACCACCAGCACGTTGCCTTCCCAGCGTCCGATCGAGTGACCGTTGGTGGTCGGATCGAACGACTCCAGGTCGGGATGCGAGCGGCCATCCAGATAGATGTGACGCGCCGACGACTGCACTTCCGCCGTGATGGCCAGCTCCTTCTTGGACTGAATCAGATCCAGCGGTGCGGAATCGCCCATGATGAAGGGCGTGCCGAGCGGATGACACCAGCGCGAGGCGTACGTCATGATCATGCCGTCCTCGACCTTCGGCCGGTTCGCCTCGGACAGACGCTTGCCTTCGGCGGTCAGCTCCGCCTGGCCCACCTGCTTGCTGTCGTGCTTGAGCTCCCAGAAGCCGGACAGGTCGGGCGTTGCGCCCGCTGCGAGCACGCTCGATGCGAGACCGGTGGTGCACACTGCGACCAACGCGCACGTCAGCGAGCGATAGCGTGCTTTGTTCTTGATGATCATGGTGTCCTCGATGACTGAGGCAGACGGCTCGAAAGCTTGATATCCCGCGACGATGCGCCGACGAGGATGCGCCTCGCGCCCTCGGCCTTGCGCCAGCCTCGCTCCGTTTCGGACCAGTACGATTGCTGCCTCGGTGTCACGTGCACGGTCAGCGTCTTCTGCTCGGCCGGTGCCAGCTCCACTCGTTCGAATCCGACCAGCGTCTTCGGCGCCATCGCCACCGGCGCTTTCGTCGGGCGCTCCAGATAGACCTGCGGCACATCGGCGCCGGCGACCTTGCCCGTGTTGCTGACCGTAAAGCTCACATCGAAGCCCTCAGCGCGCGGCGTCACTTTCAGATTCGAGTAGGCGAACGTGGTGTACGAGAGCCCGAAGCCGAACGGATGCAACGGCGCGATCTTGTGTTCATCGAAGTGACGATAGCCGGTGAAGATGCCTTCCGAGTACACCACCTGCTTGTTCACGCCGGTGTAGCGTTCGGGATGCTTGGGATCGAAGGCCGCGACATGGGAGAAGTGCTTCGGGAACGTCATGGCCAGTCGGCCGCCCGGATTGGTCTTGCCCAACAGCACGTCCGCCGTGGCCCAACCGCCCTCCTGGCCCGGATACCAGAGGTACAGAATGGCCTTGACCCGATCGCGCCAGGGCATGTCATGCGGACTGCCGCTGTTGAATACGACGATGGTTCGCGGATTCACTCGTGACACGGCCGCGATCAGCTCGTCCTGATCGTTCGGCAGTTGCAGCGCCTGATCCGGATCGTCGAACTCACCGCTGCGCGCCCACGCGAAGATCACGGCCGTGCGTGCTTGCTTTGCAGCCGCGACCGCCTCGGCGATGTTCTGCTTGCGCATGGCCGGCGTGACCCACGCGAGTCGGATCTGCAGTTTCGATTCGGGCTCGGCCTGACCCTCGACTTCGATGGCGTACCGCTTGCCCGCGACCAGATCGACGCTGTACTGCGCGTTGTCCAGGCCATCCTTGGTCGGCACGACGCTCGAATATTTGCGCGGAATGCCATGACCGAAGCGCACTGCCGCCGAGTAGGCGCGCGGCTGCCCATCGATCTTTAGCACGCCCGTGCCGCCCCAGCTGTGAACTTGCAGTGCATAGGTGCCGCTCTCATTCACTTCGAGCGTGCCGCGCCAGGAATAGCCCTGCCCGATCGGCAAAGCCTGCTCGCCGGTGAAGTTGACGCCCGCATCGATCCCCAGCGGCGTCGAGTCGAACGCACGACGCATGAGCCCGGCACCCTGACCGCCGTCAGGCTTGAGAACCTCGGCCGGAATCGCAACGCCCGTTAGCTCGTCGCCAACGACGTGCTTCAACGGCGCGCTCGAACCCAGCGAGCGCTGTAACGCCTCGCGCGGTGAAACGAAGCGCGACTCGAAGCCGGAAACGCCCGGCCCGATCGCCAGCTGATCGGCCGTGGGTCCGATCAGCAACACCTCGGCCGCGGCCTCTTTGCTCAACGGCAGAATGTTTCCTTCATTCTTCAGCAGCACCGTGCCCTCGCCCGCCAGCTTGCGAGCGAACGCTGCGTGACCTTCGACATCGATCGCGGCAGGCCCCGGCACTCTGGTCCCGTCGAGGAACCCGAACCTCTCCATTTGAGTGAGCACGCGCCCGACCGCACGATCCAGGGCCTCGCCGCTGACCTGGTCGGTTTCGATGGCCGCCTTCAGTCGCGCTCCCCACTTCGCACCTTCACGCCCGGTGGGATATTGCGGACCGACGCCGGGCATCTCCATGTCCAGGCCGGCGACGATGGAGGGCGTGCTGCGATTCGCATGCCAATCGGACACGACGAAGCCCTCCCACCGCAGCTCATCACGCAACAGGCCGATCAGATTGCCGGGGTTCTCCGCGTTCCAGAAGCCATTGGTCTTGTTGTACGAGGCCATCACCGAAGCCACGCCCGCCTGCAGCGCCGCTTCGAATCCCGGCAGATAGATCTCGTGCAGCGTGCGCGGGTCGATGATGAAATCGAAACCGTCCGCGCCAAAGATGCCGCCGCCCTGATGCAGCGACTGATTGTTGGCGATGAAATGTTTGGCGTTCGCGAGCGTGCCGGTCGACTGGATGCCCCCGATCTCGGCGGCCGCCAGCTGACCGATGACGAACGGATCCTCGCCGAAGCTCGTGACATTCCGCCCCCAGTTCGGCAACCGGGACAGGTTGACCATCGGCCCGAGCAGCACATCGTTGCGAGTGGCGCGCGATTCGCGCCCGAGGATCTCACCGTACTGCTTCGCGTACTCTCGACTGAACGTCGCGGCCAGCGCGATGGGCTGAGGCAGCGCCGTGGTTTCATATCTCACATACACGTTCGCTGGACCATCGGCCATACGCAGCGGCGGAACCCCAAGTCGAGGTACGCCGGCAATGTAACCAGCGCCGCCGTTGTATGCGGGATCGCGCGACCCCTGCACCATCGTCAGCTTCTCGTCGAGCGTCATTTGCGAGACGATCGCCTGCACGACCGGTGAGAAAACGACGCTGACCTCCGGGGTGCTCGCATTCGCCGTCGCCGCCAGTGACAGCGTTGCCAAAACAAGGCGTAGCGCGTTCGATCGCATCGACACTCCGTCTGGAAGAACATTTGCGGTCCATGCCGGGCGCGCTCGCCCGGCATGGACCCTCGGGGGGACTGATTACTCGAACCGGAAGCCGAAGGTCAGGCCCCACTCGCGCGGCCGGCCGAGCGTGCCGTTGTCCATCTGATCCGTCGGAATGTAGAACCCGTTGATGCGGTAGTACTCGTTCGTCAGGTTCGAGCCGAACAGCGACACGTCCCACTTGCCGTTCGGTGGCGCATACACGATGCGAGCGCTGAGCAGACCATACGCGGGGATCACCGACTTCTGGATGTCAGCCGCGGTGTCCACCTCGTCCTGCCAGCCGTAGTCGGTGCGGAACGTCAGCGCGCCCGACGTGAGCTGCAAGTCGTACTGAGCGCCGATGCTGTACGACTTCTCCGGCGCATACGGGAAACGCGCACCGAGCGGAATCGCAGTCGACGTTCCCAGGTCGGTGTACTCCGAGTCGAGCCACCCCAGGCCGTAGTTGATGGTGAAGTTGTCGCTGACCAGCACCACGCCTTCGATCTCAACGCCCTTCACTTCCGCCTTGCCGGCGTTGGTCGTGGTCGGGAAGCGAGGAATGATTTCCTCGCTGACCTGGATGTCTTCGTACTGGCCGTAGAACACCGAAGCGTTGAAGCGCAGCCGCCGATCGAACAGGTCCGAGCGCAGGCCGATCTCGTAGTTCTTCAGCGTTTCCGGATCGAAGCCGATCGCCAGCCCGTTGACGTTGTTGACGCCGCCCTGGTTGAAGCCTTCGGAGTACGTCAGATACGTCATGATGTCCGCAGTCCACTGGTACTGGAACGACAGACGCGGTGCGATGTTGGTCCACTTGTCGCCGAGCGCCGTGCCCGCACGCGCCGGGCCACCATCGGTTTCCACGTTCAGCACCGGCGAACAACAAGCCACCGGCACCGGGATGCGCGGGTTGTACTGTGCGTTCGTCACTTCGTCCTCGTTGTAGCGGGCACCGGCCGTGATCGAGAACTTGTCGGTCACGTCATAGGTCCACTCGGCGAACACCGCCCAGCCTTCGGTCTTGGTGTACGACAGCTGATCGATCACGGGCGCGAAGAAGAAGCCGCCGACATAGGCCGAAGCGAGCGCGTTACGCGCCGGATCGACTTCGCGCTTCAGATCGTTCGCCAGCCAGTTGATGCGGCGGCCGTAGGTTTCGTTGTTGTAGTAGTACAGGCCATTGGTGCCGTGGAAGCGCTCGCCGCTGAACAGGAACTGCAGCTCGGCGGTGGTCTCTTCGGGCTCGCTGTAGTTCGCCCCGTCAAAGATGTGATACGGCGTACCGTCGAAGTCCGCGTAAGCCGTCGTCCTGATCTCGCGACGGCTGCCGATGCCTTTCAACGCCCAGGTGTCGTTCAACTCGTAGTTGATCTCGGTGGAGAACGACTTGGACCTGGTGTACAGCTCCGGACCGTTGTAATCGCTGGCCGTCTTGCGCTGTTCCCGGGCGCCATAGACGTAATCCTGATTGATCGGCAGGCCGGCGGCCTCGTACAGGCACGGGAAATTCGGCGCGCCGCCCGGAAAGTTCGCCGGCGGATTCGGATCGCCCACGCACACCGGATTGAGCGCCCACACCGTGGATGGATTGCCATTGGTGCGCTGATCGTCGTAGCCCGCGGCGATACGCCAGTTGAACGAGTCAGTGGGCTGCCACAGCAGATCCAGGCGACCGGTCGTGTCGTTCTGGCTGCCGAAGCGTTTGTCGATCGTCGTGCTCGGCACGAAGCCGTCGCGCGACAGCTTGGCTGCGGTGATCTTGGTGAGGAACGTCTCGCTCAACGGAATGTCGATGTTGGCGGACACGTCGAAGCGATCGTACGAGCCGATCGAGGACTTCACCCGCCCGCCAAAGGTGTCCTGCGGGCGCTTGGTGATGTATTGGATCGCGCCGCCGATGACGTTCTTGCCGAACAGCGTGCCTTGCGGCCCGCGCAGCACTTCGACTCGATCCACTTCGACGATGTTCATCAGCGTGCCGGCGCTGCTGTTGGAGGCGATGCCGTCGACGTAGACGCCGACGTTCGGCAGACCGCGCATGCGGAAGCTGCCGCCCTGACGGCCGAAGAAATTGGTGCTGGCGATCACGACGTTCGGCACCATGCGGTTCAAGCCTTCGGTGCTGTCGATGCCGCGCATCTCCAGATCTTGCGTGCCCATCGCGGTAATGGCGAGCGGCACTTCCTGCAAGCTCTCTTCACGGCGGCGGGCCATGACCAGCACTTCTTCCAGCCCGCTGCCGGACACGGCAGTATCGGTGACTGGAGCGGCGGCGTCCTGCGGCGCGGCGGCCAGACCCGATGAGGCGGACAGCAGCGCCAGGCCATACAGGTTCAGCGAATTTCTTGGCAAGCGAAGCATTGCGTTTCCCCCATGATCAGCAGATGTTTTCGTCAGCTACTGGAAACAAAACGTATGGTTCGCTCCGGTACCGACATTCTGGTCGGCGCTGTCCTCATGCCTCGGCCAGCGCCGCATCGAGCTTGCGAGGCGCGGTCTCGCGCAGAAACAAACTGACCACGACGCCCGCGCATAGACCGATCAACGCCATCGTGAGCACGTGCTGAATTCCATAGGCCTGCGCGACATTGCCGGCGATCGCGGGCGCGATACCGCCGCCGAAAATCTCACCCGTGCCGATGATGATGCCGGCGGTCGAAGAGATCAGGCCGCGCGGTGCCGCTTCAGCCGCGATCGGGCCCGTGATCAGGCCCAGCAATCCGAAACAGAAGAAACAACAGACGAATAGCAGTGCAAACAGCAGCGCTGGATTGGCGCCGACATTCATGAAGGCATAGAGGAATGCCGCGCCCAGCACGAAGCCACCGATGGCCACGAGCCTGCGGCCGAGCAGATCCGAGGCGCCCGGCAACACCACCTGGCCCAGGAAGCCGCCGAAGCCGATCGCGGAAGTGACGAAGCCCATCTGCACCGTCGTGAGCTTCAGATAATCCACCAGATAGTTCGGCACCATCGCGCTCAACACGAAGATGCCACTCATCGCGCACATCAGCGCGATCATGCCCAGCTTCACGTTCGGATGTTTCAGCAGATCGCCGAGCGGCGCGCGCTGCGCTTTGGCAT
This sequence comes from uncultured Steroidobacter sp., assembly GCF_937958065.1. GTDB lineage: Bacteria > Pseudomonadota > Gammaproteobacteria > Steroidobacterales > Steroidobacteraceae > Steroidobacter. The sequence continues at coordinate 84,656 of NZ_CALFXI010000109.1, forward strand.
TCGCACCGACCGTCGCCGGCTCGCGAATCAAACGCCACATCAGCACGCCCAGGATCAAGCCGGGAATGGCGACCAGCACGAACACCCAGCGCCAGTTCACGACCTGCAGGAGCTGAGTCGCGATGATGGGACCGAGCGCGAGGCCCATCAGCGGAAACGCACTCTGTTGTACGCCCAGATTGAAACCGCGCCGAGTCGGCAGTGACGCGTCGGCGGTCGCGGCGAAACTGGTGGGACAGAACGAGCCTTCGGTGATGCCCATCAGCGCGCGAATGAAGATCAAGCTGGTCAGACCTTGCGCGAATCCGCTCATGCCCGACAGCAGCGAGAAGCCGATGATGGCCGGCACCAGGATCTTGCGCCGACCCAGCCGATCGGAGAGCCCGCCCGCGACGATCGCGAACACGCCCCACGCAAGACCCAGCGCGCCGATCAGATTGCCGAGCGCCTGATAGTCGAGCCCGAGATCCTGCATCATCGAAGGGAACAGTGGCGCGATGATCCATCGGTCCAGTCCCACCAGACCGAACGCCAGCGTCAGCAGCGTGACGGCCTTCCATTCATACGACGTGTCCCACTGCGCTTGCGAACTGGTCATCGCTCATCCCCCGAAAGCTGTTTGATAAGGAGGACGGCATGACGTGCGCCGCCCTGCTCGATTCGTTGTCGGCGCTACCGCACTCGGGCGGTCATTCGAAACTGCCGCCCCACTTCCAGCCGTCGGCGGGCCGCTCGATCTGGTTCAGCCGGATCTTGTGATCGGTTTCTTGACGACCCGGCGCGCCAGTGACGATCACGATATCGCCGGGCTTCAGCGACTCGCGCGAGGCCTGGCCGTCTTTGGCGAGCGCGCCGGCGGCAGCCCATTCCACGGCATAGCGCACTTCCTTGCCGTCCGGGCCGGGCGCCAGGACGATGATCATCGAGTGCGGATTGCGAAACATGAACTGCACCACCTTGCCTTTGATGGTGACCGACTTGTCGATGTAGTAGGTCGCCGGGAAGGAATGATGTGCCAGCGACGGCCCGGCGGCCGAGAGCAACGCGGCGGCGACACAGCCGCTCACAAGGCGTGCGAACGAAACCATGGTGTTTCCTCTTCGAAGCGATCTGCTGTCGGATAAACGAAACACCGGCGGCGCTGTCGACAATTCTTGTCCCGGCGCGCGCGTGCGGCACGTATCAACGAGCGGGCAATCGCGCCCCACTTGCGGAGATTCCGATGAAATATTTGTTTGCAGGCGCGGCCGGGCTGCTGCTGGCCGCCGGCGTCGGCCTGGCCGGCGGCGCCCAGGATCTGTCGGCCAACAAGGCGCTGGTGGAACAGTTCTTCCGTGCCGTCGGGTCGCGTGACAAGCAGACCGTGATCCGAATCGTGCGCGAGGACTACATTCAGCACATGCCGAACATTCCGTCCGGGCGGGCCGCGATCCTCAACTAACATCGACATGGTGGCGCCCAAGGGCAAGGGCGTCATGCCGAAGTTCGCGCGCGTCATCGCCGAAGGCGACCTGGTCGCCGTGCACTTCCGTCGGGAGGATCCCAACGGGCCGGTCGCCACGATCGAAATCTTCCGCATCCAGGACGGCCAGATCGCCGAGCACTGGGCCGTGACGGAAGCCATTCCGCCGGAAGAGCAGGCTCGCAACAAGAACGGCATGATCTGAGTCAGCGATACGGGGCAGCGGCAACGCTGCCCCGTATCGGGTCGATCAATAACGCTTGCTGACGATGGGACAACCCGGGAAGTAGTTGCCCTTGGCAAGCTCCGCCGCGCAACGCTCGCGAGCGCGCTGCACGCCGCCCTTCACCATGTCGATCACCTCGGCAGGCTTCATGATGCCCATATGGACGGTCGAGAGCGTCTGCACTTCGAGCTTGTAATGCTCGACGTTGTCCATGTAGTTGTCCGCCCAGAACTGATAGTCGCGCGCCGCGGTGGCCATGTCACCTTCCACGAACACCTTGGACGCCGGCACGTAGGCAAACACCGCGTCGGCCATGTGCGTGTTGGCGCGACCCCAATACAGATCCACCGTGGCCTTCGAATCCGACAGTCGCAGATGGTCATCGAAGCCGCGGAACTTGAACGGCTTGCGGTTCTTCTCCAGCGCATCCGGGTAATCCGGCGCGCGGCGCTCGGCCATTTCACGGAAGATTGCTTCGTTGCCATGACGCGAAACGACGGTGAGCCCTTCGGCCACGCCGACACGGAATCCCGCCGTGTGATCGAAGTGATGATGCGAAGGAATGTACTCGGTGAGCGGCTTGCCCGGCACCAGCGTGCGCGCCTTGTCGATCGCCGCCTTCGCCGCGGCCGGACTGCCGCCGAGCTCGAAGATGGCCAGATGATCGGCGAACTCGAACACCGTATTGCCGTACGGCGTCAGGCGCCAGACACCCGGGGCCACCTGCGTTGCCTCGGATGTGACTACGGGATCCGCATCGGATGCGGAGCGCACCGCCTCTGGTGCGGCGAGATCGGCGATCTGTGTGTCGACCGCATAGTCGTCGACATACATCTTGAAATAATCGACGTTGCGCCAGTCGATGCGAGTGACGTAACCCAGCGGCAACTGCAACCCGCCATACGGCGCGTAGCCACTGAAATGCGTGGTCAGCGTCACCTGCCCGAGGTTGCTGTGAGGATTCTTCCAGCGCACCCAGCTCGGCAGCTTGGAACGGGCATCGATGGCGAAGCTCAGCTGGTCCCCCTGCTGCAGGGTCAGGTCGAGCACGGTGAGCCCGCCTTCCTGCCGGGGCGCGCCGAGCTTGTTGGCGGGATCGAGTGCCGCCCGCACCAGCGCCACTGGATTGTTCAGCATCCACATGCGGCGCATGTGCACACCATCGATATGCAACGGGCTTTCGATCCATTTGCGCGAACGGGTGATCTTGCCGTCGGGCGCCGTCTCATAGGCGATGTCGCCGTCGAGCACCAGATTGGCCTGCGCGAACGAGTGACCGAACACCGCCGCGAACGGGAACAGGAAATTGCGCCGTTCGAGCTGCTGGAAACGGCCGTGCTCCAGATCGTAGACGCGCTTGAGATCGTTCGCCGCCTGATACTTCTGCGGCGCTTCGGGCGAGCCGCTGATGTTGCCGCCGCCGAACATATAGGCGTACTGGCCATAGCCGGTCAGCGTGATGTTCCTCACGGAGCGCACCCTGTCGAGCCCGCCCAACGCCTCGGCCGCTGCAGTCACGATCGCTTTGTCGTCACTGGATGCGTGCGCGTGCATTGCGCCGAACGCCAGCGCGCCCGAGAGCAGTGTCGCGAGACCATGGAGCCATCGTCTTGTCATTGTTCCCCCGGATGTCATGCGTCTACTGTGACGCTGGTTTCGTAATCGACGACGCGACGCTCGATGCGCAGCGGCCCGATCAACCGTTTGAGCTGTTCGTGCAGCGGATGGGTTTCGTACGCCTGCAGCGCCGCCCAGCTGTCGAACTCGCAGTACAGGACCAGGTCCGCCGAATCGCTCATCTGTGACTGATCGCGCCCGAGCTCGACCCGCTGCAGGCCATGAATGCCGTTGCGCATGGCTTCGATGGCCCGCGCGATCGATGCCAATTGCTCGGCGCGCTCGCCATTCTCGGCGGCACGCAAGCGCCACATGACCAGGTGCTTTACCATCGCGGAACTCTGTTGGTGCGTTACTTTCATGAGCTCGACCCGCGCTGTCGGCTGCTGCGGCCGCCATGCAGGCGCGCAACGAGCTGCCTCACCATGGCTTCGCCGAGCTCTTGGGGCTCGGTAACAGTAAACGCATTGGCATAGTAGGAGCCGACATCGTGGCCGATGCCGATCGCGATCAGCTCCACCGCCTGGCTGCTTTCCAGCGCTTCGATGACCGAGCGCAGGTGCCGGTCCAGATAACCGAAATCGTTGGCCGACAGCGTCGCCTCTTCGAGCGGCGCGCCATCGGAGATGACCATCAGGATCTTGCGGCGCTCTGGCCGGCGGCGCAGTCGCTCGTACGCCCACTGCAGCGCCTCGCCATCCACGTTCTCCTTGAGCAGGGAGTCGTCGAGCATGGCTACGAGGTTGCGACGGGCACGGCGCCAGGGAACGTCGGCGGATTTATAAACAATGTGATGCAGGTCGGTCAGGCGCCCCGGGTTCGGTGGACGCCCGGATGCGACCCATGTTTCCCGGCTGCGACCACCCCGCCATCGCTGCGTCGTGAAGCCGAGGATCTCTGTCGTGACGCCACAACGTTCGAGCACCGCTCCGAGCTGCCCGGCGCAGACTGCGGCGATCACGATGGGCGGCCCTCGCATCGAGCCGGAGTTGTCGATCAGGATCGTGACCGCGGTTTCGGGCCAGTCCGTATCGGTCTCCTGCTTGAACAACAGCGGCAGCATGAGATCGCAGACGATGCGGGCGAGGCGTCCCGAGTCGAGCAGGCCCGCCTCACAATCGAAGCGCCAGGACCGCCGCTGTCGTGACAGCACGTACCGCTGCAGACGCTGTGCCCAGCGAGTTACATCCCTACGAGGAGCCGCCGAGAGATCTTCGAATCGACGAGCGAGCTCGCGGCGCTGCTCGTCGCCGAGCAGAGCGGCGGCATCGACGACGGCATCATATTGTCGGGTAAAGACATGATAGGTGCCCGCCTCGCCCGTTTCGTTCGCCGCCGTCCTCGGCACGACCCGGCCCCGCGGTTCGTTGCTGACTCGACGCAGAATGTCGACGTGTGCACTCTCCGTATGCGCCGTCGACTCTGTGAGATGCTGCTTCTCCGTGTCTTTCTCCGATCTGCGGCTCGCCTCGCCCCGCCGCTCCGAGGCCGCTTGAGCATCGCTTGGCTCGCCACGCGCCATCGCCATCGCGAGCTTCGCTGCCTCGATTCCGAACGCCCGCTGGTCCTGAATCAGCGGCATCAGCCGAATCATCGCTCCGTCGAGCGCGGCCTCACGGTCGGAATCCACCCCCGATGAATCATGGAACGCTTGCAGATTCTGACGAGCGCCTGGAAACAACCGCACGCCGAGCGCCTCGACGCGACGTTGCTCCAGCGCATCGAACATCGACGCGGCAGCGCCGGCGGGACACAGTCGGGCATGCAGCGCCGGGTTGCTGAATCTCACTCGCAAGGCATGCGCGTCGACGCGACCGCGCCAGATCGCGAGCGCGTGCGAATCGTGCGGTGGCTGTCCCATGGCTGCAATCAGCGCCGCCGCACCGGGTGGATCCGCGTCATCGCTGATCGCCTTGAGCGTCGTCAGCGACGCCTGCTCGAGCCGCCCCAGCTTGGCTGCATTGCTGGGCGCGCCACGCATCACGCCGCTCCAAAGCAGCGCTGGTGGAGCTCCATCACCGCCGCCCGCTCGGACTCATCGCACTTGTTCAGAAAGCTCAGCTCGAACGCGCGCCCGAGGTCGCCGAAGATCACCGCATTCTCGGCCCACGAAAGCACCGCCCGCGGCGACATCACCGTCGATAAATCCCCCGCGACGAATGCATTTCGAATCAACCCTGCGAGCGTCACCATCGCGGCAACCGCGTCCGGCCACCGATCCACGAGCGCCGGCACGCGCGCCCGAACGATCGTCATCTCCTCGCCCGGCTGCAGATAATTCAACACCGCCACGATATGCCATCGATCCAGGTGGCCCTGATTGATGAGCTGCGTGCCGTGATACAGCCCGCTCGCATCCCCCAGGCCGATCGTGTTCGAGGTTGCAAACAACCGGAAGCAGGCATGCGGCGCAATCACTCGATTCTGATCGAGCAAGGTCAGCGAACCCTCCGCCTCCAGCACCCGCTGCAACACGAACATCACATCCGGGCGTCCCGCGTCATACTCATCGAAGATCAGGGCCACGTTCCGGCGCAACGCCCAGGGCAGGATCCCCTCCTGGAACTCGGTCACCTGCTGGCGGTCGCGGATCACGATGGCATCGCGGCCGATCAGATCGATCCGACTGACATGGCCGTCGAGATTGATCCGCACACACGGCCAGTTCAGCCGTGCCGCAACCTGTTCGATGTGCGTCGACTTGCCCGTGCCGTGATAGCCCTGCACCAGCACGCGCCGGTTGTGAGCAAAGCCGGCGAGGATGGCGAGCGTGGTTTGCGGATCGAATCGATAGCAGGGATCGACCGCCGGCACATGCTCGTTGCGACGACTGAACGCCGGCGCGACGCCATCGAGATCGAGCCCGAAAGCCGCTCGAAGCGACACGGTCGTGTCCGGCAGCGCAAATAGCTCCGCGTCGTCGCTCATGTGGCGATCCGCACGACGCCGTCGACGATCGTCACCGGCACCGCTTCGAGGCTGCGATCCTTCGCCGGCCCATCCACGCACAGCCCATCGTGGAATCGAAACAAAGCGCAGTGATACGCGCACATGAGGTGTCGATCCTCAGTCACGAGGAACTCGCCCGGTCGCGAATTCAACGGCAGCGAGAAATGCGGACAGACATTGACATAGGCCCACGCCTCGCCGCCGCTTCGCAGAACGATCAGCCGCAACGCCCCGACATCGCCGCCAAAGCGCACTTCGATGCAGCCACCGTCGGGAACCGCAGCGAGCGGACACACTTCCGTGTCCGCTGCCGGTGCATGCGGATGTGACTTCCAACTCACACTCAGCGCGGGTAGTGAGGAGGAATCTGTGCGTCCACGTTCACCCACACCGATTTCGCTTCGGTGTAGTCGTGCATGGCCTCGAAGCCCATCTCCCGCCCGTAGCCGGAGCTGCCGACGCCGCCGAAGGGTGAGCCGGGATTGACGCGTTTGTAACTATTGATCCAGACCATGCCGGCTCGCATGGCGCCGGCCAGGCGATGCGCGCGCTGCAGATTCGTCGTCCACAAGCCGCCGCCCAGACCGTACTCGGTCGAGTTGGCGATGGCGATCGCCTCGGCCTCGTCCTTGAACGTGGTGACGGACACGAACGGCCCGAACACTTCCTCCTGGCAGACTCGATCCTGCGGCTGCGCCTTCACGATCGTGGGCTCGACGAAGAACCCTTTAGACAGCGCCGCACCATCCGGCTTGCGACCGCCGGTGATGACTTCAGCCCCCTGCTGCCTGGCCACCTCACAGTACGTGAGCACGCTCTGCTGTTGCTTCTGCGAAGTCAGCGGCCCCATCTCGGTCGTGGGATCCAATGGATTGCCCAGCTTGATGGACCTCGCCAGCTTCACGAATCCCTCCAGGAACGGCGCCGCGATCTCTTCCTGCAACAGCAGTCGCGAGCCTGCGATACAGGCCTGGCCCTGGTTGTGGAAGATCGCGAACGCGCTGCCGTTGATGGCCGCGGGCAGGTTGGCATCGGCGAACACGATGTTCGCACCCTTGCCGCCCAATTCGAGCTGCACGCGCTTCAGGTTGCCGGCCGACGCCTGCACGATGCGACGACCGACCGCGGTCGATCCAGTGAACGCGATCTTGTGCACGCCCGGATGCTCAGCCAGATGCTGACCGGCCGTGTGACCGAAGCCAGGAATGATGTTGACGACGCCCGGCGGGAAACCCACTTCCGCCATCAACTGCGCGATCTTCAGTGTCGACAGCGGCGTGATCTCGGCCGGCTTCAACACCACGGTGTTGCCCGCCGCGAGCGCGGGGCCCATCTTCCAGCTCGTGAACATCAGCGGGAAATTCCAGGGCACGATCTGCCCGACCACACCGACCGGCTCGCGCTGTACGTAGTTCAAGAAGCCCGCTTCCACAGGCACGACGCTGCCTCGATGCTTGTCCGCCATGCCGGCGAAGTATCGGAACGTCACCGCCGTGCGTGGCACATCGAGACCTTTGGTGTCGCGAATCGGATGTCCCGTGTCGATCGATTCCAGCTCGGCGAGCTCATCGGCATGCGCTTCGATGGCGTCGGCGAGCTTGCCGAGCAAGCGGCCCCGCTGCATGGCAGGCATTGCACGCCACGCCGGGAACGCGCGAGTTGCTGCAGCGACAGCTCTGTCGACGTCGGCAGCTTTCGCCTCCGCGACGCTGGTGATCACCGAGCCGTCGAACGGATTGATCACGTCGAGGGTCGCGCCATCGAGCGCGTCGACGAACTCGCCACCGATGAACAGTTTGGTCTGCAATGTCATGATCCACTCGTTTCGACAGGCAACAGCGCCCCGTCGCCGTTGCCACGATCGGCAACGGCGCTTCGCGCTCGACTTCAGGGGACGCTCAGAACTCGACCGGATACGGCTTCAGCTTGCCGCTCTCGTACAGCTGCGGCAGCTCGGGCGTGGCGTTCTCCCAGACCAGCAGCATGGAGCGCTTCTTGGAGAAGCCTTGATGGCGGATGTCCGCCGGCATGGCCGCGACATCGCCCGCCTTCATGATCACCTTGGCACGCGGCGCACCGGTGGTCTTGTCTTCGATCTGCCACTCCAGCTCATCGCTCAGCTGGATGAACCACTCGACGCGGTCGTTGCCGTGCTTGATCGGCAGGATGTATTCCTCGGTGGTCGGACAGCACAAGCTGCGTTCGAGCACCGAGGAGACGGACGGATTCCACGTCACGTCGGATCGCGACAGGTAGGCGAACAGGCTGAAGGCATGCAGCTCGTTCTCGAATCCCGGCTCGGCATGAATCTCCGGCTCGTCCTGGGGAACATCGGCGAACGCGCGATTCACCGGGTAACCGTTCTCGTCGGTGCGCAGCTCCGCATCTCCTGGCAGGCCCGGCATGCGCTTGCATGCCTGCCGCTCACGCTCGATGGCACCGCGGTTATGGCCGCGCTTCTTGCCCAGCCAGCTCTTGCTGGTTTCATCCGGTGCCGCGAACGGATCGAAGCCTTCGTTGGTCCAGTCGTCCAGCATGGCCTTGAAGGTCGCCATGATCTGGCGCGAGTCGAACGTCTCCTTGTGATCCAGGCCACGCTCCTGGTACGCCGGGTTGTACGTGCCGGCGTAGAACTCCACCTTGCCGTACAGATTGCGCGTGCCGATCATGGAATCGAAATTGACCCAGCCGTAGAAGAAGCCCCACGCGACGTCGCGCATCACGGCGCGCAGAAACGCATCGGCCGACATCTTGTGGGACAGCTGCTGGCCGTTCGCCTGCCAGCCGACGCGCACGAAATACTCGTCGCGGCTGAACGAGAAGCTGCCGAGCTGGAAGCTGCGATAGCCCGTTTCATTGCTCGCGGGCGAAGCCACCACGTCCAATGCACTCATTCCTATTCCTCGCCGTCAGGTGTAACAAATCTCTCGCCACTTCTGCTTCGACAGCTCGCCTTCGATGGTCTGCAGCAGAATCACGCCGGGGCGCGCCGCCTTGAAGCGATAGGCCGCGCCCTGCGGCAACAACACCTGGTGGCCTCGCTTGCACTTGACGTAGCCCATCCGCCGCCCGGCCGGCGTGCCGTCGAGCTGGACGGTGCCCTTCTTGGTCGCCGGGACCGCCGGAGCAGCGAGCTTCAGCAGCTCCACCTCGACCTCACCGTCCATCACGATCGCGAACTCGTCATGCGCGGCCGCGAACCAGGGCGACGTGCCTTCGGCACGCAGCGTCTCGAGGACGTAGCCCAGGTTGATTGCCACCACCACCTTCTCATACGCAGCGCAGCGCGAGGCAACGTCAAACACGTTCGAGAACGCGTAGTGCTTCGGGTTGTCGTTGATGATCTCCAGCTCGCCCTTGGCATAGTCCTGCAGCGAGCCGAACACCGTTTGAAATTCCGTCGTCATCGAGCGCCCTCTTGATCTTTCATGCCCTGTGCCTGCAGCAGCAGCGTGTCGCCCCGGTCGATCAGCTGCAGGCCCAGCGACTCCTGCAGCAGGAACCGCAGCGAGCTCATGTCGCCGATCTGCAGTACGCCACTGACCGGCCGGCTGCCGATCGCCGCGGAGCCCACCTGCACCTTGCGCGGCGAATAGCGGTTGAATTCGGCGATGGCATCGGCCAGAGGCACCTGGTCGAACACCAGCTTGCCTTCGCGCCAGGCGGTGATGCGTCTCACGTCAGCCGCCTGCATCTCGCCGATCGCACCGCCGCCTCGATAGCTCACCGCCATGTTGGCCGTGAGCCGCGGCACACTGCCGACCGGATCGGATTGCTTGGGCAGCACCACGACCGCGCCTTCCAGCACTGAAACCGTCACCTCGTCCCGCTGCATCTGCACGCCGAACTCGGTCCCCACGGCGCGCACCAATCCGCCCGCCGCTATCACCTCAAACGGACGCGAAGGGTCATGTGCGACAGAAAAGAAAGCTTCACCCCGCTGCATCTCGATATGGCGGGACTTCTCGGAGAGCGTCACAGCCAGCACCGTGTCGGTGTTCAAGGTGACGGTTGAATGATCCGCCAGCACGACGCGGCGCTGCTCGCCCACTTGGGTTTGATAGATCTGCGTCTCGACCCGGTGCGTGAAGAAATAGGCGCCGGTGGCGATCATGAACAGGACGGTGGCCGCGGCGCTCATCCAGATCGAGCGCTTCTCCTTGAAACGACGCGAGCGTTCCTGAGCCGCGGCTTCTCTGGCCGCGATCGCCGCGCACACGTCGATGTCCGCTTGCAACTCGGCCTCGCTGGTCAGCCCTCGCGTCATCGCCATCACCAGCTCGCATCGCATGTAACATTCGCGATGCTCGGCCGCCTGGTCGAGCCAGGCATCGAACTCCGCTTCGGTCTCGCGGCTGACCGGATGATCGTGCAGCCGGACGAACCAGCGGGCCGCGGCGGCTTCCACCGCGCGGATGTCCATCGAGTCGCCGCTGTCGAGGTCCCGGTCGCTCATCGATCGGTCCTCAGGCGGCTCTGACACAGTTCCAAGACCATGGCGATATCGCGCTCCACTGTTTTCGTGCTGACCCCCAGGTGACGACTGATCGTCCGATAGCTCATATTTTGTGTGACGTGCAGCAGGAACACCTGCCGGTGCCGCGGCGGCAGATCCAGCAGCACCTGCTTCACGACCTGCATGCCGTGATCCCAATCGATGATCTCGTCGGGCGACTCCTGCTCGCCGACCAGATCCACCAGCTCGTAGGGAATGTGCGTCGCATAGGAACGCGACTTGCGCTGGCGAAAGCGGTCTCGCGCCAGGTTGGTGGCAATCTTGAACAGGAACCGGCGCACCTGGTCGTCGAGATGGTCCAGGTGCTCGACCCGCAGCAGTCGAACGTAGGTTTCCTGCAGCACCTCTTCGGCATCGTCGCTGTTGGAGAGCAGACGCGTGAGGTACTGAAGCAAGGCGCTGCGGTGATGGCTGAACAGCCGCTCCACCAGCGCGGCCCGCTCCGCATCGCTCATGGCCGCCGCTTCGGCGTCGGTCTCGGGCCCGGCGATGGGCGCCTCAATGCGCTCGTCCGCCTCCGGCTTGATGGCGCGCACCAGCTGCAGCTTGACCTTGGCAAAACTCATTGGACGGACGCTGAGAACCCTGAATCGGCTCGGTATTTCGACGCGGACACAGGTACATACGTAGCACCGGGTGGAGTGCCGACAATTTTTTCCACTAGGGTTCCCGCAGACCGGCATCGGCGGACCGGCGCACCAGAGCGATGCTCGCGAGGCAGTCCGCCCGGCTGCGGTAGCCCCGTCCGGAGTTGGCGATCTTGCGTCGCTGGCCATCCAGCAGGAACCAGCGCCAGCGCTGGCCGCCGTCCTCGTACATGAAGTAAGTCGGTTGCCCGGCGGCCCCTCCGAGCTCCCGCTCGCTCGATTCGAAGGCGTCCTGTTCGTGAGACATGGGGCTATCCTGCGTCGAGTCCTGCGTCGAGTCCTGCCAGCACGAAGTCATGCTCGAGCACCCAATCGACCGCCAGCGAGGGGTCGGTGTTGCGCTGGTAGTCGACCAGCAGCGAATCCTTCACCCCGAACACGGCATCTGAATCGTTGAACTCGTCGCCACGCGTGAACAGTTGCGTCGTCACGGACCGATAACCCTCGGCACTGACGATGAAATGAATGTGCGCCGGACGCATCGGATGCCGCCCCGCCTTGTTCAACAGCTGCCCAACCGGCCCATCGACGGGCACCGGATAGGCGACCGGTTTGAGGGTATGGAACGCAAAGCTGCCATCGCCAAGCGTTCGCAGCTTGCCGCGGAAGTTCATCTCCGGCTGCGACTCGTCCTGAACCGCATAGAGCTGATTCGGCGAGGTGTGCCAGATGTCCAGCTCGGCGGCGCCGATCGGCTTGCGCCCGGTATCGAGCACCCGGCCGCGAATCAGAACCGTCTCGCCCTCGCCCGCCAGCGCGATGCTGCCGCCATTCTCGATGTGCGCCGAATGTGGCGCGTAGAACGGCCCGGTCACCGCGGACTCGGTCGCACCCGGCAGGGCCGCGTTGTTGAGATTATCGACGGCCGAGCTCAACCCCAGCGCATCGGACAACAGAATGAATTCCTGCCGCGGACCGATGCACGCCTGGCCGGTGCGCGTCAGGAAATCGATCGCCGTCCACCACTCCTCGGGGCGCAGCTCGACTTCGTTCGCGAAGCCATGCAGGTGACGCAACAGACTTTCGATCACCGTGTTCCAGCGCTCGTTGTCGGTGTGGCTGTAGGCGGCGATGACTTGATCGAGCAGCAGTGCATTCGCGGCTCGTGCTGAGTTGATGTGAGTCATGGGCTGGGCACGACTCCGTGGTAAGCGTCCTCGAGCAATTGCCGGATGGCATCACGCGTGACAGGACGCGGATTGAAATAAGGCGTGCGCGTCGCGATCTCGGCGGCACGATCCAGATCTTCCTGGCTGAGCCCCAACTCACGTAACGAGCGCGGTGCCCCCACCGCCGCTCCCAACGCATGAAGGGTGCTGGCAATCGCCTCCGTCCCGAGCGCGACCGTCAATCGATTGCGCGCATCCGACGCGGCGGGCAAATTGAACGCCGTCGCATACGGCAGGACGACCGCATGCGTTTCGGCGTGCGGCGTGTTGAACGTTCCCCCGAGCGTGTGACACAACTTGTGATGCAACGACATGCCAGTGGAGCCCAACAGGATCCCCGCGAGGCAGGCGCCGTAGAGCATCTCCTCCTGCGCATCCAGGTCGGACGGACTCGCACAGACTCGCGGCAAGGCTCGTGCGATGGCGCGCACCCCTTCTTGCGCGAGCGTGGACATCATTGCATTGGCGTTCTGCGCATACAAGCCTTCGACCAGATGCGCCAGCGCATTCATGCCGCTGGGGCCGGCGATCTTCGCTGGCAGTGTAGAAGTCAGCTCGGCGTCATAGACGACGGCGCGCGGTAGCACCTTCTCATCCTTGCCCGTGCGCTTCACGCCCTCGGTCGTGATGCCCCACACCGCCGTCATTTCCGAGCCGGAATACGTGGTGGGAACTGCGATGATGGGCAGCCCGGTCTGGAGCGCAATCGCCTTCGCCAGGCCGATGGCCGAGCCCCCGCCGACGGCGATACACGCGTCCGCTTCAACGGTTCGTGCATGAGCAACGCCCGCAGCAGCGACCGGTGCAGGCACATGCTGGACGACCTTGTCGTAAATGCCGACGCAGCGATCGCCAAGCGATGCGGCAATGTCGCGGGCCGTAGCTGCATGACTCGGGCTGACGATGATGAGCACCCGCCTGCGAGCGAGCGCAGTGACTTCTTCGCCAAGCCGTGCGCGGCTGCCCCGACCCGAGACGACCCTCAGCCGGGCAATTTCAAATACGAATGGCGGCACTCGACCTCCAGCTAAAGCTCCACCGAAGCTAATACTTTCGCGACGAGGTACTGTCGACAATTTCAGTTGGTGGCATAACGCACCGACAGTCCCCACTCGCGCGCTCGCGCCGGTGTGCCGGTATCGATCTGATCGGCGGGCAGGAAGAAGCCGTTGATCCGATAGAACTCGTTGAACAGATTGCTGCCGAACAGGGAGACTTCCCAGCGGTTGCGCGCGTCCCGATACGAGAGCCTGACATTGCCGACGCCGTAGGCCCGCTGCAGCGATCGCGTATTGATGTCGGATTGAGTGAACACCCGATCCTGCCAGCCATAATCGAAGCGCGCGCTCAGTGCATTGCCCGCCGGCAAGCTCCAGTCATACTGCGCACCGATGGAATAAGCAAACCCGGGCGCGTACGCGAATTCCGAGCCGATCTCCAGATTCTTCGCCCGCCCCACTTTGGTGAATTCGGTGTGCAGCCAGCTCGCGCCATACTGCAACGTGAGTTGTTTGCTGACGTTCCAGGTGCCTTCCAGCTCGACGCCCCGAATGCGTCCCTCGCCCGCGTTCGAGGTGATCGGAAATCCCGGTGCCTCCTGCAGCTCCTCGGTGATCTGCACGTGCTCGTACTCGCCATCGAACCAGGTCGCGTTCAGACGCAGGCGCCGCCCCAGCAGATCGGCGCGCAGGCCCACTTCGTTCGTCACCAGCGTTTCCGGCCCGAACGCAGCGAATCCGCCATTCGGCAGAAAAGGCACGTTGCCGCCGCTGAAGCCGCCAGCACTGAAGCCGGACGAGCGCGTGAAATACGTCATCACGTCCGCCGACCACCGGTACTGGATGGATAGCCGCGGCGAGACTTCATCGAACGTCTCGCTACCGGAATTGCCGGCGAGCTTCGGACCATCGGGACTGAGGACGCGCGTCGGCGCACAGCACTGCTGGGCGAGCGGTTGACGAGGTCGATAGTTGGCTTGCGCAATATCGTCGCGCGTGTAACGCGCCCCGAGGCTCACGGACAGTTTCCCGGTGAGTCGGGCCGTCCATTCCGCGAACACCGCCCAACCTTCGCTGCGCGCTTCGGTCAATGAATCGATGATCAATGGATCGTAGGCCGCGTACTGGCCACCCAACGCCTGCCTCGCGCTCAACCAAGGCTCGAAACGCAGCTCGTTCGCGACCCAGTTCTGACGGGTCGACCAGGTGCGGTCGGCGTAGTAATAAACGCCACTCGTGCCGGTGAGGCGTTCGCCGCTGTAGAGCAGTTGCAGCTCTTCACTCAGCTCGCGGCGGTCCTGAGCCGAGAATGCCTGATACAAGTGATACGGCGTGCCATCGAAGTCGTGGCCCACGTAGGAATCGATCTGCCGATAGCCGCTGATGGATTTCGCGTGCAGCCGCTCGCTCACGTCCCAGTTCAGCTCCAGCGTGCCGCCACTGGAAACATAACTGTTTGGCCGAACGGGCCGATTCGCGGCCGACTTCCACTGTTCGGACGCGCCATACGTCCAGGCAGGATCGATGGGCATTCCGACCGTCTCGTAGATGCAAGCACTGTTTGGCGCCATCCCCACGAAATTGTCCGGCGGCGCATCGGCCGGGCACACCGGATTGAGCTGCCAGGTGACTCCCGGCGTGCCATTGCTTTTCTGCACGGCGTGTTCGCCGATCAGCAAGGCGTCGAAGTGCTCGCTCGGCCGCCACAGCAAATCGCCTCGCAGCACTCGATCGCTCTGATCGCCGAAGGCGAAGTCGCCGTCGCTGCTGGTGACGTAACCGTCACGATTCAGCGTCGCCGCGGTAACTTTGGTCAGCAGCGTTTCGCTCAACGGCAGGTCCATGTCGACCAGCAGATCGGCCCGATGCGCCGAGCCGGTGGTCGCCTTGATGCGAAGCCCCGGCTCCTCGCGCGGCTTGCGAGTGACATATTGAATGGCACCGCCGATGGCGTTCTTACCGAACGTGGTTCCCTGGGGGCCGCGCAGGACTTCCAGACGCTCGACCTCCACCACGTTCATCAACAGCCCGGCCGACCCGCTGCGAACGACACCGTCCACATACACCGCGACCCCAGGAACGCCGCGAACACGAAATGCTCCATTGGAGCGACCGAAGAAGTTCCCGCCGTTCACTGCGACGCCGGGCGCGCGAGCGTTCAAGTCCTCGGTGCTTTGTATCCCGCGTGCTTCGATTTCATCGGCATCGATGGAGGTCACGGCCAGCGGCACCTGCTGCAGACTCTCCTCGCGGCGGCGGGCGGTCACGATCACTTCCGCAATCGATACGCTGCGCCAGATGTCTTCGACCGCGGCTTCAGTCGCACTCTGGCTCGCGGATACGACGGTCGGCGGCTGCTCCGCTTTCACGGCTCGCGTGCGACGACGGATGGCAACACTGCCATGACCGTCGACGACGAACTCCAGATCCGTTTGATCGAGCAGCTGCGCGAGTCCCTCTTCGACGGTGTAGTAGCCGCGCAAGCCACGCCGCAGATCGGCACCGATGATGTCCGAGGGATACAACAGATGATGCTTGGCCTGACGCGAGAACTCGCGCAAGGCCTCGTCGAGTCCTTGGGAAGGAATGTCGAAGCGAAGCTTGCCGGCGCTGTTGGGAAGCGCAATGGAACTCGCGGCCAGCAGCATCACGGCTGCCAGCACGCGCACGCTTCCTGCGCCGCCGGCCGTCCCGTGACGTGACCGATCGCCTCGACGCAACGTATCCCCCCGAGCCCGACGGCCGTCTGCGTTGCTTATGCAAAGTCGCTTGCAATCGTCAGCGGCGGCTCGAACGACAACATACACTCATTGGTCGGGCAACAGAACCCTCCGGGAAAGCGAGTCGAGCAACGCATTCGTAATGCGTGGCTCCCCGCTTCCATTCCGCGCTGTCACCGCTATCGCTCAGGTCTCTCCACAGGCGGTCGGCCGCCACTTCGAGCCATCCGGCTCCTTGCGGAACTGCGTGCTCCAGATCAGCGGCTCGCGCAGATATTTCGGATCCTCGATCTGCGTCGTCACCACGATCCACGGTGTGCCATTGAGCTCGAAGCGGTCGAAGAACTCGGTCATGACCGCCTGCTCGCTGTACGGCATGCCGTTCTTCTGTAAATACCCCGGGCGCATTTGCGTTGTGATCACGCGCAGCGCCGCTCGCCCGGTGCGGGCGGGAGGCGCGAACTGTCGCAGATGCACCGTTTCGTGCCAGCTGCCGACGGACTGCCCCTGCCAGGTCAACTCCGAGCTGGGCGAAACGGGCTTGAACGGAATCGTGCGGGTCTGAGTGCCGGCCGAGAAATCGATCTGTAACGTATCGTCGTTCTGCCAGCTGATGTGCAGACGACCGGGCGAGCGAATGTTGCCCGCGGCACCGTGCGGTCGACACTCCTGCCCGGCCGCTTTGTCGGCGACGAGGTCGAACGCTGCCGCGACCTGACGAGCTGCGTCGTTGACTGGCAAGCTGCCGATGAAATTCTTCGGCGGCATGGTCATGCGTTCCAACCAATCCTCCGTCACCACCGATACCCAATAGCCGGTGAGGTCGAACGGCGCTGCCTCGCGTGCGGACTTCGGCGCCGCCGGCTGACCCGGTGCGCTGCCCGCCGCGGATCCTCTGTTACGATTCTGCGCAGCTGCATCTCCGCTCGGCATCGCGAGCGCCAGCGTCAGCACGCCGACGCTCATGACCATCCAACCAGTGCCGCGAATCGGCATCGAGCTCATAACAATCTCCGTAATCGAGTCAGGGCGAGGCCGTTGCAGCGTCCGGGCTGGATTTGTCCGTCGTCGCGCGCAGCTCGCGATACACCGCTTCGACGAACTGATCGGTGGTCCAGCCGCGCGGGGCCGTGCCATAGATGCCGTCGTAATCGAGCGTGGGCCGCGCGGCCTTCACCTGCTCGAGCGTCATGCCGCGTTTGATCAGGTCGGCGATGCGATCGCGAACGATCGTGAGCATGTCGCGATAGATGACCACGCTGTATTCGTCCGCGATGGGTCCGTACGCCGGCACGACCAGCGTGCCGCCTTGCGCGTTCATCACCGGCACGGCGAGATCGATGATGCGGTTCAGCGCATCGATCGTGCCTTGCAGGCTGCCGCCCCGCTCCTCCGGCTTGATCACGGGATAGCTGTCGGGCGTGAAGATCTCGCCGGCGACGATCACGTCCGAGCCCCGGAAGAACACGACGCTGTCGCCGTCGGTCGCGGCCGCCGGGTAATGGATCAGAATCACCGGCTCGCCGTTCATGTGCAGGTCCATGGTGCCGGTGAAATAAACATCCGTCGGCCACGCCTGCTCGGGACTGGTCGCGGTACCGATGACGCCGCTCATGCGATTGAGCACGCCCTCGTGTCCCTTGATCGATGCCACGTCGATCTCGCCGCGGTCGCCGATGAACTTGCCGACCTTGGTCACCGGCAGATTGCCGCCGGCATGATCGGGCAGAAAGCTGGTGTTCAGGATGATGCGAATCGGCTCGGGCGTGACTTTCCGGATCGCTTCGATCAGCTTCGCGCTGGTCGCCGGCGTCTGGGTATCGACGACGACCACGCCATCGGGCCCGATCTGGAAGACGGCATGCGCACCGCCACCGGCCGCGCCGATGAGGTATACGTTGCCTTTGACGTGCATCACGTCCAGCTCTCCCGCGAACTCGGCGGGTTGAGACGTTTTCGCGTTCTTCGCCGCCCGCGCCTTCTGGGCGTGCGCGGGCATTCCGATCATGGCAACCGACAGCATCACCATTGCGGCCAGGTGGCGCAGTCCGACCGCCGATGCAGGCTTGGTGTTACAACTCACAAATGCGCTCCGTGATCTGACTGGGTGTCGCGCTCAGAAGGGATTCGGCGGCTCGCCCCACTGGGGCAACTGCGCCGGCAGCAGTTTCTTCAGCTCCAGCTGATATTCCGGATACAGCTGGGCCGCACCGCCGTTGGTGACCTGCGTCGGGAAGCCGGTCTTGTCGCTGAACTCCTTGAGCATGGGGTTCATGCCGGGAGGCAGCCAGTGCGCGACGAAACCTTGCGGACGCTCCACTTCCACGCGCGCGGCACAGGTGTATGGATTGATCCACAAGCCGGGCGCCAGCACCCAGTTCCAACTGCGCACGTACGGTTCGGTGAGATAAACGGGATCCTCGACCGCGCTGACCCAGGTCAGCACGTTGTCGTGGCGGATCAGGAATTCGGTGAGGGTTCCGTTCGCGCTGCGCGGAATGCCGTTGCGGCGGATCCACCCTTCTTTCAGATGAGTGGTCTTCACCACCAGCGTGTCACCGTCCCACACGCCCGTGGAAAAGCCTTCCCACGTATGCGGCGCGTTCGGCGACGGATGCGGACGCCCGTCGAGCCAGATGGTGCGCACCGGGTTCATCCACCCGAGCATGATGTGGTACGCGACGACCTTGAATGAGTTCGGATCGGTCGTGGTCCAGATGCGAATGTGCGCCGGGCCGTGCGGGCCATAGTCGGCTGGATGCGGCGCGCATTGGTGCTCGGGTACCGACCATTTGTTTGCATCCCAGGTCTGGGCGCGCAACAACGCCGCCTCGTTGATCGGCAGCCCCGTGAAGTCGCCGATGTCGGGTCCGCCGCCGCGATCGAGCCGGTCCTCGTGCATCTTCTGACCCCAGGCTCCGGTGAGGTCGAGTTCCGCCGCTGCCGGTCCGGCCGCGAGCGCCAGCACCAGCAATCCCCCCGCGATTCTTCTCTGCATAGGATGGGCATCCCACTGTCGTCGTGTCTTGCCGTTGAAACGCAGCGAGAGCGGCACTGTCGACATTTAATGTCTGCGCCGGGCGCGTGCAACGTTAGAAGATCGACAACACGACAAACTCGCCCGCATGACCGAAGTCGAATCCATTCAGCACCTGGCCGGGCGCTTGCGCGCCAGCGGCCTGCTCGGCAAGCCTGGCGCGCTGAGCCGGCTGTTCGACTATCTCATCGTCCGCTCCGTGGCCGGCACACCGCCCAAGGAAATCGAGATCGCGATCGATGTGTTCGGCAAGGACGAATCGTTCGCGGTCGCGCAGGATTCGACGGTGCGCGTCTATGTCCACAAGCTGCGACGCAAGCTCGAAGAGTTTCATGCGCAAGCGGGACGCGACGCAGCCGTCCGCCTGGTGCTGCCCAAAGGTGAATATCGCATCGTCCTCGAACCAGTGGAGCCAGCGCCCGCCGAAATCGTCGAGCCAACGGAGCCACCCTCCTCGCGCATCGAGCAACGCGGCTGGTTCAATCTGCGCAACTCGCTGATTGCGACGACTGGATGTTTGTTACTCGTCTGCGCCGGCCTGCTCGGCTTCCAGTTGCGCCCCAGCGCACCCGCGAGCGAGCTCGATACGGTGCGTGCCAATCCCATCTGGGCGAAGGTGCTGGGCGACGATCGGCCGATCGTCGTGGTCGTGGGTGACTACTACATCTTCGGCGAGACCGATCCGCGCTCCGGCACCGTCAAGCGCATGGTGCGCGAGTTCTCGATCAACTCGGCCCGCGACCTGGAAGAACAGCTGCAATCCGACCCGCGGCTGACGGGTCGTTACGAAGATCTGGATCTCGCTTACCTGCCGACTTCAACGGCCTTTGCGATGCGCGACGTGCTCACTACCCTGGCCGCTCCCGGGCAACCCCAACGGCGAGTGCAGATGGTGCTCGCGTCGGACCTGACGACCGACATGCTCCGCTCCTCGCACATCATCTATATCGGATACATCAGCGGCATGCGTCAGCTGCAGGAGCTGGCATTCCAGCATTCGCGTCTGAGCGTGGGTTCGTCCTTCGACGAGCTCGTCGACAGGCGCACCGGCCGGCGTTACGTCAGCCAGGCCGGACGCCTGCCCGAAACCGGGACGACTTATCGCGACTACGGCTTTTTCTCCAGCTTTCCCGGCCCCACCGGCAATCGCTTCGTGATCATCGCCGGGACACGCGATGTCGCAGTCATGGAAACCGCCGAGGCTTTGACGCGTGCCTGGCCGCTGGCGCAGCTCGCGCGCACGATTCACACCGAGTCTTTCGAGGCACTGTACGAAGTCGCCGGGCTGAATCGCTCCAATCTCAGCGGTCGGCTGCTGTTCAGTGCCGCGCTCGGCAGCACGCAACGCCGCCCCACCCAAGACGCGGACACCAATAGTTTCTTCCTGGCGGATCTGAATGATGAGCACGGTCGTTGAAGCGTCCACGGTGGTCGCGCCCGCAGTGAACCATGCGCGCTCGCTCGCCTTCAGTGCGATCGGCGCAATCATCGGATTGTCGATCGCCGGGTATGGCTTGTTCACGGCCGAGGGCACCTCGACCCGATCGGTGCCTGACGAAGCGGTCGCATTGATCAATGGTCAGCCCATCCTGCGGGGCGACTTCCGTACTCAGCTGGAGACCCAGACCGGCGAGACGCTCGCGACCAGTGCTCGCGCCACGCAATTGCAAGTGTTGGACGACATGGTGCGCGAAGAGTTGCTCGTGCAGCGCAGCCTCGAACTGAACTTTGGCGAGACGGACCAGGACGTCCGCAATGCCCTGGTGAATGCGGTCACGCGTCAGATCACGGTGCAAGTGGCTACGGCGAATCCGACAGAGCAGCAGCTGCGGGCGTTCCATGACCGGAATCCGGGTCGTTTCACCACCGAGGGAAGCATCGAAGTCCGGGATTTCATCGTGAACCCTGCGTCGGGGCGCAGTGCTGCCGAGAAGATGAAGGCGGCGGTGGCCGCTGCCGAGGCATTGAGAGCGGGATCGCCGGTTCAAAGCGTGATGCGTGACTTCGATCTGCAGGAACCGGAACGTTACGAACAGGACTATTACTTCGCGGTGAGATATCGGCTCGGCGACGCACTGTTCGAGCGGATTCGCGAGCTTCGTGCGGGCCAGGTCAGCGAGCCCCAGCAGGTCGGCACCGACATCCACGTGGTGCAAGTCCTCCAGAACGTCATGCCTGAGCCGCTCGGCTTCGAGGCCGCTCGCGATCAGGTGCTCTCCCAGTACAAGGATGCCGAGCAAACCCGGCTGATGGATGCAACCATCAAGTTTCTGCGCGGCAAGTCGACCATCGTGATCGCCAGCGATTACGCGAGCGACTACCAGCCATGATGCGCGTGCTGCGGTCGTGGCTGGTGCTCGCCTGCCTGGCGCTCCAAGCTGGCGGCGCATTCGCGCATACCTTGAGCGAGAGTCATTCGTCGTGGCAGATCTCGGGCAACACCGTGCGCGTCGAGATGATCGTGCCCGAGCTGGAAGCGAAGCGTTTATCGCCAACCGGGACCGATCTGCCGTCGCGAGCCGAATACAGTCGCTACCTAGGCGAGCGACTCTCGGTTCTCAATGACCACGAGCCGTGCGAGCGCACCGCCGGTCCGACACCGTTGAATGCGGTCCCGGGGTTCCTTCGCGACGAGCTCGAATTCACCTGCCCTGCCAGCGACGATCTCGCGATTCGATCCTCGGTGCTGGTCGACATCGTGCCCTCGCACACCAATTTCGCGCGCATTCAACTCGATGACCAGGACTTCTTCGAGCAGTTGCTGACCAACGAGCATCGCGAAGCCGAAATCACCGGCGGTGAATCCCATGGCACGTTGCAGGGGGCCGGCATCCTGAAGTTCATCGAGATGGGCCTGATGCACATCTTCACCGGCATCGATCACATGGCGTTCATGCTCGGGCTGGTGCTCATTTCCCGTCGCATCAAGGATCTGTTGCTGGTGGTCACCGGCTTCACGCTCGGTCACAGCCTGACACTGGCGCTCGCCGTGACTGGCGTGCTCCGGCCCGATGCGCAGTTCATCGACGCGCTGGTGGCCCTGACCATCGTGCTGATCGGTGCGGAGAACGTGGGCGATTCGAGCCATCGTCCGTTACCCGTTGCACTCGGACTCGGCGGTTTGTTGCTCGCGATGGCCTTCGCGAAACATCTCGGCGTCGGTATCACTCTGCCGACGACGCTGCTCATTGGTGGCGGCATGTTCGCGGCAGGCTATCTCATGTTCGCCGGGCATTTGCGAGACGCCTCGCGCGCACGTCTGCTGATCACGCTCGTGTTCGGCTTGATTCATGGCTTCGGCTTCGCGGCGAACCTGTTGGAAATGCGCCTGCCCCCGGAGCGGCTGACCGAGCTGCTGGTGGGATTCAACATCGGCGTGGAGATCGGGCAGCTCGCCGTGGTGCTCGGCGCATTGGGAATCGCCGCGCTCCTCGTCCGGGTGCGACTGTCCGTGCCGCGAGCCTTGTTCACCGACATCGCCGCCGCCGCTCTGATCGGCCAGGGGCTGTACTGGTTCCTGGGCCGCACGGTGGCTCTCGGCTAACCACCCAACTGCGCACATCCTTCCTTCCGGGCGCTTCATAAGCAGAAGCGGTGCCCGACATACGTCATTTTTATCTCTGCAAAACAAGGAGTTGATGCGTCGTTTTCATCTGCCAAATTGTTGACAATTTCATCGGCACTTCCTAGTCTGGGTCGCATCACAAACAGTCCGGCACGAGCCGGACACACTCGGACGGCAAGGGGGATCCATGCGACGACGTCCAGCTTTATTCGGTGCTTGTGCACTGGTTGCGGCGACCACGGTCACGGCACAGCAGGCGGACACCGGACCGGTCATGGAACAAGTGGTCGTTACGGGCACGAGTATTCGTGGCGTGGCGAGTGCCGGCGCACCGGTGGTCGCACTGGATCGCGAAGAGCTCGTCGCCACGGGCCTTGCGACCAGCAGCGATCTGGCTCGGGCTCTCCCCCAGGTGCTCAATCTCGGTGCCGATGAAAGCCGGCTCGGCGGCGCTCAGGACGGCGCGGCGAATGCCACTCGGATTTCCGGCATCAATCTGCGCGGCATCGGCAATGAAGCCACGCTGCTGCTGATCAACGGCCGACGCCTCGCGCCGGCGGGCGTCATCAAATCGCTGTATGACCCCAACGTCATCGCGTCCGCTGCGATCGAGCGCCTGGAGGTGGTCGTCGATGGCGCCTCCGCGATCTACGGCTCGGACGCCGTCGCCGGCGTCGTAAACATCATCACGCGCAATGATTTCGAAGGCGCCGAAACCCTGGTGCGCTATGGCGTGGCCGACGGCACCAGCCAGAAAATCATCAGCCAGAACTTCGGCTTCACCTGGGACAGCGGCAGCGTGTTCGCCGCATACGAGCACAACGAACGCGATCACCTCTCCGGCGCCGACCGCGACTTTGCATCGAACGATCGTCGTGCGCGCGGCGGCTCGGACGCACGCCCCACGCTCGCCTCGCCAGGAAACATCGTGGTCGGCACGACGCGCTATCCCCTGCCCGCGGGCGCCGGCACTGGACTGGATCCCGCACAACTCACCGCCGGCACCGCGAATCGTTTCGACGAAGGCTCGTTCGCCGATCTGTTGCCCAATCAGAAACGCGACAGCTTCTTCCTGAATGCGCGCCAGGAATTCGGCAAGCTGGATCTGTGGTATCAAGGCTGGCTCTCGGAGCGCGACTTCGACGAGCGCGTCGCGCCCGCATCGGGCCAGTTGCGCGTACCGAACACGAACGCCTTCTTCGTCGCGCCCGCCGCGCTCGGCTCGCCGGCGTTCGTCAACGTCGAGTATCGTTTTCTCGCCGAGGACTCGGATCCGCGCCTGTCGGGGTACGAGAATGCCCAGCAGAACGCGATCGGAGCAGGCTACGATCTGGGCGGCGACTGGCGTATCGAAGGTTATGCAAATTTGAGCAAGAACCGCGGGTTCCAGCGTCGTGGCGCGATCACCAACGGCGCCGCGCTGACGGCCGCCCTGGCGAGCAGCAACCCGGCGACTGCGTTCAATCCGTTCGGCGATGGCTCGTTCAACGTCACCAACAATCCGGCGCTGGTCGACCTGATCATTGCCAATCGCGACACGCACGCCACCAGCGAAGCGCGCGATCTGGCGTTGAAGGCCGACGGTCCCTTGTTCTCGCTGCCCGGCGGGGACGTGCGCGTCGCCATCGGCCTGGAACGTCATGACAACGAATTCCGGCAGCGGCTCGATGCCAACAACGTGCTGGCCTCCGGCGCGGTCACGACCAAGAACATTCTGAACCGCCGCCACAACACCTCGTTCTTCGGCGAAGTGTTCGTGCCGGTGGTGAGCGAGGAGCAAGCCATCCCCGGCATTCACAGCTTGAGTGTGTCAGTGGCCGGACGGCGCGAGGAATACTCCGACTTCGGCTCAACGACCGATCCGAAAGTCGGCGTGATCTGGCGCCCCGTTTCCTCGCTGACGGCACGCGCCACTTATGGCACGTCTTTCCGCGCTCCGTCGCTCGTGGACACCAGCGAGCAGATCCACAATATCTTCATTCAGAACCTGACCGATCCCGCCGGCGCTGGCGGGATCACTCGCGGCATCTATCACAACGGCGGTCGCGCCTCCTTGCAGCCCGAAGAGGCGACCACCTGGTCCGTGGGACTGGACTGGGCCCCGACCGGCGCGCAGCAAGGCCTGACCGCATCACTCACCTACTATGACGTGGACTACACGGACCGCATCGACGTCGTGCTCAACACGGCCCTCACGAATGCAGACGTTTATGGCCCGTACGTGATTCGTCGGCCGCCCGCCAGCGATGCAGCCGCCACCGCCGCATTCAATGCCCTGGTGCAGTCCTTCCTCAGCAATCCCGACCTGCAGAGCCCCGCGGAGCCCGTCACCAACATCAACGCCATCATCGACGGCCGCCGTGCGAATCTCGGCAGCATGAAGCAGCAAGGCATCGATCTGAACCTCGCTTACAGCTTCAGCACCTCGTTCGGCGATTGGCGCGTGGGCTTCGATGCCGCGAAAATCCTCGACCTGACGCGCTCCATCGCGCCCGGCCTGCCCTACGTCGACGTGCTCGACACGTTCAGCAATCCCGTCGATCTGCGCGCCCGCGCATCGGTGGGCTGGCGATTGCACGGCTGGTCGGCGAACGCCTATCTGAACTACGTCGACAGCTATCTCAACACGGCCATCAGCCCCAATGTCGAGGTGGATAGCTACGAGACCGTCGACGCCTCGGTCGTCTATGACTTCGGCGACGAGCGCGGCGCTCTGAGCGGCGTGAGCCTGTCGGTCAACGCTCAGAACCTGCTCGATGAGGATCCGCCGATCGTGTTGAACGGCATCGTGTCCTGGGACAACCAGAACGTGTCGCCGCTCGGCCGTTTCGTTTCTTTCGTGCTGACCAAGCGCTGGTGATCATGCGCCCACCAAACACAACCCTGCGAGTCACCTGGGCCGCCTGCACTGTGCTGCTGCCCGCCCATTTCCTTCATGCCAGCGAGGTGAAAGAGTCCCGGCCCGGCGTGTATCGCGGCTATTCCGAAGCGCGCTTCAGCGAATGGCAGAAGACGTCGCAGTACGTGAGCATGTCGGACGGCGTGAAGCTCGCCGTCGACATTTATCGTCCGGCGGTCAATGGCCGCGCAGTGGACGAGAAGTTTCCGGTCGTGTGGATCCACACGCCGTATCGGCGCGCCTATGTCGATTCCAAAGGCACGCTCGTCAATCCTCTCGAGCAGTTGCACCTCATGCCGTTGTTGAAGTACGGCTATGTGGTCGCCGCCGTGGACACGCGGGGGCGCGGCGCGTCCTTCGGCGCTCGCCGGGGTTTTCAGGATCGCACCGAAGCTCGCGATGCTTATGAAATGACCGAGTGGTTCGCGAAGCAGCCGTGGAGCACCGGCGCCATTGGCGTCGCCGGATGTTCCTATCTCGGCGGCACGACCTGGCACGCCGCCACCATGATGGCGCCGCACCTGCGAGCCATTGCGCCCGGCTGCACCGATTTCGACAAGTATGGATTCGTCAGCCGCGGCGGCATCACGGCGCAATTCAATACGCGTCCCGAGAATCCCGGCCAGGATTACGGCCAGGGCGTGGTGCCGGTGGAATCCGATACGGATGGCAAACAAGCGGCCAGCGCAATCGCCGAGCACATCAAGGGCACGCCGATGGCCGAGCTCTGGGCGGGCATGCGCTATCGCGACGACGTTTCGCCGCTGCTCGGGGTGCCGTTCTGGCGTGAATCCAGCGTCGCCACCTACGCAAAAGAAATCGAGCGCTCCGGCGTCGGCATCTTCATCTGGGGCAATTGGCTGGATGAAGGCAGCTTCGAAGCGACCCTCGCGTACAACAACCTCTCCAATCCACGCAAGCTGTGGATGGGCGAGTGGGGACATTGCGAAGTCGGCGACTTCCCGATGGCCACTGAATTCCTGCGCTTTTTCGATCATTTCCTGAAAAAGATCGACAACGGCTGGCAGCGCGAAGCGCCGATCTACTACCGCACCGTCAACGCACCGGCCGGCAAGGAATGGAGCAGCACCGATCAGTGGCCGCTGGCAAACGCTCGCAATGAAACGTTGCACATCGGCGGCTCGGCCAAGCCCGGGGTGTCGGGTCGACTCACGAGCGAAGCGGACGCCACCGCGACGGTACGCGACAGGTTCACCGTCAACTACGATCCCAAGTGCAGCGGCAAGGTCGATCTGTACTTCCTGATGTGGCCTTGTGGCGTCGAGCAGCACGGTCTGAGCTACACGACCCCGGCCCTCGGCGCCGATGCGCACATCGCCGGCCATCCCATCGTCGATCTGTGGATCTCATCGACCACCAGCGACGCCGATGTATTCGTGTACCTGGAAGATGTGGCGCCGGACGGCACCTCGACCATCGTGACTCATGGTCGGCTGCGAGCCTCGCATCGAGGCGAGCAACCGGCGCCGTATCGCAACTTCATGGGCCTGCCCTATCACAGCGGCGCACGGCGGGATGCCGAGCCGCTGATTCCGGGTGAGCCGGCACGGCTGCGGCTGGATCTGTTGCCGACCTCCACGATCGTCAAAGCCGGCCATCGCGTGCGCCTGACCGTCGCCGGGGCGGATCCGCGCCAGCGCTCGCGCAATGTGCAATTCGATCCGCCGCCGACCCTCACGATCCATCATGACGGAGCGCACGCATCGCAGCTGACGTTGCCCGTGGTCGGGACATTCGCCGCGAAGGTGCACGCCGAGTGAAGTTACTTGAGGTCCAGGTCCATCGCGGACAACGTTTCCAGTCCCTCGGCGATATGGTCGCGCATCAACCGCTCCGCATCCCTGGCTCGACCATTGACGATGGCTTCGGTGATCTTGCGATGGCCGGCGTTGGCGTTGTCGATGCGCCGGGCGCTGTAGAAGGTCGTGATCAGCAGCCGATAGATGGGAATGCGCAGCCGCTCCAGAAACATGCGGATGAACTGGTTGCCGGAGCCTTCGATGATCAGCTGATGCCACTCGTCGTTGAGCCGCGCGAAGCGCTCGTGATCGATGGTGTCCTCGATCTCGTTCAGCTCGGCCTGGATCTTCTGCAGCTTCCGCTTCAGCTCGGGCCGGTCGGCCGCGGCGAAATCCGCGGCCGCCATGCCTTCGAGCGCCATGCGCGCCCGATACATCTGCCGCAGGTCGTCATGCGTGAAGCGCTTCACTGAGGCGCCCCGGAACTCCTCGATGGTCACCAGCCCTTCGCTCGACAACCGCTGCAATGCTTCGCGAACGCGAGTCCGCGTCGCGGTCGGCTGCTCGCGCATGATGTCCGCTTCGACCAGGCGCTGGCCGGGCACGAACGTGCCCCGGCGAATGCGTTCGCGGATCCAATCCACGACCTCGCTGACGCTGCGCGGCTCGGCGCGGGTCGTTCTCGCTTTGGTAACGGTGCGGTTGTCAGTCTTGGCTGGCATGCATTCCTGCTGCCGCGACGGCGGCGTGGCGACAATATGATCGATGTTTTGGTCAACAATCAACCGGGGTCGAGCGCAGTATGGAGCTGATCTTCACGGGGGATCTGATCCTCGATGAGCCGCAGCCCGACCACTGGCTGAGCGGCATCGCACCCGCGCTGCGCAGCGCGGATCTGACCATCGGACACTTGGAAGTGCCCCACTCGAGTCACGTGGCCGCAAGCGGCGATGATGTGCCGGCACCGGGTGCCGATCCCGATCACCTTGCGGCGCTGGCGCGAGCCGGCGTCGGCCTCGTGACCTTGGCGGGCAATCACATCGCCGACCTTGGCGAGGTCGGCATCACCGACACGATTCGCGGCCTGACCCATGCCGGCATTGCATACACGGGCGCCGGAACGTCGCTTGGTGAAGCTCGCAGGCCCGCAATCGCTCATCTCGGCGGCAAGCGCGTCGCCGTGCTGAGTTACAACTGCGTCGGACCAGAAAGTGCGTGGGCCGGGCCAACACGCGCCGGCTGTTCGTACATTCGAGTCGAGCCGGCGGACGGGAGTGCGATTCGGCCAGCCGCCGCGCTCGATCGCATCGATCCGGCTTCGTTGCTGACGCTGGCCGAAGACATCGAGGCGGCAAAAGCTCGGGCAGACTTCGTCGTCGTCGCGTTTCACAAAGGCATCGTGCACACGAGGGCCAAGCTCGCGCCGTACGAACGACCCCTCGCCCACGCCGCCATCGAGGCCGGTTGCGACGTAGTCATCGGTCATCATGCCCACATCGTGCGAGGAATCGAGTTTCATCGCGGCGTGCCTGTGTTCCATGGCTTGGGGAACGGCTGCGTCGTGACTCGTGCGTTGAGTCCCGACCAGGCATCTCCGGAGCGCGCGGCCTGGGCTCGCAAACGGAAAGAGTTGTTTGGTTTCGAGCCGGATCCTGCGTACGTGCTCGCGCCGTTTCATCCCGAAGCGGTGAATGCAATGCTGGGTCGGATGTGCATCGACGCGAGCGGCAGCATGCGCGTCGGGTTCCTTCCCGTGCACGTCGATCCTCCAGGCCGTCCCCGTCTTGCTCCGAACGCCGCGCGGCGCATCGCCGATTACATTCAAACCATCGGCATCGAAGCCGGTCTGCCGCCACTGAGCATGCAAATCACAAGTGAGGGCGTGTGGCTGAACTGATGCAACGTCACAACGAAGGCCAGACGCGCGGGCCGCTGTTCTATATCGGCGCTGGCGGCCTGGTGCTCGCGATGGGCGTCGAAGCGCTCGCGGTGCTCGGCCGTCATGCGGGAATTCCCCTGCTGGGCGCGCTGGAAATCATCCAGGCATGCATTCTGCTGATGGCGTCGGCAGCGATGCTGTCGGCCACGCTGAACAAGGGCCATGCTACGGTCACGTTGCTCACGGCTCGTGTGGGCGCGCGCACGCGTGACTTCTTGCATGCCTTTGCTCATTTGCTGTCCGCGCTGTTCTTCATCGGACTGGCAGCGGGCGTGCTCTGGCTCGCGATCGAGTCCTGGAACGATTACGAGCAGAGCGAGCTGCTGCACATTCCCTTCCGTCCGCTGCGCATCGTGTCGCTGGTGGCCGCTGTCGCCATCGCGCTGGTCTTCCTGCGCGATATGTGGCGCTCGCTGCGGGGGCGCTCATGAACGGCTTCCTCGGCGTCATTGCGCTGCTCGTCTTGCTGACCCTTGGTGTTCCCATCGGCGTTGCCATGGGCGTGGTCGGCATGGCCGGACTGATGCTGTTGCTCGGCCCCGAACCGGCCATCATCAAATCGGGCGTCGTGCTGTTCGAAACGATCACACGCTACGAGCTGGGCGTGCTGCCGTTGTTTCTGTTCATGGCGCACCTGTGCTTTGCCGCCGGCGCGAGCCGCGATTTCTTCGAAGCCGCCGCGCGAATGGTGGGACATCGTCGGGGCGGGCTTGCGATCGCGTCGGTGGCCGGTTGCGCAGGCTTCGGCGCCATCAGCGGTTCGAGTCTCGCGACGGCCGCCACCATCGGCTTGATCGGCTTGCCGGAGATGCGCAAGCGCGGTTACTCCGATGCGCTCGCGACCGGAGCGATTGCCGCTGGTGGCACGCTCGGTTCGATCATTCCTCCTTCGGGCGCGTTGATCGTGTTCGGCATCCTGGCCGAGCAATCGATCGGCAAGCTGTTCACGGCCGCGATCATTCCGGGTCTGTCCCAGGCCTTGTTCTACATCCTCACCATCGTGCTGCTGTGTCGCTGGCGTCCTTCGATCGGACCGGCGACCGCTCGCGCTCCCTGGTCTGAACGGCGCGCCGCGCTGCTGCGCATTCTCGATCTGGGTGCGCTGATCCTGATCGTGCTCGGCGGCATCGCGTTTGGCTGGTTCACCCCCACCGAAGCCGCTTCGGTCGGCGCCACCGGCGCACTGCTCCTGTGTGCGTGGCGACGCAAGTTGAATCGGGACTCCTTGCGAGAGGCGCTGGCGCAAACCCTGCGCACGACGGGAATGATCTACGTCGTGATCATCGGTGCGCTGATCTTCGCGGTCTTCATGAGCTACACGGGCCTCGCCGAGCAGGTCGCGGACCTCATGGAGAGCCTGCCGGGCGGGACGCTGCTGGCGATCATTCTCATGACCGTCCTGCTGCTGCTGTTGGGCTCGGTGCTCGATGGCCTGGCGCTGATGCTGCTGACGACGCCCATTCTGCTGCCCATCGTGACCGACCTGGGCCTGTCGCCGATCTGGTTCGGCATCTATCTGGTGCGCACCATGGAGATCGGCTTCGTGCATCCGCCCATCGGCATCAATCTGTATGTGATTCAAGGCATCGCCAAGGACGTGCCGCTGATCCGCATCTTCAAGGGTGTGGTGCCGTTCCTGGCGGCTGACTTGTTCCATCTGTCGCTGCTGATCGCCGTGCCGGCGATGGCGCTGGCGCTGCCGGGGTGGTTGCATCAATGAGCTTGTCGAGTCTGTTGAATATCGCCCTGGGCGATCCTTTGCACGCGGCACGGTCGCGGCGTGCGATGGGCTACATGGGATGGGACGTTCCGGTCGAGTTGCTGCTGGCCGCCGACGCGGTCCCGGTGCAGTTGAATGCGCTGGCTCATCCGGGCGACACGGTGCTCGCGGATCGATTTCTGGAGGCCAGCTTTTCCGCTCAGAGCCGGATCGTGGCGGATCGCTGGCTGGCGGGCGATCTGGATGGCTTGGACGCCGTCATTTTCTCCCGCAGCGACGACAGCGCGCAGCGGTTGTACTACTACCTTTGCGAGTTGCAACGCATGGGCGAGTGCAAGGGGCCCAAGCCCCTGCTCTACGACCTGGCGCGCATTCGTCGTGAGGCGAGCGTGGCGCACACGATCGAGTCGACGCGCGCACTCGCGGTCGCAGTCGGCGCGGACGAGTCGCGACTGATGGCGGAACTGGAGCGCGTCGTCGCACGCGAAAAGTTGCTCGGCGAGTTGGCGACATTGCGGATGGGCGATGGAGTGCCGCTCGGATGCGAGGCGTATCGGATCGTGCGCGGCGCTCGTACCGAGTGGTCCGCGGAGTTCGATGAGTCCTTACGACAGTGGCTCAGCAGGCCAACGACCGTCGAGCCCCGCAAGCGAGTGCTGCTGGTTGGCAGCGTGCCCTCGGACGATCACGTTCATCGGACGATCGAATCGGACGGCGTGGTGGTCGTGGGCGAGATCAATGAGGCGACCTCGATGGCATCCATCCCGACACCTGCTGTGACACCAGGGCAAGTCTCGGTCGCGGGCAATGTCGTGGAAACGATCGCACGCCGCTGCTATGACCGAACCAATGCAATCGGCGCGTTGCTGCAGTCACCCGCCGATCTCGTAGAGGTCGCCAGAAAGCTGCGAGCGGACGGCGTGATCATTTGGATGCTCGCAACCGACACCGGCCTCGCCTGGGAGGCGCCTCGAATGGAACGCGCACTGCGTGAAGCGAAGCTGCCAACGCTCATGCTCACGTCGCAGCCTCAAACATTGAGCCCGGATGCGCTCACGCAGATTGCGCAGTTCAAGCGCGCGCTGGAGGCTTCATGAAACCTCTGCACGGCATGCGCGTGCTCGCGCTCGACGACGCCGCGAATGGTGCGCTGGCACGATGGTTCAGCAGCTTTGGCGCGCAGGTTTCGCCCGTTCAGCCTCCTACCCTGGCGGACGAACTACCGCGCGCCGATTTTCTCATCGAAGGCATCGGCCTGCCCGCGTTACGACGCGCCGGCTTCTCCCGCGAACAGATCGAGCAACTCAATCCCCGCCTGATCCACGTTTCGGTCACAACATTCGGCAGCCACGGTCCTCGCGCCGAGTGGACGGGCGGCGAACTGATCGCGTCCGCGATGGGCGGCACCCTTCGAGTCACAGGCGATCCTGACCGTCCGCCCGTCAAAGAGGCCCTGGACGCTTGCTGGTTTCACGCGGACATGGTCGCCGCGGCCGGTGCAATGGCGGCGCTGGTGGAACTGGCAAGCACCGGGCGCGGCCAGCACGTCGATATCTCCGTGCAGGAGGTCGCGTTTTCTCGCAACGTCAATGGCGTACTCGTATGGCAGTTCGATCGCCGTAAGTTACATCGCGTCGGCGGAGCGCTGAATTACGGCCGTGCGACCGTACGCTGCATCTGGCCGCTCGCGGACGGTTTCTGTTTCCACACCCTGATGACCGGCCGCTTCGGTGCTCCGGCCAACCAGGCACTCAGCGACTGGATCGATGCCGTCGCCATGCCCAATCCACTGCGCGGCGTCGACTGGACCCGCTACAACCGCTCGACCCTCGACCCAGCTGTCCGGCACGAATGGGAGCGAGCCATCGAAGCCTTCTTCGCCACGCGCACCCGAGAAGAAATCTCGACGGAAGGTCGCCGCCGCGGCATCAATGCAACGGTCGTTGCAGAGCCGAGCGATGTACTCGCGGATCCTCACTTGCAGGCCCGCGATTTCTGGACGGCCGGTGTGCCCGGTGAACACAAGCCCGCGCGCTTCGTTGCAATCACAGCGGCCTCGCAACCCGCACGAAGTACCGCCCGCGTGGTCGGCCGCCCCGGCCCATTGAGCGGCCTTCGCGTCCTGGACTTTTCGTGGGCGCTCGTCGGTTCGATCACGACCAAGGTGCTGGGCGACCTGGGCTGTGACGTCATCAAAGTCGAAACACGCAGCCGTCCCTGTCTGTCTCGCATCGACGTACAGGTGAACGCCTCGCGGGCCGACAGCTTCGACGACAAACCGTGG
The DNA here is from genome assembly GCF_937958065.1 of uncultured Steroidobacter sp. GTDB lineage: Bacteria > Pseudomonadota > Gammaproteobacteria > Steroidobacterales > Steroidobacteraceae > Steroidobacter. Next base: position 118,164 of record NZ_CALFXI010000109.1, read on the forward strand.
TTCGCGCACTTGAACACCTCCAAGCGCAGCCTTGCGCTGGACTTGAAACTGCCAGCCAGCCGCGAGGTGCTCGATCCATTGCTCGGCTGGGCGGACATCGTGGTCGAGAACTTCTCGCCCGGCACGATGGCGAAGCTCGGGCTCGACTATGCCTCGCTACAGAAGCGCAACCCGGGCGTGATCATGGTCTCCGGCAGTGTGTTCGGACAGACCGGGCCGCTCGCCGAATCGTGGGGCGTGGACGGCACAGGCGCCGCTTTGTCTGGCCGCACGTTTCTCACCGGCTGGCCCGATCGCAATCCCGTCATTCCCGGCGCCGTTCCCTATGGCGACGTCATCGTTCCTTACGTGATGGCCGCCGCGACGGCGGCTGCTGTGGAGCATCGTCGTCGCACCGGCAGAGGTTGTCACATCGACGCCGCCATGTACGAGATTTGTGTCCAACAGATGTACGACGCCATCATCGATGCGACACGAGGCAATCGCCCAGAGCGCCGCGGCAACGACGATCCAAAGATATTTCATCAAGGCGTCTATGCCGCGGCCGGCGAGGACCAGTGGATCGCAATCACTCTGCCCTCGCGCGCGGATTGGGAGCGACTCTGCACCGTGGCCGGGCTCGACACGAATCGCGCGCCTCACGACGCCGAGCCGGCCCTGAACGCATGGTCTCGCCAGCATGCAGCGCACGCGTTGATGGAACATCTGCAAGCTGCCGGCATCGCAGCCGGCGTCGTACAGGATATCGAGGATCTCATCGAGCGCGATCCGCAAATCGCTGCCCGAAACGCGCTGCTGAACTTGCAGCATCCGCTGCTGGGTACGTTCGGGCACGTGCGCACACCGATTCGCTTCTCGGCATCCGTCACTGCCCCCTATCGCGCGCCGTCCATCGGCGAGCACAGCCTCGCCATCGCCAAAGACCTGTGCGGGCTGAGCGCGTCTCGTATCGAGGAACTGGAGCGGCTCGGAGTGTTTCGATGACTACTCTTACACACAGCACCGGACAACGCAGCCGCAAGGATCTGGAATGCACCGCCGCCGCGACCGCGTACCAACGCGAATTCGTGGCCGAGCTGAAGCAACGTGTCATCGACGCCGGGGAGCCCTTCGCCATCGCCCAAGCAGACACGCCGCACGAGATCTTCCATGTCATGGACATTCCGCTGGTCACCAATCAATGGTGGTCGGCGTACATCTCGGCCAAGCAGCTGTCGAATCATTACGACCAGGTGCTGGGCAACCTGGGCTATCCAGCCAATCGTTGCCGTTACTGCTCGCTCGGTCTGGCGTGCACGCTCGATAACAATCCTCGCGTGGCGCCTTGGGGTGGACTGCCAAAGCCGACGGTGCTCGTGGCTCGTCTCACCTGCGAGTGCATCGAGCACGTGTTCAGCCAATGGGCCGACGCCCTCGGCAGCGAGTTCTTTCCCCTGGAAGCGCCGGGCTGGCAGCACAAGGATGCGCAGTGGTTTCGTCACTCCAATCAACATTGGGACGAAGTGTTCGAAGAGCGGCGCATCGAGCTGCTGGTGCGCGAAATGCGCGAGCTGATTGCATTGCTGGAAGATCGCACCGGCCGGAAGTTCGACGAGGACAAGTTTCGGCAGCTCATGCTCGCGATCAACGAGCAGGAAGGTTATATCGCCGAAGCCGCCGAGTTGATCGGCGCCGCGCGCCCCTGCCCCGTCTCGATCGCCGAGCAGATGCCGAACACCATGATCCCGCAGTGGCACCGTGGCTCCCCATGGGCGGTGGCGCACGCGCGTCGCTTCCGTGACGAAGTGAAACAACGCGTTGCCGACGGCGTCGGTATCGGCCATCGCGAACGCCTGCGGTTGATGTGGATCGGCGCCGGGCTGTGGCACGATCCCGGTTTCTACAGCGCGCTCGAAGATCAATATGGCGCCGTGTTCGTCTGGTCCATGTACATGCCATTCGCAGGGCCGCAGTACATTCGAGAGCTGCACGATCGGCCGCTCCATGCGCTGGCAAGCCGCATCTGCTCCATGAATGAAGTGCTGCATCTGCCGCCGTGGATGAACGAATGGATGGTCAGCGAAGCACAGCGCTGTGACATCGACGCGGCAGTGATGCTCGTGCCGCCGGACAATCGCCTGTCGCAGTCGGGCACGAAGATCACCGAACACGCGCTCGCTCGCGCCGGCATACCGACCTTGGCCTTGTCAGCCGATATGGTGAGTGCCAAGGACTGGAGCCACGAGCGCATGGTGCAGCATGTCGCCGGATTCCTGCGGCAGGAGGGGCTGCTGTGAGGCCCCTGCTTGCCCTACTTATTATATGGATGGCCGGCTGCACCCAGCCGACGCCGGGCGTCACCGTGCTCACTTACGCCAGCCCCTTCAGTCCCAGCCATCCCTTCAGCCGCGCCGATGTCGCTTGGATGAAATGGGTGGAGCAGCAGGCCGGCGGCAGCCTCAGAATTCAGCCGTACTGGTCGGGATCGCTGCTGTCCTCCGAGCATTCCATGCACGAGCTGCGACATGGCGTCGCCGATATCGGTTTGATCACGCCAATCTATGCCCGTGGCGGCGCGCATCTGATTCGAGCACAAGCGGGTTTCTACGGAGGCCTGACCACGTTCGAGCAGCAGACCGCGCTGTGGCGTTGCATGGCCGCGGCGGATCCGCAGTTCGGACGCGAGCTGCACGACCTGAAAGTTCTGGCGGTTCAAGGTGGCAACCTTCCGGGCATCGTCACTCGCGATCGTCCGATCCGAAGCCTCGCGGATCTGCGTGGCCTGAGGCTGCGTGCGCCGTCGGAGCTGCTGGCCGTGCTCAAGGATCTGGGCGCCGATCCGATCGACATGCCCATGGGGGAAGTCTATTCGGCCCTCGCCAAAGGCGTGCTCGATGGCGTGGTCGCGCCGCCGGACACGCTCAAGTCACTGCACTTCGCCGAGGTCGCGAAGTACTTCAACACGATCAAGATTCCTCGAGGTGCGTATGCCGCTCGCGCCATCGGCGAGCGCCGCTGGCGCAGCCTGACTGAGGATCAGCGGGCGCTGCTCGAACGCAGCACCGGGATTTGGGAGCAAGCGCTCGCGGCCGAGCTTCTGGTCGCGAATGAAGTCGGCTTCACCGCCGGCCGCGAACATCACGTCGAGTTTCACGACATGCCCGCCGCTGAGCAGGCGAAGTTCGATGCGCTCTACGAACGCGACGGCGAAGCGCGAGCCCGCGCCCTCGCCCGCTTCGGCATCGATGGCATGCCCACTTACAGGCTGGCGCGCTCAGTTGCCGCGCAAATCACGGATGACAACGGCATCCACTGCAGCAGAGATCAATCATGAGCCTACCGCTGGAAGGAGTTCGAGTCGCGGATTTCAGCCACGTGATGGCGGGACCGTTCGCCACCCACCTGCTGAGACTGCTCGGTGCGGAAGTGATCAAGATCGAAGCGCCCGGTCGCGGCGACGCCATGCGCAACTACGGTGCGGACCGCCGTTACGACGGCATGGCGCCCGCGTTCATTGGCGTGAATGCGGGCAAGAAATCCATCGTACTGGATCTGAAACAGCCGCTCGCGCAAGAGGCTGCACGACGCTTGATCGCGACCTCGGACGTACTGCTGGAAAACTTCCGCCCGGGCGTCATGGCGAGATTCGGCCTGGATTATGCGTCGGTGCGCCCGTTGCGACCCGAGCTGATCTATTGCTCCATCTCCGGCTATGGACAGAACGGCCCGCGTCGCGACTGGCCGGCCATAGATAACATCGTGCAGGCGACCACCGGCATGATGACGCTCGGCGGCGCGGCCGGCGATGCGCCGGCGAAGGTGGGCTTTCCCGTGGTCGATACGCTCACCGGTCAGACGGCCGCGTTCGCGATCCTCGCCGCGTTGTTGCGGCGGCAGCGCGAGCGGCGCGGTGAATACATCGATGTCGCCATGTTCGATGCCAGCATGGCCTTCATGACCTCCGCCGTCGTGCCGTATCTGGTGACCGGCAATCCTCCGGAGCGCACTGGAAACATCGGCTACAGCGGACAACCCACCTCGGCGGTATTCAATGCCAGCGACGGACGACAAATATCACTCGGCGTGGTACAGCAGCCGCAGTTCGAGGCGCTGGCCCGCGAGGTTGGACGCAAGCGTTGGCTGGAGGATCCTCGCTTCCTGACACCGGATCTGCGGCGCAAACATTCGGCCGAAATGCGCGCCGAGCTCGATCAAGTGTTCGGTGAGGCACCGGCCGCACACTGGGAAAGCCGCTTGAGCGCCGCCGGCATTCCGTGCGGCATGATCCGTGACGTGACGGAAGCCGTCTCACTGCCCGCTCTCGAAGCACGTCGGCTGAAACTCGGCTTGAACGTGCCTGGCCTGCCGGATCGCGAACGGGTCGAAATCGTGAACGCCGGCTTTCTGTTCAGTGAAGACCAACCCGGGGTCGACTCGCCCCCGCCGCGCATCGGTCAGCACAGCGACGAGATTCTCCAGTCCCTGGGGTTCTCGGCCGCGCAGATCGACTCGATGGGCTCGCAGGCCCGATCGAGCTCGTAGGGCGGGCGCTTGCCTATTTTCGACCAGGGCATACCATCCCTCCATCACCTTTGCACGACTCCGATTGCCCGCAGTGAGCACCAAGAGAATTACGGACGACAAGCCCGCGCCCAAGATGGACCGCCGCTGGGAGCGCACTCGCGCGGCGCTCATGAATGCGGGCCGTACGCTATTCGCGTCGCGTGATGTCGAAGGGGTCACGGTCGATGAAATCGTCGCGACCGCGGAAGTGGCCAAGGGCAGTTTCTATAATCACTTCGTCGACAAGGACGTGTTCGCTCGTGAAATCGCAAGCTCCGTGCGGCGCCAGGCGGAACAGGCCGTCAACGAAGCGAACGCCACCGTGACCGATCCGGCCGCGCACCTGGCTCGCGCCTTGTGCGTGTTCATGCGCTTTGCCATCGAGCATCGCGAGAGCGCGCAAGTGCTGTGGCGCCTGAACTCCGGCGCAACGATGGTCGACGCGCCGATCAATCGGAACCTTCGCAACAACGTGCAGGAAGGCATCACTCAGCAGCGCTTCAAGCATGTCGACGTCGAAGTCGCGGCCCTGCTGGTGATGGGCACGATCGTCATTTCGTTGCGGCATGCCCTGGAAGATCGGCTGGTGACGCCACCCGTCACCATCGCCAAAGGCATGGCCGCCGGCCTGTTACGTTCCTTGGGCGTGCCCGCCGGTCAGGCCGCCCGGCTCGCCAGCGAAGCCGCCGACGACATCCTGATGCCTCAGAAATCCACGCTCGCCGACACGAAATAATTCCTCGGTCGCGAGTAGATGAGCTCCGCGTAGCCCGCGGAGGTGCTGAAGGATGAATTGCCGGCGACGCGATACTGCTCGTCCGTCGCATTGTTCACGCCGGCTCGCAACCGCCACGCGCCCAGCTCCAGCGTGAGCGAAGCATTCAGCAGCGTGACATCGTCGAGCTGCGCGACTTCGACGGAGTTGGCCGCATCGAAGAACTGTTCCGAGGTGTAACTGAGGTTGATGCGCGGGGTCAGCGTGGCGTTGCCGACATCGAAGTCATAACCCACGCCGAGATTCGCCTGCCACTCGGGTGCGAACGGCAGCGTATTGTTCGGGCCGACGGTCTGGGTGGTGCCTGGCACGACCGCGATCTCATCGAACTGGTTGTCCAGATAGCCGGCGCTGGCCTCCACGAGCAGCCGGCCGGGGGCATAGGTCAGTTCCAGCTCCGCGCCTTCGATGGACGACTTACCGGCATTGAACAGCAACGGCACGATGCCGAGCCGGTACGTCAGCTGCATGTTGTCGTAATCGGTGCTGAAGATCGCGCCGTTCAGGCGCAGGTTCGCGCCGAGCTCGGATTTGAAGCCGAGCTCGACCGTCTCCGCCGTCTCTTCGTCGAACGCCACCGGCAGGTTGCCCGGCGGCGCCAGGTTGTAACGCTGATTGAAGCCGCCGCTCTTGAAGCCTTGCGACCAGCTCAGATACGTCATCACCGACGGGTTCCAGCGATATTGAACGCTCGCCGAGCCGGTCGTGGACTCATATTTGTTCTCGAACTGCCGCGGAATGATGTTCAGGCCCGGGCCGGCCACCAGCGGCGTGTTCATCGCGGTCGGAATGACCACCGGGGCGGTCAACGGCGTCACCGTGAACGAGATGATCTGGATGCCCTTGGTCTCCTCGGTGTAGCGCACGCCCGCGGTCAGGCTCAGCGCATCGGTGACGTTGTAGGTCCATTGGGTGAACAAGGCGAAGTTGTCGTTCTCGATGAAGGCTCGCTGATAGTCGAGCGAGCCCGGTATCGCACCGCTCGCCACCAGCGGGGGCGGCGCTGCGAAGGGCACGAGCAGGAAATCGTCGATGCTCTCCTCGAAATAGAAAGCACCGATGACGCCACGCAGGCGGTCGGTCTCGATCAGCCCCTGCAACTCCTGACTGAACTGATCGCCGGCGCTGGAGTAGTCCGTGTGCAGCACCAGCAGACCGGTATTGTCCGCGTCGCGACTGCCGCTCCAATCCAACTCACGATACGCAGTGATCGACTTGAGCGCGAAGCTGTCGGTCAACTCCCATCGCAGCGTGCCCGAGACGCCCCAGTTCTCCAGTGTGCTTGCAGCCGGCGCATTGCCGCCGTTGCGATACTTGCCGAGCTCCCAGGTGGCGTCGTTGGCACAGCGCGGATCCACGATATTCTGCGGTACGGACGGTGGCGGGAACGTCGCGCCCGGACATCCGGCGCCGCGACTGATCGCCGCTGGAAAAGCTTGCGTCCCGTTGATCGTGGCGAAGACGAAAGGCGAGCCGTGCTCATCCTCCTTGGTGTAGTCGCCTCGCAGCGTGAGCGACAGGCTGTCACTTGGCTGCCATTGCAACGACGACTGCAAGGTGTAGGTATCTTCGTTGCCGAGATCGAGACCATCGTAAACGCGCGTGACATAGCCATCGCGCTGTCGGGCGCCGACCGAGACCCTTGCAGCAAGGCTGTCGGCGATCGGCAGATCGACGGCCACGAAACCTTCGTAGAGATTGTCATCCCCCAGGCCGACGCGCGCCGTGCCGCCAAACTCCTTGCCTGGCAGCGTCGTGGTCAGCAGGACGGCGCCGCCGATGGTGTTCCGACCGAACAACGTTCCCTGCGGACCACGCAGGATCTGAACGTTGGCGACATCGCGAAAGTCGAGCACGCCACCGACCGAGCGGCCCATGTAGACATCGTCGATGTACAAGCCCACGCCCGGATCGACTCCGGACGAACCGTCGCTCTGGCCGATGCCGCGGATATAGACCTGTGCGGCCGAATTGTTGCCCGTGAGCGGACCGTAGCTGGCGAACTGCAGATTCGGCGCGACTTGATCCAGATCTTCGGTGCTGTTGATCTGCTGACGTTGCAGCGCCGCCGCCGAGAATGCCGAGATGGCAATCGGCGTGTCCTGCAACGATTCCTCGCGCTTGCGGGCGGTAACGACCACTTCTTCCAACGCGCTCGCCTGTCGCCCCTCCTCGCTGGCATGCGCCGCAAAGCCGACGGGCGCAAACCCGAGGATGAATGGGATCTGCCATGCGCTCGCCCAGCGACGCGCGCCAGTGAATCTCACTTTCACAGCCATCGAGTCCCCCCTTCCCTGAACATCCCACCCGGTGGGTCCATCGAGTTATATTGAACCATTACGTCACTATTGAACTATTCAGTCAATAGTGGCTCGGGCCGCAAATGGCTCGATCCCGCGGCCCGTTCGGGGCCGTTCCATTGCCGCCGCTTATGGCCGGGAGAGGCACAAGGTGTTACCTCCGGCGCCCGCATCTGCTCTAGTGTTCCCGTTGCCCTCGCCGGGCCCGATCCCCCTTTTTCAGCCGACCGCACCATGTCCACCGATCCGTCGCTGCTCAACGAATACGATCCCACCCTTCCGGAAACGTTCGACAGCGTGCATGCCACTTTCGCCGAGCTGCGCAGCCGCTGTCCGGTCGCCCACAGCACGCAGTTCGACGGGTTCTGGGCGCTGGCACGCTACGAGGACATCGTGAATGTCCTGCGTGATCCGGACCAGTACATCACCTCGGTGCGCAACGTCGTGCCCGGCTCGTCCACGACCGGGCGCCGGCCACCGCTGCATTTGAATCCGCCCGAGCACACGCCTTATCGGCGCGCGATCGATCGCGCGCTCAGCCCGAGCCGTGTCGCCTCGTTACTGCCGGCGACACAGCGCATAGCTATGGAGCTTGCGACAGACCTCCTCGCTCGCGGCGATGCGGACCTCGTCGAGCACTTTTCCGCCGTTCTCCCTGTGCGCCTGTTCGGTGAGTGGCTCAGCCTGACTGACGAGCAGACCGCACATCTGGCCACGAACTCACGTGCCTACATCAAGGCGTGGGAGGCCTTCGACAAGCCCGGCGTGGTCATAGCAGGCGAAGGTCTGGCGGCATTGGCTCGCGAGCTGATCGAACAGCGTCGCATTCAACCGCTCGACCCGACCATCGACCCGACCAGCTCGCTGCTGTCGGAGCGCGACGCCGACGGCAATCCGTTCCCGGACGTGCTGCTGGCGGGCTGCGTGCGACAGGTGCTGGTGGTCGGCCTGGTCGCGCCGCCCATTCTGTTGGGCAGCATCGCCGTGCATTTGTCTCGCAATCAGGAGCTGCAACAGCAGTTGCGCGCCGATCGATCGCTGATCCCGGATGCTGTCGAGGAATTCGTGCGCCTGTACACGCCCTATCGCGGCTTCGCGAGAACCGCTCGTGAGGACGTGACCATCCGAGGCCGGACCATTCCCAAAGATGAGCCGATCGCGCTGCTGTATGCCTCGGCGAATCGCGACGAAGCGGTGTTCCCGGAGCCGGACAAGTTCATCCTGCGTCGACCCAACATCAACCAGCACATCGCTTACGGCCGCGGCCCCCACATGTGTGCCGGTATTCCCCTTGCACGACAGCTGCTGCGCGTCTCGCTGGACGCCCTATTGCAGAAGACCAGTCGGTTCGAGCTGAGCGGCGAAGTGCGCATGAGCGGCATGCCCGAAGTGGGACCGTTGTACGTGCCGCTGCGGATGACGCCCGCCAGGCGCTAACGTGAAACGACGACTTGCACCCGGCGCATAGCGGCGTCTGCGACGCCCTTGGCCCGCTGCGCCTCGTCCTGCCATTTCACCTCGTACTGTGCCTCGGTCAGGCCGGCGCCCCGAAGCAGCTCGGCCACCTGCTCGGCGCGACGACGACCGATCTGTTTGTCTTCTTGCATCAGCTGTCCGTTGGAAAGCAGCGAGGCGGCGCGGTATCCGGTGATCTGCACCCTGGTCGCGTTGCTCTGCCTGGCGTACTCGAAGATCTGTTGCAGCGGCTGCGCGTGGCGAAACATCACCAGCGAGTCGAATTCATAACGCAACTCGAATGACTTCGAGGTCTCCAGCTGCTCGGACTTCGGCTGGGTGACGGGATCGCCGAAAGCGAGCCGGCCCTTGCTCGGCCCCGGCGGGCGCGGCGGCTCGAATGGCAGGTTGTAACGTTCTTCCGCCGGGAGCATCGTGTTGCACGACCCGTCCAGCTCCTGCATCACCGACAACGCCACCGGCTTGAGCACGATGCCCCCGCAGATGCGCGGCTCGTCGCTGATCGTACCTTCTACCAGCACTTTGTGACCGAGCCACGGCGGATTCACTGGCGCGCTCACGTCGGTCTGGATCGTCAGGTAGTAAGTCTCGCCTTCGTATTCAGCGAGCCAGCACGGCACCGTGCTCGTGTCTCGCACGATCGGGCACGCCACGAAGTTGCGGTGATTCGCGGGCGGCGCCGCTGCCATGACAGCACCGGCCGAGCCGACCAGCGCCAGGGTGACGAGCAGCCTGTTCATAGCGCGCTCAGGAAATTGATCAGGTCGTCACGCTCCTGATCGGTGTAACCGATGTTGAAGCGGCGATCGTAGAAATCGACCAGCTCACGCAGCGAGCCCGCCGAACCATTGGAAAAATACGGCGCGCGGGCGGCCAGGCCTCGGAACTGTTGCATGACGATGGCGCCCACGTCGTTGCATTTACCGGAGATCAAGCCACGGCCGGGATCCTGCGTGTAGAACACGCGGCCCAGGAACGGATGCGGCGGCACGCCGGCCTTGCAGGTGATCTTGAACAGCGGCATCTGCGGCTTGCGCTCGTTCCAGGGATTGAGCGGCTCCTCGCGCGCCCACGGCAGATTCGTGGTGCCGAGGTCCATCCAGCCATTCACGATGTCCATGCCCATCATGTGCATGCCGTGACAAGTGGAACACGTGCGCTTGGTCGGATTGCCCAGCCCCACCGTGTTCAAGTGCATGGCGTCCTTGATCCAGAAGGTCCGGAACATGAATACGTCGTGGCCGCGAGCGATGGATGCGCGCATCTCGTTGCGACGCTGGATCTCGGGATCGGAGGACGGCGCAGGCTTCTGCCACGCCTCGCTCATCGGGAAGACGAAATTGGTGACGTTGTTCCCGAGCAGACCCTCGCGCCCTTTCGCGAGGTTGTAAACGCCCAGGCCCGGCGGAGCATCCGCTTCGATCAGACTGCCGGCGACGTTGTGCGAGACTTGCGCCGTGTACAGCTGACTTTCGAATGCAACGATCCTGGCGAGCCGTTCCTCGTCGAGCTTGCCATCGAACTGCAGATGCGTGATGGCCGCTTCGACCGCCTGAGTCTTCAGCGTGGGCTGGCGCGCATCCGACAGAATGTTCATGCTGGAAGGCAGGCCCGTCTCCGGATCTCGCGTCGCCGGCAAGCCGTTCTTGCCGATGAAAGAGAACACGCCGAAACCGTTGTGAGTGAAATATTTGGTGTTCGCGGCCACGCGCGGGCGGCGATACACGGACACCATCGGATTCGCGCTCTTCAAACCGTACTTCGGATGCAGGTTGCAGCCGGTCGGATCGCGCACCACCTCGATCGTGAACTCGGGATCGATGCTGGAGCCGTCGGCGGCTTTCGGCGGCCACGGCAGGAAGATGCGGAACAGGCCCCGCTCCAGCAGCAGCGAATGTGATTTCGGATCGCCGGGCGGCAGGTCCGGACAGTTCATGCCGTCGATGGGCGCGAAAATGGGATCCTTGCCCTGGGTCTCGTGCCAGCGCCGTTGGATCATCTCGACCGACAGCGACATCGCATTCGCCGGCTGATGACAGCTCACGCACGCGCGGCCGTTCGTGCCGATCGGCTCGAAGAACGGATGACCTCGAGTCTCGATCGCGCCGGCCGCATTCAACACGCCCACCTGGCCGAACGAATCCGGATAGGGAACGAGCGGCGCGAGGGGCGTGCCCTCGCCCGGCGACCACCAGCGATTCGCCGGCGGCGACTTGCTGTCACCGATCGGCGCCTGCCGAGCCTGCTGGTTCTGCTTCGGTACGTGACCGGCGACGCGATCGCCTGTGGGTGCGGCGGACACGGCGCTGGCCAGCAGACCAGCGCCGATGCCGATCGCAAACTTGACGGCAGCTTTCAACAATGCGACGGATCTCAGAAATCGAACTTGGCACGCACCCCATACTGTCTGGGTGCGCCGTAGATCATACCGCCGCGCGCACTGCTCGCATCCTGCAATTGCGCCGAGATGTACTCCTTGTCGAACAGGTTCGTCGCGAACGCCTCGATGCGCAGATTATCCGTTGGCATCAACGTGACGCGCAGATCCGCGATCGTACGCGACGGCACCGTGGTTGCCTGATACCGGAACGGGGTTGCCAGCTGCTCGTCCAGATAGGACACCTGGAAACGCGGCGTGAGCGTCATGCTCCCGAGCAGGAACTCGTACTGAATGCCCGCATTCGCGGTGATTTCCGGTGCGAACGGCACGATCGAGCCTTCCGGCACCACGCGGTTGGTATTGGTCTGTGAATCGGTCAACAGGGCATCCTCGGTGAACTCGCTTTGCAGCGCGCTCACGCCCAGGTTGAAGCCAAGCGCCCCGAACTGTCCGGTGAGCTCGATCTCCGCGCCGTAGATGTCCGCGGGCGCCGCATTCAACGTATTCGGGATCAGCGTTGCGGGCGTGCCGACCGGGACCAGCGCCGAGAGCTGAATGCCGTCGTACTTCGAGTAGAACACCGCGCCATTGATGCGCAATCGACCGTCGGCCACCGTCGATTTGATGCCCAGCTCGGCCACCTCGTTGGTTTCCGGATCGTAGTTGGGCAGGCGCGGATCGAGATTGATACCGCCGGCCTTGTAGCCGCGCGACAGCGTGCCGTACATCATCACGTCGTCGTTCGCGAAGTACTTCAGGCCGACGCGGCCGGTGGTTTGGTTCGAATCCACCTCGGTGGTGCATGGGAAGCACCCTGGAGGCGGCGGACCGGGAATCAGGAAGCGCGTGTATTCCTGCTTGTCCTCGGAATGGCGCAAGCCCACGTCCACGGCCCAGTGATCGTTGAACCGATAATCGACCTGGCCGAAGGCCGAGATCGACTCGTTGGTGAGCTCGGTGTCGATGGTCGAGTTCGACTGCGTGTAGGTCACGGTGCTGCGATTGTCGCGGTACACCTGCACCGGGCTGGTCTCATCCATGTAGAACCCGCCGACCACCCACTGCAACGGCCCGTCGCCGCGCGACAGGAAGTTCACTTCCGTGACGAAGGTTTCCAGCTCCTGGTGCGTATAGCCGATGCGGCCCGGATAGAGGTTCGTGTTGGCCGTGTTGGTCGGCAGATTCGCGGGCACCGCGGGCGCCGTCGCCGTGCGGTCGCCGTCCGCCTGATCGGTGGTCTCGGCATCGAAATAGGAGGTGAGAATGCGCAGCTGCGTGTTGGCCGGCAGATCGAACCGGCCTTCCAGCGAGGCGCGATAGCCATCCTGATCCAGATACGACAGCGCATCTTCTTCGATGACGAACGGATCTCGGGTCACCAGGTCGGCGCGGTTCTTCACTGCGTTGTTGTCCGTCTCACGCTCGAAGTATTCGTAACGCAAGTCGAACGTGGCGCCTTCGACCGGCTGATACCGCACGGCCGCGCGCACGGCGCGATCGGTGCCGCTGCCCGGCTCGCTGGAGCTCGGACCGATGTTCCTGGTGAATCCGCCGCGATCGTCATAGACACCGGAGATACGCACCGCGAGCGTATCGGAGATCGGTACGTTCAATGCGCCGACCGTGCGATACCAGTCGTCGCTGCCGATGGTCTGATCGATGTAGCCGGAGAATTCGTCGAAGCTCGGGGTCGGCGTGCGCACGTAGATGGCGCCACCGGTGGAGTTCTGGCCGGTCAGGGTTCCCTGCGGGCCACGCAGCACTTCGATGGACTCGAAGTCGAAGAACGACTGCGCGATGAACTGCTCGTGCGGAATGAACACGCCGTCGACGTAGTAAGCGACACCAGGATTGGAAGTCGGTGCCGACTGGCTGATACCCACGCCGCGAATGTTGATGAACGTGGAGCGATTGTAGGTGTTGATCGCGACGCTCGGCGCGACGTTCTGGATCTCCGAGACGTTGTCGACACCCTGAGCGGCGAGCGCATCGGCGCTCAACACGGTCGCGGACGCCGGCGTGTCCTGCAGGCTGACCTCACGACGCTCGGCGGTGACCAGCACCTCCTCGAGTACCGATTGCGTGGGCGCTGCCCCCTGCTGTGCCAGGGCTGCCTTGCCCAGCACCGCGGCCACGACGACGGCCACTGAAGTCGAACGACGGAGCAACGTGTGAGTCGCTCTGCTATTGGCAACCATGATTCCCCCCGGGCATTGATCGATCGGCCGTCCCGCCGAGTTCCAACTGTGTTTCGCGGGCTCGGCAAATGCCTTCCCGCAAGCCGATTCTAGGAAGCCTCGCCATCGCGGGAGTAACACCGAATTTGACTGGTGGCATAAGCCGCCTCGATGTCTCAGCAATCGCTAATGCGTCGCTGACTGTTCGATTTTGTGCGGCTCTTCCAGGCGCAGATCCGAAGCGATTTCGCGCAACACGTCATAGACGAACTGCGCCGGGCGCGATAACGCCGGAGTGCGCCGGTGTGCCAGAAACATCGGGCGCATGGGCGACACATTGCCGAGCGGCCGACACTTCACCGTCCCCGCATCCAGATCGGCCTTGACAGCATCCGCCACCATGGCGGCCACGCCCAGGCCGCGTCGCACCGTTTCGATCACGTTTTGTAGCGAATCGAGCTCGACGACGACATACGGCGACAAGCTGGCCGCGGCGAACACCCCGTCGACGACTGCACGGATCGAATGCGGACGCCGTGGCACGATCCAGGGCAACGCGGCCAGATCCTCCAGCGGTGCCTCATCGCCGATGCTCCAGCTGCCTGGATACATCAGCATCAGCGGATCGCTCAGCAACTCTGCGCCGACGATCAGGTCCCCGTCCGGACGCGTGGGTGAGATCGACAGCTCGATGCGCCCATTGATCAGCAGTTCGTGCAATACCGCGCTGCCCTCTTCGCGGATCTGCAAATGCATCTCTGGATGCTGAGTGCAGACCTTCTCGATCAGGGGCAAGGCAAAGCGAGGCACCATGGTCGGCGACATGCCGAGATTCACCGCCCCCGACAACGGCTGCATCTCCCGGTGCACGGCATGCCGCATGTCTTCGACCTGCCGGAGAATGGTTTGAGCATGGGCGTACAGAATTTTGCCCGCGGGCGTCGGCGTCACGCCGGACACCGAGCGGTCGAGCAACTTCACTTTGAGCTCGTTCTCGAGTACCGCGAGTTGCTGGCTCAACGCCGGCTGCGCGATGCCGGTGACGGCGGCCGCGCGCGTGATGCTGCCGCTGTCGACGATCTGCACGAAATACTTGAGTCGTCGGCTATCCATCGATCGCCCTCCTCTCACTGAATCGCAACGAGGCGAGCAACAGCGTGCCTGCACCCATCACCGCGGCGACAAACCAGATCGGTGCCGAGAACGAGCCGCTTTGCTGGAGAATGATGCCGATCACGTACGGCCCGGCGAGACTGCCGAGATTGCCGACCAGGTTGATCAGTGTGATGCCGGCGGCCGCGGTCGAACGATGCAGGAATCCGGTTGGAATGGACCAGAACACGCCTTGAGCGCCGCCCAAGCCGACGCCCCCGAAGAACAGCAGCAACAAGGACCAGGGACTTGGCGGTATCGCCGACGCCAGCAACAACGCGAGCATGCCTGTCGCCAACGCAATGCCGAGGTGCCGATAGCGCTCCTGCGTCCTATCCGAGTGCCACGAGTTCAGCACCATGCCGAGCGCAACGCCGACCCAGGGCAACGCGGCCAGCACGCCGACCGCGAGCGGACCGAGCGAGGACATCGATTTGATCACCTGGGGCAACCAGAACATCATGCCGTTCGCGCCGATCAACGTCGTGCACCACACGCCCGCTGCCAGCCAGGCACGCGAGTCGACCAGCGCCGTCTTGATGGAAGGTTTCGCTCGCCCGCCGACTTCCTTCTGCTCTTCCGCCAGCGCGCGTGCGATCCAGTCTTTCTCTGCGTCGCTCAACCAGGGCGCATCGCCGGGCCTGTCGACGAAGATGAAATACGAGACCACGGCCATCGCCACGGTCACGAGTCCCTCGATGAGCAGCATCCAGCGCCAGCCTGTCATGTCGAGCGGATTGCTCACGCCCATCAACCAGCCGCACAGCGGTCCGCCGATGATCACGGACGCGGGAATGGCGAGCATGGTCACCGCGATGGAATTGGCTCGATAGCGCTGCGGCATCCAGCCACTGCAGTAGTACACGATGCCGGGCGCAAAGCCCGCCTCGGCACATCCCAATAGAAAACGCAGCGCGAACAGCTCTTCGACGCTGCGCACGAAGGCCATCAGCGCCGCCACCGTTCCCCAGATGCCCACGCAGCCGGCGATCCATCGCCGCGCGCCGATGCGTGTCAGCACCCACGTGCTGGGGAACTGAAACAGCAGATAACCCACGAAGAACATGCCGACCGCGAGCCCGTAAGCGTGCGGATCGATGCCGAGATCGGCGTTCATCTGCAGGGCCGCGAAACTGATGTTCACGCGGTCCAGCGAGCTCAGTACGATCAGCAACACGATGGGCGCCAGCACGCGCCACTGGAACTTGCTACGCGCGGACAACTCGACCGCGCGGCTCATCCCCAGACCTCATGAGCCGTCTCGACGATCAGCCGCAGCTTGGCGATCTGATCGTCGATGGTCAGCTCATTGCCCTCCTCCGTGGACGAGAAACCGCACTGTGGGCTCAGGCACAGCTGCTCCAGGGGAATGAAGCGTGCCGCCTGCTCGATGCGACGTTTCAAGTCATCCTTGCGCTCCAGTGCGGCCCGCTTGGTGGTGACCAGGCCGAGCACCACGAACTTGCCCTTGGGCACGAACCGCAACGGTTCGAAGCCGCCCGAGCGCTCATCGTCGTACTCCAGGAAGAAGCCGTCGACGTTGAGCTCGTTGAACAGCGCATCGGCGACGTGATCGTAGCCGCCGGAGGCCGCCCAACCCGAACGGAAATTGCCCCGGCACAGGTGCGTGCAGACGCGCATGCCGGCGGGCTTCTTCGACAACGCCCGATTGATGTTCTGGATATACACCCGATGCTGCGCATCCGGATCGCCACCGATGCTCTTCACATACTCGCGCTGCTTCGGATCGTTCAGATACGCAAGGCTCGTATCGTCCAGCTGCAGGTAGGTGCAGCCCAGTTTGCCGAGCTCTGCCAGTTCGTCGGCGTAGGCGGCCCCGAGGTCGGCCCAGAACGCATCCATCTCTGGATATGCCTTCGTATCGACGGCCGCGCGGCCGCCGCGATAATGGATCATGCTGGGTGAAGGAATGGTCAGCTTCGGCGTGCCGCGCGTGACGGCACTGCGCAGGAACTCGAAGTGATCGCCAAAGATGCATTTGTCCAACCGCAGCTTGTCGACCACCCGCAGGCCGGAGGGCGTGAAATCGACATCGCCCTTGTCGGTGTGGAAATGTACGGTGAGATTGCTGTCGACCTTCTGCACGCCGCCGAGCTGATACAGAAAGTCCATGTGCCACGAGGAGCGGCGAAACTCGCCGTCGCTGATCCCTTGCAGGCCGATGTCCTCTTGCATCCGCACGACGTCGCGGATCGCCTCGTCCTCGACGAGCTTCAGGCGGGCTGCGTCGATCTCGCCGCGTTTGAACCGCAGTCGAGCTTCGCGCAGCGCTTTAGGACGCAGCAGGCTGCCGACGTGGTCGGCCCGAAATGGTGGTTGAGTGTTCATCTGTCCCCCTTCACTCTCCGCATTTGCTAACGGCGCGCCGTCATTCGATTCGTGCCACTTCCGGCGGCGGCGTCGCCGCATACAGCGCACCGACACATCCCGCGCGATGACTCAGCACCGCGCGTTGATTGATAGAACCCTTATCGGTGATTTCTCCCAGGTCGAGCGACGGCGGCGTCGGCAGCAGCATGGCTCGCCGCACGCAGCGGGTGCTCGCCGGATTCTGCCTGGCATGCGCCGAGAGCCGCTGCCGGATCAAGGCGAGCAAGTCGCGATTCGCAACGACAGCCTCATAACTGGGAGTCTCAGTCATGCCTGACACCTGCGCGCAACCGCGCAGGTCAGGAACGATCAGGATGGCGAGATATTCGGCGTTGAGGCCGGCGATCACGACGTCCTGAGCCAACGGAGACAGCACGGCGATCAATGCCGCTCGCAACGGACCGACGCTGACCCACGTGCCGTTGGACAGCTTGAAGTCCTCGCCGATGCGGCCGTCGAATACCAGGCCACGGGTCGGGTCGCTGTCATCGAGCAATCGGACCGCGTCGCCGAGCCGATAAAAATGCTCCTCATCGAAAGCCACGGCGGTCAACTCGGGTCGGCGCCAATAACCGGGAGTGACATTCGGTCCGCGCACGCGCAGTTCGAGTTTCTGCTCCACGGGCGCAAGCTTCACGACATTGCCCTTCGCCGGCAGACCGATGACCCCGGCGCGTCCGGCAGCAGGCGTCGTGAACGTCACCGACGGTCCGGTCTCGGTCGCGCCCAGCCCGGCGAGCATGGGGATGCGAACGCCGACCTCTTTCAATGCAGCCTCGTCCAACGCATCCCACGTGTGTTGGGCCAGCGCCGCACCACCGAAGAAATACGCTCGCAGACGGCTATAGAAGTGACGACGAAGCTGCGCATCGACGTGCAGATGATGCGCCAGCATCTCGAAGCCCTTCGGCACGTTGAAATACACCGTGGGCGCGATCTCCCGCAGATTGCGCAACGTTTCCTGAATGCCCGCCGGCGTCGGCTTGCCATCGTCGATGTACAGCGAGCCGCCGTTGCTGAGCACCAGTCCCACGTTGTGACTGCCGCCGAACGTGTGATTCCAGGGCAGCCAGTCGACGATCACCGGCGGCTCATCGACCAGGAACGGCATGGGCTGCCTGAGCATGTGCGCGTTACTGCACAACATGCGATTGGAGGTGATCACCGCCTTGGGCTGTCCGGTCGAGCCGGACGTCAGCAGAAACTTCGCGATGGTGTCGGCGTTGGTGCCTGCATGGGCCGCGTCGAGCGCTGTGGTCGGCTCCATTTCCAATGCATCGAGCGAGATCACTCGCCGATCGTCGACCGCCGCATCGCCCATGACGTCGATCGAATCGGGCAGCAGCTGCAGGGCTCGCGCAAACGCCGGTGTATCGAAGGCGGCGACCAGCCCCGGCGTCAACAGATCCAACACGTACCGCAGCTTCTGCAGATCCGTGGAGACTTGCGAATACGACGGAGACACCGGGCAATAAGGAATGCCCGCCCACATTGCCGCGAACGCGAGCGTCAGATGCTCGATGCTGTTGCCGGAGAGAATCGCGATGGGACGCTCTGCCGAAAGATTACGCGTCAGCAAGCCCGCCGCAACCCGTCGCACGCGCGTCAGCATCTGCGCATATGTAACGGCTTGCCACTCACCGCCTGCGATTCGGCGCGCCACCAGCACGCGCTGTGGCGCCGCCTTCGCCCAGTACTCGAGCGAATCCATCAGCCGTTCCGGAAACGCCGACAGCGCCTCCACGGGACGCAGATACAACGTGCCATCCGCACGACGCTCCACTTCCGTGTGGAACGGGTCCGCCGTCCATGACAACTGCCCGGGCGAGGATTGGGCTCGAGTGGCCACGTGCGTCGATCCGATTACGCCAGCCGCAGAGCGCGGATCGCGTTCTGTTTCAGGATCAGCTCGTGCACCTCGGGCTTGAAGCCCGCCTCCTTGAAATCCTTGATCCAGCGGTCCGGGCTGATCAGCGGATAGTCCGAACCGAACAGCATCTTGGTCTTGAGCTGCGAGTTCGCATACTGCACCAGTTGCGGCGGGAAATATTTCGGCGACCAGCCCGACAGGTCGATATAGACATTGGGCTTGTGCAGGCACACCGACAGCGCCTCGTCCTGCCACGGCCAGGACGGATGCGCGATGATGACGGTCATGTCCGGGAAGTCCGCGGCCACGTCGTCGAGGTGCATGGGATTTGAATATTTCAAGCGCAGACCGCCGCCGCCCGGCATGCCGGTCCCCATGCCCGAGTGGCCGCTGTGGAAGATCGCCGGCAGCTTGTGTTCGGCGATGACTTCGTACAGCTGATACGCCAGCCGATCGTTGGGATAGAACCCCTGCAGGGTCGGATGGAACTTGAAGCCCTTGATGACGCCGTCCTTGATCAGCGCACGCGCCTCGCGCACTCCCATCTTGCCTTTGTGCGGATCGATGCTGGCGAACGCCATCATGATGTCGCTGTTGTCGCGCGCCGCGTCCGCCACTTCCTCGTTGGGAATGCGCCTGGCGCCGATCTGGAACTCCGAGTCGACGGTGAACATCACCAGGCCGATCTTGCGCTCCCGATAGTACGCGATGGTCTCGTGAATGTTCGGCCGCTTGCCGGCCTTGAAATACCTGGCGGAAGCTTCCTCGAACGGTTTCCAGGCTTCGTCCGGCTCCTGCCGGCACGAGACTTCGGCGTGCGTGTGCACGTCGATGGCGATCAGCTCGTTGATATTCATCGCGCGGCCCCCCGCTGCTGCGCTTCCGCCTTGCGCGATTCCCACTGCGAGATGGTGAGCCCACGCTCCACCAGCTCCACCAGCAGCGGCGCAGGCTGCCAATGCATGGGACCGAAAATGTCCTGGTATTTACGCATGCCCGCCAGCAGCACGTCGAGACCGATGGTCTCGGCGTAAAACATCGGCCCGCCACGATAGCGTGGGAAACCGTAGCCGGCAGCCCAGACCACGTCGATGTCCGACGCTCGCAGCGCCACGCCTTCACCCAGGATGCGCAGACCTTCGTTGAGCAGCGGATACAAGCAACGCTCGATGATCTCCTCCTGCGTGTGCTGACGCTGCGGCACCTTCAGTTGCCGCGCGCGCTCGGCAATGATCTCGATCGCTTCCGGATCGTCGAAGCGCGCGCGATTGCCCGGCTCGTAACGGTAATACCCTTTGCCGTTCTTCTGGCCGAGGCGCCCCGCGTCATACAGCGCGAAGTCCGCCTGGTAATAAGCCGGATCCGGCGGGAACTGCGAGGCATTGGCCTTGTGCACGTTCACGCCGACATCGATGCCCGCCATGTCGAACACAGCGAGAATGCCCATCGCCATGCCCCACTGTTCCAAGGCCGAATCGACCTGGCGCGGCGTCGCGCCTTCCAGCACCATGCGCTCGGCTTCGCGGGCATACCCCTCCATCATTCGATTGCCGATGAAGCCATAGCAGACCTTCGCCAGCACCGGTGTCTTGCGCAGCGGCTTGGCGAGATCCATCACGGTTCGAATCGTCTCGTCCGAGGTCTGGCGGGTGCGCACCACTTCGAGCAGCGGCATGACGTTCGCGGGCGAGAAGAAATGCATGCCGATGACATCCTGCGGCCGCCTGGTGACCGCGGCGATCTGCTCGATGTCCAGCGTCGACGTGTTGGTCGCGAGCACGGCGCCGGGTTTGGCGACCCGGTCCAGCTCGCCGAAGATCTTGCGCTTGAGATCCATGTTTTCGAACACAGCCTCGACGATCACATCCGCGTCCTGGAGCGCGTCATACGACAGCGAGGTGCCGATCAGCGCCATGCGCCGGGCCTTGTCCTCGGTGCTCAGGCGGCCACGATCGACCATCGATTGATAAGTCTTGTCGAGAGTCGCCAGGCCCTTGGCCAACGCCTGCTCGTTGGCGTCGAGCAATGTGACTTTGATGCCCGCGTTCGCGAAGCAGATCGCAATGCCTCCGCCCATCGTCCCCGCGCCGATGATGCCGGCGCTCTTGACCGGACGCGCCTTCACGCTGTCGGGCAAGCCCGGGATGCGACGCGTCTCGCGCTCGGCGAAGAACACGTGGACCGCACCCTTGGACTCGACGCTTTCCTTGCACTCGTTGACGCGTTGAGTCTCGTACTCCAGCCCTTGCTGGAACGGCATCTGCGTCGCCGCCTGCACGACGTCGACCGCGACCTGAGCAGCATTGCGATTGGGATAGAGCTTACG
Organism: uncultured Steroidobacter sp.; assembly: GCF_937958065.1. GTDB lineage: Bacteria > Pseudomonadota > Gammaproteobacteria > Steroidobacterales > Steroidobacteraceae > Steroidobacter. Next base: position 139,553 of record NZ_CALFXI010000109.1, read on the forward strand.
TGCCTGCGCACGCGCTCGCTCAAACACGTCCTCAGTCGCACTGGCCGCAGGCACGGTCATCTCACCCGTGCGGCGTGGGCCTTTGCCAGCGGAGATCAACGATCGAAGGTAGGCGATCGCGCCGGACCGCAGGTCCCCTTCGATGATCGCATCGATGAAGCCGAGGTCCCTGCCCTTGGCGGCATCCACAGGACGCGCGGTCACGATCATTTCGAGCGCCCGCTCCGCGCCGATCAGACGAGGCATGCGCTGTGTGCCGCCCGCGCCGGGAATGATGCCCAATGTCACTTCCGGCATGCCGAAGCGTGTGCCCGGCGCTGCAACCCGGTAATGACAGGCGAGCGCGATCTCCAAACCACCGCCCATGACGGTGCCGTGCATGGCCGCGACCACCGGGACGTTCAATGCTTCGTAGCCGTTGAAGAGCTCCCGGTATTCCTGTTCCTTCGGCGGCCCGCTGAACTCGCCGATGTCGGCACCGGAAAAGAACGTGCTGCCCTCACACAGCAGCAGCACGCCGCGCACTTCGTTGCTGGCCTGGATCTGCTGCAGGGCCTGTTTCAGACCCGTACGGACCTCCGCCGTGATGGTGTTGACCGGCGGATGACTGACGATGACTAGCGCAAGCTCGCCGTCGCGCTCGAGGCGCGCGACGCTGGACGATGACACGGTGGAACCCCCTGAATTCGACTGGCTGGTGGCCGCTGCAGGGGATTTCGCCTGCATCAGGGTCATTTGGAAAGAGCGGTAACAGGTATATAAGATATAAGCACCATGGATATCGCCGATGTCGATCTGAACCTGCTCGTGGTCTTCGACGCCCTGCTGCGCCATCGCAGCGTGAGCGGCGCCGCGCGGGCCCTGAAAATGAGCCAGCCGGCGACCAGTTTCGCGTTGAATCGGCTGAGAAAAATGTTTGGTGAGCCGCTGTTCGTGCGCACCTCGCGGGGCATTCACCCCACGCCCTACGCCGAGAGCATGAGCGCGCCGCTGGAAGCCATCCTGGAGCGGATCCGGACCGACCTGCTGCAACAGCCGACCTTCGATCCGTCGACCGAGCAGCGTTCTGTCACGTTCAACATGCAGGATATCGGCGAGCTGGTGTTCCTGCCGCGCATCCTGGCCCGCCTGAACAAGCTCGCGCCGGGGCTGCAGCTGCGCACGGTGAACCTGCCGGCGCCGTTATTGGAGCCGGCGTTGCGCTCGGGGGAAGTGGATATCGCGCTTGGACATTTCCCCGACCTGGACAGCGCGTCGCTGTTTCAGCAGCGGCTGTTCTCGCACTCGTTCGTGTGCATCGTGCGAGCCGACCATCCGACCATCAAGGACGAGATGACGCGCCGTCAGTTTCTCGACGGGCTGCACGCGGTCGTGCATCCGGCCGGACACATGAACGATTCGCTGGAGGCGGAGCTGCAGGCGCAGGGCCTGACCCGGAAGATTTCGGTGCGCATCGAGCACTTCCTGGCCGTGCCCACCATCCTGATGCAGTCCAATCTGATCTTCACGGTGCCCTATGCGATCGGCGAGGGCCTGGCGAAACTGGCGGACATCAAGCTGGTGAAGCCGCCATTCAAAGCCAAGCCACGCATCATTCGCCAGCATTGGCACGCACGCTTGCAGCGGGACGCCGCCAATCGCTGGCTCCGCTCGGTGGTCGCGGACCTGTTCATGGACCCGACTACAGCGGCAGGCCGACGTAGTTCTCGGCCAAGGTCCGCTGAGCGGCGTCCGACCTGAACAGATAATCCAGCTCGCTGCCGCGAATCCGGCCGAAGAACGGATCTTCGCCCGGGAATCGATGCAGCAGCGAAGTCATCCACCAGCTGAAACGCACCGCCTGCCACACCCGGCGCAGTGCGCGGCCCGAGTATTGCTCCAACGCCGCACGCGAATCGTTCCTGTAATAGTCTCGCAGCGCTTCATACAGATAGAACACGTCGCTGGCGGCAAGATTCAAGCCCTTCGCGCCGGTCGGCGGCACGATGTGGGCGGCGTCGCCGGCAAGGAACAACTGGCCGTAGCGCATCGGCTCGGCCACGAAGCTGCGCAGCGGCGCAATGCTCTTTTCGATCGACGGCCCGGTGGTCATGCGCGCGGCGACATCGTCACCCACGCGGCGCTTGAACTCGGCCCAGAACTGCTCGTCGCTCCAGTTCTCCACCTTGTCGTCCAGCGAGCACTGCACGTAACAACGCACGCGCGTCTCCGAGCGCATGCTTGCCAGCGCGAAGCCTCGCTCCGAGTCTGCATAGATCAATTCATCCCAGGCGGGCGGCACGTCCGCCAGCACGCCGAGCCAGCCGAATGGATAGATGCGCTCGAATACCGACAGCGCCTCGGCGGGAATGGAACGTCGGCTGACGCCGTGATAGCCATCGCAGCCGGCGATGAAATCGCAGTCCAGGCGCTGCTTTACGCCCTGGTGAACAAACGTCACCCAGGGTCGTGCGCCGGTGATGTCGTGCAACTCGACTGATTCGGCTTCGTAGATGGAGGGTGCACCACAAGCGGCGCGCGCTTCCATCAGATCGCGTGTCACTTCGGTCTGGCCGTAAACCGTAACAACTTTGCCGACGAGCTCTTTGAAGGCGATGCGGTGACGATGGCCGCTCGCGCCGATCTCGACGCCATCGTGAATCAGCGCCTGCGAATGCAATCGCTGCCCCACCCCCGCGAGCTCCAGAATATCGACCGTGCCCTGCTCCAGCACGCCGGCCCGGATGCGGCGCAATACATAGTCCGGAGTGCGCTGTTCGAGAACGACGGCATCGATGCCGGCCTTGTACAGGAGCTGAGCGAGCAACAATCCCGCCGGTCCCGCGCCAATGATCGCAACTTGTGCCCGCAACTCTCGTCCCCCTTTCCAGCGCGGACAAGATGCCGCGCCGGCCGGTCGGGTGACGATGGAGAAAAAACACGACTTGTTGGATATTTCCCAACCACCCCGCGCCAGTGCGCGGTACGATGGTGTTGGCTCGATCTGGGAGCGCAGTGTGGCGCGACGTGGCATCCCCCAATATTTCCTGTACGGCGAGGCGACTCACGACGTCGACGAGCGCTTTCTGCACATCGAATCCATCGCCGAGCGCAGCCGCCTGCACGATTGGAAGATCAGCCCGCACGCCCACCAGGACTTGCACCATTTCCTGCTCGTCACTCGCGGCGGCGGCTTGTTCCACGCCGAGGGCGAGACGAATTCGTTCAATCACGCCGTGCTGATCTCGGTGCCGCTGGCCTGCGTGCACGGCTTTGATTTCAAGCCCGGTACCGATGGCTGGATCCTCACCGCCTCCGGCGCGCTGATCGAGCGTATCGCTCATGACAATGCCGAGTTGCGCCCGGTGCTGTCGGAGGCGAACGCGATGTCACTGCCGGCGGATGTCAGCGCGGCGATGGTTGCGAAGTTCGAAGCGCTGATGCTGGAGTTTCGCAGCAATTTGCCAGGTCGGCGCACGGCCGCGGAGGCGTTGTTGATCGGCATCCTGGTGACGGCGCTGCGCCGTAAACTGGAATTGCTGCCGAACCAGCAGAGCCGGACGGGTGCGGACTCCGTGCTTGCTTCGAAATATCGAGGGCTGGTCGAGGAGAACTTCCGGACGACGCTCAAGGTCGCCGACTATGCCAGGCGCCTGTGCGTCAGCTCGGAGCGCCTGAGACAAGCCTGCGTGCGAAGTACGGCCAGCTCGCCGCTCGCGTTGCTCAACGCGCGCCGCTTGTTGGAGGCGAAGCGCTCGCTGCTCTATACCGGAATGAGCGTCGCGTTGATCGCCGAAGCGTGCGGCTTTCCGGACCCGGCCTACTTCTCGCGTTTCTTCACGCAGCGAACCGGCATGTCGCCGATGGCTTATCGGACGAAGCAAGCGCGGTCTCGCTCGCGAGAGAGCTGAGCTCAGCCAGCGTTCGGCGTCGTTTCCGTGTCGATCTCCGTCAGCGTCTCGGCTGGATAGCGCGGCCCGCTGACCGTCTCCGCATTGATGAGGCGCTCCAGCGTCTCGATCGTTGCCGCTGACAATCGAACCTTGGACGCGGCCACATCTTCTTCGAGATGGGCAATCGACGTCGTCCCGACGATCGGCAGGACGAAGGGCGCCTTCGCCAGCAACCACGCGATCGCGAGCTGCGCGGGCGTGCAGCCTGCCTCCCAGGCCACGCGATTGAATTGATCGAGCAGGCGGCGATTGCGGCCGAAATGCGGCGGATTGAAGCGCGGCATGCCGCGCCGAATGTCCTTCTCCACGAGCTCCCTAGGATCGGCGATGCCGTTCGCCAGAAACCCGCGCCCCAACGGCGAGAATGCAACGAGCGCGACGCCGAGCTGGCGACACGCGTCCAACAAGGCGATCTCGGGGTTCCGTGTCCACAAGGAATATTCGCTCTGCACCGCCGCGATCGGATGCACGGCGTGGGCTTTGCGAAGCGTTTGGGCAGAGACTTCGGACAAGCCGATGGTGCGAATGAGACCTTCACGCACCAGGTCAGCCAGCGCGCCGACACTCTCCTCCACTGGCACTTGCTTGTCCCAGCGGTGCAGGTAATAGAGATCGATCACATCGGTGCGCAGACGCCGCAGGGATTCCTTGCAGGTCCGGCGCAACATCTCCGGCCGCCCGTCGATGACCCGCTTGCCATCGACGCCCGTCATTCCGCACTTGCTGGCGAGAAAGAAACGGTTGCGGAACGGTTGCAAGGTCTCCCCGACCAGCGCTTCGTTGCGGCCAAAGCCGTACAAAGCCGCCGTATCGAAGTGATCGATACCGAGATCGAGCGCAGCGTGCAGCAACGCCTTGGCCGCTGCCGGCTCGGGCGGCGCGCCATACGCGTGACTCAGGTTCATGCACCCCAGGCCGATTTCGGCGACGGTGTGGCTGGCAAGTTTTCGCTGGTTCATACGATCAACCCATAGGAACGCAAGGGCCGACGCGCTGTCGGCACGTCAGAGGTCACCTCGGGCGGCGCGATCCTTATCCCTGCGCGTTCAACTGCTGCTCCAAGTCATGCAGCGTGCGGTAGCACCCCAGCACCTGGTGCACGCTCGAATTCGGCTCCCTGCCTTCGCGAATCGCCGCGAAGAACTCGCGATCCTGCAGCTCGATGCCGTTCATGGACACATCGACCTGCGACACATCGATCTTCTCCTCCCGGCCATTCACCAGATCGTCGTACCGGGCGATGTAAGTCCCGTGGTCGCAGATGTAACGGAAGAACGTGCCCAGCGGTCCGTCGTTGTTGAAGGACAGCGACAACGTACAGATCGCCCCGGACTTCGTCTTCATCTGAATCGACATGTCCATGGCGATGCCCAGCTGCGGATGCTTCGGCCCCTGAATCGCGTGCGCAATCGTGACCTCTTCCCCGGTCTGATACCGGAACAGATCCACCGTATGCGCGGCGTGGTGCCACAGCAGGTGATCCGTCCACGACCGCGGCTGCCCCAACGCATTCGTGTTGGTGCGACGGAAGAAGTAGGTCTGCACATCCATCTGCTGAATCTTCAGCTCGCCCGCTCGCAGCCGCTTGTGCAGCCACTGATGCGATGGGTTGAAGCGCCGGGTATGGCCGACCATGCACACCCGGCCCGTCTGTTTCTGCATGTCGGCCACGGCCTGCGCATCGTCCCAGCTGTCCGCCAGCGGAATTTCCACTTGCACGTGCTTGCCCGCTTTCATGCACGCGAGTGCCTGCGCCGCGTGCATCTGCGTCGGCGTACACAGGATCACGGCGTCGACATCCGGCCGCGCCAGGCTTTCCGACAGCTCCGTCGTCACGTGCCCGATCGAAAACTTTTTGGCGGCCTCCTGGGTCTTGTCCAGCTCGCGCCCCACCAGCGACGTGACCTGCACGTCCGCAATGTTTCGAAGGCCTTCGAGGTGTTTGACGCCGAACGCGCCGGCGCCCGCGAGCGCGACTTTGATGGTGCTCATTGCGAGTTCTCCAGAATCAGGTGACCCACGGCCGTGTTGCTGGCCGGCACGTGGTAGAAGCGGTGCGCCACTCGCGGTGGCCGGTCGCTCATCGCGCCTCGGGCGATCAGCCACATCACCAGCTCGATGCCTTCGGAGCCCGCCTCCTGCACGTACTCCAGGTGCGGCACCTCGGCGAGCCTGTCGGGCTCGGCGATCAAACGATCGAGGAATCGATTGTCCCACTCACGATTGATCAGACCCGCGCGGGGACCTTGCAACTGATGGCTCATGCCGCCGGTGCCCCAGATCTGCACGTTGAGCGGCTCGTCATAGAGCTCGACCGCCTTGCGAATCGCCCGGCCCAGATTGAAACAACGACGCCCCGAGGGCACCGGGTACTGCACCACATTGACCGCGAACGGAATGACGGCACACGGCCACTGAGCAACCTGTCCGCACAGCAGCGACAGCGGCACGGTCAAGCCATGATCGACATCCATGCGATTGACGATGGTCAGATCGAAATCGTCCTGGATCACCGACTGTGCGATATGCGCCGCAAGCTCCGGATGACCTTTGACCACCGGCACGGGCCGCGGCCCCCAGCCTTCGTCGGCCGGCTTGAACTCGGCCGCGCAGCCGATCGCGAAGGTCGGAATCATGTCCAGGCTGAACGCGCTCGCGTGATCGTTGTAGACCAGGAAGATCACATCCGGCTGATGAGCCTTGAACCACGCCTGGGACGGCTCGTACCCGGCGAACAAAGGCTTCCAGTAGTCCTCGCCGCTCTTTCCCAAGTCGAGGGCCGCGCCGATGGCCGGCACGTGCGAGGTATAGACACTGGCAGTGATCGTGGCCATCAACGTTTCTCCCTGGGATCGCGTACCGGGCTGCCCGGCGCACGCCCCCCCTGCAACATCATCCTGGCGTACTCCTCCTGCGTCATGCCGGTCATGCTGGCCGCCATGAACTGGAAGCTCCTGCCGTCGGTGGCGCCGATCTTGGCGAGGAAATAGATATTGCCGCCCAGCTCGATGCAGCGGTTCAGGTCTCGCGCCAGCACCGCCTCCTTCTGGGCCTCGCTCATCGGCCACTCATCCAGGTAGGCGCGCTCGTTCGCTTTGAAGCGCTCGCGGTTCTGCGCCTTCATCAGTGACATGCAGAACTGATTCAGGTGATAGCCCAGGCGCGCCTGCTCGGCATCGAAAATGGTCGTGCCGGGAATTCCCTTGTACGGTTTATCGAGCGCCATCTCACCGACTCCAGTAAAGAGCCATCGGATTGTCGACCAGCAGCTTACGCTGCAATTCCACAGTCGGCGCAATGCGCGGGATGAAATCGACCAGCTTGCCGTCATCCGGCATATGCGACTTCATGTTCGGATGCGGCCAGTCGGTGCCCCACAGCACCCGATCGGGAAACGTCTCGACGATGCGCCTGGCGAACGGCACCACGTCGTCATAGCCGTCCGGGCCGGTCTTCGACAGCCGCTCCGGGCAGCTGACCTTGGACCAGAAATTCGGGTGCTCGCGCAGCAGGCGGGCGAACAGCTCGAACTCCGGGCCGTCGACTGGCTGGGTGACATCGGGCCGGCCCATGTGGTCGACCACGACCGTGGTCGGCAGCGAGGTGAAAAAGTCGTACAGCTCGTGCAGCTCCGCCGCCTCGAAGTAGATGACGATGTGCCAACCGAGCGGCTTGATGCGCTCGGCGATCGAATACAGCACGTCACGCGGCGTCGTATCGACGAGACGTTTGACGAAGTTGAAACGCACGCCACGAACGCCCGCCGCATCGAGCGCCTGCAGCTCGGCGTCGGTCACGTCCTGCTTCACAGTGGCTACGCCACGCGCACGGTCATTGGACGCCTTCAACGCATCCACCAGTGCGCGATTGTCTGCACCGTGACAAGTCGCTTGCACGATGACGTTGCGCTCGAAGCCGAGGTAGTCACGCAGCTCCCACAGCTTGTCCTTCGGCGCATCGCACGGCGTGTACTTGCGCTCCGGTGCGTACGGAAACACGTCGCCCGGGCCGAACACGTGACAATGCGCGTCCACCGCTCCCGCCGGAGGCCGGAACGTCGGCTTGCTTGGCGCCGGGTGGAACACCAGCCAATCGCGGTCCATCTGAAACGTTGCCATGGTGGTCTCTTACTGTCCGCGCGACTTCAACAGGGCATCCAAGCGCGGGAATACCCGGCGCGCGTTGCCCTCGAAAATGCGGCGCTTGTCCGCCTCCGGGATGCTCAATGCATCGATGTAACGCTTCGTGTCGTCATAGTAGTTGCCCGTCTCGGGATCGATGCCGCGCACCGCGCCCACCATTTCCGAGCCGAACAGGATATTGTCGATGTCGATCACTTTCACCAGCAGGTCGATGCCGGGCTGGTGATACACACAAGTGTCGAAGAACACATTCTTCATCACGTGCTCGGCGAGCGGCGGCCGCTTGAGCATGTCGGCCAGACCACGATAGCGCCCCCAGTGGTACGGCACCGCGCCGCCGCCGTGCGGAATGATGAAGCGCAAGGTCGGAAAATCCTTGAACAGATTGCCTTCGATGAACTGCATGAACGCGGTCGTATCGGCGTTGATGTAATGCGCGCCGGTGGCGTGGAAGTTCGGATTGCACGAGGCCGAAACGTGAATCATGGCCGGCACGTCGAGCTCGACCATCTTCTCGTAGAACGGATACCAGTGCCGGTCGGTCAGCGGCGGCGCGGTCCAATGGCCGCCCGAGGGATCCGGATTCAAGTTGCAGCCGATGAAGCCCAGTTCCTTGACCGCTCGCTCGAGCTCCTGCACCGAGTGCGAAATCGGCACCCCTGGCGACTGCGGCAGCTGGCACACACCGACGAAGTTCTGCGGATACAGATCGACGACGCGCTTGATCAGATCGTTACAGGCGCGCGTCCACTGCTGGGATACCGCCTCATCGCCGACGTGATGCGCCATGGCTGAGGCGCGCGGCGAGAAGATGGTGATGTCCGCGCCTCGCTCCTTCTGCAGCTTCAGCTGGTTCTTCTCGATCGTTTCGCGGATCTCATCGTCGCTGATCCTGGCCGGCGTTGGAGTGGGAGCCAGCGGATCCTTCAGCTTCGCGAGCTGCTGGTCGCGAAACTTCTGATGGGCTTCGGGGGCGGTCGTGTAATGACCGTGACAATCGATGATCAGCATGCAGTCTTCTCCGCCTGGGCGCGGCTCAGCACCGCGTCCAGCATCGCTTCCAATTCTTCGATCGAGGCCGCCTCACGGAAACCGGCGGCCCAGTCCTGGCGCTGCGCGCAGGCCGCGCTCATGTGAGGCTCCAGCCCCGCTTCGCTGACGGTCTGGGCGACTTCTCGCATTTCTTCGGCACGACGCCGACCATGAATGAGCGAGCGCGAGATCATGTATCTCGCCAGCGTCGACCAGTCCGCGGCAGGGAACAGATTGCGCAGCGAATCGAGCACCGTCGACTCGACGCCATAGTGGCGCGCCGACAGTAACGATTCGGTCAGCAGCGCCTCCATGCCCTTGATCATGACGCTGCGGCACATCTTGGCCGCCGAAGCGCGACCGATCTGATCCGAGAATACTGTGGCCCCGGTGAACCCGAGCTGCTGCGCCAGCGTCAGAAACGCAGCGGCATGCTTGCCTCCGAACAACATCGGCGAAGCAATGCGCTTCGGCGCAATCGGAGACATGATGGCCGCTTCGACGTAGCGGGCGCCGCTGGCATCGATCAACGCTGCCGCTTGCGTCTTCACGCCCGGCGAAACCGAGTTCATATCGAGGAAGTAGGCGCCAGGCTGCAGCGCTCCAACCACAGAACGCGCAGCGGCCAGATCCTGCGCTGCCGTCACAGCACTCACCACCAGATCTGCGCTCGCGACTGCCTCGGTCGCGCTGCTCGCGATACCGACATTCGCCGCCGCGGCTGCCCTGGCGCATGCGCTCTTGGAATCCTTGAACAGCAGGTCAAACGCGGTGAGCTGAGTACAGCCGGCCGCTTGAAAGTCGGCCGCAAGCGTCTGCCCTACTTCGCCAAATCCGAGCAGGCAAATATGCTCGATCGCGCTCATGATCCGCTCCACACGCGTCCCGTCACGAACACTTCGCCGCGCATGAGCTTGCGGGCAGTCCGCAGCAACGCCGAGCGACGCACCTCGACCTTGCCGCTCGTCACCGCCACTTCGATGTCGACAGTAAAGAAGCCAGTAGGATGCTCGACTTCGAGTCGCTGCGACGAACCATCTCCAGAGAGCTTCGCGACCTGCGCGGCCACCGAGCCGGGCGTGACGCAGGCCGTCGCGACGCTGACGGCGCCGAGCACACCGATGGACTCGTGCACACGATGCGGAATGAACGTGCGCGTGGCGATCGCACCGCCCTGCTTCGGCGGCGACACCAGGCACATCTTCGGTACCGTCTTCTTGCTCACGTCGCCCAGATTCATGCGAGGACCGACCGCGAGCCGGATCGCCTCGACCCGCTGCTTCAAATCGGCATTGCTCTCCAGTTGCTCCGGCGTTTCATCGCCGGCGATACCGAAATCCTCGGCCCGCAGGATCACGACCGGCATGCCGTTGTCGATGCAAGTGACGCAGAGGCCGTTGATCTCATCGACCACCGAGCCGGTCGGCAGCAGCGAGCCACAACTCGACCCGGCGACATCCAGGAACTCCAGCGGAATCGCCGCAGCCGTTCCAGGAACGCCGTCGATACGCGCATCGCCTTCGTATTCGACCGCACCGTTCGGTGTCGGCACGTAAGCCACGGCGATGCTCGCCGTGTTCAGCATATGAATGCGCACCGGGGTGACGTCGCCGGCGATCGGCACCAAGCCCTGCTCGATGGCCCAGGGACCGACTCCCGCGAGGATGTTGCCGCAGTTCTGGCTGTCGCTGACCTCGGCTTTGTCGACGACCACTTGCAGAAACAGGTAATCGACGTCGGCATGCTCGAGGCTGGAGCGGCGAATCACGGCGACCTTGCTGGTCAGCGGATGCGCACCGCCGACTCCGTCGATCTGTCGGATGTCGGGCGAACCCATGGCCGCGAGCAGTACGCGGTCCCGCAGCTCACGTTCGGCGGGCAGATCGGCCTCGTTGAAGTACAGCCCCTTCGAGGTACCGCCGCGCATCAACGTGCAAGGAATGGACTTGAGCATGACAAGACTCCGCTGGAGCGGTCACTCCAACGAATCGACGTACTTCAGCCCCTTCTCCGCGAGGCGCTGGCGCATGCCATAGATATCCAGGCCCAGCTCACCCGCCTTCAGGCGCGCCCGCACGCCCGCTTCCTTTTTCTCGCGCGCGGTCGATTGCTCCAGGGCGTTTGCAGCCTTCTCGCGGGGCACGACGCAAACGCCGTCATCATCCGCGACGATCACGTCGCCCGGCTTGATCGAGGCGCCCGCGCAGACGATGGGAACGTTGACGCTGCCCAACGTTTCTTTGACCGTGCCTTGCGCCGAGACGTAGCGCGACCACACGGGAAAACCGATCGCGGTCAGATCTTTTACGTCACGCACGCCCGCCTCGATGATCAAGCCGCGCACGCCACGCGCCAGCAACGAGCAGGCGAGCAACTCGCCGAAATAGCCAGCGTCACACGCCGAAGTTGGAGAGACGACGAGAATATCGCCTTGCTGACACTGCTCCACGGCCACGTGGATCATCCAGTTATCGCCCGGTGCGATACTGACCGTCACCGCCGATCCGGCAATACGCGCGCCGGGATAAATCGGACGCATGTACGGCGCCAGCAAGCCGGTGCGGCCTTGCGCCTCGTGCACGGTCGCGACTCCGCATTCGGCCAGGCCGTCGATGACCCGACGCTCCGCCCGCGGAATGTTTCTGACTACCACTGACATTTCCAACTCCTCCAACGCGTCATGGCAGTGTGACGCGCCCCGCCGGGGCCGACCAATTCAATTTGCTGTCGAGCCATTAGGCGACGCTATAGATAAAGTCCGCGCGGGTCACTCGCGCGGTCGACGGCAAAAGCTCAGGCCAAACACCGCGGCGCCGGCGATCGCGGCGACTGGCACCATGTACTGCACCACGCCACTCGCACTCGTCCCGCCACCGAGCAGCACGCCTGCCAGCAAAGGACCGATGATCGAACCGACGCGCCCCACTGCCACGCTCGCACCTGATCCCGTGCCTCGAACGGCGAGCGGATAATAGGTGGCCGCGACACCGTAGAGCGCATAGTTCGCGCCGAGCAGGAAGAAGCCGGCGGCCCCGCTGAGCACCAGGGTCATGGCCAATCCGCTCGAAGCGCTCAACGCGACCAGCGAAATGATCAGGCCCACATACGCAAACGTCATCGGCCAGCGCGTGTCCATACGATCCACCAGCGAACCGAAGCAGAGCGCACCGACGACGCTCGCAAAATTGAACGCGAGCGACGCTTGTGGGGCGACGGCGCGATCCAGGCCGTTCGCGACCACCAGGGTCGGCAGCCAGTTCAGGATCAGATAAAGAATCAACAGCGTCGGCAGGAACGCCAGCCACAACAACAACGTCGCGGGCGTGCGCCCGTCGGCGAACAATGCCGCGCTCACATTCGTCCGTCGCGCGCCTGGCGCGCGCTTGGTCAATGTTTCCGGCATCAGGAAATAGATCATCGGCGCCAGCAGCAGCGGCAAGACACCTCCGACCTCGAACAGGATGCGCCAGTCGAAGTCCGGCGGCAGCAACTGCGTCAGCAACGCCGAAGAACCGCCGCCCAGCGGCATGCCACAGAACATCACGGCGGCAGTCGAAGCCCGCTTCTCCGGAGCGCTGACTTCAGCGGCGAGCGCCATCATGTTCGGCAAGGCCGCGCCGAAGCCGAGCCCCGCGCACAGGCGCACCACGAACAACGCTTCGAACGTGCCGACCAGCGACGTGAGCAATGTGAAGATGCCGAAGGCGAGCACGGCACCGATGAACACCGGCTTGCGCCCGACCCGGTCGGCCAGCCAGCCGCCGAAACTGGCGCCGATCACCAGCCCGATGTTGCTGATCGAGAAGATCCAGCCCATCTGCCGGGGATCGAAGCCGAACTGGGGCGCAAGCTTGGGCGCGGCGACGCCCATGGCCTGGATGTCGAAGCCCTCGACGACGGCGACGAGGAAACACAACGCCACGGTGATGGCCACATTGGGCGTTTGAACCAGCGCGGTCCGCTCCTGAAGCATAGTCCCCCACTCGATCCGCACGCAGCCAGGTTGACTGGATTCTGTGACAGCGGTGCCGTGTGCGGCTAGTTCAAATTGGCGCCCCGGTATTAGAGATTGCTATAGCCGATTGGCCCGTGCGAGGATCGCGGCATGTCGGTGCCCAATCTACGCCATCTGCAAGCGTTTCATGAAGTCATGGCGGCAGGCAGCATCAGTGCGGCTTCGCTCAGGATGCATCTGACGCAATCCGCCGTCACGCAGGCCATCGCCGCCATCGAGCGTTATTTCAACGCGCCCTTGTTCACACGCAGCCCGTACGGAATGCATCCGACGCCGGCCGGCACGGTCTGCGCTGCACGCGTCGAGCGGGCGCTGGCACAACTGCGCGATGGAATACAGGAGCTGGCCGGCTCCGAGGTGAGCGCCGCCCGGCGCGAGCAATTGTTTCGTCGGATCAGCGCTCCGCAACTCAGCTCCCTGATCAAACTGGTGGAGTTTCGCAATTTCACCCATGCCGCGCGCGCCACGGGAGTGTCGCAGCCCACCATGCATCGTGCCGCCCGCACGCTGGAACGTGCCCTGGATGCCCGCTTGTTCGAGAAGACCAGTCATGGCGTCGTCCCTACTCGCGAAGCGGAGAAGCTGTCGCGACGCGCACACCTCGCATTCGTCGAGATCGCACAAGCGCGCGCCGACATCGACGCTCTGGAAGGCCGCGAATCGGGTCGCACCGTGATCGGCTCCATGCCGCTGGCTCGCAGCTTTCTCATCCCCAACGCGCTCATCCGTTTTACGCGCGAACATGCCGAGCATGCCGTTTCCATCATGGAGGGCACGTACGAGCATCTGCTCGCGGCGCTGCAGTCCGGCCAGGCCGATTTTCTCGTCGGCGCGCTGCGTGACATCCGCGTGAACGGCGGGATCGTGCAAGAACACTTGTTCGATGATCCGCTCTCCATCGTGGTGGGTGCCGGCCATCCGCTGGCGAAAAAGCGCAAGCTGTCCGCCACCGACCTGACCGGTCACCCCTGGATTGCGCCGCGTGCCACCTCGCCGCTCAAGACGCACTTCGAAGCCTTGTTCAAGGATCTGGGCATCGAGCCGCCGCAGCGCTTCATCGAATGCAATTCACTCGGCGCGGCGCGCGCCTTGCTGATGAGCGGCGATCACATGATGCTGTCATCGACCAATCAGGTTCATTACGAGCTGCAAGCGGGCATGCTCGTGTGCCTGCCTCATCCGGGCGGCAGAGTGGTGCGAAAGATCGGATTGACGGTCAGGGACGATTGGCGCCCGACGCAGGCGCAAGCGCGGTTGCTGGCGATCGTGCGCGAAACGGCGAATCGGTTGGAGCATCAGGAAGCGGAGCGGCCACACGCCGCCCCGCTGTCACGCCCTGGCTAGAACTTGTAGCCCACCCCTACCTCGTAGTTGCGAGGTGCGGCATAGAAACCGATCTGATACAGGCTGGTGATGTATTTCTCGTCTGTGAGATTGCGCACGTTGGCACGCACGTGCAGCTTGTCGGTTACATTCCAGCGCGCGAATGCATTCAACGTCGCGTAGCTGTCCTGACGGATGATCACGTTCGTGTACCCGTCCAGGTTGGAAATGTCGCTCTGCCACCGGCCATTGATACCAAATGACAGCGCCGTGAAGCCCGGCAGGCGTGCGCTCAGTGCAACGTTCGCGGTTCGACGCGGCACCCACTCGTAAATATCTTCGCCCTGCGCGCCTTCGAGCTGCAGCGATGTAAAGCCGACCACCAGATCGACGAGCTCGGTGAGCCGGCCGACGACTTCCACTTCGATGCCCTTGGAGCTCACATCGACGCCTTCGTAGTAGTACTGGCCGGCGTCGGTCATGCCGGCATACGTCGACAGGCCTTCCTGCTCCGCCTTGAACAGGGCCAGCGTCGCCAGCACCCGCCGCTCCAGCAACTCGGCCTTCAGGCCCACTTCGTAGTTCAGGCCTTTCGAGGCGGGCAGATAGCGGTTGTTGATGTCATATTGATCCTGCGGCTGATAGATATCGGAGTAGCTCGCATAGACCATCAGCGACTCGAGCAGCTGATAGGTGAGGCCGGCGTACGGACTGATCTCGCTCTCGGTCTGATCGAAGCGCACGCCGGTCTGATGACCGTCGCGGTGATATTCAGCGTAGTTGAAGCCGACGATGGCGCGCAGCTTGTCGGTCACGCTCAGGCGCGTCGCGCCGAAGCCGCGCTCGAGGGTTTGACGGGTGATGCCATATTCCTCGACCGCGCCCCACGCCGGTTCGGCAAAGGCATCGCCTGGATAGGGAAACGGCGCCAACTCACCCCAGCTCGGATCGTTGCCAGGGACGGGCCGATTCTGCTGGTTGTGGTCGCTGGTGCCATGACTCACGCCCAGCATCGCTTCATGCTCCCGGCCGAACAGCTCGAACGTGCCGCTCGCCGACACTTCGAACAGGTGCGCGTCATCCTGCGTCGACCAGGCACCCGGATAACCCGTCAGCCCCAGGCCGGTGTCGCGATCGATACCCGTGTTGGTAAGCGCGAAGAACAACTTACTGTCGTCCTCGTACTTGCGATAGTTGTAAGTGCCCTTCAGGTCCCATGCGTCGCTCAGCTTGAAGGTATATTCCGCGAACGCCGTCGTGTAGCGCGTGTCCCAGAAGGTCCAGTCGAGCGCGGTCGAGGCGCTGCGGCCGAATTCAGCCTGCGTGCCATCGCTGTACGCCAGCACCAGCGCGCCCCACATGTTGCCGTCGGTGTTCGCTTGCTGATACGAAGCGCCGAACGTCAGCGTGGAGCGCTCGCCGAGCTGGCCGTCGATGACGCCATAGACGAAGGTTCGATCGTTGCTGAGATCGCGCAGGTACGAGTCCTGATCTTCGGCGGCCACCACCAGCCGGCCGGCCCACTTGCCGTCGGCGGTGAACGGCGTCGAATAATCCGCTTCGATGCGGCGCTGATCGAACGAGCCGCCGCTCGCTTCGACGCTGCCCCGCGCGAAGTTGGTGGGACGCTTGCGCACGTAATTGATCGTGCCGGAGGAGTTGCCGACGCCGGTGAGCAAGCCGTTCGCGCCGCGAATGACTTCCAGCTTCTCATAACCGAACGCGTCCATGGCGCCGGTGACGATGCCCCAGTCATTGGGCAGGCCGACGCCGTCGACCTGCGTATTCTTGATCTCGAAACCGCGCGCCATGTAGTTGGTGCGGTTGGTCTCCCACTCCTCGACGTTGATGCCGGTGGCGAGCCGCAAGGCGTCGTTGATGTTGTTGGCGCCGAACTTGTCCATCTGCTCGCTGGTCACCACGCTGATGGATTGCGGCGTGTCGGCAATGTCCAGGTCCAGACCGACGGCTCCCTTGCTGACGCGGTCGTCGCGCTTGGCGGTGATCAGCACCGTCTCGAGGGTCTGCCCGGAAAAATCCTGCGCGTGTGTGGTGCCGACCGCTCCGGCAAGCGCCAGCGCGAGCGCCTTCCTCGAGGAAATTCGCATGTCACTCTCCCAGCTCATTTGGTGTGTGGCTGGCTGGGTTCGAGTGAACCGCTTGCTGGCTCGGATGAATGCAGTTTATCGGATCAGCGGCGCGCGACGAAGAACGCCCTGAGCATGGCGGAGCACTCCTCCGACCGCACTCCGGATTCACAATCGAGCCGATGATTCAGGGCCGCATGCTGCGTGATGTTGAAAACCGATCCCGACGCGCCGGCCCGCGGGTCGGTGGCAGCATAGACCAAACGCTTCACGCGAGCATGAACCATCGCGCCCGCGCACATCGCGCACGGTTCGAGCGTAACGTACAGCGTCGTATCCAGCAGTCGATAAGTAGAAAGGTGCCGAGCCGCCGCCCGCATCGCGATGATCTCGGCGTGCGCGGTCGGATCGCTGGTGCTGATGGGCCGATTCCAGCCCTCCCCGACGATTGCACCGTCCTTGACGACCACCGCGCCGACCGGCACTTCACCGGCCCGTTCAGCTTCACGCGCAAGCTCGATGGCTCGCGCCATGAACGCGTCATCGGCCTCAGACGCCATCGAAGAATTCGACCACACCGGTTTCCAGCGAATACTCGGCACCGACCACCATCAGCCCTTCGTGCCGGATCAGGTTCTCCAGCAGCGCCGAGCCATGCCGCAGATGATCCACCGACGCGCTGACATTCGAGCGCACGGCCTGCCCCACCAGCGTCGGCAGATCGTTCTTGAGCTCGGTGCGCATCAGCCCTTCGACCGACGGCCGCACCCGATCGACGATGGAACGCAGATTGATGGACTGATTTTCCTTGGGCCGCTGCAGCTCTTCGATGGTCGCGAGCACGGCGCCACAGCGTGAATGACCGAGCACGACCACCAGGCGCGTGTTGAAGCGCGAGGCGGCGAATTCGACGCTGCCGACCT
Source organism: uncultured Steroidobacter sp. (assembly GCF_937958065.1). Classification (GTDB taxonomy): domain Bacteria; phylum Pseudomonadota; class Gammaproteobacteria; order Steroidobacterales; family Steroidobacteraceae; genus Steroidobacter. The sequence goes on from NZ_CALFXI010000109.1 coordinate 157,007, forward strand.
GGGACGGCGCAACCACGTTGCCGGCGACGCGGATCACGAACAGGTCGCCCAGCCCCTGATCGAACACGATCTCCGCCGGCACGCGCGCATCCGAACACCCCAGAATGATGGCAAAGGGCTGTTGTTCCTGGGTCAGTGCCACGCCTTGCGCCAGGCGCATGTGCACGTCATTGCTGCCGATACTGTCAACGAAGCGACGGTTGCCGTCGCGCAGGCGCTGCAGCGCTTCTTGAGCCGAGATCATTCGTCCACGCTCTCCGGGCCGGCCGTAAACCGGCCGAATCGATGTTGGGGTCGAGGATTGTAGCGCGTGTTCAGCTCAATCCACGCTCCGTCATGCGCGGAAACAGCTGCTGGAGCACGTTGCGATAAATGCCTTCCAGCAGCGCCGGACAGGCAATCTGTTCGGTAACGCTGCGAAACGCGCTACCCTCCGAGAGCACGGTTACGAATTCCACGCGGGCGGCCGCCTCTTCCTCGGACAGTTCGGGATAGTTGCACCGGACCAGCTCCACCGCCTGCCCACGCAGGCGCCGGTCCGCTGCGCGTACGATTTCGGCGACCGCGGGATTGCGAGTCGCTTCGGCTGTGATTTCCAGCAGCAGAACGCGCTCGCTGCGCTCCTCCTCGCAAGGCTCCAGATGTGGACGATTGGCAAACCGGGCCGCGAAATCGATCTGCCTGTCGCGATCCATCATCCATTGCAGCCGGCGGGCGACCATGCGCTCGACGATGGCGTGGACGATGGCTTCCTTGCTGGGGAAATAGCGATAGATCTGACCGACGCTCATCGCCGCCTCGGCGGCGACCTGACCCATGCTGGCGCCGTGGAAGCCATGGCGGACCACGCATGCCCGCGCCGCCGAGACGATCTGGTCGCGCCGGAGCTGGTCGCGCAACTCCTTGACGGGTCGCTTTTTTTCCTTGGATGCAGACATGTTCACATTGTTTTCACAATTTCACCCTGGCGTTTGCATTCGGGCCCGGCATAATGCACGCGCCTGAGAATGAACGTTCACACTCAAATTCGGCCGCAGATTAGTCCAATGTCTTTCAGCCTGTCCAGCCCGCCCCCTGGCTCCGCCCCCAAGTTCCGAACGAGCGTCGCGATTCTGGTCGCGACCGTGGCGGTCACCCTCGGCGCCTGTTCGAAAGATCAGGCGGCTGGTGGCCAGCGCCCTCCCACCGAGGTCGGCTTCATCACGGTCCAGCCGCAGCCGCTGGTGTTGCAGTCCGAGCTCGCGGGCCGCACGACACCTTATCTGGTGTCGGATGTCCGACCCCAGGTGTCGGGCATCATCAAGTTCCGTCGCTTCGAGGAAGGCTCGCAGGTCAAGGCGGGACAGGTGCTGTATGAAATCGATCCGGCGCCCTACGCGGCAGCCGTCGCTGAAGCCAAAGCGGCGCTGGCCAGCGCCAAGGCTTCGGTCGAGGCGACGCGCCTGAAAGCTGAACGCTATGGCGAGCTGCTCGCCATCGAAGGCGTGGCGCAGCAGGAAGCCGACGACGCCAAAATGGCCTATCAGCAAGCACTCGCGTCGGTGGCTCAATCGGAAGCGACGCTGACGAGCGCGCAGATCAATCTCGACTACACGAAGGTGCGCGCCCCGATCTCCGGCCGCATCGGCAAGTCGAGCGTCACTCCAGGCGCGCTCGTGACCGCCAACCAGGAAACGGCGCTCGCCACCATCCGTACGCTCGATCCCATCTACGTGGACATGACCCAATCGAGCGCAGAGCTGCTGAAGCTGCGGCGCCTGATCGGCGAGGCCGGCATGAAGTCCGGTCAAGCCACCGTGCATCTGAAGCTCGAAGACGGCTCGCGCTACAGCCATGGCGGCACCATCAAGTTCCAGGAAGTGGCGGTCGACGAGTCCACCGGCTCGGTGACCCTGCGCGCCCAGTTTCCGAATCCCGATAACGTTCTGTTGCCTGGAATGTACGTGCGCGCGGTGCTCGATCAGGCCGCCAGCACGTCCGCGATCCTCGCGCCTCAGCAAGGCGTCACTCGCGACCTGAAAGGCAACGCGACTGCCCTGGTGCTCACTGCGGACAACAAGGTCGAACAACGCACGCTGGTGACGGAGCGGGCCATCGGCGATCGCTGGCTGATCAGCGACGGCCTGGCCAAGGGCGATCGGTTGATCGTCGAAGGCACCAGCAAGGTCCGCGTCGGCGACCTCGTGAATCCCGTGGATGTGGGCGCCGGTACCAAAGCAGCGTCCGCCGAAGCCGCCTCCCCGACCGCCGGAGGCTGATCCATGCTCGCCAGATTTTTCGTCGGGCGTCCCATCTTCGCGTGGGTCATCGCCATCGTCATCATGTTGGCCGGCACGGCGGCGATCACCACGCTGCCGATCGCTCAATACCCGGATGTCGCGCCACCGACCGTCGCCATCAACGCCAGCTATATCGGCGCGGACGCGCAGACCGTCGAGAACAGCGTCACCCAGATCATCGAGCAACAGCTCACCGGTCTGGACGGCCTGTTGTACTTCTCGTCCTCGAGCAGCTCGAACGGCCAGTCCAGCATCCAGGTGACCTTCGAGCAGGGCACGAATCCCGACACCGCGCAGGTGCAGGTTCAGAACAAAGTGCAACAGGCGCTGCCGCGACTGCCCTCCTCGGTGCAGCAGCAAGGCGTCAACGTCACCAAGTCGCAGAACGACTTCCTGATGATCGTGGCGGTGTCGGACACCACCGATCGCGCCCATGCCAGCGACATCGCCGACTTCCTGGTCAGCAACATGCAGGATCCGATTGCCCGCGTGCACGGCGTCGGTGGCGTGCAGGTGTTCGGCGCCCAATACGCGATGCGCATCTGGCTCGACCCGGCCAAGCTGCTCTCGTACAACCTCATGCCCAGCGATGTGCGTGCGGCCATCGAAGCCCAGAATGCGCAGCTGTCGGCCGGCAAGATCGGCGGCCTGCCGTCGTTGCCCGACCAGCAACTCAACGCGACGGTGACCGCCCAGTCGAAGTTGCAAACGCCGGATCAGTTCCGCGCCATCATCGTCAAGCACGATCCGAGCGGCGCGACCGTGCGACTCGGCGATGTGGCGCGCGTCGAGCTCGGCAGTGAAAGTTACGACGCCGTGCCTCGCGCGAACGGCCATCCGGCATCCGGTCTCGCGGTGAAACTCGCGCCCGGCGCGAATGCGCTCACCACTGCAGAAGGCGTACGCAAGGTCGTCGACGAACTGCGCTCCGCCCTGCCGCAGGGCTACGAGATTTCCTTCCCTCGCGACAGCACCGCGTTCATCAAGATCTCCATCGAGGAAGTGGTGAAGACGCTGGTGGAAGCCATCGTGCTGGTGGTCCTCGTGATGTTCGTGTTCCTGCAGAACTGGCGCGCCACCTTGATCCCCGCGATCGCCGTGCCGGTGGTGCTGCTGGGCACGTTCGGTGTGCTGGAAGTATTCGGGTATTCCATCAACACCCTGACCATGTTCGCGATGGTGCTGTCCATCGGCCTGCTGGTCGACGATGCCATCGTCGTGGTGGAAAACGTCGAGCGCATCATGCGCGAGGAAAATCTCGGCCCCCGCGAGGCGACGCTGAAATCGATGGGCGAGATCACGCCGGCGCTGATCGGCATCGCCACGGTGCTGTCGGCGGTGTTCCTGCCGATGGCGTTCTTCAGCGGCTCGACCGGCGTCATCTATCGACAGTTCTCGATCACCATCGTGTCCTCGATGATCCTGTCGGTGGTGGTGGCGCTGATTCTGACTCCGGCGCTGTGTGCGCAGATCCTCAAACCCGTGCACGCCGAACCGGCGCATCGCGGCTTCTTCGGTTGGTTCAACCGCACGTTCGACCGCGCGGTGAACCGCTACGAGCACGGCGTTCTCAAAGTCCTCAAGCGTCCCCTGCAGGGCATGCTGGTGTTCGGCGCGATCACCGCGGTCATGACTTTGTTATTGCTGCGCTTGCCGACGGGCTTCCTGCCGAACGAAGACCAGGGCCAGGTGATGGTGCAGTTCCAGCTGCCGGCCGGCGCCTCGGTGAGCCGCACGCTCGAAGTGGCGAAGACCATCGAGAAACATTTTCTGGAGACCGAGAAAGACAACGTCAACACGTTGTTCACCATATCCGGCTTCAACTTCAGCGGCAGCGGCCAGAACGCCGGCATGGCGTTCGTGAATCTGAAGAACTGGAAGGACCGCAAGGGCGTCGAAAACCGCGCCGACATGATCGCGCAACGCGCGACCATGGCATTGTCGACGGTTCGTGACGCCCAGATCTTCTCGCTCAATCCACCGTCGATCGCCGGTCTCGGCCAGTCGGGCGGCTTCGAGTTCCAGCTGCAGGCGAATGCTGGCACCAGCCGTGCGACGCTGACGCAGATGCGTGACCAATTGCTCGCCAGCGCGCGTGCCGATTCGGAGCTCAGCGCCGTGCGCCTCGGCAGCCTGCCGGACACGCCGCAGCTGCATGTCGACATCGATCAGGCCAAGGCCAGCTCGCTCGGCTTGTCACTGGCGGACGTCAACACCTCGCTGAGCGCCGCATGGGCCGGCGTATACGTGAACGACTTCATCGATCGCGCTCGCGTGAAGCGCGTTTACATGCAGGCCGATGCACCCTTCCGTTCGTCACCGGAAGATCTGGCGCAGTGGTACGTGCGCAGCCAGAACGGCACCATGACGCCCTTCTCCGCCTTCGCGACCACCAGCTGGACTTACGGCCCGGAGAACCTGAGCCGTTACAACGGCCTGGCCTCGTATTCGATTCAAGGCTCGGCCGCCCCGGGCGTCAGCTCGGGCACCGCGATGGACAAGATGGAAGAACTGGTCGGCAAGCTGCCGCCGGGCGCGGGCTTCGACTGGAGCGGCCTGTCCTATCAGGAACGTCTGGCCGGCGGCCAGAAGACCCTGCTCTACAGCCTCTCCATCCTGGTCGTCTTCCTGTGTCTCGCGGCGCTCTACGAGAGCTGGTCCGTGCCGTTCTCCGTGATGCTCGTGATTCCGCTCGGCGTCATCGGCGCCGTGCTCGGCGCGACCCTGCGCGGCTTGGAGAACGACGTGTACTTCCAGGTTGCGCTGCTGACGACGATCGGCTTGTCCGCGAAGAACGCGATCTTGATCGTCGAATTCGCCGAAGCGGCCTACTTGCGAGGCGCCGGTTTGATGGAGGCTGCCATCGAAGCTGCGCGGCTGCGTTTGCGCCCCATCATCATGACTTCGCTGGCGTTCGTCGCGGGCGTGATGCCGCTGGCGGTCTCGACGGGGGCTGGCGCAAACAGCCGTATCTCCATCGGTACTGGCGTGGTCGGCGGCACGCTGACCGCCACCGCCCTCGCCATCTTCTTCGTGCCCTTGTTCTTCGTACTAGTCCGCAAGTTGTTCAAGGATCGTCCCGAGCCCGTGTCCGCGCCGGAAGGCGACGTGCAGAGCGAAGGAGCCCAACATGCGTAAGCACGCTTCCACCTTCACTCTCGCGGCTGCGGTTTCGCTCGTGCTGACTGGTTGCACGATGGCCCCTCGCTATGAGCGTCCTGCGGCGCCGGTTCCCGATAGCTGGCCCAGCGGTGCCGCCTACGATTCCGCGCAGCCGAGCGAGAAGACGGCGGCGGATCTGCCGTGGCGCGAGTTCATCCAGGATGAAAAGCTGCAACAGGTCATCGAGCAGGCGCTCGCCAACAACCGCGATCTGCGCAGCGCGCTCGCCAACATTCAGTCGGCACGCGCGCAGTATCGAATCCAGCGAGCCGACGTGTTTCCGAAGATCAATGGTCAGCTCACCGGTACGCGCCAGAAGAGCTTGAACACGTTCGGCGGCGCCACTGGCGCGACACTGGAAAACGAGTTCTACACGGCCACTGTCGGATTGAGCGCATTCGAAATCGACTTGTTCGGTCGCCTGCGCAGTCTGTCGAATGCCGCGCTCCAGTCCTATCTGGCCACCGCCGAAGCGGCCCGCGCCACGCGCATCAGCTTGATCGCGGAGACGGCAAGCGCTTATCTCACGTTGGCCGCGGACAACAGCCGGTACGAGTTGGCGAAACGAACTCTCGAAAGCGCACGACGGACCATGGAAGTGACGCAGAAGCGACTGGAAGCTGGCGTTTCGTCACGACTCGATGTGCGGCAGGCCGAGACGATCTATCAGCAAGCCAAAGTGGATCTGGCCAACACCACGGCCCTGATCGCGCAGGATCGCAATGCGCTGGAGCTGCTGACCGGCAGCCCCCTCCCCGATGAGCTGCTGCCCTCGGAGCTGCCCGACCATCATCAGTGGCTGGCGGACGTGCCGGCGGGCTTGTCGTCATCGGTGCTGCTGTCGCGGCCCGACGTGCTGCAGGCGGAGCATCAGTTGCAGTCCGCCAATGCAAACATCGGCGCCGCCCGCGCCGCGTTCTTTCCGCGCTTGTCACTGACGGCAAACATGGGGCGCGCGAGCCCGGAGCTGTCGAATCTGTTCAGCAACGGCACGTCGACCTGGTCGGTCGCACCGAACCTGCTGCTGCCGATTTTCCAAGGCGGCGCAAACGTCGCGAACCTGGCGTATGCGAACGCGCAGCGAGATTTGTACGTTTCGCAATACGAGCTTGCAATCCAGACGGCCTTCCGGGAAGTAGCCGATGCGTTGGCGGTCCGCGGCACGATCCAGGATCAACTGGATGCACAACGCGCGCTGGTCGATGCGGCGGCGGATAGCTATCAGCTGGCGGAAGCTCGCTACACGAAGGGCGTGGATACGTTTCTAAACGCGCTCGATGCACAACGCACGTTGTACAACGCGGAGAAGTCGCTGGTTGACGCACGATTGACTGCGAGCGACAACATCGTGACGTTGTATCGCGTGCTTGGTGGTGGGCTCGCTGGCGGAGAGTGATCCGTTGCAGCGCTGGGCGTGTCGGTGGCGTTGCGTTGGTGGAATTTGCTACGTCGGTGGCTTGCAGCGGGAGGCTCAGGGATGCCCTCCCGGCACCGCGACGCACGCCGTCGCTCCGCTTCGCTCGCGCTGACGCGCGCGACTTTGCTGTACTTCCCTGTAGCTGCTATTGGACCAACATCCCTGTTGGATCCAATTGCCGGGAGGACATCCCCGAGCCTCCCGCTGCCAAGACGTCGTGGAACACGGAACGGAGCGTTGCAGCTGCTAATGGACCGACTTCCCTGTTGGATCCATTTGCCGGGAGAGCATCCCTGAGCCTCCCGCTGCCGAGATGTCGTGGAATACGGAACGGAGCGTTGCAGCTGCTAATGGACCGACTTCCCTGTTGGAGTCCATTTGCCGGGAGGACCTCGCTGAGCCTCCCGCTGCCGAGACGTCGTGGAATACGGAACGGAGCGTTGTAGCTGCTAATGGACGACTTCCCTGTTGGATCCATTTGCCGTGAGGACATCCCTGAGCCTCCCGCTGCCGAGACGTCGTGGAACACGGAACGGAGCGTTGCAGCTGCTAATGGACCGACTTTCCTGTTGGATCCATTTGCCGGGAGGACATCCCCGAGCCTCCTGCTGCCGAGACGTCGTGGAATACGGAGCGGAGCGTTGTAGCTGCTAATGGACCAACCTCCCTGTTGGATCCATTTGCCGGGAGAGCATCCCTAAGCCTCGCGCTGCCGAGATGTCGTGGAATACGGAACGGAGCGTTGCAGCTGCTAATGGACCGACTTCCCCGTTGGATCCATTTGCCGGGAGGACATCCCCGAGCCTCTCACTGCCGAGACGTCGTGGAATACGGAACGGGAGCGTCGGCACTCTTTTGGTTCACCCTTAGCTCGCGCTCCGCACCAGGACATCCTTCCCATTAGCAGCTACAGATTGCCGTGAGCATCCTGAGCGTGTTGATGCAGAGACGGCGGTGGAACACCGAAATCAGCGTGCGCGCTCTTCATCTTTCTCTCTCTATTTCCCTCACCGCCCTCCGACGTCTCGGCAGCGCCAGGGCGGGGTATCTCCTCCCGGCAATTGGATCCAACAGGGATGTTGGTCCAATAGCAGCTACAGGGAAGTACAGCAAAGTCGCGCGCGTCAGCGCGAGCGAAGCGGAGCGACGGCGTGCGTCGCGGTGCCGGGAGGGGATACCCCGCCACGGCGCTGCAAGCCACGAACCTCGCAAACGCATCTCTTCGCTCGCCTGCCGATACAAACCGAGCGGCGTGCGTCGCGGTGCTGGAAGGAAATTACCCCGCCACGGCGCTGCAAGCCACGAACCTCGCAAATGCATCTCTTCGCTCGCCTGCCGGTACAAACCGCGCGGCGTGCGTCGCGGTGCTGGAAGGAAATTACCCCCGCCACGGCGCTGCAAGCCACGAACCTCGCAAACGCATCTCTTCGCTCGCCT